>NZ_JBNNUI010000002.1:210320-627463 GCF_050279585.1 Bacillus sp. NPDC094064
AATTAGGGATGGAAGCTATTCAAGACACTGGGGAATGTCTTACAAATTAGGGAGGAATAGCTTCGATACATATACTATAAAAGGTGGATGTGACTCTCGTGTGAACATAGAGTGAAAGATATGGGGATTTGAAAAAGGATACATATAAAATTACTGTTGCAAGGGTTGTAGAGTGAGAAGAATTATAATAGAAAGTTTCCTGTCATAAAATGAAATGAAGTCCGAATATAAATAAAAGTTGAAATCTATGAAAAAAAGGATTATGCTCAACTATATTATGAGAATATAAGGTTTATCCCACAATTTGAGGGCTCTTGAAAGCCTTTATGTATAAGGGGAAAGGTTCACTATATTAAGGGAGTTAGTGATATGGAAGTAACAAAAAAACAAAGGCTGTATAATCGTTTTATACGATTAAGCCCACCGCAAATATTAGCATTAGGTTTTTTCTGCTTAATTGTCATTGGTGGTTTGCTATTAAAGTTACCATTCGCAACGAAAGTACATATTAGTTGGGTAGATGCTTTCTTTACGGCAACGTCAGCAGCAACTGTAACGGGTTTAGGAGTAGTAGATACTGCAAGTACGTTTACGATGTTTGGCGAAATTGTTATTCTGTTTTTAATTCAAACAGGTGGCCTAGGTCTTATGACGATTGCCATTTTAGTTGTTTGGGTATTAGGTAAAAAAATTGGCTTGCGTCACCGATTATTAATTGGAGAAGCATTTAATCAAACGAATATAGGTGGTCTTGTAAAGTTAGTAAAGCGTGTCTTTATATTTTCGATTTGTATTGAGCTTATTGGAGTCATCTTTTTATCGTTCCGCTTTATTCCAGAGTTCGGTTTTGGAAAAGGTTTATACTATAGTGTTTTCCATGTAATTGCATCCTATAATAATGCGGGATTTGCATTATGGCCAGATAATTTAACAAGGTATGTAGGAGATCCTATTATTAATATTGGAATTTGTTCCTTAATTGTAATAGGAGGCCTCGGATTTACGGTATTAATTGATATATGGTATAGTCGTAGTTTTCGAAAACTATCGCTTCACTCCAAAATTATGATTATTGGAACAGTAGCACTAAATGTTATAGCAATGATTGTGATTTTTGTATTGGAATATAATAATGTGAAAACGTTAGGGGATCTATCTTTAAGTGAAAAATTATGGGCTTCTTTCTTCCAAGGCATTACACCTCGGACAGCTGGATTTAATACAGTTGACTATGGAGGTATGGAAGAATCAACTATATTATTTACGATGGTTTTAATGTTTATTGGTGCAGGAAGTGTATCAACAGGTGGAGGGATTAAATTAACAACGTTTGTTATTTTAATTACATCTGTCCTTTCTTTCTTTAGAAAGAAGGAGGAAATCGTTTTATTTCAGCGTACAATTAAAATGGCGACAGTAACGAGAGCGTTAGCAATTGTCGTTGCCAGTCAAATACTCATTTTTACAGCGGTATTTGTATTAATGCTTACAGAAGACTTCAGTTTTATTCAGTTATTATTTGAGACAATTTCAGCTTTTGGTACAGTGGGATTAACAATGGGGATTACTGCGAAGTTATCGGCGTTTGGAAAATGTATTATTATGTTTGTTATGTTTTGCGGATTAATTGGACCATTAACACTTGTTTTTTCTTTAGCGCGACCAGCAAAACAAAAAATTAAATATCCATCGGAAGATGTATTTACAGGATAAGGTATCCCGCAAAAAGCGAGATACCTTTTTCTTTTTAAAAAAGGGAGAACAATAAACCGATAAGCGCTACGCGGAATAAAATCGCGATAAGTGCAGCAATACCACCGACAATCGCAGCAATACTACCAGTTACAGTAGCTCCGCGATTATAAGCGTAAATTCCTAGTAACACAGAAACAAGGCCAAATAGTGTTGGGAATGTGAAGAGTGATAATATAGATAAGGCAAGAGCGATAAAGCCAGCAGTTGATCCAGCAGCTGATGACCTTACATCGTCTTTATGATCTTTGTCATCGTAATCAATACGCTGTGGTGCAACCTCAGCAGCATATTCTTCACTATAGTCACTATAGTCACTATCTATTCTATCTCTTCTTTTATAATCATCAAATTTCTCAGTCAAAGTCATGACTCCTTTCGTAACAAGGTTCAATAGTAGTATGTGTTTATTTTTTATTTTTATCCCGTTATTTGCGGGCAGTAAGACTCCGACCTCATAATTCGATTTGGGAGAAAAAGTTAGGCAGGAGTCCGGCTGCCTGTAAACGCCCGATTGGTGAGGGTTAATAATCAGTGGGTGATGAACAAAGCCAAACATCCCCACTGATTAAAGTTTCACTTTATCCGAGCATGTACAGGGAGTAATGTTCATTTAGAAGATGGAATTTGTTTTTTTGAAATAGGAAAAGTTAGTATGACTTCCTCTATTTTGGAAAGTATAAAAAAGAATAATGAGGAAAGGGTGCAGTACATAATGGAACATCCAATTGAAAATTTAATGAAAACAGCAATGACAAATTTAAAAGAGATGGTAGATGTAAATACGATTGTTGGAAGTCCGGTTTCAACAGCTGACGGAAATGTAGTATTAACAGTATCTCAAGTTGCTTTTGGTTTTGGTGCTGGTGGAAGTGACTTTAAAGGGGATTTTACTTTCGAAAAACATAATAGTGGACAAGGTCAACATAAAGAGAACAAGCAAGGGCATCCATTTGGAGGCGGGAGTGGGGCTGGGGTTTCTATTAGCCCAGTTGCTTTTTTAGTGGTTGGTTCTAACGGTGTACAAGTATTGCATCTCAATAGTAGTACACATTTAATTGAAAAAGCTTTAAATACTGTACCGAGCACTGTGGATAAATTTGTAAATGGTCGCTAAAAGTGAACTTGCATTTTTTAGGAATTATGATATATTAGAAAAAGTGCGCTTTAAGATGATCGGAATAATTGACATGTAAATATATATGATGTGTGAAATAAGGGAGAGGAATTTATGATTAATATCAAAAACTTAGTAGTTGGCTTATTTATGTTAGTAAGCGGCTTTGTTGTATATGTAATAAAAGAAAAAGCTCCGTTCTAAAACAGACAAACCGTTACTGTCTGTTTTTAATTTGCAAAAAAAATATTGACGTGTTTCGGTATTGGTGTTATAATATTAATTCGTGTCTCGGTTACAGCTAGTGTAAAGTGAATATCTCTTATGAATACAATACGAAAAGTTTGCGAAAGATCGGGTAATTTTATCAACAACTTTTGTGAACAAACCCTATAAATTGTATTTGTAAGCTTTATATGTATACTAGTGAATCAAGGAGCGGTCAGTGGAGCCGTAATGATGAGAGAGAGGTAGGGCTTTCATCCAGTATATGTTACTTTCCCGTTAGGTGAATATAAAAAAGAGGACTCCTTTTTAAAAGGAGTCCTCTTTCATTTTTTAAGTGCGGTTGTCAACTTGTTGACAAATTTCATCAGTTGTTAAACCATGGGCTGTAATTACTGATCCTTTTATTGATGCATCTGCAATACCCATCATATTAGAATCTTGCCCAGTTACAACACAACAATCGCACCCTTGTGCATCATGTTCTGAGTTAAGTGTAACGACTTCATGTCCCTGTTGCTGAAGAGCTTGTTGAACATCTGTTAATGAGTTTTCAACGCCAATTCTAGCCATAATTCTCACCTCCTACCATCTAGTTGCTAGTATGCGCAAGTCCATCGCATATATTTATGGAAAGATGGTAGGAAGTATATGTTTATTTAATCGTTATACACGCCAGTAAGCATTTGACTAACGAATTGATCGTTTAATGTATCTTGGGCAGAAGGAGTATTTGAATGAATGTCGATTGAAGCAATGAAGTTATTTTGTTCTTTCGTATTTGGTTCTACCTCTACATAATTATTGAATTTACAAAAACCTTTCGTATCCATTAGATCGAATAGTTGTAGCATTTCTACTACCTCTTGTCTTGTTCCTTTAATTTGTACACACGCCATATTTATTTCCTCCTTCATTTTGACAAATTGTTTTTTAAAAATAGGATTATGATTCCGGAATGAAAAATATGAATGTTATTTTTAAACAGTGTTCCTTTTTTTATTTTCCCCCTTTTTCAGCAAAATTCGTTATATATTCCCGAATTTGTAAAATCGGATGTCCGTTTATTGAATACAATAGATTCGTATTAATTGACGAAATTCCTTCTTTTACACAAATATTTTTTTTAGTGAAAATTGGCGAAAAAATTTTTTTGACTTTTTGTAACCGTTAACAATGTTGTTAAATCAATATAATCAAAGATGTACGTACGAATAAAAATTATAAATTTTCTAAAAATTCACTTGATTTATTTGGAAAGGAGAGTAAACTAGGAAACAATAAAAAATTCATAGAACATAGGGGGCGCTTTCCAGTGAACGAGCAATGGATTTTCTTAAATGGAGAATTTGTTCCAAAAGACGAAGCAAAAGTTTCAGTATATGATCATGGTTATTTATATGGCGATGGAGTGTTCGAAGGAATTAGGGTATATAGCGGTAATGTTTTCCGTTTGAGAGAACATCTTGTCCGGTTATATGAATCAGCGAAATCCATCATGTTAGAAATCCCATATACGTTAGAAGAAGCAACGAAAATCGTTGTTGAAACGATTCGACAAAACAAACTATCTAATGGATATATCCGCCTCGTTGTATCAAGAGGATCTGGGAATCTTGGATTAGATCCTGATTCTTGTAAGAAACCAAATGTAGTTGTAATCGCAGAACAATTATCTTTATTTCCACAAGAATATTACGAAAAAGGGATTCCGGTCGTAACAGTTGCAACGCGCCGAAATCGTCCAGATGTTTTATCACCTCAAGTAAAATCTTTAAATTACTTAAATAATATTTTAGTTCGCATCGAAGCGAAATTAGCTGGCGTGCAAGAAGCACTTATGTTAAATGATCAAGGGTACGTAGCTGAAGGATCAGGAGATAACGTATTTATTGTAAAAGGAAATAAATTAATTACACCACCAAGTTCTGCTGGAGCGTTAGAAGGTATTACTCGAAATGCGATTTTAGAAATCGGTGAAAAACTTGGATATGACGTTAGAGAAGAGTTATTTACAAGACATGATGTATATGTAGCTGATGAAGTCTTTTTAACAGGAACGGCTGCTGAAGTAATTGCTGTTACGACAGTAGATGGTAGAACGATTGGTTTAGGGCAAACGGGTCCACATACGAATCGCCTATTAGAAGAATTCCGAAAGTTAGTTGTAGCAGATGGAGAGAAAATTTACGAAGAAAATAAAGTTGGATAATAACTCTTTATAACATAAGAAAGCGTTGATAGGGAGGAGTAGTTGATTGTGAAGCCTCACAGAGAGTCGGTGGTTGCTGAAAACCGATGGTTCACGTCGACGAACATCGCCCTTGAGTGCTAAGCTGAAGCGTTTGTCTAGGCTTAGACGGTAGCTCCGTTATTAGCTAGACTCATCCCGAGTCACTGAGGCAAGAGTATTCTTGCAAAGAAGGGTGGTACCGCGAAATCTTTCGTCCCTTCAGCACATAGCTGGAGTGTGGACGTAGGATTTTTTTATTGTATAAAAGTGTGAAAAAGGGGGCTTATAAGAAAAATGTCTTCAAAAACGGAAGAGAAACTAGCAACTGGTGCACAGCTATTGTTAGAAGCGCTTGAAAAGGAAGGAGTAGAAGTGATTTTCGGTTATCCAGGAGGTGCGGTTTTACCTTTATATGATGCAATTTATGACTGTGAAATTCCGCATATTTTAACGAGGCATGAGCAAGGTGCGATTCATGCTGCTGAAGGATATGCCAGAATTACTGGAAATCCAGGAGTTGTCATTGCAACGAGCGGGCCTGGTGCTACAAATGTTATTACCGGTTTAGCTGACGCAATGATCGATTCCTTGCCACTTGTAGTATTTACAGGGCAAGTAGCAACAACGTTAATTGGAAGTGATGCTTTCCAAGAAGCAGATATTATGGGGCTTACGATGCCGGTGACAAAACATAATTACCAAGTACGAAAAGCATCCGACTTACCTCGAATTATTAAAGAAGCATTTCATATTGCTAGAACAGGACGACCAGGCCCAGTCGTTATTGACCTTCCGAAAGATATGGTAGTAGAGCAAGGGGAACGATGTAATGACGTACAAATGGATTTGCCAGGTTACAATCCTAATTATGAACCGAACTTACTTCAAGTAAACAAATTATTACAAGCAATTAAGGTTGCAAAAAAGCCGTTAATTTTAGCTGGAGCAGGTGTATTGCATGCGAAATCCTCAAAAGAATTAACAAGTTTTGCTCGGAAATATGAAATTCCTGTTGTGCATACATTACTTGGTCTTGGTGGTTTTCCACCAGATGATGAACTATTTTTAGGAATGGGAGGAATGCATGGTTCTTACACAGCGAATATGGCGTTATATGAATGTGACTTATTGATTAATATAGGTGCAAGATTTGATGATCGTCTTACTGGAAATTTAGCTTATTTTGCTAAAGAGGCGACTGTCGCACATATCGATATTGATCCAGCAGAAATAGGGAAAAATGTGCCGACTGAAATTCCTATTGTTGCAAGTGCTAAGCGGGCGCTGGAAGTATTACTTCAGTCAGAAAGAGAAAAAGAAAATCATCATGAATGGCTTTCTTTATTAAAGAGTAGAAAAGAAGAATATCCATTATCTTACAAGCGGAATTCTGAAAGTATTAAACCTCAATATGCGATTGATATGTTATATGAAATTACGAAAGGAGAAGCGATTGTAACAACAGACGTTGGGCAACATCAAATGTGGGCAGCGCAATATTATCTGTTGAAAGATCCAGATAAATGGGTAACTTCTGGAGGATTAGGAACGATGGGGTTTGGATTTCCAGCAGCAATTGGTGCACAAATTGCAAAGCCTGATGAACTAGTTATTGCAATTGTCGGTGATGCTGGATTTCAAATGACATTGCAAGAATTAAGTGTATTAAAAGAACATTCTTTGCCGGTTAAAGTGTTTATTTTAAATAATGAAGCTTTAGGAATGGTAAGGCAGTGGCAAGATGAGTTTTATAATCAAAGGTATTCACATTCTTTATTGCCATGTCAACCAGATTTCGTCGCTCTTGCGAATGCGTATGGTATAAAAGGGGTTCGTATTGATGATCCACTTCTTGCAAAGAAGCAATTGAAACATGCGATTGCATTACAAGAACCAGTCGTAATTGATTGCCGTGTACTTCAATCTGAGAAGGTTATGCCAATGGTTGCACCAGGGAAAGGTGTTCACCAAATGGAGGGAGTGGAAAAAAGGTGAAGAGAATTGTTACAGCGACAGTCCGAAATCAAAGTGGTGTGTTAAACCGAATTACAGGTGTTATGACAAGAAGGCATTTTAATATTGAAAGTATTTCAGTAGGGCATACGGAATCGTCGGACATTTCGCGGATGACAATTGTTGTACATGTTGAAAGTGAACAGCAAGTTGAGCAGTTAATTAAACAACTGCATAAGCAAATCGATGTTCTGAAAGTATCAGATATTACAGAAGAAGCGATGATTGCTAGAGAGCTTGCTCTTATTAAAGTAGCAACTTCTGTAGCAAGGGCGGAATTATATAGCTTAATTGAACCATTTCGAGCCACTGTAATAGATGTTGGGAAGGATTCCATAGTTGTGCAAGTAACAGGTACACAGGATAAAGTAGAAGCTTTAATTGAATTACTTCGACCATACGGTTTGAAAGAAATTGCTAGAACAGGTGTAACAGCCTTTACACGTAGTATGAAAAAACAAGATAAGCAAGTTATGTTAATTCAATAATCATTTAAATATAGGGGGAAAAGAAAATGGCAAAAGTTTATTATGAAAAAGACGTAACGGTAAATGTATTAAAGGAAAAGAAAGTAGCAATTATCGGATATGGTTCACAAGGTCATGCGCATGCGCAAAACTTACGTGATAACGGATTTGATGTAGTAGTAGGTTTAAGAAAAGGGAAGTCTTGGGATAAAGCAAAAGAAGATGGGTTTTCTGTATATACAGTAGCAGAAGCGGCGGAAAAAGCTGATGTAGTAATGATCTTACTACCAGATGAACTGCAGCCGGAAGTATATGAAGCGGAAATTGCACCAAATTTACAGGCAGGAAATTCCCTCGTTTTCGCACACGGATTTAATGTTCACTTTGATCAAGTAAAGCCACCAGCGAATGTAGATGTATTTCTAGTGGCGCCGAAAGGTCCAGGACATTTAGTGCGCCGTACGTTTGTTGAGGGCGGAGCTGTTCCAGCACTATTTGCAGTATATCAAGATGCAACAGGAGTTGCGACTGAAAAGGCACTTTCTTATGCTGATGGAATTGGAGCGACGAGAGCTGGTGTATTAGAAACGACGTTTAAAGAAGAAACAGAAACAGACTTATTTGGAGAGCAAGCTGTACTTTGCGGTGGGGTAACTGCACTTGTAAAAGCAGGATTTGAAACGTTAGTCGATGCAGGATATCAGCCTGAACTGGCATATTTTGAATGTTTACATGAGCTGAAACTCATTGTTGACCTTATGTATGAAGGTGGGCTTGAAAATATGAGATATTCAGTTTCAGATACAGCGCAGTGGGGAGACTTCGTATCAGGACCACGTGTTGTGACTGAAGATACGAAGAAAGCGATGGGTGAGGTACTAGCAGAAATTCAAGATGGTACATTTGCAAAAGGCTGGATTGCAGAGCATAAAGCAGGAAGACCAAATTTCCAGGCGACAAATGAGAAAGAAAATGAACATGAAATCGAAGTAGTTGGACGTAAATTACGTGAAATGATGCCTTTCGTACAACCGCGAGTAAAGGTAGGGATTAAATAATATGAAGCAGATTTTGTTCATGGATACGACGCTTCGTGATGGCGAACAATCACCAGGAGTTAATTTAAATGAACAAGAGAAATTACAGATTGCAAGGCAACTAGAGAGACTTGGTATTAATGTAATGGAGGCCGGATTCGCAGCAGCTTCTGAAGGAGATTTTCAGTCAGTAAAACGAATTGCGAATACTATTCAAAATGCTACAGTTATGAGTTTAGCTAGAGCGAAAGAAAGTGATATTCGAAGAGCATATGAAGCTGTGAAAGGTGCTGTATCTCCTCGTCTACACGTATTTTTAGCTACGAGTGATATTCATATGAAGTATAAACTTTGTATGTCGAAAGAAGATGTGTTAGATACCATTTATCGCTCGGTTACGCTTGGGAAATCATTATTTCCAACTGTACAATTTTCAGCAGAAGATGCGACAAGAACTTCAAGAGCATTTTTAGCTGAAGCAGTAGAAGTTGCAATTGGAGCAGGAGCGAATGTAATCAATATTCCAGATACAGTGGGATATACGAATCCAGAAGAATACTATTCTCTATTTAAATATTTACAAGAATCTGTTCCGTCCTATGAAAAAGCAATTTTCTCTTGTCATTGTCATGATGATCTTGGAATGGCGGTAGCAAATTCGTTAGCTGCGGTTGAAGGTGGAGCATTGCAAGTAGAAGGAACAATTAACGGAATTGGAGAAAGAGCAGGGAATGCGGCGCTAGAAGAGGTCGCAGTTGCTCTTCATATTAGAAAAGATTTCTATAAAGCGGAGTCTTCTATGACACTAAAAGAAATTAAATCGACGAGTACGTTAGTAAGTCGTTTAACAGGTATGGTTGTACCGAAAAATAAAGCAATCGTTGGAGCGAACGCATTTGCTCACGAATCAGGTATTCATCAAGATGGTGTTTTAAAGGAAGTAACGACATATGAAATTATTGAGCCGTCACTTATAGGAGAATCTCAAAACTTATTTGTACTTGGTAAACATTCTGGGCGTCATGCGTTTACGGAAAAAATGAAAGAACTTGGTTATGAGTTTACAAATGAAGAGCGCGATACGGTATTTGAAGCATTTAAAACATTAGCAGATCGCAAAAAGGAAATTACGGAAGAAGATTTACGTGCACTTATGCTTGGTGAAGCAGCATTTGCGGCGCAGCAATATAACATTAAACAATTGCAAGTACATTTCGTCTCAAATAGTACACAATGCGCGACAGTCGTACTAAAAGATGAGGAAGGAAATGTATACGAAGATGCAGCTACTGGTTCTGGTAGTATTGAGGCAATTTATAATGCAATCCAAAGAATTTTAGGGTTAGAATGTGAATTGGCGGATTATCGCATACAATCTATTACACAAGGTCAAGACGCACTGGCTCATGTTCATGTTGAATTAAAAGAAGGAACTCATCAAGTATCAGGTTTTGGAGTTGCACAAGACGTATTGGAAGCGTCGGCGAGAGCTTATGTCCATGCAGCAGGGAAATTAAAATCTTATATATCACTTGTAAAGTAAGTGTTTGATAGGTGAGGGGAACTTTCCTCATCTATCAAATTAAAGTTCTGAAAATTCAGTTAAAAGGAGTGTTTACATTGAAAAAACGTATTGTTTGTTTAGCTGGTGATGGTGTTGGTCCGGAAATTATGGAAAGTGCGAAGGCAGTATTGCATATGGTAGAAAGGCTATATGGACATCAATTTCATTTGCAAGAGGAGTACTTTGGCGGTGCTGCTATCGATTTGACCGGTCAGCCACTACCACAGCGGACGCTTGCCGCCTGTTTAGCGAGTGATGCGGTTTTACTTGGAGCAGTTGGTGGACCTCGTTGGGATAGTGCGAAAGAAAGGCCGGAGAAAGGATTATTAGCTTTAAGAAAAGGACTTGGTGTATTTGCGAATGTTCGACCTGTAACGGTAGAAAGCGCAACTGCACATTTATCGCCATTAAAAAATGCTGACGAAATTGATTTCGTTGTCGTTCGTGAATTAACAGGTGGTATTTATTTTTCTTATCCGAAAGAACGAACGGACGAAGTAGCAACAGATACACTTACGTATCATCGCCATGAAATTGAACGTATCGTTTCTTATGCTTTTCAATTAGCGAGTAAGAGAGAGAAAAAAGTAACGTCTATTGATAAGGCGAATGTTTTAGAATCTAGTAAATTATGGAGAACTGTTACGGAAGAAGTAGCTCTTCGTTATCCTCATGTTGAATTAGAGCATATTTTAGTAGATGCAGCTGCTATGGAGTTAATTCGTAATCCTGGACGTTTTGATGTAATTGTAACCGAAAATTTATTTGGTGATATTTTAAGTGATGAAGCTTCTGTATTAGCTGGATCACTAGGGATGTTACCATCAGCAAGTCATGCTGAAAATGGCCCTTCATTATACGAGCCTATTCACGGATCAGCACCGGATATTGCTGGGAAAAATAAAGCAAATCCAATTGCGATGATGCGTTCTGTTGCAATGATGCTTGGGCAATCATTTGGATTAACGCGAGAAGGGTATGCGATTGAGGAGGCAATTTCTGCAGTTCTTAAATCAGGAAAATGTACAGCAGATATCGGGGGAGATGAGACGACAACTTCATTTACGAAGGCGGTTATGCAAGAAATGGAAGAGCAAGCACTAGTAGGGAGAGGACGATAATGGGGAAAAGGTTACTAGATAAGCTTTGGGAAAGACACGTAGTTGCGACAAACGAAAATGGATTGGATTTATTATATATAGATCTTCATCTCGTTCATGAAGTAACGTCACCGCAGGCCTTTGAAGGCCTGCGGCTTGCAAATAGAGCTGTTCGGAGACCGGAATTAACGTTTGCAACGATGGATCATAATATTCCAACGAAAGATGTTTGGAATATTACAGATCATATTGCGAAGCAGCAATTAGATACACTCCGTGAAAACTGTAAACAATTTCAGGTGCCATTAGCGGATATTGGTGATGAAGAACAGGGGATTGTTCATGTTATTGGGCCGGAACTTGGACTTACACAACCTGGGAAAACGATTGTTTGTGGCGATAGTCATACAGCAACGCATGGTGCTTTCGGCGCGCTAGCATTTGGTATTGGTACGAGTGAAGTGGAACATGTATTAGCAACGCAAACGCTGTGGCAACGAAAGCCGAAAGCAATGGGCATTGAGTTAAAAGGAAAGTTACCGCAAGGTGTTTATGCTAAAGATATTATTTTGCACCTCCTTTCAAAGCACGGTGTAGCAGTTGGAACAGGTTACGTAATGGAATTTTACGGAGAGACCATTCATGCTATGGATATGGAAGAAAGGATGACACTTTGCAATATGGCAATTGAAGGGGGCGCAAAGGCTGGTATTATTGCCCCAGATGAAAAAACATTTTCTTACGTAAAAGGACGTAAATATGCGCCGAAAAACTATGAATCTATTAAGAAAAAATGGTCGGAACTTTATACAGATTCAGATGCGACTTATGATTTACATATTTTGATAGACGTGACGGATTTAGCGCCATACGTTACGTGGGGAACAAATCCGAGTATGGGTGTTCGTATTGATGAAAAATTGCCAGAAAAACATGATGCAAATGATGAAAGAGCATTTTCTTATATGGGATTAAGTCCGGGACAAAGTACGTATGACATTCCAGTTCAGCATGTTTTCATTGGATCTTGTACAAATTCCAGGCTTTCTGATTTAGAAATTGCCGCATCTGTCGTGAAAGGTAAAAAGGTAAAAGAAGGTGTGCGGGCACTCGTTGTACCTGGATCTCAAAGGGTAAGAGAAGCGGCGATGCATAAAGGATTACATCGCATATTTGAAGAGGCGGGATTTGAATGGAGAGAGCCAGGATGTTCAATGTGTCTAGGAATGAATCCAGATCAAGTACCTGAAGGAGAACATTGTGCATCTACTTCAAATCGTAATTTTGAAGGAAGACAAGGAAAAGGAGCGCGAACGCATTTAGTTAGCCCAGCAATGGCGGCAGCGGCTGCTTTATACGGTCATTTTGTTGATATTAGGAAGGAGAGTTATGATGGAGCCATTTCGTATTCATAGGGGGACTGCTGCAGTACTGATGAATGATAATATTGATACAGATCAAATTATTCCGAAGCAATATTTAAAGAGGATTGAAAGAACCGGGTTTGGAAAGTTTTTATTTGATGAATGGCGATATGATAATAACCGTCATGAAAACCCTAATTTTCCGCTTAATGCACAAGAAAGAAAAGGAGCTAGTATATTAATTACTGGGGATAATTTCGGGTGTGGTTCTTCAAGAGAACATGCTCCGTGGGCACTTGCTGATTATGGTTTTCGTGTTATTATCGCGGGTGGATTTGCAGATATTTTTTATATGAATTGTATGAAGAATGGCATGTTACCGATTGTGATGGATAAAGATATGCGTGAACAACTTGCTAAGACGGATGCGAGAGAGCAAATAGAGATTGATTTAGAGAATGAAGTAATTATTACGAACACACACAGATTCCATTTTAAGATTGAGAAAATGTGGAAAGAAAAATTAGTAAATGGCTTAGATGAAATCAGCATTACAATGCAATACGGACAAGAAATTGAAGAGTATGAAAGAAAAATAGCTGTATATTAAGAGATAACGGAATACTAAAAATGTATTTACATTCAGAATTAACTGTTATATACTATGTGAAAATCAGAGGAGAAAGGGAGTAAGTATTATGAATATCGTGCAATCTATTAAAATGCTTACACAACTACATCATCATACATGAAACCCTTGAACCTAGCGTGAAAACGTGTAGGTACAAGGGTTATTCCCATTGTACCTACACTCTACTAAAAGAGTCTTGTAGGTATTTTGTCTACAAGACTCTTTTTATTTTCGGTTTAGGTGAATGAAATAGGCATACATTAGAAAGGGAAAGGTGTGAGAATTTAGATGACAAAGTGGAAGAGGGCAAATCCGAATGGAACGAGAGATTATTTATTTGAAGAGTGTACGTTAATCGAGGAAGTGGAACAAAATTTAAGGCGTACGTTTTTAGAGAGAGGCTATGAGGAAATAAGGACACCTACAATTGAGTTTTATGATGTGTTTGCTTTTCAAAATCGGCCGATAGATGAAGAGAAGATGTATAAATTTTTTGATGAAAAAGGAAGAATTATTGTTTTGCGCCCAGATATGACAATCCCTTTAGCGAGGGTAATTGGAACGCAGAGGTGGGACACTCCGCTTAAACTGACGTATAGTGGAAATGTATTTCGGGCGAATGAGTCTCTGTCTGGAAAATATAATGAAATTGTACAAAGTGGTATTGAAATTATCGGGATCGATAATGTAAGAGCTGAAATTGAATGTGTGATAAGCGTAATGCAAGCACTACAAAAATTGAAGGTACAATCTTTTACAATCGAAATCGGGCAAGTAGAGCTATATAAGTGTATTGTAAAAAAGCTCTCCATTTGTGATGAAGAAGAAAGAGTACTTAGAACATATATTGAGAGTAAAAATTATGCTGCCCTCTCAAATTTTATTAGAGAAAAGAAATTAAATCGGAGTGATGAAACGGTAAGATTACTTGAGAAGTTACCAAGGTTATTTGGGAATTTAGAGGTTATAGAGGAAGCAGAAAAACTTGCCTCAAGTCATGAAATGAAAATGGCCATTGCAAGAGTGAAAGAGATATATGAAGCGATTGAAAAATTAGGATATGGACCTTACATATCCATTGATTTAGGGATGATCCAACATTTGGATTATTATACGGGTGTTATTTTCAAAGGGTATATATATGAAATTGGAGAAGAAATTGTGAGTGGCGGAAGATACGATGAATTAATTGGCAATTTTGGAGAGATGGTGTCAGCGGTTGGACTCGCGGTGCAAGTAAATCAAATAGTTAAGGCATTGCAAGAGCAGCAAGTATCGTATGAACGAGAGCGAATAGATATTATGATTCATTATGAGTTAAATAGATTAGCGGAAGCAGAAAGATTACGAACTTTACTTCGAAAGGATGGAAAGAATGCTAGGTTATCTCTATTCTCTAATTTAAACGACACCTTTCAATTTGCAAGAAAAAATAAAATCGTAACGGTCGTTGAGGCAAGGAATGAATCATTAGTGGAATATGTATGGAAAGAGAAATGGGTCGTTCAGAAAGAAGGGGAGACTTCATGCGTAACATTCAAATTGCGTTAACGAAAGGAAGACTAGAAAAGCATGTGATTCCATTGTTTGAGCAAATTGGAATTGATTGTTCAGAGCTTAAAGATAAAGGGCGAAAGCTTGTCTTTCAAAGTAAGAATACAAATATTTCCTTTATTTTAGTGAAAGCGGTAGATGTTGCTACGTATGTAGAACATGGCGTGGCTGATATTGGTGTTGTTGGAAAAGATATTTTAATGGAAAACGAGAAAGATATTTATGAAATGTTGGATTTAGGAGTGGGTGTATGTAAATTTTGTGTCGCTTCTATCCCTACATATAATCCGAAGAGTTACCGCAAGAAACGAATTGCTACGAAATACCCGAACCTTACCTCTACTTATTTTCATGGTAAAGGAGAAGATATAGAAATTATTAAAATAGAAGGCTCTGTAGAAATCGCTCCGCTTCTTGGTTTGGCAGACGCAATTGTGGATATTGTTGAAACAGGAAAAACATTACAAGAAAACGGGTTAATTGTATTTGAGGAAATGTGCACAATATCAGCTCGAATGATTGTAAATAAGGCAGCCTTAAAAACTAAAAAAGACGAAATATTCAGCATTATAAATATGATGGAGAAAGAAATTTTGTCAGAGAAATAGGAGGATTGAAATGGAAATCATTTATGAAGATTTCAAAGAGGCAGTAACCAAAATAAAAGTGCTAAGGGAAAGAGCTAATATAATAGAAGAAACTGTTCAAAGGAATGTTAGAGAAATTGTTCAAAACATAAGAGAGAGTAAAGATGAGGCTTTATCTTTATACACCAAAAAGTTTGACGATGTGGAGGTTACAAATTTTCGTGTAAGTGAGGAAGAAATAAAAAAAGCAAGTATGTTAGTGGAACAGTCTTTTTTAGAAGCGTTACAAGAAGCGAAGAGAAACATTGTTTCCTATCACGAAAAGCAAAAGAAGCAATCGACGTTTGACTGCGTGAGTGAAGGGATAATTAGAGGGCAGCTTCTTCGACCGTTAGAAAATGTAGGTGTATATGTGCCGGGCGGGACTGCTTCTTATCCTTCATCTGTACTAATGAATGTATTGCCAGCCAAAATCGCTGGTGTGAAAAAAATTATAATGGTAACACCGCCGAGAGAAGGTGGAATTGATCCACATATATTAGTTGCTGCAAACATTGCGGGGGTAGATGAAATTTATATGGCTGGTGGTGCCCAAGCGATCGCAGCTTTAGCATACGGAACGGAATCGATTCCGAAAGTAGATAAAATAGTTGGGCCGGGAAATTTGTATGTTGCTCTAGCGAAGCGAGAAGTATACGGAATAGTAAATATAGATATGATTGCTGGGCCATCAGAAATTGTAGTTATCGCTGATGAAACAGGAAACGCCAAATATATCGCTGCGGATTTATTATCGCAAGCAGAACATGACGTAAGAGCAACAGCAATTTGCATTACAACGAATATAGAGCTAGCAAAAGGAGTAGAAAGAGAGATTGAGAGACAGTTAGGGACATTACCAAGAAGTGAGATTGCTCGTGGGGCTATAAAAAGAAATGGAGCAATTTGTGTTGTTTCATCTTTAGAAAAGGCGTTCCAATTATCAAATGAAATTGCTCCCGAACATTTAGAGTTACACATAAAAGACCCGATAAATGCTCTAGCGTATGTAAAGCATGCGGGTTCTATTTTCCTTGGACCATATGCTCCTGAACCGCTCGGTGATTATTTGGCCGGACCGAATCACGTATTACCGACAAGTGGAACGGCAAGATTTTTTTCTCCGTTATCAGTCGATGATTTCGTGAAAAAGTCAAGCTTTGTTTCTTATACAGAAGAAGCGTTAAAGAGTGTACAACATCATATTGTAGAACTAGCAAATAAAGAAGGTTTACATGCGCATGCGAGAGCAATCCAAATTAGATTTGAGGAGGAAGAATAATGCGTGAGTCCAGTCAAGTACGTGAGACGACAGAAACAAAAATTAAACTAAGTTTGCAGCTTGATAAAAGCACGAATGTTTCTGTGCAAACGGGAGTGGGTTTCTTTGATCATATGCTAACTTTGTTTGCAAGGCATGGAAGATTTGGTTTGCAAGTTGAAGCGGAAGGGGATGTATTTGTTGACGCTCATCATACAGTTGAAGATGTTGGAATTGTACTTGGAACTTGTTTGAAAGAAGCATTGCAAAATAAAGAAGGGATTAATAGGTATGGATCGGCATATGTACCGATGGATGAGTCTTTAGGGTTTGTTGCAATTGATATAAGCGGGCGCTCCTATATCGTGTTTCAAGGAGAATTAACAAATCCAAAACTAGGCGATTTCGATACAGAATTAACAGAAGAATTTTTTAGGGCAGTTGCTCATGCTGCCAATATTACGTTACATGCTCGCATTTTATACGGAAGTAATACACATCACAAAATTGAAGCGTTATTTAAAGCGTTTGGTCGAGCGCTTAGAGAGGCAGTCGATAAAAATATCAATATTACTGGTGTAAATTCAACGAAGGGGATGTTGTAATTGATTGCCATTATAGATTATGGAATGGGAAATATTCGTAGTGTAGAACAAGCATTAAAATATGTTGGAGCAGAGTATGTCGTAACGAGTGATAAGGAAGAAATACTGAGAAGTGATGGAGTTATTTTGCCAGGAGTAGGTGCATTTCCGAAAGCGATGGACGTATTGGAAGAGAAAGATCTAGTACGTGTGTTAAGAGAAGTTGGAAATTCAGGAAAACCACTTCTGGGCATTTGCTTAGGAATGCAGCTTTTATTTGAAAAAAGTGAGGAATTAAAAGAATGTAGTGGGTTACATTTATTGCCTGGTGTTATTCGGAAGTTAAAAGTTCCTTATAAAATCCCGCATATGGGGTGGAATGAATTAACGAAAGAAAGGGAGTTTCCGCTTTGGAACGGGATAGAAGATAGTCCCTTCGTATATTATGTTCATTCTTACTATGCAGATTGTCCAGATGAAATTGTATGCGGGGCAAGTGAATATGGAGTGCGAGTACCTGGTTTTGTGGCGAAAGGAAATGTATTTGGTGCACAGTTTCACCCTGAAAAAAGTGGAGAAATTGGAATACGCATCTTAAAGAATTTTAAAGGAGTGGTAGAAGAATGGAAATTTTCCCAGCTATCGATTTAAAAGAAGGACGATGCGTTAGACTTTATCAAGGAGAGTTTAGTAAAGAAACTGTCATGAATGAAGATCCGGTTGCGCAAGCGATCATATTTGAAAAACTTGGAGCGAAAATGCTACACATTGTTGATTTAGATGGTGCAATTGCTGGAGAGTCATTAAATTTGTCCGTTATTGAAAGAATATGCAGGGCGATACGTATTCCTGTGCAAGTTGGAGGAGGGGTTCGATCACTCGCAGCAGTGGAGAAGTTATTAGTAGTCGGTGTAGATAAAGTGATTTTAGGAACAGCTGCTCTATATGATAAGTCATTTTTAGAAGAAGCAATTCGTCTATATGAAGAGAAAATCATCGTCGGAATTGATGCGAAAAATGGTTTCGTAGCAACGAGGGGCTGGCTCGATGTATCTGAAATTTCTTACATTGATTTAGCGAAACAGATGAAAAATTTGGGTGTTCAAACACTTGTATTTACGGATATTTCGAAAGACGGGACGCTTGCAGGACCGAATTTTGAGCAATTGGAGTCATTACAAAACAGTGTTGATATTCGTCTTATTGCTTCTGGAGGAGTGGCATCAATTCAAGATGTGAAAAAATTAAATGATATGAACATTTATGGCGTCATAATTGGAAAGGCACTTTATGAGAAAACGATTGATTTAGAAGAAGTGTTACAGGTAACGAAGTTATGTTAGCGAAACGAATTATTCCATGTCTAGATGTGAAAGAGGGGAGAGTCGTAAAGGGTGTGAATTTTATCGGATTACAAGACGTTGGTGATCCTGTCGAAATAGCCGCTTTATATAATGATGCGGGAGCAGATGAAATTGTATTTTTAGATATTACTGCGACGCACGAAGGAAGAAAAACGATTCTAGATGTGGTAGAAAAAACGGCCTCAAAAGTATTTATTCCTCTTACAGTCGGCGGAGGGATTTCTAATGTTCAAGATATATACAATTTGCTAAGATGTGGTGCTGATAAAATTTCAATTAATTCAGCAGCTGTACGAAATCCAAGGCTAATTCAGGAAGGGGCAGAACATTTTGGCTCACAATGTATTGTCACAGCAATTGATGCTAGAAAAGTAGCGGAAGATAGGTGGAATGTATACGTGAACGGAGGAAGAGTTGATACGGGAATGGATGCAATAGAGTGGGCGAAGCACGTTACCGATCTAGGAACAGGTGAAATTTTGTTAACGAGTATGGATGCAGATGGAACGAAAAATGGATATGATCTTCGTTTAACAGAAGAAATTTCAAAAAGTGTTTCCGTTCCAGTCATCGCATCAGGTGGATGCGGTCATACTGATCACATTATAGAAGTCTTTCAAAAGACAACAGTTGACGCAGCATTAGCGGCATCCATCTTTCACTATGGTGAGGAAACTGTACAGAGTGTAAAGAGAAAGTTAAAAGAAGCTAACGTTGAGGTGCGGCTATGAAACCTAACTTTTCAAAAGGATTACTACCAGCAGTTGTAATCGAAGAAGATACGAAAGAAGTTTTAATGCTAGCTTATATGAATGAAGAAGCGTATGAAAAAACACTAAAAACGAAAAAAACGTGGTTTTATTCCCGTTCGAGACAATCGTTATGGAATAAAGGAGGTACATCCGGAAACGTCCAATATGTTCAATCCTTGTATTTAGACTGTGATCAAGATTCAATCGTTGTTGTCGTAAAGCAAGTAGGACCTGCTTGTCATACGGGAGAGAAAACGTGTTTTCATTACAAAATTATATAGGGGGATACATATGGAAAATGTCTTTAAGTTATTGTACGAAACAATTGAGGAACGAAAAGAAAATCCACTTCCTGAATCTTATACAAATTATTTATTCTCAAAAGGAGAAGATAAAATTTTAAAGAAAATTGGAGAGGAATGTGCGGAAGTAATCATCGCATCTAAAAATAACGATAAAGAAGAACTAGTAAAAGAAATGGTCGATGTGTTGTATCACTGTTTTGTTCTATTAGCTGAAAAAAATATTGCACTGGAAGATGTCATACGAGAAGTGAAAGAAAGAAATGGAAAGCTTTCGAGAGTAGGAGATCGAAAAGAAATAGATACATTATAAGGGGGAATACATATGAAAGTGGATTATCACCTTCATTTAGAAGAAGGACCGTATTCAATAGGGTGGCTTGCTAAAATAAATGAAGCAATGGAATATTATGAGCCGCTTCCAGAAGAAAGGCATTCTATCGATTGGCTTATGAAAACACAAGAGCGTTTGCAAAGACGTGTGAAGGAAGGGCCATTTACAGCCAAGTGGATCGATTTATATTTAGAAGAAGCGTTGCAAAAAGGTATAAAAGAAGTTGGGATTGTTGATCATTTATATCGTTTTCATGAGGCGAAAGGATATTATGAAAAATATGTAGATATTAGTGATTCGAAGCTTGGTCGTTTACAGAAGGAATGGTTGGACCAAGTAAGAGTCGTTTCACTATACGATTTTACAAAGGCGATTGAAGAGGCGAAAGAACGTTGGAGTAAAAGGGGCGTCACGCTTAAACTTGGAATTGAAGCGGATTATTTTATTGGTTGTGAAGAAGAGCTGAAAAAATTATTAGCGCTAGGAGATTTTGATTATGTAATTGGTTCTGTTCATTTTTTAAACGGCTGGGGGTTCGATAATCCAGATACGAAGGAGTATTTTGAGGAACACGATTTACATGCATTATATGATACGTTTTTCAAAACTGTTGAGCGTGCGGTTCGTTCTGAGCTATTTGATATTATAGCTCATCTTGATAACATAAAAGTATTTAATTACAGGTTGGATGAGAATGAACAGCTTTCTTATTATAAGAAAATTGCTCGTGCGCTAGTAGAAACAAATACTGCAACAGAAATAAATGCAGGACTGTACTATCGCTATCCAGTTCGTGAAATGTGTCCAAGTCCGCTCTATCTACAAGTATTAGCTAAACAGGGAGTTCCTATTACGATTTCTTCGGATGCACATTATCCGAATGATTTAGGGAAATACGTAAAAGAAAATGTGCAAACATTACGAGCTCATGGCATCTCTCATATCGCAACATTTACGAAACGAGCAAGGGTAATGAGACCGCTTGAAGAAGAAATGACAATTTCAAAATGAAATGCAATTTTTTGATGAAAACCTTTCTTTTTGTTCAAAATAAGAAAGAACAAAAAGGAGGGTAAAAAATGGCGAAACAACAAAATAAACAAAATGTACAAGGGATAGAGCAACAAGCTTACACTTCTGAAACGAATGCTACATCTCAATCATCTCAATCATCTCAATCGGTTATTGAGGAGCAAATTAGTGATACAGTTGCAGAAGGAACAATTGATGTGAAACTTGGAAAAGAATCACAAGAAAAAGCGTAAAAAGAGGGGAGAGTCACATCTCCTCTTTTCTTATGGATAAAAAAGTGTCGATTTTCAAAACTATAATCAAATTCCTTGGTTTTTATATGTGGATTTCTTACAATAAAAGATAAGAGATGTCTTATTTTTTATAGAAGAGGTGTTAGTAGTGGCAAAAATATTAGTAGCAGGTAAAATTCCAAAAATTGGATTAGAACTATTAAAAGATCACGATGTAGAAATGTATGATAAAGAGGAGTTAATTTCTTTAGATGAATTAACAGAGCGTGTACAAGATAAAGATGCATTGTTAAGTTTACTTTCTACAAAGGTGCCGAAAGAAGTTATTGATGCAGCACCTCATTTAAAGATTGTTGCAAACTATGGTGCTGGTTATGACAATATTGATTATACGTATGCGGGCGAAAAAGGAATTGTAGTATCGAATACACCGAAAGTATCAACTGAAGCGACAGCAGAATTAACATTTGCACTTCTTTTAGCAGCGGCACGTAGAATTCCTGAAGGAGATACGTTATGTCGTACAATTGGATTTAACGGATGGGCACCGTTATTTTTCTTAGGCCGAGAAGTACATGGTAAAACAATTGGAATTATTGGTCTTGGAGAAATCGGGAAGGCAGTTGCAAAACGTGCGAAGGCATTTGGAATGGATGTTTTATATACAGGGCCAAATCGTAAGCCTGAAGCTGAGAACGAACTAGGAGCAACGTATGTAACATTAGAAGAATTATTACAAACAGCAGACTTTATTACAATTAATTGTGCGTATAATCCGAAATTACATCATATGATTGATGAAGAGCAGTTTAATATGATGAAGAAAACAGCATATATTGTAAATGTTTCACGTGGTCCAATTATGAATGAAGCGGCACTTGCTCATGCATTGAAAACGAATGAAATTGAAGGGGCAGCTCTTGATGTGTTTGAGTTTGAACCGAAAATTACAGAAGAACTAAAAGGATTAAAGAATGTTGTGCTTGCTCCTCATGTAGGAAATGCAACATTTGAAACGCGTGATGCGATGGCTGAAATGGCTGTAAGAAATATTTTGGCTGTATTGAACGGGGAAGAAGCAGTAACACCTGTCAATCAAAACGTATTCGTTACAAAATAAAGTGAAACTTTAATGAGAGAGGGGCCATCCCTCTTTCATTATTAGCTCACACCAATTGGGATAAAAATAAACCTTCCGAAAGCGGAAGGTTTATTTTTCTTTATTCGCTTTTTTAGATGGTCTTTGTCTAAGAAATTGAGATAGCATATACAAAATATACAGTGGAATGGCAATGAATAAGAAAACAGAAAAATTACCAAAGCCTGTTTGATACATTGTGATAATGCTTCCAACTAAAAATAGTGTAATAATGATGCTATATCGTGGAATTGGTACATCCTTTAAACTTGGGATACGAATGCGGCTTACCATTAAAAATGCGAACGTTACAAATACTGTAATAAGAACGATTTTTGGAATGGTATTTGAAAATAATGTTAGGAAAGCGACAAGCCCTCCAGCTGCAGTAATCGGAACTCCAGTGAAATATTTCATAGAAGTAGAAGATGGTGTTACATTAAATCGTGCTAAGCGATATGCTCCGAACAGTGGGAATAGTCCCGCTATGTATAGTCCAATGATTCCATAGTTGGAAAAAGATGTGTAATACATTAAAACAGCAGGTGCTGCACCAAATGTTACCACATCAGCAAGCGAGTCAAGCTCTTTTCCCATTTGTGAATCCACACGTAATAAACGAGCAACACGACCATCAAGACTATCTAACATCATCCCGATAAGTACTAAAATAGCAGCTGATTTATAATATCCTAAAGATGCATAGCCGATTGATAAAAATCCGCTATATAAATTTCCGAGCGTAAATAAGTTTGGAATAGCTGCTCTATACAAAATCTGATCCCTTGCTTTCTGTAATAAATTCTTAATTAGTGTATGAAAGTTTACTTATTTTATCATACCATAAATTTATTACTCATACGAAAGAAATTCCCAATTTGTGAAAGATTTCGTAGAAGAATAATTCGAAAAATACGTAAAAAAAGGAAGCAACTTCTATGAAGTTGCTTCCTGAACTATTCAAATTTCGTTGTCATCGTTCCAGTGTTTAATCGATTATTAGGATCAAAACGTAATAAATCTCCATAGATGAGTTTATCGGAAAGTTTTAATTCTGTTTTTGCTTTTTCAATATAAGGCTGACAAAGTGTTAAATCAGTTTCTGCCCCCGTATTTCTTCTGTAGCACATGTTTTTTGTGTAAACATAATCTTCCGAGACGAAGCTACCATCACGCATGATCATAAGAGGGTCTTTTTCTTTAATGAATAAATCAGTTCCAAATTCTACGGATTGATTTGTTTTAATACCAAGTAAATGAAGAAGAGTTGGTTTAATATCAATTTGACCGGATACTTTAGAAATGACTTTTCCTTCTTGACCAGGCACATGAATAATGAGAGGGACGCGTTGTAATTGCATAGAATCAAACGGTGTAATTGCGTCTTTCCCAAGGAACTGAGCCATAGCTGCGTTATGGTTTTCGGAAATACCGTAATGATCACCATAAATGACAATAACAGAATTGTCGTACAGTCCTTCTGCTTTCAATTGATTAATAAATAATTTAAGAGCTTCATCTGTGTAACGAACAGTTGGGAAGTAGCGGTTTAAAACGTCGCTTTCTGAATTAAATTCATCAACATATTGATCTTCCGGATTTAGAAGAAACGGAAAATGGTTTGTTAAAGTAATGAATTTTGTATAGAACGGCTGCGGTAAAGATTTTAGTTTTGGAATAGATTGCTCAAAGAACTCTTTATCTTTTAATCCCCAGCCGACAGACATTTGTTCTGTGCCTACGTAATCATTTAAATTAAAGTAACGATCATATCCAAGCGCAGGATACATTACATCACGATTCCAAAACGATTTATCGTTTGAATGGAAGACAGCAGAAGAATATCCGTATTTCTTCAATTGTTCTGGTGTAGCTGTATATTCATTTGTTGCATGAGTAAAGAATACAGAACCACGATCTAACGGATAAAGTGAATTTTCAACGATAAATTCAGCATCAGAAGTTTTACCTTGTCCAGTTTGATGATAGAAGTTATCGAAATAAAAACTATCTTTAATAAAGTCATTTAAAAATGGTGTAATCTCTTTTCCATTTATTTTTTTATTAATAACAAAACTTTGTGTAGATTCCATTGAAATTAAAATTACATTTTTACCTTTTGCAGCTCCAAATAAGTTTTTATCAGCTTGCTTATCTTTTGCGTCTGTATAGTTTTTAATTTCAGAGAATCCGTCTCCGCTTGCAAATACACGTTCAGCCGAAGATTTAGATTGAAGTGTAATATCAAATAGGTGATATGTGTATAAACCTAAATTTTTCACGACAGTTTGACGGTCAAATGAGCGTGAGAACATTTGTGGTTTATAAATAACGGAAACAACAATTTGCAGTGCTAATAATGCTGTTACACCACTAAAGAAAGTTCGCTTCTCAGAGCGGGAAAGTGGTGTTCTATCACAAAATGACGGGTATTTACGCGAAATAAACATTAAAATAATTGCATCTGCAAATAAAAGTAATGTTTTATACGTAAAGAGCTCTTTTATACTCGTCCCTAAGTCAGCCATATTATTCGTTTGGAATAAAACTGGGAACGTAACAAAATCGTTATAAAACCCATAAAACATTGCGTTTCCAAATAAAATAAATGACAGTATAAAACTGATGCCAATTATAATTCGGTTTCGATATTTAGATGCAAGTAAAGCAAAACCGAAAAATAAAAGTAGCGATGCTAGTGGATTAATAAAAAGCATAAATTCTTCAAAGAAGTTATCAATTTTAATATCAAATGCTAGCTTGTACACAATATATGTTTTAATCCATAATAAAACGACTGCAATGAGTGCAAATCGCAGTTTTGGAAATAAACGTTGCAGCATAATATACTCCTCTCCTAAAAAGCATGACAGTTCTTGTGAGCCTATTGAATTAGCGCCTCACTTTATATATACGAACAGTCCTTTGTTATTATGATTATTATACTATGAGTATCATTATACGAAAATAAAAGGGAGTTGTGGACTTTTTTATAATAATTGAGTAGAAAAAGAGTGGTGGGAGACAATAAAATGGAGTTTCTTTGTATGATAATGATCGTGCGCAGAAAGAATCACGTAATAATACGGAGGTTATAATGCGAAAATTATTATATTGTATAGCATGCAGTAGTTGTATCCTTTTTGCTTCACCGAGTGTTTCAATAGCTCAATATGATGCCCCTCTTATGGAAGATGCACTTTATTCTGTTTTATTTCCAAAAATAAATAAAGCAATTGAAAAACAATATGGGAGCTTGAAACCTTATCAATGTCCTAAAATTATTAGTTTAAAAAAAGTGTATAGTGGTGCATATTTATTTCAAGCGAGTATCGAAGTGACGAAGTATGAGCGAATTGGTGGGAAAATTGCTCCACCATTTGAAAAAGTAACAATTACATTTAATAACGATGAAGGCGAATGGGAAGTAACAAAGATTATAGTAAAGCGCTTACCAAATGACACGGAATTAAACTGCAAAAAAACAATATAAAAAATTGTTTGACAAATAAAATGGTCCTTTGGTATTGTTAATAGCAACAATTAGATGTTTGAAAATTAAATAGACTTACCTCATCTACTCTCAAAGGTAGAGGCCGCGATAGGAAAGAGTAAGCTATGGGAGATTTAGTGGAATCTGTGATCATAGGTTGAAAGGGACTATTGCCGAAATATAAGAATGACCACCTTATTCATATATTGGGACTACATTGAATAAATGTAGTACTGTCATAAGATTTATTTTATGGAGAGCTATTTGGAGATGTTGATGCGGTTTCTTATTTTGAGAAGATAACACCTTGTTTATTTTTTCAATATATATTTTTCCTAATAAGAAACGCGTGTGAACATTGTTCCGCGCGTTTTTTGTCTATCTAAAAGCGTGCTGCAATGAATAGAAGATTGGGGTTATGAGTTTTAGAGGAAATAAGGGAGGAATTCAAATGTATTTACACGGCACAAGCCGAATTAATGGGCAAGGACACTTAGAAATTGGAGGGTGCGATACGACGCAGCTAGCAAAACAATACGGAACACCACTTTATGTATACGATGAAGAGTCTATTCGAGGGAAATGTCGTGCATTTCATCGTGCTTTTCAAGAAAGTGGTTTCTCTTATCAAGTAGCATATGCAAGCAAGGCGTTCTTGTGCATGGAGATGTGCCGAGTAGCTCGTGAAGAGAATATGTCATTAGATGTTGTTTCAGGGGGAGAGTTGTATACGGCGCTCCAAGCAGGGTTTCCGGCATCACGCATTCATTTTCACGGAAATAATAAAACAGAAGAAGAAATGATTATGGCTCTTCAGGCGAATATTGGTTGTTTTGTAGTAGATAATTTCTTGGAATTAGAAATTTTACATGATTTAGCAGTGCAATATGGGAAATTTGTGAACATATTAATCCGTGTAACGCCTGGAGTAGAGGCGCACACACATGAATATATTACAACAGGCCAAGAGGATTCAAAATTTGGATTTGGTGTTTCAAATGGTCAAGCGATGCAGGCGATAGATCTTGCTTTACAAAAATCAAATTATAATGTGTTAGGTATTCATTCGCATATCGGATCACAAATATTTGAAACAGCTGGTTTTGTTCGAGCAATTGAAGTTCTACGCCATTTTTTAGAAGAAGTGAGAGAGCAAACAAACTATGTAGTAAAAGTGTTAAACGTAGGAGGAGGATTCGGAATACGCTACACAGATTCGGATACGCCATTAACACTTGAGACATATGTGCGAGCTGTAACGAGTGCAGTGAGAGAACAATTTACAGTCTGTAACTATCCATTGCCAGAAATTTGGGTTGAACCAGGCCGCAGTATTGTAGGTGATGCGGGAACGACACTTTATACAGTCGGATCTGTGAAAGATATTCCTGGTATAAGGAAATATGTTGCAGTAGATGGTGGAATGACAGATAATTTAAGACCGGCCTTATATAACGCTCGTTATGAAGCGATGTTAGCGAATCGAGGAAATGATGAGAACGAGGAAGTTGTTTCGATTGCAGGGAAATGCTGTGAGAGTGGAGATATGTTAATTTGGGATATTACTCTACCGAAAGTTGCTTCTGCTGATTTACTAGCAATTTCTTGTACAGGGGCATACGGGTACTCAATGGCGAATAATTATAATCGGATTCGTAGACCAGCTGTCGTCTTCGCGAAAGGTGGTACATCACAAATTGTTGTAGAGCGCGAAACATATGAAAATATTATTGGGAACGATCGCATACGTATTAAAGAACTTGTTTAAATGAGAAAAGGAGTTGTTCAGATGGGCAATTCCTTTTTTGTAAAATAAAATAATTAAAATATATCGGAAAACTAGGATTGAAAAAAATCAGAATTGTGATAAAATACAAATACAAAGCTTATCAAGAGAAGCGGAGGGAACTGGCCCGAAGAAGCTCGGCAACCTGCTTATAGAAAGCAAGGTGCTAAATCCAGCAAAATGGAATCCATTTTGAAAGATAAGGTAAAATATATTACCGAACAGTCTTTTCGAAATGGGAAAGATTTTTTTTATGAATAAAAGGGGGGCTGTTCGCGTGAGCGTACGGGAACATTTTGATGAAGTATCTGAGAAGATTCAAGCAATGCTTGCTGATATGAAATATGGTTCAATTACAATTGTTGTACAAGATGGAAAAGTCATTCAATTAGAGAAAAGTGAAAAAGTACGTTTAAAGTAAAAAGCGCTGACTAGAAAAACTAGAGGCGGTTTTAACCTATTTTATTAGGTTAAAACCGTCTTTTTGCTTTTACAGGGGGAAAAAACATGTTGACGTATGAAACGTGGGATGAAAATGGTGTTTCATTTTCGGAAGATGATGAAACGAAAGGTGCGCTATTAGTATTAAGTTGGGCTTATAAAGAATATAAAGAAGAAATCGTATATGCATGTAGCTTTGGAGTGGAAGGTATGGTATTACTGCACCTTATAAACCAAGTAAATCCATCTGCTAAAGTTGTATTTTTAGATACAAATGTTCATTTTCAAGAAACATATGAATTAATTCAAAAAGTGCGGGAACGATTTCCTTCATTAAATATTATAGAAAAACAGCCAGAACTTACACTTGATGAACAAGCAAAGTTGCATGGTGACAGGTTGTGGGAAAATAATCCAAACCTTTGCTGTAAGATTAGAAAAATTTTACCTCTAGAAAAATCATTAGCAAATGAAAAGGCTTGGATATCAGGTTTAAGAAGGGAACAATCAGAAACTCGCAAACATACAAACTTTATAAATCAAGATCATCGTTTTCAATCTATTAAGATTTGTCCACTCATTCATTGGACATGGAAAGAAGTTTGGCGCTATGTACACAAACATAGTTTGCCGTATAACCCATTACATGATGTTGGCTATCCAAGCATTGGATGTGAGAAGTGTACGTTACCTGTAGATGGCGGCGACTCAAGAGATGGTAGATGGGCTGGGAAAGTGAAAACAGAATGTGGTCTTCATTACCAATAAGATAAATTGAAAAATAAAGCTAAGAGAGGGTATAGAAAATGAGCACAAGAAACGAATTAGTAAACCGTATAGATGAGACATACGACGTATCGAAAATTGAGAAAGAAATTAAATTAGACAACATTGCATTAAGTGATTTAGAGCTGCTAGCGACAGGAGGATATAGCCCGCTTACAGGTTTTTTAGGAAAGAAAGATTATGATTCGGTCGTAGAAACCCTTCGTTTAGAAAATGGGAGCGTTTGGAGTATACCGATTACATTACCGATAACAGAAGAGGTAGCAGAGAGGCTGGAAGTTGGAGAGGAAGTAAAGCTTGTTAACGACGGAAATATATATGGTGTCATTCAAATAGAAGATATTTTTGTCCCAGATAAAGAAAAAGAAGCATTACTTGTATATAAAACGACGGATGAGGCTCATCCAGGAGTGAAAAAATTATATGAACGACCAAACGTTTACGTCGGAGGAGCTATTATTCTGACAAAACGCTTTGAAAATAATCAATTTCCTTCTTATCATTTAGATCCAATTGAAACGAGAGAAGAATTTAAAAAGCGTGGTTGGAAAACAGTAGTTGGATTTCAAACGAGAAACCCGGTACATCGTGCACATGAATATATTCAAAAGTCTGCTCTTGAAATTGTAGATGGTCTCTTTTTGAATCCGCTCGTGGGGGAAACGAAATCAGATGATATTCCTGCTGATGTAAGGATGGAAAGCTATGAAGTATTGCTTCAAAACTATTATCCGAAAAACCGTGTTTTTTTAGGCGTGTTTCCTGCAGCAATGCGTTACGCAGGACCGAGGGAAGCGATATTTCATGCATTAGTCAGAAAGAATTTTGGCTGTACCCACTTTATTGTAGGGCGTGATCATGCCGGGGTAGGAGATTATTACGGAACATATGAAGCGCAGGAAATCTTTACGAATTTTACGATAGAAGAGTTAGGGATTACACCGCTATTTTTTGAACATAGCTTTTACTGCGGGAAATGTGAAGCGATGGCTTCAACGAAAACATGTCCGCATGGAAAAGAAGACCATGTTATTTTATCAGGGACGAAAGTAAGAGAATTATTAAGAAATGGTGAGATTCCGCCAAGTACATTTAGCCGTCAAGAAGTAGTGGAAGTGCTAATTAAAGGGTTGAAAAAAGGTGTAGTAACAAAATAGGGAGAGAATGAGATGAATACAAATATTACTTGGCATACAGCCTCTGTTTCAAAAAATGAAAGAAGAGTGAAAAATGGCCATCATAGTTTTGCAATTTGGTTTACGGGTTTATCAGCTTCAGGTAAATCTACAGTAGCGAATGCGGTTGCTCGTAAACTATTTGAAAAGAATATCGGAAACTATGTGCTAGATGGGGATAATATACGCCACGGTTTAAATAACGATTTAGGTTTTTCTGAAAGTGATCGCACAGAGAATATTCGCCGTATCGGTGAAGTTTCTAAACTATTCGTAGATCAAGGAACGATTGTACTTACAGCGTTTATTTCACCATTTCGCACGGATCGTAAGCAAGTAAGAGATATTTTATCGGCGGATGAATTTATTGAAGTGTTTGTGAAGTGTCCGATTGAAGAGTGTGAAAAACGTGATCCGAAAGGTCTTTATAAAAAGGCAAGGAATGGTGATATTAAACAGTTTACTGGTGTGGATTCACCGTATGAGGAGCCAGAACGAGCAGAATTAATTGTAGAAACACATAAGTATTCTATTGAAGAATGTGCAGAACAAATTGTGAAGTACTTACAAGAGCGTAGCTTTATCAAGCATTAACGGGCATTACCCTCCCACCTTAAAATTCAGCTAGGCAAAGTAGTTAGGTGGGAGCCCTGCTGTCCGTAAATGCCTGATTCAAGTTTCACTTTATATAGGGGGATTAAAAATGAGTTATGAAAAAGTATGGGCTAACAATGAAAAATTAAATCAGACTGAGAAGAATAAATTAGAAAAAGATGGATTGGAAATCTTTAATGATATTCCTTACTATGCGGAGAATGGATTCGAATCTATTCCGAAAGAAGAGTGGGACGCATTTAAATGGGCAGGATTGTATTTGCAGCGCCCGAAAGAAGCGGGCTATTTTATGATGCGTGTAAATATTCCTTCTGGGATTATTACAAATGCACAGGCAGAAGTGCTTGCTTCTATTGCTGAGGACTATGGACGCGATGTAATCGATATTACGACAAGACAGGCAATTCAGTTTCATTGGTTAGAGATTCAGCAAATTCCAGATATTTTTAAAAGATTAGCGAGAGTTGGATTATCTTCAGCAGGGGCGTGTGGTGATATAACGCGTAATATTACAGGTAACCCACTTGCTGGAATTGATGCAAATGAACTGTTTGATACAACGCATATTGTGAAAGAGGTATATGACTACTTCCAACATAATGAAGAGTTTTCCAACTTACCACGTAAATTTAAAATGTCCATTAGTTCTAACATTTATAATTCAGCAAACGCAGAGATTAACTGTGTTGCATTTACACCTGCTACGAAAGAAATAAATGGTGAGAAAAAATTTGGTTTTCATATAAAAGTAGGCGGAGGATTATCAGCTCGTCCATATTTAGCGGAAGAATTAGATGTGTTCGTTCTACCAGAAGAAGTGAAGGGAGTAGCAATTGCGATTGCTACTATATTCCGAGATTTTGGATATCGTGAAAAACGTCATTTAGCACGTTTGAAATTTCTTGTTGCAGACTGGGGAGCGGAGAAATTTAAAGAGAAACTACTAGAGTATACAGGGTCTTTACAAAGTAAAGGAGAAAGTGCACTAAAAGGATGGAATGCAGGTTATTTTTATGGTGTCCAAGATCAAAAACAAGAGGGACTAAAATATGTCGGTTTTAATGTACCTGTAGGGCGTTTACATGCAGAAGAAATGTTTGAGATTGCAAAAATTGCAAAGCGATATGGTAACGGGCAAATCCGTACTTGTAATTCACAAAACTTTATTATTCCGAATGTTCCGCCAGAAAATGTTGCGGGCTTATTAAGTGAACCGTTATTTGAAGCAATTTCTGCAAATCCGAAATCATTTATTGGTCATGCGGTTTCATGTACAGGTATTGAATATTGTAATCTTGCATTAGTAGAAACGAAAGAAAGATTACGCAAAATCGCCGAGTACTTAGATACACAAGTTGCACTCGACGTTCCGGTTCGAATTCATATGGTAGGATGTCCAAACTCATGTGGTCAACGTCAAATTGCTGACATTGGATTACAAGGGGTGAAAATGAAAACGAAGGAAAAAGGAATTGTTGAGGCGTTTGAAATTTATGTAGGCGGAACGTTACTAGATGGTGGTGCTTATAATCAAAAGCTAAAAGGGAAAATAGACGGTGAAGATTTACCGGATGTGCTCGCATCATTTATAAATTATTTCAAAGAAAATAAGTTACCAGCTGAAACGTTTTATGATTTTGTTGAACGTATCGGTGTAGATACACTGCAAATAGCGTTAAATAACGTGTTAGAGGAAGTTATAGCGTCTTAAGGAGGGGGCAATATGGATTTATACCGATTTGAAGCTGTATTAGCGAATAATATCGTTCCGATTGTTGTTGTTGCTCAGAGTGAAGAACAGGCATTTAAGCTTGCGGAGATTGAGCTTGAAAAACATTTTTTACCGTTACCGGAAATAAAGGAGATTTCCTTATTTGAAAAAAAGAAGATTCGAAAAAGCGCAGCCTTTGTTATTCATGAGTAAGGAACATTGAAATATGAAGTAATGAAAACTTCCATTCATATATAAGAATGGAAGTTTCACTTTAATAGTAGAAATGAGGAGAGCTGATGGGAAAAGTATATATCGTTGGAGCGGGCCCTGGGGATCCAGATTTAATCACTGTGAAAGGATTGAAATGTATTGAGAAGGCAGATGTTATTTTATACGACCGTCTTGTGAATAAAGAGTTGCTTTCGTACGCAAAGCCTGAAGCGGATTTAATTTATTGCGGGAAGCTCCCGAATTATCACACGATGAAGCAAGAGACAATTCATACATTTCTTATTAAATACGCAAAAAAAGGAAAAGTTGTAACGCGGTTAAAAGGGGGAGATCCGTTTGTATTTGGTAGAGGCGGAGAAGAAGCTGAAGCGCTAGCAAAACAAGGGATATCATTTGAAATCGTCCCAGGTATTTCCTCTGGAATAGCTGCACCTGCTTATGCGGGGATTCCGGTGACACATCGTGATGCAAGTGCAAGTTTTGCTATTGTGACAGGACATAGGAAAGAAGATGCTGAAGAGGAAGTGAAGTGGGAAAATTTAGCGAAAGGTGTAGAGACTTTAGCGGTATATATGGGGGTTAGTAATTTGCCCTACATATGTGAACAACTTATGAAGCATGGAAAAGATAAAAGTACACCCGCTGCTATTATTGAGCGGGGAACGACATCTATGCAGCGCACAGTTGTTGGGACGTTAGGGACAATTGTAGAGGTTGCGAAAAAAGAGCAAATTCAAAATCCGAGCATGATTGTAATTGGAGAAGTTGTCCGTTTTAGAGAAAAGATTCATTGGTTTGAGAAACAAACGGAAAATGCCTATCAAGTAAGTGGAGTGTTGTAAAATGAAGGCTGTTTTATATATATGTCACGGAAGTCGGTTGAAGGAAGCGAAAGAAGAGGCAATTCAATTTGTTACAGCATGTATGAGTCGTATAGAGGAAACGATTCAAGAAGTTTGTTTTTTAGAGTTAGCGAGTCCCTCTATCGAAGAAGGGTTTCGCGCATGTGTGAAGCGTGGTGCGACAGAGATTATCGCCATTCCTGTATTTTTATTAGCAGCAGGTCACGTGAAAAATGATATTCCGTTTGAATTACAAAAGTTAAATGATCAATATCCTCATATTAAGGTGACTTACGGTAATCCATTCGGTGTATCAAGAACACTTATAAAATCGATATATAAAGAAAGTGGCATTGAAGAATATAAAAATAAAGTGACGCTTTTACTTGTTGCAAGGGGCAGTAGCGATCCTGAAACTTTACAAGATATAAATCGGATCGTTACTTTATTTCAAGCAGAAGAAAAAATTGATAAAGTGGAAGTTTGTTTTTTAGCAGCTGCCGAACCGAAGTTTGAGGATAAATTGAAGGAAGTTGTAGAACGAGAAGAAGAGCATATCGTTGTGTTACCTTATTTGTTATTTACAGGATTACTTATGAAACATATTGAGAAAGAAGTGTGTCAATATGAGTTGGTAGGGATAAAAATAAGTCCGTATTTAGGAAAAAATGAAGCGTTCCAAAATATGTTAATCCAAAAAACGAAGGAAATATTGAAGGGGGATCAATATGTATCCACTTATAGTGCGAGTTGATAAGAAACGTGTTGTTGTCATTGGTGGAGGAAAAGTTGCAGGGTTTAAAATTATTCCTTTACTAAAACAAGGTGCGGATATAGTTGTAATAAGTCTAGAATTAGACGTAAATTTAGTGAAACTTGTGGAGGAGAAGAAAATTCGTTGGTATCAAAGAGAATATGAAAAAAGTGATATTAAAGATGCTTTTTTAGTTGTTGCAGCGAGTAGTGATTCCGTATTAAATGAACAAGTTGCTGAAGATGCAGCAGAGAATCAATTGGTAAATGTTATTACAAACCCCGAAAGTGGTAATGTTCATTTTCCGGCGGCAATTCATCGTGGTTTGCTTAATATAGCGGTTTCTACTGGAGGAGCAAGTCCAAAGCTTGCGAAAAAAATTCGAGATGATATCGCAAATAAATACGATGAAACATACGAAACGTATTTAGAGTTTCTATATGAAGTAAGAATCAAGTTAAAAGAGTTGCAGTTAGAAAAGAGAGAACGACATATATTGCTACAAGAAGTATTGAAATCAGTATATGTGCAAAACGAGGAAAAAAGAGAAAGTTTTTTACGGGAATTAGAGGGGGAAGTTCTACAATAATAAAAAGTAAATTGCACTTTACAAGTGTAAAAATATAATTTATAATCACAAGTAACTTCAATAGATGAAATCGATGAGCAAGAAGAGTACGTATATTTGAGGCGTTCAGAGAGCTGGGGTGAGGTGTGAGCCCGGTACGATAAAATATACAGAATGGGCTTGCGAGAGGTATGCTGAACATTGTAGTAGGCAACCCGGGTTCCGCCGTTAAAAGGATAGAGTATCGGAATTATTCCTGTACTTGAACAAGTGGGATTTATCAATCCAATTGAGGTGGTACCACGGTATTTACATTACATATATCGTCCTCTACATGCATATTTGCGTGTAGGGGACTTTTTTATTTTCTAAAGGAGGTGTGCGAGTATGAAATGAAAGTGTATAATTAGTAAAAGTTTAAATATTCAGAAAAGGAGAAATTATGATGAAAGAAACACAGCAATGGACGTCGAAAATAGGCTTTGTACTCGCAGCAGCCGGAGCCGCAGTAGGTCTTGGTGCAATATGGAAGTTTCCTTATGTTGCAGGTAATGGTGGGGGAGGCGCATTCTTCTTAGTCTTCTTACTGTTAACTTTATTTATTGGAATGCCGTTATTATTAGCAGAATTTGTTATTGGGCGTAGTACACAAAAAGAGGCGGTAACAGCGTATAAGGTGTTAGTGCCAAATAGTAAATTATATCCTTGGATTGGTCGTATGGGAGTTGTTACTTGTTTTAGTGTACTCTCTTTCTATAGTGTTGTAGGCGGATGGATTTTACTGTATTTATACTATAGTGTGACAGGTAGTTTCTGGAATGGTGTTGTCGATTATGGGAAATTGTTTGGTGAAACGATTTCGAATCCAGTAAGTGCGATTGGAGCGCAATTCCTCTTTATGCTTTGTACGATTTTTGTTGTAAGTAAAGGTGTAGAGAAGGGGATAGAGAAGGCAAGTAAGTACATGATGCCGCTATTATTTATTTTATTTATTGCTATCATTATTCGTGCGTTAACGCTTGATGGTGCTATGGCTGGGGTAGAGTTCTTCTTAAAACCAGATTTTTCAAAGCTTACAGCAGATACGATTTTATATGCGATGGGACAATCTTTCTTCTCGCTAACAGTAGGTGCCTCAGTAATGGTAACGTATAGTTCGTATTTGAAGAAAGAGGAACATTTGGCGAAATCAGCAACATCTATTGTAAGTTTAACTGTTTTTATTACAGTGCTTGCAGGATTAGCAATTTTCCCGGCAATTTTCGCGTTAGGAGTTAAGCCAACTGAAGGACCTGGACTATTATTTATCGTTCTTCCTGCTGTATTTGCGAAAATACCATTCGGACAATTTTTCTTTGTTATGTTTTTAGTTTTATTCTTCTTTGCGACCTTAACATCAGCAATTTCGATGCTTGAAATTGTTGTAGCATCTGTTGCGAAAGATAATGAGAAGAAGCGTCCGTCCGCATCATTATTAATTGGTATTCTTATTTTTGCAGTTGGAATTCCATCAGCGTTATCATTTGGGGTTATGAGTGATGTGAAAATATTTGGAAAAACATTCTTTGATTTCGTCGATTTTTCGGTAAGCAATGTGTTGCTGCCGCTAGGGGTACTAGCTATTTCGCTATTTGTACCAAATAAAATGAGCAAAGAGTTACTAATGAAAGAATTAGAAGTAACGGAAACGAAAGGGAAAACGCTATTTAACATTTGGTTCTTCTTACTTCGTTATATTATTCCAGTAACTGTAATCATTGTGTTTTTAAATGCGATAGGTGTATTTAAAATGTTTGCATAAAAAAGACGGGGGAATCCCCGTCTTTTTTATGTTGATGAATGCAATAAACGATTATATGCTTTATAAGCTGTGACGACTGCGATGAATGAACCGATTAAAAATAACGCTGAGCCACCAAATGTAAATAACCGGCCAATGTACGTTTCTCTAGCTTCTTCTATTTCTTGTTGTAATTGTGTATTCATATGAACCACCTCGTAAAATGTAGGCATTTAGTTGTATTCTATGTGGAAGGCCTATATTGTGTGAAGTGTAAATAAAAAACTCGGTATGCACCGAGTTTTTTATAATCCGATATAAGGAGATGGATCAACTGCGTTTGTCTTACCGACATTCCATTCCCCAAGGTGAAGTTCAAAGTGTAAATGTTGTCCGTATGATTGACCGGTATTCCCCATAAATCCAAGCTGATCGCCTTGTTTTACAGTTTGTCCATTCGATACAGAACGGCTGCTCATATGAGCATATACTGTCGTATATGTTTTTCCGTTTATACGGTGAGATAAGTACACAACATTTCCATAACTAGATGATAATTCTGAGCGAATAACGACGCCGTCAGCAGCAGCAACAATAGGTACTGTTCCTGAAGCAGCGATATCAATTCCTTTATGGTTATCTAAAGAACGTGTACCAAATCCTGAAGTTTTCGATCCGGCTGCCGGTTTAATAAATCCGCCAATATTTGTATCGTGTGGTGTCGGGGCGGATTGAGCAGATGCGGTAGCGTGTTTACGAGCTTCTTCAGCCTTGCGTGCCTCTTCAGCTTTACGAGCTTCCTCAGCACGTTTTTCTTCTTCAATTGCTTTTTGAACAGCTTGACGCTGGTTTTCTAAAATACTTTTTGTTTCTTCTAATCCTTCAATCTCTGAGTCTACTTTTGCTACTTTCGTATGTAGATCGTTAATAAAAGTTTGTTGCTGCTGTTGGTTATTTTGTAATTCTTGCTGTTTTTGTACTAATTTTTGCTCAGATTCTTTCAGATGCTGCTCTTTTTTCTCAACAGCTTCTTTTTCTGTCGTTACAGCATCTTGATCAGATGTTTGTTTTTTCACAATATCTGTATCGTTGTTTAATATTAAACTTACGGAGTACATATTATCAACAAGATCAGCAATGTTTGTAGAAGTTGTTAATACCTCTGTAATCATATTTGTACGAGGTTTTTCTTGCATAGATTGTAATCGCTGTTTAATAATTTCCTGACGCGTATCTATGTTTGTTTGTAATTGCTCTATATGTTTCTTTTTTTCAGCAATTACTTGTTGTGTTTTGCTAATTTCTTTTTTCGTATCATTTAATTCAGCTTCGTTTTTATTAATAGAAGTAGTTAATTCGTCGATTTTCTTTTGTAATTCTTGAATTTCTTTTTCTATTTGTTCTTTCTCAACTGATTTATTTTGTAAGTCATTTTGTTTGCCATCTAATTCTGATTGTATGTTAGATAATTTATCTTGATTCGTTTCAGCGTATACAGGTGAAAGTAGGGGAGAAACAAAAATCGTTCCTGCTGCTAAAACACTAAACGCTGCAAATTTCTTTTTCATTGTTGTTTGGCTCCTTTCCCTATGAATGTTATATATCATAAGAAGAGGAGTGTCTATCGCTGTAATCATAATGTAAAGAAAATTTTATAAAATTGCTAAGTTTTGTCGGAATTTATCATCTTTTAAGTTTAATTGTCATAGTAGTTACATTTTTTATAAGTGCAGCAAAGAGAATATATCGTTCCTTTTTTTGTAAAATAAAGGGGGGAAGTGCGTTTGTTTTATATAGTTAAATATTATTGCAAAAGCCAATAAAAAACTGGTAAGGAATCGTTCTCATGTGAGGTTTTCTGACATGGGTTTTGTTTTTGTCAAGAAAATTATTTGCGTTCGGGCAAACTTATTTAGTTGTCAGATTTTAATTTTTGATTTATGATTTTTAACAGAGGCAAAATGTAGTGAATTGTCGAATAATATGTAATACTCTTAATTTCTTAGTTTTATAGATATAGATAGAATGAGAGATAGATAGAGTGACACATCGAGGGGGGTTACAACAAGTATGAAAAAAATAGGACTTGCATGGCAAATATTAATTGGTCTTGCACTAGGTATTGCAGTTGGTGCGATTTTCTTTGATAATCCAGCAGTTGCGAAGTACTTACAGCCAATTGGCGATATTTTCATCCGATTAATTAAAATGATCGTTGTGCCGATTGTTGTAGCAAGTATTGTTGTTGGGGTTGCTGGTGTTGGCGATGTTAAAAAACTAGGCCGACTAGGCGGAAAAACAATTCTTTACTTTGAAATTATTACAACAATTGCAATTATTGTTGGTCTATTAATAGCGAACATTTTCCAACCAGGAAAAGGCGTTGATATGGATCAATTAACAAAAACAGATATTTCTAAATATGCAGAAACAACAGAACAAGTACAAAGTCATTCGTTTGCGGATACATTTGTAAATATTGTTCCAACGAACATCATGAAATCATTAGCTGAAGGTGATATGCTTGCTATTATCTTCTTCTCTGTACTATTTGGTTTAGGTGTAGCAGCAATTGGTGAGCGTGGTAAACCAGTTCTACAATTTTTCCAAGGTGTAGCTGACGCCATGTTTTACGTTACGAACCAAGTTATGAAATTTGCACCATTTGGTGTATTCGCATTAATTGGTGTTACAGTTTCTACATTTGGTCTTTCTTCATTAATTCCATTAGGGAAATTGCTCATTGTAGTATACGGAGCAATGATCTTCTTCGTTGTGGTCGTGTTAGGACTTACAGCGAAAATATTCGGAATTAACATTTTCCAATTCTTTAAGATTTTAAAAGACGAGCTGATCTTAGCGTATTCTACAGCAAGTTCAGAAACAGTTTTACCGAAAATTATGGAGAAAATGGAAAAATTCGGTTGCCCGAAAGCGATTACATCTTTCGTTATTCCGACAGGTTATTCATTTAACTTAGATGGATCAACTTTATATCAAGCAATTGCAGCAATCTTCTTAGCGCAAATGTACAATATTGATTTATCCATTACGGAACAAATTACATTATTACTTGTATTAATGGTTACTTCAAAAGGTATCGCGGGTGTACCGGGCGTATCATTCGTTGTATTATTAGCGACACTTGGTACAGTAGGTATTCCAGCTGAAGGTTTAGCATTCATCGCTGGTATTGACCGTATTTTAGATATGGCTCGTACAGCGGTTAACGTTGTAGGTAACTCTTTAGCAGCTGTAGTTATGTCTAAGTGGGAAGGTCAATATGACGCTGAAAAAGGACAAGCTTATTTAAAAGAGATATCTGAAAAGGGTCAAGCGGCTTAATTATAATATGAAAAAGCTCTCACATAATATGTGAGAGCTTTTCTATATATAGAAGAGGAGCGGACGTAATGAAACGAAAATATGGTGACGGTTCTTCGTGGAAGCGGCTAATAGAGAAAAATTATATAGTCAAGCAAGTTAAAGCAGGTATGTTAGGGATATTAGATATAAAAAAAGTGAGAGAGCCTAGTTATAAAGAATACAATGGTAAAGAGCTTTGTATTGCAGATGACGGGTATACATGGATGCAATATTTTATAAGCGGGAAAAACTTTGCTATTACAGCTATGTTAGACGATCAACAAAAATTAGTGCAATATTATATTGACGTAGCGAAGGAATATGAAATAGACGAACGTGGTTTACCTTATTTTGATGATTTATATTTAGATGTAGTATTGTTACCAAATGGTGAAATATATGTATTGGATGAAGATGAGTTAGAGGATGCTTATAAAAATGACGATGTTACAAAGGAAGAATATGAGTTAGCTTGGCATACAACAAAATGGATAATAGATACAATAAAAAAGAGTGAATTTTATTGGATTTCAATATTGGAAGAAGAAATAAAAAAGTTAAAATGATTATTGCATTCAAATTTTTGTATAATTACCAAAAAAATCTATACAAAAAATAATTGACTTTTGTTTTGTAAGCAAGTAAAGTTAGGGAAGAAATTATTATTAAAAAATAAATATGAAACCTTCTTATAAAGAGAGGCGGAGGGACTGGCCCTACGATGCCTCGGCAGCGGACTCGATTTCAGAGTGCTGTGCCAAATCCAGCAAGCATGTGCTTGAAAGATGAGAAGAGTGTTTCTTATAGATGTATAAGACCTCTTCTCATTGGAAGAGGTCTTTTGTTATTCATTAGAAAAAGGTTGAAACTAGGGAGAGATGGTACTTTGAAAGAAACGAGAGGAAATGGTTTGGCTTTATTACCGCTTGGGATATTTTTGGCGCTATTTATTGGTTCTGGAATTATTACAGGTGATTTCTATAAATTGCCGATACTTGTAGCAATTTCAATTGCTGTAGGAGTCGCTTTAGCGATGAATCGTAAAGAAAGCTTTAATGTAAAAGTGGAACGATTTGCTAAAGGTGCAGGGAACCCAGATATTATGATTATGGTTCTGATTTTTGTACTTGCAGGAGCGTTTTCTGAAACAGCAAAAGGGATGGGCGGCGTTGATTCTACAGTTAACTTAGCGTTATCAATTTTACCGCAAGGATTTATCGTAGCTGGAATTTTTGTTATAGGGGCATTTATTTCATTAGCGATGGGTACTTCAATGGGAACAATTGCTGCGTTAGCACCAATTGCTGTAGGTATTAGTGGGCAAACTGATATCTCAATTGCACTTACGATGGCTACGGTTGTTGGTGGAGCGATGTTTGGTGATAATTTATCATTTATTTCAGATACAACAATCGCAGCTGTACGTTCACAAGGAACAGAAATGAAAGATAAGTTTAAAACGAACTTTTTAATTGTATTACCAGCCGCTATCATTACAATTGTACTATTAGTAATGATTACTTTAGGTAATGATACAGACATTAAAGCTCATAGCTTTGACTGGATAAAGATTTTACCGTATGCAGGAGTACTTATTACAGCGCTACTTGGCTGGAATGTACTTATTGTGTTAACTGGTGGAACTGTATTATCCGGCGTTATTGGTCTTTTAGATGGCAGTTACACGTTAGAGAGTTTCTTTAAAAGTGTAACGACTGGAATAGGCGGTATGATGGAGTTAGTATTACTTGCTATTTTAATTGGTGGTATGGTCGAACTGATTCAATATAATGGTGGCATTCAATATTTAATGAATCTTTTAACACGTAATATTCGTTCGAAAAAAGGAGCAGAGTTTGGTATTGCTGGCTTAGTGAGTATGACGAATATGTGTACAGCGAATAATACGATTTCTATTATCTTTACAGGTCCGCTTGCGAAAAACATTGCAGATCAATATGAAATTGATCCTCGTAAATCAGCGAGTGTACTAGATCTTTTCTCATGTTGTGTGCAAGGGTTAATTCCGTATGGTGCGCAAATGTTAACGGCAGCAGGATTTGCGGCTTTATCTCCGATTGAATTGTTACCATATGCGTTTTATCCAATCTTAGTTGGAGTATGTGGAATCATTTCTATATTAATCGGTTTCCCGAGGTTTTCTAAAGTGGCGGGAAAGAAAGAGTATCATAAAACAGCATAATTAAAAATGAAGTTTATTAATAGTAACGAAAGCCGTACAGGGAATATTCTCTGTACGGCTTTTTATGTGTAATAAAAAAGTAAATCAGTCTATCCCGCCATATGTTTTTACGAAAGGCTGAATGCAACTCGGTCTTAAGTCTGAGTCGAAAACGGTTCTTAAGCTCGTTATGGAAAGATGAAAAAATAGTTAAGATAAGAGTATCAAATCGAAGGGAGGCAAGCACAAGATGAAACAATTTCTAGCGTTTATCGCGGCCGGTATTTTGGCTCTAATTGCTCTTGGTAGTCTTGCTGGTATTGTAGGATTCGCAATCGGAGCAGGAGTAGTGTACTGGAGCTACAAATCATTTGTGCGAGCACAATCATTTTTTGGAAAGTTAGCTTGGGGTATTGTCGGTTTAATCGGCTTGTCAATTGCCCTATCACATTCACCAGCATTAATCGGTATCGCTGCTTTAGTAGTTTTATACTATGGATACCGTGAGTGGAAAAAAGAAAAAAATGTAGTTGTTGACGCTGCTTCAGAAAGTTCTAAACCATATAGCAACTTTGAAGATGAGTGGAACAAATTAATGAAAAACTAAAACAATAAATCAAATTATAAATAAAGTAGAAGAGAGGAAGATTTATAATGAAACAATCTTTATTCGGACGTGTACGCGATGCAATTTTAGCTGATTTTCATAACGTGTTAGATGAGAAAGAAAGAAAAAATCCAATTGCTATGTTAAACCAATATTTACGTGATAGTGAGCGTGAAATAACAAAAATTGAGAAGCTAATTCAGCGTCATAAAACATTAAAATCTAACTTCGCTCGTGAGCTTGAGCAAGCACGCTATTTTGTTAATAAAAGATCAAAGCAAGCTGTTATTGCTCAAGAAGCAGGCGAATTACAATTGCACGAGCGTGCGTTAGAAGAGGTAGCTTATTATGAAGGGCAAGTAACTCGATTAGAAGAAATGTATGCAGGTGTTGTAGAGCAGATTGATGAGTTAGAGCGTCGTCTTTCCGAAATGAAAAATAAATTAAAAGAAATGCATGCAAAGCGTATGGAACTAATGGCACGTGAAAATATGGCACATGCAAATCGTCGTATGAATACTGCTATGCATAAAATGGATGAAAATAATCCGTTCTTACGATTTGAAGAAATTGAAGATCACATTCGTGACTTAGAGACTCGTATGAATGAGGAGCATGAGCGTGACACATTTGATATGAAAATTGCAAAGCTTGAGCGTGAAATGAAAGAAAAAAGTGAAGTGTCGTTAACGAAGGAAGTAACAAAATAATTGTAGTATATTATAAAACAGGCTTATGATATAGTGATAGGAGAAAAGGTGTTGGAAAGCAATGCCTTTTCTTCTATGTATATGTAACGAAGAGGGGAGGAGCTGAAATGAAAAAGCAATTTTCAAAAACGCAATTAATGGGGATGCTCCTCATCATATTTGGATTCGGTCTTTTTCTTGATATGATACTTGGACATTTTGAACCAGGTGGTCTAATTTTTGCATTTATTATGATTATGTTTGGAAGGCATTATCGTAAGAAAAATCGTTATGTTAGGGGAAATGTATTTTTATTTGTTGGCGGTATAGTATTCTTATTCTTTTTATTCTCATCAGCAGCCTTTGTACTCGTAGTATTTGCTTGTTTAGCTTTAATTGGTTATCAACTGATTCAGCAAGGACAGCAGCAAAAAGCAATGAAGGTTGAAATTAAAGAAAAAGGATATATAAATGAAGAGAAGCAAATATATCGCACAGAGCCATATTTGAAAAATATGTTTGTAGGTAATGTCCGAATGATGGATCATATTTATGAACTTGAGGATATTAATGTTCAATATGGTGCTTGTGATGTTGAAATTGATTTAACGAATGCGATGATTCCAGAAGGAGAGACAGTAATTGTTATTCGAGGTGTTGTTGGGAACATTCGTTTATATGTGCCGTACGATATTGAATTGTCTTTAAACCACTCTGTTATTGTTGGACGGGTGTTATTACCAGGACATGAAGAAACAGGATTTAACCGTAATGTTACATTTAGAACAGAGCAATATAAAGAAGCTCCTCGCCGTATTAAAATTATTTCTTCGCTTGTCGTAGGCGATACGGAAGTGAGGAAAGTATAATGAAGAAACAAAAAAATATTTCGTGGATGTATATTCGTTATTCTATGTTGTCCTCTGTTAGTATCGCACTTATCTGTATAATTGTATATGTATGGAAAAGTGAACAACAAGTTTATGATTTACTATGGAAAGAATCCATCGCTTCTGTTCCAATTGGCTTGTTTATTATGACTACAAGTTTACTTATCGGGGGAATTGTAGGGTATGCAATCGGTTATTATATAGAGCAGCGTATACAAGGATTAAATACGTTTCTATTTGAAGTAGAACGAGGGAATTTTCCGAGTGATGTTTCGTTTACTGCGGACGATGAATTTCATGAAGTGGAACGAAAAGTAATTGTTCTTGCTCGTCGATTAGAGGAGCAAGCGGGACTATTTCAAAAAGTAACGAATGAACGAGCTCATTGGAATGAAGAGATGAGGCAAGAAGCGATTTCTCAAGAAAGGCATCGATTAGCGAGGGAATTGCATGATTCAGTAAGTCAGCAGCTTTTTGCAATGTCGATGATGATGTCAGCGATTAATGAACAAGTGGTTGAATTTCCAGATACGACAAAAAAACAATTACAGCTTGTTGAAAATATGGTTGTAAATGCCCAATCAGAAATGAGGGCATTATTGCTTCATCTACGTCCTGTACAATTAGAAGGTAAAAAACTGACTGAAGGTATAGAAGAGTTGTTAACGGAATTATCGCGAAAACAACATATGAAAATTGAATGGCTTATCGAACCTATTGAATTAAAAAAAGGTGTAGAAGACCATTTATTCCGTATTGTGCAAGAAGCGCTATCAAATACGTTACGACATGCGAAAGCAAAGAAAACGGAAGTACGTCTTCGGAAAATTGATCAATATGCGATATTAAAAATCATTGATGATGGTGTTGGATTTGAAGTAGGAGTTAATAAGGCAGGTTCATATGGTTTAAGATCTATGCAAGAGCGTGTTCACGAAATCGGTGGGACGCTAAAAGTGCTTAGTTTTCCAAAAAAAGGTACGCAAATTGAAGTGAAAGTACCAATTATGATTGAGAAAGGGGGAGAAGTATGATTAAAGTGTTGTTAGTTGATGATCATGAAATGGTTCGCATGGGTGTATCAGCGTATTTATCAACCCAGCCAGATATTGAAGTAGTTGGAGAAGCCGAAAATGGAAGAAAAGGTTCAGAGCTAGCACTGCAATTAAGGCCAGATATTATTTTAATGGATCTTGTCATGGATGATATGGATGGAGTTGAAGCAACAAGGGCTATTATTCAAGAGTGGCCAGAAGCGAAAATTGTTGTTGTAACGAGTTTTTTAGATGATGAAAAATTGTATCCTGTTATTGAGGCCGGAGCAACAAGTTATTTATTAAAAACATCAAGAGCAAGTGATATTGCGGACGCTGTACGAGCTACTTATGATGGAGAAACCGTATTAGAGCCGAAAGTCACTGGTAAAATGATGTCGCGTATGCGCCAGAAGAAGGAACAACCTTTGCATGAAGATTTAACAGAAAGAGAATATGAAATTTTGTTATTAATTGCAGAGGGGAAAAGTAATCAGGAAGTTGCAGATGAACTATTTATCGCTCTAAAAACAGTGAAAACACATGTGAGTAATATTTTAAATAAGTTACATGTAAGTGACCGAACACAAGCGGTTATTTATGCATTTAGACATCAATTGACGAAATGATAAGAGGCTTTGGCTATTCATCTTGCCAAAGCTCTTTATTGACGATAACTTATGTAAGCGTTATCATTATAGTGTTAACAGTACATACAAAGGGGAGAATGTATATGTTAGTCCAAACAATATTTGGAATGGATCAATCGAAAAAATTAGGGGATTATGTGAACGCATTACAAGCGCTTTGTGAGCAATATAATGTTGAGACAGATCGAATTGCTATTATTGAAGCAACAGAAGAGTATTATTTATTTTTAGTAAAGCAAGAAGATTGCTATGATGTTGTTAAAGTAGAAACAGTTGATACAAATATTGATTTTTATACGAAAGCGTATAAAATAAGCAGTTTTAATCATAGTGCTTATCAAATGTAAAAAAACTCCCATAAGGGAGTTTTTTTTACGATGCTTTTGCTTCATGAGAGTCGGCTATTAGTGGGACTTTTTTTGCACCGCTTAGTTTAGCGATAGTAAATCCGATAAGAGCTCCAGCTAATGCTGGTACGAGCCAGCCGATTCCTTCATTATATAAAGGAATAAGTTCAAAATAGGACGTGATAAATGAAACAGGAATCCCACCTTGTTTTAATCCATCAAATACGCTCACAACTGCTGCTCCAATTAATGCACATACATATACAGAGCGATATCCACCGAAATATTTATGAAGTAGCGATAGTAGAACGAGTACAATCGCAATTGGATATACAACAAGTAAAATAGGAAGAGAGATTGTAATAAGTTTTGTTAAACCTAAGTTGGCAACTAGTAGTCCTAAAAAGCAAATGATACTTGCAAACATTTTGTATGAAAATTTTGTCAATAATGTTGAGAAATATTGACTGCATGCAGATACAAGTCCAACGCATGTCGTTAGGCAAGCGAGTGTAACGATAAGTGATAGTAGAAGCAGACCAGATGGACCAAGTAGTTGCTGCACGATAACAGTAAGCAGCTGTCCACCATTTTTTGCGTATCCGAGAGAGACGCTAGTCGCACCTAGCCAGCCAAGTGCACCATATACAAGTACGAGCCCAGTAGCGGCAATTAGCCCTGCTTTTGCTGTTGCGATGGCAATGGATTTGCGATCATTCACACCTTTAGAACGAATGGCATTTACAACGATAATGCCAAATGCAAGTGCTGAAATGGTATCCATCGTTAAGTATCCTTCCATGAAACCTTTGAAGAGTGGAGAAGTTTGATACTCTTGCATTGCTGGTCCTGATTGCCCGAGTGGTGTAAATACACTTTTAACAAATAATAAGAAAATAGAGAATAATAAAATAGGTGTTAATATATTTCCGATACGGTCGACGAGCTTAGAAGGATTTAAACTAAGCCAAAATACGATAGCAAAGAAGATGACTGTGTATAAAAATAGCGCTAGGCTGCTAGAACGAATCGTTTCAGGCAAGAAAGAACTAATTCCCATTTCATAAGCGACGTTAGCGACGCGCGGAATGCCCATAGATGGACCGATTGCAATGTATACAACTACAGTAAAGAAGATTCCGAATAATGGGTGAACATGACTTGCAAGTTGTTGCATGCCATTTCCTGATAAAGAAATAGCAATAACAGTTAATAATGGTAAGCCGACTCCTGTTAGTAAAAATCCAATCATTGCCGGCCAAAAGTTTTCACCAGCATTTTGTCCAAGCATGGGAGGGAAAATTAAATTACCTGCCCCAAAAAATAAAGAAAATAGCATAAGACCCGTGGAAAAAATATGTTTTTTTGATACAGTGTTCATTGTTTTTTCCTCCTTTTTTTAAATTCATTTGTGAGAACACAAAAAACTCGTCCCTCAAGAAAGGGACGAGTTATATTTACCCGCGATACCACCCTAATTTATACATGTAGAAATAGATCTATATGTATACGGCTTTGCAACGTACAACATGATACGTGTTCCTTGTAACGGTGGACAGCCGGTAAGAACTTACTGTGAAATTCGGTTCTACTTCTCGGAGATGATTTTCGGTTACGCGCTGAACGTTGGCTTGCAGCAAATCGCCAACTCTCTGGGGAACAGTTCTATAACGTACTCGTTCTCGTCAATGAATTTTTATTTAAGTATTCTGACAGTATTGTCACATGATTTTTTTAGAAAGTCAACATATTTTTTTGTGTTCATTTGGATATTGAAATGTAGTCGATTACATAAACTACTTGAAGGGAATAGATTTCTAAAATGATCTTGTAAAAGAGAAGTGAAAATTTGTAGGTAATTGTAAAAATTGTGGAGAAAATTGATATTTATAGGAGTGAAGAAGGGATTAGTTGAATTTATAGAGAATAATACAACAATCCACTTGCTGGAAAGAACAAACCAAAAGAGGTGACTGAAATGCTTGCGATGGGAGTATTATTTGGCATTATTGCTATAATTGGTTTTATGTGGTTATATTATTCGCGTTCGTTTAAACAAGCAGAAGTTTTACTCTTTCAAAAAGGTAGTTTGTTGACAAATCAGTCTAGATATTTAGTATGTCCGAAGTGTGGAAGTGCACAGGCCAGAAGTGGAGGATATCAAGAGTGTTGCAAAATTAGATTATGAAAGAAGGAAGCCTCACATTATTTTGTGAGGCTTCCTTCCTTACAATTTCATGGCGCTCCAAATTGTCCAACGATCTCTTTCGATAATAGGAGAGACGTTTTGTAATGCGATTTGAATTTGGTGTAGAAGTTGAGAAAGTTCATAATCTGTTAATTCGTATAGAATGGATCGACCCGTTCGAGGAGATAAATCCTGTAGCAATGCTTCTACAGAATCATGTATTTTTCGTATTTCCCATTGTGTTTGAGTAGGGAATACACGAAGAGAATATTTTTGTAATTCTTGCTGTATAGTGTTAGTTTTTGGCCTTCTATTTGATTCGGTTTCAATGAGTTTTGGAAATGCTGAGAAAAAATATCCGCGAATGTGTTCGGGACTTCCGGGAATTGTACAATCTTCAATAGTTCTGTCTTGTAAAATAAGTACACCGTTTTTCTTTAATATACGGGAAGCTTCACGTAGAAATGTAGGAATGTCTTGTAAATGATGAATCACTGCGCGCGAAATAACAAGGTCGAATGTTTCATTAGGATAGGGGATACTATGTGCATCACCTTGAATGAATGAAATATTTGGAACGCCGCTACAATTTTCTTTTGCGGCTTGTAATATTTCTCTTGAAAAATCAAGTCCAACAACACTTTTGGCTCCCATATGAGCAAGTTCTTTCGTATAAATCCCACCGCCACAGCCGATATCAATTATTTGCTTGTTTTGTATATTTGTAATATTTTTTATCATTTCTCTCCAAGAAATATGGGCGTTTCGCTGTGCGTATGTGTATTTATTATTTGCATCGTGAAAATTAATGGACATGAAAAAGACCTCCTTTCAATGCTTAGTATAGCTTATTTTATAGTGTTTCACGTTTTTGTTTTTTATATGAAGATTATAAGAATTTCTTATTGTAAAAGGAGGATTAAGTTGAAAAGGAAATATGTATTGTTGTTATTTGCTATGTTACTAGCTTCTTGTAGTCAAATGGAGCAAAAAAAAGAAACAAAAAAAGTGGAGGAGACGGTGAACGAAGTGAAAGAAACCATAGGGGTAACCGTTATACAAAAAAAACATAAAGAGAAAAAGTTACAGGAATCAGAAGCTAAAATAGTAATAGATATTATGGATAAAGCTGAGAAACAAGAAATAACAGGTAGCTTCGGTGAACCTGAATATGAAATACAAATTAGTAGAGATGGGAAAAAAGAAACATATTATGCATGGCTAAGAGGAGAAGATAGACGAGGATGGGTACAACATAAGAAAGCTATGTATATGCTGAATAAAAAAGATACGGAAAAGCTTTTGGCTATATTTCCAAATGTTTCAGAACAAAAAGAAGATGAGATGCAGGTAGGTCCGTTAACGGAAATAACAAAAAAAGATTTGCAGATTACCGCGTTCCATATTAAAGCGGGCAATCAAAAAGTGAATTATACGGTACAGTATACGATTTCACAATCATTATACAACAAGCTAGAGAAGGAACAAGAATATTATTTGCAAGTCATTTTCCCAGAAAAAGTTCAAAAATTAATTGGAGCAAAAGAGAGTGAAAAAATTTTAGGTGAAAAGGTAAAGGAAGGGTATAAACAGTATGAATTGCATGCTACTGTTCCGATACAAGATGCTTCAGAATCACAATTAAAGTCATTAGAAACATATTATGAAAATTATGATTTGAAAATATTTAATAGTAAAAAAGAAAAAATAGGTGTTTTTCAAAATATCATTCAAATTGTTAAAGAGTATGGTGAAAAAATGAATTTACAAAGATAAAATGAAACTTTAATTAGTTCTTACGGATTGAGAGGAATATAAACACGTCAAGTCCATATGGCCTTTCCTAGGAAATGATAATAGAGAGGGGAAAACACCCCTCTCTATTACTTTACTTTTGCAGATGGCTCATTCATTGATTTTCGTGTAATAAGAAAAGAAATCATAAGAGCGGAAAGGATGATAAGGGCAATAAATACGTGATTGGGCAACAAATCTAATAATAATACGTAACTAACGGTATAAAAAATAAGAGTTGAAGCTAAAAACGATAGAGCGCCTATTATGAGAGATTGTAAATTCAATGGTGTGCACCTCCTTTTATTTATATTTTTGGCTAAAAATGGATTAAATAAACATTATTTCTAACAATAGAAAAAAATATGTCATAATAGAGAAAAGAACAAGCTTTGATGAATGAATATGATTCATTAATGAGAGATAAAGGAGAGGAATATGAAAAATAATAAAAAAGGGTTATGGGGAATTATTGTAGCAATAGGGCTATTTTTACTCTCTAAGTTAAAGTGGATATTTGCAATTTTTAAATTAGCAAAGTTTTCAACCGTATTTAGTATGTTTCTATCGCTTGGTGCATACGCAGTTATATATGGATGGAAATTTGGGGTAGCACTTATTTATTTGCTATTTGTTCATGAGATGGGACATTTGTGGGCTGCGAAAAGAAAAGGTATACCAACATCGCCGGCGATTTTTATTCCATTTATGGGGGCCTTGATTGGGATGAAAGAGATGCCAAAAAATGCAAAGGATGAAGCCTATATTGCCTATATGGGACCTCTGTTCGGATTGCTTTCCTTTTTACCTGCAATCCCACTTTATATAATAACGAAAGAGCCGTTTTGGGCGCTCATTATTTTACTTGGAAGTATGATTAATTTCTTTAATTTGATTCCAGTTTCACCGTTAGATGGTGGCCGAATTATTTCAGTTGTGAGTACGAAAATTTGGGGAGCAGGGCTTGTTTTATTGTTAGGTTATTCCATTTATTTTAAAAGCATTTTAGGAGGATTTATTGTTATTATCGGCTGTATGGAGTTATATAGAGTTATAAAGAGAGACGAGCCGATTAAGGAATTAGGCCATAGAATGGATGGAATGAAAGAATATATTGATAAGCTTGAAGAGGAATTAAAAGAAACTGGTGCGGCACATCGAACTATATATATGATGCATCATGAAATGAATGGATTAAGGCAAAGAGAGCGTGAAAAAGAATTAAAAATAGGAGAGCTTCAAAAAATGGAAGTGTTAGAGTATCTTTTACCAAAGTTTGAACCACTTGATTACGTTCCGTATGAAGATGAGAAAGAGACGCATACGATCCATATAAGAGAAGCGTTTGAAATGTCAGAAAGAAAATTACAGGAATGGGAGACAGAAAAGAGACAACAAGAAAACTATTATAAAGTGGATATGAAGACGAAATGGACAGTATTTGCTTGTTATATTGGATTAATGGCTATACTTGGTTACACAGCTTATGAAGGGTATATTGTTTTACAAGAACATTTACCACAGAGAAGTTTGTAGAAAAATAGTGTCGAAATAATAAGAAGGATTTATATAGGAATTATAATTCTACGAGAGAATGTTACAAATGTAGTACTATATTGTAATATTCCAAGTAGAGAAGGAGTTCTGTATATGAAGAAATTGTTAAGTGTGTTCGGGATTATTATCGTAATGGGTATTGCGAGTTATAGTCTTATGAAGGTGTTATTACATTATGCGGATAAGCCCGCTGAGGTAAGTACAACGGCTCAAATAGAAGATGTGCAAGAAGAGACGAAAGTGCTTGATTTTATTCGTACGACACATGAGAGTTACAATAATTTCTTAAACTATGGTAAGGCAGAGAATTATACAGATGGGGACTGGAACCAATTTAAACAATGGTTTCAAGAACAAGAATCAACTTTAAAAAATATACATACAGAAATAAAAAATGAAAAAATAAAACGCGATGTAAATAGAAGTTATGAAATTGTAAAAAAAGGTGTGGAACTCCAAAATATTGAGTATGTAGTTTATGCACATCGTGTATACCATGACTTAGATATTATCGTAAATAAATATAGAGGTGAAACGAACATCTGGGGGTATACAGAGTTTGGAGATGGGAAAGATATAAAGGTAATTGAACAAGCTATACAAGCAAAATAATAAGCTAGCATTCTAGTTAGCTTATTTTCTTTTGTAAGTGAAATGTTCATATATTTTTCACAAAAACACCGTGTTAATAGTGATTAAAATCACAATATGTAGGATTTAATTCAGTTACACTAAAAGCAGTTAAGGAAATAGAGGAGTGGGATACAATGTTAAGTGAAAAAACAATTGAAATCGTAAAATCAACAGTACCATTATTACAAGAAAAAGGCGTTGAAATTACAACGAGATTTTATGAAATTTTATTTTCGGAGCATCCGGAGTTATTGAATATTTTCAACCATACAAATCAGAAAAAGGGAAGACAACAACAAGCGTTAGCGAATGCTGTTTACGCAGCTGCAACGTACATTGATAATTTAGAAGCCATTATTCCAGTTGTAAAACAAATTGGTCATAAGCATAGAAGTTTAGGTATTAAAGCAGAGCATTATCCGATTGTAGGTACATGTTTATTACGTGCAATTAAAGAGGTTGCAGGTGCACCTGATGAAGTTTTAAATGCATGGGGAGAAGCTTATGGTGTCATTGCGGATGCATTTATTAGCATTGAAGCAGAGATGTATGAAGAAGCGGCACATAAAGAAGGTGGCTGGAAAGATTTCCGTAACTTTGTAGTTGTTAAAAAAGTGAAGGAAAGCGATGTTATTACGTCATTTTATTTAAAACCTGAAGATGGTGGGAAAGTTTCTTCATTCATCCCAGGACAATATGTAACGGTTCAAATCAATATCGAAGGTGAAACATATACACATAATCGTCAATATAGCTTATCTGATGCTCCTGGAAAAGAATATTATCGTATTAGTGTAAAGAAAGAAAAAGGTGTAGATACACCAGATGGTAAAGTATCCAATTACTTACATAATCATGTAAAAGAAGGCGATATGTTACCAGTAAGTGCACCAGCGGGAGATTTCGTATTAAATATGAATTCAACATTACCTGTTGTACTAATTAGTGGTGGAGTAGGTATTACACCTATGATGAGTATGCTAAATACGTTAATTGAACAAGACTCAAAACGTAGTGTATATTTTGTTCATGCAGCGCTCAATAGTAATACACATGCAATGAAGGAACATGTTGAGGCAGTAGATAATGAATGCGAACAAGTTAAAGCATACACTTGCTATTCTGCACCGACTGAAAAAGACTTAGAAATGAAGAACTTTGATAAGGAAGGCTTCATTGAAGGCGAATGGTTACAATCTATTATTCCGACAACTGAAGCAGAATTTTATTTCTGTGGTCCGGTGCCGTTTATGAAGCATATAAACGCTATATTAACTGATTTAGGTGTGAAACAAGAGCACATTCATTATGAATTTTTCGGTCCAGCAGCAAGCTTACAATAGTGGGAACTTGAACAAGCAAAAAACGAGGTATTATTTTACCTCGTTTTTTGCTTGTTCTCTTAATAATCGATTTACTGTTTCACGGCGTACACCTATCAGTTGACCAATTTCACTTTGCGTTAATATTTCATAAATAGGGATATCACCTAAATATAAGGTAAACCACTCTTGTAAACGATGAAGGCGCTCTTTCGGAGAGACTGTTGTTAATTGATCAATACGTTGTTGCATCATTCTTAATTTTGATTGCAATTGCATAGCGATATTGGCATATGATTCAGGATTTGCCTGAAGTTTATCGTACCATTCGCTACTCATAATAGGTTCTACCTCGGTTTTTATTAAAGCGATGGCTGTACCGTGATATTCTTTCGGTGAAATTAATGAATGGTGAGGTATTGTTTCACCTGGAACGATAATGTTAAATAAAAATGGTGTTCCATCTTCTTGTAGTCTCACTACTTTTAATAAACCGGATTTAATAAAATATAAAGGACCGTCTTCGCCTTGACGGAATAGTACGTCTCCCTTGTGTAGAATCAATGTTAGCCCCCCATTTAAACATTTCTATTTCTTCTATTTTAGCTTATATGTATAAAGACAATATGCTATTTAAACAGCAATTTCATTGACGAAATGTATGCTATTACAGTAGTATACTATTTAGTGTGTAATAGTACTAGCAATGAATACGCTGTAGGGGGTTTAGTATATTGTTAGATGCGATGAAGATGACGGATATGAGAATTCCGGCGAATGCTATCATTCATGTGGAAGAGATGAAAGGTGGAGTTGTTCTATCCGTTGAAATAGACGGCCAAATTATTTATACAATGGCCTATGATGAAGAAACCGATAGTTATGCTGAATTATATGATCGAAATGATAAGAGGGCGTGCCAAGTACATGAGGACTTTATGGGATGGTCACTTCTTCACTAAAAAGATGTCAATATGACATCTTTTTTTATTGAATCGATAGATTATACAAAGAAATGAAATATATGGATAAGATTTGTAATAAATGATTTTGCATTGTTAACACTTTGTAACTGCAAGTGAACTATTTTTTCGCTATCATTAAGGTAACAGTCGTAGCTATAGGAGTGGTCAACTTGAGGAACGTACATATTTCAAATTTTATGCTATTAGGTGTTTGTCTCATTTTACTTGTTCTCCTTGGAACGTTTTTATATTCATGTGTATAAGAAAAAACGCATTCTAAAAAGAACGCGTTATAAAAGGGACGTAATGATTAATCTAGTTCCAAGAATCATTAATGTAATACGTAATAAATTAATTACTGCTTTACCACTAAGTTTTGTATTAATATAAGCCCCGATTTTTCCGCCAATCCACGCACCAGGAATAAGGATTAATGCATAAATCCAGCTAACATTTCCCAGGGAGATATGAGTTGCAGAACTTACAATTGCTGATAGAAATACGATAAACATCGAAGTTGCTACAGCAATGTGTGCTGGGAATGCAAACAGGAGCATCATCGCTGGAACAAGTAAGGCGCCACCGCCAATTCCAAATAAACCAGAAATAAATCCAACTATAAAGGCAATAAAGATAGCGAGGAGCGGTGGGAATTGATAGTTTACAGTATTTCCTTCGTTATCTGTAAAAGAACGCTTAATTACAGTCATATTTGATAAGGAAAGAGGTTTTAATTTGTCTCGTAACATAAGAAGAATTGAGACGAAAATAAGGAACAACCCAAAATATAAAGAAAATGTATCTTGGTTTAAAAACTTGTTCGCCCATGATCCGATAATACCACCAGGGCCGCTCCCGATAAATAAAATAAGTCCACTTTTGTAATCTACTCGCTTATGTTTCATGTAAGTAAGGGTGGAAGACAGTCCTGTAAAAACGACTGTTACCATAGAAGTTCCCACTGCGAGTTGTGGGGATAAACTGTGTAATCCAATTAATAATGGAACAATAATAATTCCGCCTCCGAGTCCAACTAGGCTCCCGACCGTCCCGGCGATTAGTCCGATGCAAAGTAACATGATGTATTCCAAACTTTCCAACTCCTCTAAATAACTTATCCACCAATTATTATACACGCTTTTTAATAAGAAATAGGGTTGTTCACAAAAAAGTCGTCTTCCTAGATAAATCAGGAAGACGACTTTTAATTAAAAGATTAAGTGTAATAAAGAGTAAAATAAAGCAGCTAAAGAAGCTGAAATAGGAAGTGTAATTACCCATGTAATTAACATACGTTTAGCAGTTCCCCATTTTACACCTTTCACACGGTGAGAAGCACCAACCCCTAAAATAGAAGAAGAGATAACGTGCGTTGTACTAACTGGTAAGTGAATGAATGTTGCGCCAAAAATAACAAGTGATGATGATAAATCGGCAGCTACACCATTTACAGGACGAATTTTCATAATTTGTCCACCGACAGTTTTAATAATTTTCCATCCACCGACAGAAGTACCAAGACCCATTGCAGTTGCACAGGCTAATTGTACCCAGAAAGGGATTTCGTCAGAAGTATGATAGTTATTGGCCATAAGAGCCATCGTAATGATTCCCATTGCTTTTTGTGCATCATTCGTACCGTGTGTAAAAGCTTGCAATGCTGCAGTAAAAATTTGGAATATACGGAAGTTTTTGTTCGTTTTCGTTAAGTTAAAGTTTTTAAAGACGACTTTAAAAATACTGTATACGATATAACCAATAACAAAAGCGATAATCGGTGAAATGATTAAAGCTTCAAGAATTTTTATGAACCCTTTAAAGTTTAATGAACTAAAACCAGCAGCAGCGATTGCTGCGCCTGCGATCGAGCCAATGATTGCATGCGAAGAACTACTTGGAATACCATAGTACCAAGTGATTAAATTCCATGCTATTGCCGCAAGCAAAGCAGCTAAAATTACAAGAGAACCATTAGGTAAAGCAAATGGGTCAACGATATCTTTTGTAATAGTTTTTGCTACACCTGTAAATGTCATCGCACCTACAAAATTCATAAGAGCTGCCATAATAATTGCATGTCTAGGCTTTAGAGCTTTCGTTGAAACAGCCGTTGCAATAGCGTTTGCTGTATCGTGAAATCCATTGATAAAGTCAAAAGCTAAAGCGCAAATGACTACTAAAACGGTCAGTATCAAGAGTGTATCCATGATCAAACTCCTTACGCGTTCTTCATAATAATTGTTTCTAATACGTTTGCAACGCTTTGGCAGCTATCTGCTACTTCTTCAAGCTCTTCGTAAATCTCTTTATATTGAATAATCTTAATCGGATCTTGTTCACGAGAGAATAAGTGCTTAATCGCATGACGGCGAATATCATCACATTGTGACTCGTAATCCTTAATCTTAATCGCATTTGTACGAATGTCGACTAATTTTTTGTTAGACATTAATTCAACAGAGTTTGCAATCTCAATCGCACATTGATTGATTGCTTCAACGAATTTAATCATGTATTCATCAGCTTCTGTAATAGAATACATTTCGAATAGACCAGCACTGTGATCTAATCCATCTAATACATCATCCATACTCATTGCAAGTTGTAGGATGTCCTCACGTTCAATAGGAGTAATAAACGCTTTGTTTAGCTCCATAATGATTTCGTGAATGAATGAGTCACCTTTTGACTCATACTCTTTCATGCGCATAGAAAACTCTTTTAAATCGCTAGCATTTTTAATTTTATACTCCACGAAAAACTGCGCGCCTTCTTTTAAATTTTCGGAAACATTCATTAGCATTTCAGAAAATTTATCTTTTTTTGATTTAAAGACCATTATTGTTACCCCCACAAAAGTAATATATGTAAAATATATTGGCTAATCAATTCTAACAAAAAACTGTCGTTTTTTAAAACATTTTATCGAAAAGTTTACAAAAACTTAACATAACTCTCATTGTTGTATTAATAATATTAATATTCAATAAGGAATATCTTACTTGTAGAATGTCCTTTTCTTGCAAAAAGTATGAATGTGAAAGAAAAGCTTTACACTATAGGAACCACTACGTTATTATAATAAATTTAAAAGGAGGTATATTCTTCCTTTTGAAAAGAAGAGTGTAAACAAACGAAGGAAGTGAACGAATGAAATTGAAGAACACTCACTTTAAAAAAATGCTTGAGTGGTTCAATAAGAGGAAGAAACTTCGTAATTCATTAATTGTATTAGGAAGTTTGCTCGCTATTATATTTGTAGTTATAAATATAATAATTTCCATTCAAGACATATCTGAATTAAAACAAGCAGTTCCACAACCAACTTTAATTTACGATGCAAATAATGAAGTTGCGACCAAATTAGCTTCTTCTAAAACAGAAGGTGTTAAAAGGAAAGATATTCCTGACATTATGGTTCAGGCAATTGTTGCTGTAGAGGATAAGGAATTTTTTAACCATCGCGGTATTTATTATAGTGGAATTATCAGTGCAGTTTTTAAAAATCTCACAGCAGGAGAAGTTGTGGCAGGCGGAAGTACAATTACACAACAACTTGCGAAAAATGTGTTTTTGACACAAGACCGCACATACTCGCGTAAAATAAAGGAATATTTTCTAACAAAAAAAATAGAACGTACTTATACAAAAGATGAAATTATTGAAATGTATATGAATCAAATTTATTTTGGTGAAGGTGCTTGGGGGATAAAAAAAGCAGCTAAATCTTATTTTGATAAGGATGTAAAGGATTTAACAATTTCAGAGGCTGCAACGATTGCGGGCTTGATTAAAGCACCGTCTGCGTATTCGCCTTATAAAAACTTTAATAAATCAATTGAACGACGTAATGTCGTACTAGGTTTAATGAAAGAACAAGGATATATTTCTGAAGAACAGTACAAGAAAGAAAAAGAGACAGGCCTTGTATTAAGACGTGGTGTTGATGACAAATATAAAGGGAAATACTCTCAATATGTAGACTATATTGTTAGAGAAGCGATGGATAAGTATGAATTGACACAAAATGAAATTTTAGCAGGTGGTTATCGTATTTATACAGAGCTTGATCCGAAAAAACAACAGGCTGTAGAGGATGTTGTAAATAATGATAGTTATTTCAAAGATAGTGGCTCAGATCAGCTTATGCAAACAGGTGTAGTTCTTATAAATCCAAAAACAGGTGGTGTTCCAGCTTTAGTTGGGGGCAGAGGACCGTATCAGTTTTTACAGTTTAACCATGCAACCCAATTAAAAAGACAACCAGGATCAACATTAAAGCCTCTTGCTGTGTATGTACCAGCTCTAGAACAGGGGTATGAAGTATACGATATATTAAAAGACGAACCATTTAATATTAAAGAATATAAACCGCAAAATAGTGATCATACTTTTCACGGTGATGTGACAATGTATGAAGCGGTGGCAAAGTCATACAACGTTTCGGCTGTTTGGCTATTAGAACAAATAGGATTAGACAAAGGGTTGAACTCTTTAGAGCGATTTGGTATTCCGTTAGAACCAGAAGATCGTACGTATCCGATTGCTTTAGGCGGGATGCATGTGGGGACTTCTCCATTTGTAATGGCTCAAGCATACAGTGCGTTGGCAAATGATGGTGTTCAAGTGGAAGCTCATGCAATTAGAGAGATACAAAATGCTGAAGGTGAAACCATTGGAAAATGGTATAAGAAAGAGACACGTGTGACGAGCGAGAAAATTGCTCAAAAGATGACATACTTATTGAAAGGTGTTGTCGAAAAAGGAACTGGTGAAAAAGCGAAAGTTAATAATATTGATACAGCAGGAAAAACTGGGACGACTCAACTTGTAAATGGGCCAAGTGCTGGTGCGAAGGATTCATGGTTTGTTGGATATACGCCAGATTTAGTAGGTGCGATTTGGGTAGGGTATGATAAAACGGATAGTGAGCATTATATTCCGGGAGGGAGTCAAATTACGACGACGATGTTCCGAGATATTATGAAAAAAGCAAATGCGAATCCAGCTCAAAAAGCATTTCAGTTATCGCTCATACCTGAGGCTGAATACAAAAAACAATTGCAAACAATTCAAGAGGAAAAACGCAGAAAAGAAGAAGAGAAGCGAAGGAAAGAAGAGGAACAACAAAGAAAACAAGAGCAGCAAGAGTGGTTTGATAAAGTAAAAGAGTGGATTCCATCATTTTGGTAAAAGAAAGAGGCGAATAACAAGATTCGCCTCTTTTTTCTGTGGATAATCAAGTAGAGTAATAATCAGTTGGATTTTGTTCATTCCTACTGGTTATTAGCTCAAACCAATCGGGATAAGTGATATTACTCGTTAAGTGTAACATTTGTACTACCAAAAGATTGAGAATCGTATGTGACGATTATTTTTCCCTTACTAATAGGTTCATAAGGCAATTCTTCTTCATAATCACCATTATTTTCATTATGGATGGAAAGGGTGATTTCATCAATGTCTTTATTTTTATACTGATCTTTAATTGTTTCAGCAATTTGAAGTAGGTTTTCGTAACTAGAAGCTTTTGTAATAAGCATTCCTGTTATAACCTTTTTTTCGTTATGAGTGTAAGAAGAATAAGGGACACTATTTTGCTTTGTATACAGAAGTTCGTATGGAACTGTTTTTCTATCTGCTTTTGATACAGTGGAATATTTTAGAGTTAAAAAAAATCCTACACATAAAATAATGCATACCATAAGACCAATCCAAATGCGTATTAGTGATATAACTCTCATTTTCATCCCTCTTTCATATCTTTGACTTCACTATTTATCATACAAAATGAGGATTAAGATAGAGTAAATTTGAGGTAAAGAAACGTAAAGAAGGAGCACTTATCCTCCCAAATAAGTGCTCCTTTCTATATAAAGAGAGATTTAATACACAGTCAAACGAAGTATATTACTATAAAAATATGCTTATACGCCTGTTTCTAAAATTGTTAAAGTATCTGAAGTATCATTAAAATTAATATTGTTTAATTCGAAAACTTGATTAAATTGAATATTCTTCCCAGGTGATATAGTTTGAGGGTTTGAGTTTCCTATTGCAGCTATAGTTACAGGAATTGGAGTACCAGCCGGTCCTTGAATACCTCTTGAGGCCCTTGGGCACCCGTAGCCCCTTGAGAACCAGCTGGTCCTTGAAATACCTTGAGGTCCTTGAGCGCCAGCCGGTCCTTGAGCCCTTTGAGGTCCCGTAGCCCCTGTAGTACCACCACCTAGATATCCAGATCCATACTGAACTAAGATAGCTTGAATTTCTGCAATGAGCTTAACGAGTTTATCGGTAGCACAGCAATTAATTTTGAATAACTTAGCGATTGGCGTGTAGTTTATGAAATAGTTTATCATTTGTACTGATTCATTCTTTCAAGGTTTGTTTTAGGTAAAATGGGAATAGAAATCGTGAAAGTTGTCCCATTGTGATTACTAGCCAATTTTAATGTCCCGTTGTGATTTTGAATGATTTTCTTCGTTACTGATAAGCCTAGTCCTGTTCCAGAGTCTTTTGTTGAGAAGAACGGATCAAAGATATATTCTTGAATAGCTGGAGGAATACCAGTCCCGTTATCTGTGAAAGTAATCCGAACAAAATTATCTAGGCGATAACTAGAGATTTGAATAGAAAGAGGTTTCTCGCCTTGGGCATCGACAGCATTTTGAAATAAGTTTAAAAAAACTTGTACAAGTTCATGACGATCCATATTGACTAACACATCATCTAATTCGGTAGAAAAATCATAGTCAATCGAAATGTTGTGTAAAAAGACTTCACTAGCGAGTAACTGCTGAATATATTCACGTAAAAATGTATTAATAGAAAACGGTTCCCTTGTAAATTCACGTGTTTTTGAAATAGATAAAAACTTTGTAATAATACTATTTGCACGGTCTAATTCAGGAATCAATAAATTTTCAAATAAGTCTTTATTTGATGAAGAAACGCTCTCTTGTAAAAATTGTAAGTATCCTCGTACGGTTGTAAGTGGGTTGCGTACTTCGTGTGCAATCCCAGCTGCAATTCTCCCTGCTAATGAAAATTTCTCTGCATCACGTTCTGTGTTTAAGTAGTGAAAGGCGCTAATAACTCTAAAAATCTCTCCATTATAATCACGAATAATTCGGTTATTTATAATGCCATAATTTTTGTCTAAAACTTCTTCATTATATATTTCGGTTCCTGTTTTTAATGTTTCGATAGCTTTAATTTTTTCTTCTGGTAAGTTTAATAACTGCTGAATTGGCTTGCCGATTATTTCGTTTCGTATTACGCCAAAATCATCTGCAGCAGCTTGATTACATAAAGTAATATTCCCTTTACTATCAATAAAGGTTACATGATGTGAAAAAGCATCAAAAATATGAACAAAGTGTTTTTCGAGTTGTTCAAATAAAAATAATGAATCGCAAGTAAGTTGAAAATCAGCTTCTTTATTCTCTTTACGTATATTTTGAATAGAATGAGTTGTTCGTGTTTTTTTTATTTGTAAACCAATATGTGGATTTTTATATGTGAAATGGTGTGGTAATTGATCCACAAGTTCTTCATAAAAACGTACTTTATTTTCTAGTTCTTCTATTCGTTTTTTATGAGATACAATAGCGTCGTTTGGAAGCATAAATAAATAACCCCTCAATTTAAAAATTCTTCCATTTAGTATATCATACTTTTATACGGATACTCTTAAAGAAAGGGCTACTGAATGAAATCGATTAGCCGAAGGGGTTAGGGAGTAAGTGGAATGAATGTAAGATGAAGGTAGAAAGGGAGGGATATGTTTGCTTTTCATTGGAGTCACAGGGTGGGGAGATCATGATTCTTTATATATAGATCCCTATGAAAATAGAAATAAATTACGAACATATAGTGAGCATTTTCCCATTGTGGAAGTAGATAGTTCATTTTATGCGATGCAGCCTGCACGAAATTATACGAAATGGGCGATGGAAACACCAAAAGATTTTTCATTTATCGTAAAAGCATATCAAGGAATGACAGGGCACATGAAAGGGGAAATTCCTTTTTCTACGTTTGATGAGATGTTTGATGTATATAAACAATCTATTCTTCCTTTAATAGAAGCGAATAAGTTAAAAACGATTTTATTTCAATTTCCACCATGGTTTGATTGCAAAAAGAAAAATGTAGATTTCCTTCGATATACGAAAGAAAAAATGGAAGGTTTACCGTGCGCAATAGAATTTCGAAATCAAACATGGTTTTATCCGAAAATGAGAGATAAGACGGTACAGTTTTTAGAACAGGAGAAATGGATTCATACAATTTGTGATGAGCCGCAGGCAGGAATAGGCTCGGTACCGCTCGTGTTAGAAGTAACGAATTCAGACATGGCGTTAATACGTTTTCATGGTCGGAATGTTCATGGCTGGCTTGATAAAGGGGAAAATTGGAGGGCGGTTCGCTGTTTATATCGTTACAACAATAAAGAATTGGAAGAATGGGTAGAACGACTAGAACAATTAAAAGAGAAGACAAAGGAAATATACGTATTATTTAACAACAATTCAGGTGGGGATGCCGCAGATAATGCGAAGCAGCTTATGAAAATGATGAACATTACATATGGTGAGCCAAAACCTGAGCAATTAAATTTGTTTGAATAATAAAACAAGAAAGGCACTGTACAAACAGGGGGAATGTACAGTGCCTTTCTATATGAAAAAGAGGGGTAACAATGTTACTGAGCGTTTGGTTGATTCATCAATTGTTGGCTTCGTAATAAATGATAATGGTTATCATTATCATTGTCAATGGTTTTTCGGAAAATAAATAAAAAACTTTATATATTTTGAATACCAATAAAAAAAGAACAGCGATTAATGCTGTTCTTTTCCAGTGATGAATTGTTGTAAATCAAATGGAGTTATCGCTTGGATAAATTCTTTTGAGATAAGTGTTTGAACAAGAGTGCTCTCAGAAATGGTAGCACCTGTTTTCTTTTCATAAGCTTGTCTTAATAAATCAAGTTTTTCAGCCGTTTCTTGTGGTAATTCAATTGTTAATGTGTTCATAATTTCTCCCCCTTACTATTAGAGTACCACTACAGTATAGGAGAGACAAGAGAAGTGGATGTGAAACATAAAAAAGGTTACCAAAACTATAAATGGTAACCTTTTTTATGTATAAAAATTATTATGCAATACCGATATACTTTAAAGTTTTTGATGGAGTACTATGATCAAAGAAGTGTTGTAAAAATGCAATGTCAACACCTGATTTGTATGCACAATAGCCCCAAGTTTTTCGAAGTGTATGTGAGCTAATCCCTTCTAATCCAACTTCTTTTGCAGCTTTGTTTAAAATGTACCATGCATGTTGTCTCGTAATAGATTTTGTTCCTTTTTGAGACTTTAATAATGGCTCATTACGTTTCCAAGTTTTACGTTCTTTCATGTAGTCTTCGATTGCGTGCTGTAAGTCTTCATTTACAGCAAACCATTTATGTTTCTTTACTTTTTCATTGTAGAATAAAATGGAATGGCGAACATTTTCATTTTCATCAATTACATCATTAACTTTTAGCTGTAAGATTTCACTTACCTTTAAACCAGAATTTACAGCTAATACGAATAATAAGCCATCACGTTTCGAAGATTGTAAAAGTATATTTTTGATAGTTTCTAATTGTTTTTCATTTTGAATAGGTTGTCCTGCTTGTTTCATTTCACGCACTCTCCTCTTTTATATGTGTAAAGGAAAGGATTAACTTGTTTCTTACTATAAAGGGAGAGTGTGAATTTCATGTGAACTCCTAGTGAAATTAAGACAAATTATTTGACTTCTTTTACTTTTTGTAAATTAAAATAGAATACAACACTATTAGTCGTATTATATACACCGTACTCGGCATGATGGAGGTCTAAAATATTTTTAACAATAGATAATCCCAGGCCGGTACCTCCCGTATGACGGCTACGAGATGCATCTAAACGATAGAAGCGATCCCAAATTTTTTCAAGACTTTCTTCTGGGATAGGATTTCCTGTATTTTCAATTTCGATTTTTACTGTATCTTCCGTTTCTACAACAGAGACTTGTATTTTTTCTCCATCAGGCGTATAACGAATGGCGTTGCTCAGTAAGTTCACAACTACTTGCTCAATACGACTACGGTTCGCTGTAACAAATATAGAAGAGTCTACATCGACGTTCACTTGTAAATGCTTTTCTTCCATACTAAATAGTAACTTTGTATAGACTTGTTGAATTAATTCACCGATTGAGAATGTTGTCATTTCTAGTTTATACGTACCGGATTCTAATTTTGCTAATTCTAACATTTCAACAATTAATCTGTTCATATTTTCTGTTTCTTCTAAAATAACATCTGTATAATATGTCGTATCTTTACTAACACCATCTTTAATTCCTTCGGCGAAACTTCTAATTACACTGAGTGGTGTTTTTAATTCGTGTGATACACCAGAGATGAATTCTTTTCGTGTCTTTTCCAATTGGCGTTCACGTTCAATGTCTTGTTGTAATTTTGTATTGGCAACATTTAATCGATCGATTCGGTCTTTTAAGTTTACTGATAATGTATTAATACTACCAGAAAGACCGCCAATTTCATCGTCTGCTGTAACTGGTAATTTCTCACTAAAATCAAAATTAGCCATTTTTTTCGTAACGCGATTAATCTTAAGTAATGGTTTCACAATGATTTTTGAGTAGTAGAAGGATAACAAAATAATTACGAGAAACACGATGATTAAGGCATAGACATAATAATCTTTTAAAACGAGCATAGCTTCATTAACAGGTTGTAAAGATGCTATCGCAAAAGCGTATTCTGTAATCTTTCCATTTTCCATAATAGGTTTTACAAAGATACTATTTTTTATATTCTCCCCGCCATCTAATATATAAGTGTTTAATTGCTGGGAGTTAGAAGTGCCATCCCTAATAGTACCTGCAAAAGATTGAACGGCTTGTAACGTTTCAAAATCATTTGCAAGACGAACCTCAGCTTTTGAGGGGAGCTGTAACTTAGATATAACACCAGTAAAAGCAATTTGAGTTGTAGTTTTGTATCGGCTTGTAAGTTTATTTTTAGAAGGATTACCATTTATTGATTGGAAATCTGAATTGACATGTTCGTTTCGCCATCGATTATAATTCGTTGTTAATTCTAGTGGTGTTATTATATTACCTTGTACGAATCCGGCTACATGGATCATTCCATCTTTTTTTAAACCTAAATTTTCAAATTTATTATATTCTTCAGGTGTTAAAAGATTATTGAGTGGGATGGAGTACGTTTTGTGATTGGCAGTATTAATTACATCAATGTAGAAATTGTTTTCGCTTTTAATAATGCCGTTAGAATCTAAAAATTGCATGTCAGCATTGGTTTTATCATGAAATTCTTGTTTTAGTTTTCTAATTTCCTCATAACTTTTTCCGCTTTTTTCATAATTATCTATGAATTTTTCAAAAGCAGTTTGAACGGTTTTTACTTTTTTATTAATATAAAATTTCTCTAGAAATAAAGATTGTCCTAGGAAAAAAAGGAGGAATATGATTGTAAATAATGTTGACGTTAATAAGAATAGTTTAAAGACGATACTTCTGTTTTTCACTGCGTCACCTCTTATGAGAAATACTGTAAATGATCCCTTTATCCCGCAAAAGCCCGATTGGTGTGGGCTAATAATCAGTGGGGATGGAAAAAAACTGATTAAAGTTCACTTTATTATAACAAACATGACAAGAAAGTAGAGAGGGGAAATCTGTCTCTTCCTAAAGTAGTTTTTTATGAAAAGTCACATAAAAAGAACTCGCCAGACGTATGACAAGTTCTTTAGTGTGTTATTGTTGAATTGCTGCATCTAAAGCGATTTCAATCATTTCATTAAATGTAGTTTGACGCTCTTCAGATGTTGTTTCTTCGCCAGTGAAGATGTGGTCACTTACTGTTAATACAGATAAGGCATTTACACCATATTTCGCTGCTAATGTGTAAAGAGCAGTTGTTTCCATTTCTACTGCTAATACACCGTAATCCCCAAGTTTTTTAACCATGTCCATGCTTTCACGATAAAATACATCTGCTGTTAAAACATTACCAACACGAACGTGTAATCCTTTTTCAGTTCCTGCATCGTAAGCTTTCTTTAAAAGATCAAAGTTTGCAGCTGGTGCAAAATCAAAACCAGGGAATGTTAAACGGTTCATATTAGAATCAGTACAAGCTGTCATTGCAATAATAACGTCACGTACTTTTACGTCTTTTTGAATCGCACCACAAGTTCCAACGCGAATTAAATTTTTAACTCCGTAGCTTTGGATTAATTCGTTTACATAAATAGAAATAGAAGGAACACCCATACCAGTACCTTGAACAGATACTCGTTTTCCTTTATAAGTTCCAGTGAAACCTAACATACCACGTACGTTGTTATAGCAAGTAACGTCTTCTAGAAATGTTTCAGCGATATATTTTGCGCGTAATGGATCACCAGGTAGTAGAATAGATTCAGCGATTTCACCTTGTTTTGCTTCAATATGTACACTCATGAAAAGTCCTCCTTATAATGTATTGATAGAAATCAATATCATTTGCATTATACACTACGAATCCTTTCAATTAAAATCTTTTTATAATTTGTAATATGTGCAAACTAGAAGGATTTCATAAATCATAATCTAGAATATATATGTAAGAAGTTTTGTATGAATAGAGACAATAAAAATGGTAGGTGATATTTTGAAGAACCTTGTCATTGGACTTGTTGCTTTGCTATTAATTGTAGCAGGAGGATTTTACATAAAAAAATATCAAGAAACCGTAGGGACAGTAGGAGATGTTGAGGAAGTAAAATGGGATGTGTCAAATGGAAAGGGAAATGAGAAAGTTGATATTTTGTTTCAATTACGAAATAAAAACAATAATGAAGTTCGTGGTGTGAATGATCAAATTCGGGCAGTTATTGTAGATGGACAATTAAAACAGGTACAACAAATGAAACCTACATTTGCAGGGAATGGATCCTATAAGCTATCTTCCAAAATAGCGAAAGATGAAGGGTATACAATATTTTTATATGAAGAAGAAAATAAGTCCGTAGAATCATTCGCTAAGAAAGATTTTGGGAAAGAAATAGAGGAGAAAAATAAGAAAAAAGTGAAAACCCCAATCGATAGTGTGCTTACAAAAAAAATAGGCGAATATGAAGTTTCTCTTTTATTTGGTGCATTGCATCCGAATGAGCCTGTGACGTTAACATTTCAGTTTCAAGCGAAAAAGGGTGTGAAATTGAAATTACATGCAGAGAGAGGCGAAGTGGAGTCTCTCTATATTGTGGATGACACGAGGGAAAACTTTTTATATGCTTTGCCTGTTGATACGGACGAGCATTTACAATATCGCATTACATTTCCGGCTGAAGGTACGTATAAAATGTGGGGAACTTTCTATATAAATGGCAAGAAATATGAAAAGGAGTTTATTGTACAAGTTCAAAAACGAAAAAACAGCTAGATGTTTAGCTGTTTTTTCGTTTTCCTATTAATTTTGTTACAGAGAGCATTGTAAGTGGTAAAGAATGATTCTTCCTAAATGCTAAATATTTACCACTCCATGCTGGTTTGTATTTTTCTTTAAAGTGTCGTAATCCGCTGAAACTATACGTATAACGGACATTATTAAAGATTGCAGCAGCAACTCGTTCAGACCAAAAAGATTGTGTTGATAAACCAACATTTGAAAGTGGTGCCATCCCAATATTAAAGGAGTGGTAGTCATTTTCTTTTGCCCAGTGGAATAAGTGAATGAAAATTGCATCCATAATACCGCTAGGCGCATCTGGATAATAACGCATTAAATCAACAGACAATGAGCCGTTTTGATATACAGGCATAAAGGTTGTGAATGCGATGATTTTTCCTTCCGCGTCAGATAATGTAGCGATAGGCGCGTGGCTAATATACTCACGATCGAAGTATCCGAGTGAAAAACCTTTTTCTTTTTTTCCGCCGAGCCATGCATCTGAAACTTTCCTTAACTCTTCATATAATTCGTCTGAGAATGGCGGTTCATGAATAGAGAATGTATAGCCTTCTCTTTCAAAACGGTTGAAAGTCGCTCGCATACCAGCGCGTTTCTTTCCTGTTATTGTAAATGTATTTAAATCAACGACAGCTTCTTCACCAAGCTTAAAGAAGTTATAACCAAAATCATGGTATAAACTCATCCATTTACTTTCGATTTGATAGAATACGCAAATGTATCCAAATCGATCGGCCTCAGCTAAAAACTCTTGCAACACAGTACGATAGGATGATGAATCACCAATTGGATCACCTAGTACAACAAGGCGTTTCCCGGTTATGGAGAAGAGAAGGAGTGCTTTCCCATCACTACTGAAGAAGCATTGTTTATCTCCTAAGAAGCCTAAATGACTAAGTACATTTCCGCCATGTTCAGCTAAAAAGTTTTGTAATCTTTTATCATTAGCTGGTTGCCCGGGAAATTCATTTCGATAACGATTGGCAATGAGTGAGCCAATTAGTAAAAACGTAGGAACGAAAAAGGCAGAGGCTAATGCACTTCGTTTCACTTGTGTAATATTACGAACGACAAAATCAGGTTTAAAAGCTTCTTTTGCACTTGCAAATAAGACCCCTAAATATTTATATGAATATAATGTTACTAATAAGAATATAAAAACTTTTACAATATCAGAAATTGAGACTTCCATTTTCTCGCGTACAAACCTTTTTCGAAGCATATATAATACAGCGAGTACGATTAATAAAATAAATGTTTCCTCAATATCAATTCCTTTTAGTGTATTAAAGATAGCCGCTCCAATTAACGAAACAATCGTCATATAATAAGAACGTTTTGTTCCGTAATATATCCCCCGTGAAAGGATTAAGAGGAGAATACCAAATGTTAGCGATAAGCTAAAAGAAAATTGAATAAGATATTTTGGTGCTAGAATATGTAAGGCGTGTGCCCGATTTATACTTGTTGGTAGAATGGTCGATAAAATGACCATTAACCCAGCAAATACTGTTAAAGCAGCAGATGCCCATGAACCTAGTTTTCCTAAAAAGTCACGCTGCAAAGTCCATATAACACCAGTTGTTTCTAATGCAGGCGCAATAAAAGGCTTATCTTCAAACTTTTTAATGGCCGCTCCAGTCATTTCAAAAGCTGCAAAAATGAGACCAATGCAGAATGGTAAGATGTAATAGACGAGGCGATATAATAACATAGCAGGCAGTAATACACCTGTATCAATGCCGTATTGTCCTAGTCCAGTTAAGAAGACAAGGTCAAATGAACCAAGACCACCAGGAACAAGACTGACGACACCAGCTAAAGCAGCAATGACATACACACCTAAAAACTTTTGAAATTCGATATCAATTCCAAACAATATTAAAATGACGTACATAACAATACCAGCAGATACCCACTCGACTAATGAGACTAATGAGTATAAAACAGTTGGATTTTTCTCTGCCTCTTCTTGTTCTTCGGTTTGCTTTGTTTTTCTATTTTTAAGTTTAGAAAAGCCAATGTATATAGGGACGAACAGGGCAAAGAAGATAAGAACAGGCCATAGCCACGGCTTTTCATGTAAAATAAAGCGAGTGTCTAATATTCCGACAAGGCCGAGGAATGAAAGAATTGCCAACCCGTTAATAAAGGCAGTTGTCATCCATGCGATACTTTTAATAAGTTTGCCATTTTCTTTTATGTATGGGCGATACAGCATTGTGCGTATACCAGCTCCAACGAGACCACCAAATCCGATAAACCCATTTAAAGTATTAGCAATCCATGAGATACGGAAAATCTTTTGGACAGGTATATCCGCCTTTAAGTAACGAAGCATCACATAGTCATAAAAGAACATTGTGGATACAGCAAATGCACCAAGTGTAATTGCTAAAAAGACTCCTCCAGTTGGAATGTTTTTAATTGTATCAATCGCTTCTAAGAAAGAAATGCCTGCTAATTCTTTTTTTGCTTGAAAGAATACAATTGTTAACACAACAAATGGGAAGATTATTTTCCCGATTTGTAAGAAACGTTTCCATGAAAACGACATAAATACAACTCTCCTTGTATAAGAAAACTGAGACAATAATATTATTATGACAAACTTCCAGAAAAATAAAAAGGTAAATTCCTGTATAGGGAAGCTATTTTTTATATAGGTATATTTAAAAGAATATTTTGTTTATAAGAAAATTAAGTTAAAATAAAGTGGAAGAAGGAAGAGAGGGGAAACAGGTGATTATAACAGGTTATGCAGGATATGAATTAGAGAAAGCAAAGCCTAATACATCAGAAGATTTTTTTAATAGATCTGAAGTGACATATATATTAAATGATAAGGAGAAAACTTTTTCAGTTTTATACCTTCGATATTTTGAAGAAGTTTTACAAGAAATTACTCCTTTTGAAGGAAATCCAGTATGTAAAGTAGAAGAACAAGACATATATTTACGGGATATTGTAGCAATATCTTGTTTAGTAAAAGATCAGGAGCTTCGCGCACAAAAACGTTTGTATCTCAATAATATAGAAGAATTTCAACAATATTTTGATGACGAAATAGTGGTGAAAGTACAAGAAATATTGGCTGAATTACATAAAAATAAAAGAGTAGAAATTGCGTGAAATGGCAAAGGAGAGAGAAGAAATGTCTAATTTGATGGTTGAAAATCAAACAGAACAAGTTTCTATGTTTTTAGAAGATGTTATTACTGTGATAACCAATTATGTAAATTATCATACGTTGCCTTCTTTATTAGAAGAGACACCGGCAGGGAATGAGCAATATTATAAAGGGTTATTAGCATCAATAAGACGTCTTCTCGTTTTTTGCGAAGAAGGGCATGATGCGTGTTTTGTTTTGTTGAATAGCCAGCCGTTTCGAAAAACAGCGGCTGAGAAAATTTTGTATAAGATTTATCATCAAGTAATTGCAGAGTTCTTTTCACCAAAGAGCGATCATTGGTATGAAAATAGTCGTTCTGCATATACAGGGAAAAATTCTATCGTTTTTCAACAAACACCACCTGTATCTATAGAGCAAGTAATGGAGAATTTAGAAGGTAAATTTCAACTGATGCGTGAAGAACTAGAATATTATGAGACGGATTACCAAACAAAGATGTTACACAAATATTAATTGCGAAAAAGAAGCTAAGGGGACTTAGCTTCTTTTCCTTTTGTACAGTTATATAAGGGATTTCCGTTGAATATATTTAAGGGGATAGCATTAAGGAGGTGTAACATGAGTCAGCAAGGTGTATTTACAGATTACTTTCATGAAGTAGAAAGCTGGTGTGAAAGTGTTCTTCACGTATTAGATAGCCGTGCAATGGAAGTGTATGATGTCCATATGCTTGCTTATAAAATTCAAACGTTATTAGACCGTATGAAAGAGCATGAGTATGATACAGATGCAGAGTTTATGTATGAAATAAGTGATGATGTAGAACATATTCAGCATCATTTGCAGGAAGTATTCGTGCAGGGAGAAGAGGAATATGAAGTATATGAAAGAGGGGACAGTGAACGAGCTGTTCCAATTGGAGGACACACACTCCCGCCATTACCTTATCCGTATAATGCGTTAGAACCGTATATTTCTAGAGAAATTATGATGTTACACCATGATAAACACCATCGTAGTTACGTGGAAGGATTAAATAAGGCAGAAAAGATGATGGAAGAAGCGAGAAAAACAAATCAATTTGATTTGATTAAGCATTGGGAAAGAGAAGCAGCTTTTCATGGATCAGGTCATTACTTACACACGATATTTTGGAATAACATGAAAAAAGATGGTGGCGGAAGTCCAAGAGGGGCTCTTTCACAACAGATTGAACAAGATTTTGGGAGTTTTTTACGTTTTCAAAAACATTTCACAGAAGCAGCTTCTAAAGTGGAAGGATCAGGATGGGCGATTCTCGTTTGGGTACCACGATCTGGAAGATTAGAAATTTTGCAGAGTACACTTCATCAATTATTTACACAATGGGATACGATACCGCTCCTCGTACTAGATGTGTGGGAACATGCGTATTATTTACAATACCAAAATCGAAAAGATGAATATATTAAAAATTGGTGGAATGTTGTAAATTGGCCTGATGTAGAAAAAAGATTTGAAAGTGCGAAACAAATAGAATGGACACCGTATTAGACGCAGGTTCTCTGCGTCTTTTTTATTGGAAGGAGAAGGAGATTTGGTTCATATTTTAAAAGGCCAAGCATACACTTGTACAAAAAGTGCCAAAAGGACGTGGGGGGAAATATGAGACGAATTTGTGTAATAATTACGCTTCTTATTATGTACGCAAGCGTTATGCCAATTCCTACATATGCAAAGATGAACAGTAATGTGAGTGCTCGAAATGCTGTATTAATGGAGCAACAGTCAGGTCGCGTATTATACGGAAAAGCTGAGCATGAGCCACAAAAGATTGCTAGTATAACAAAAATTATGACTGCCTTGTTAGCTGCTGAATCAGGAAAAATGAAGGAAATGGTCTCGGTTAGTAATGAAGCAGTGAGAGTAGAAGGCTCAGCAATTTATTTGAAGCCTGGACAGAAAGTAAAGTTAGAGGATTTAGTATACGGACTTATGCTTAGATCTGGTAATGATGCAGCACAAGTAATTGCTGAAAATGTAGGAGGGAGTATAGAAGGGTTTGTATATTTAATGAATGAAAAGGCGAAACAAATTGGAATGAAAGATACTCACTTTTCAAACCCACATGGTTTAGACGGAGATGGATCCCATTATTCGTCGGCTTATGATATGGCACTTTTAACGAAGTATGCAATGGGGAACGAAACCTTTAAGAAGATTTTTGGGACAAAAACGTATAAATCAGATTCGTGGGATTATCCGTGGAAAAATAAACATAAGCTTGTGACGTCTTATTATGAATTTGCAACAGGAGGAAAAACAGGCTTTACGAAGAAAGCAGGACGGACGCTTGTTACAACAGCATCAAAAGATGGACTAGATCTAATTGTCGTAACTTTGAGCGCTTCTAGCGATTGGGATGATCATATGAATTTATTTGATAAAGGTTTTAAACGTTTCAAGCAAACGAAAGTTTTAGGACAAGGAGCGTTGGCTGAAATAAATGAAAAGAAATATGCGAATCATGTTTATACGAAAAATAGTTTTTCCGTACCGTTAACTGAAGAGGAAAAAAAGAGCGTAGTATTAAAAGTTGAACTCGATAAAAGTGCAAAACTTACGGATGGAGTAAAGGTTGGAAAGACAGACGTTTATGTTGGCAATGAGAAAGTTGGAGAACGGAATTTATTTTATAGTAAACGGAAGTTAGTAGCTACAACGGGAATGTACTGGAATAATGTGAAAGAAATTTTTTCTTACATGATAGGTGTTGGGAACGATGGTTAATCTCGTCTGGGCAGCGATGGCAGTTATAGGGATAGTGTACGCTATGATAAATGGAACGATGGAAGAAGTGACTAAAGCCGTATTTGAAGGGTCAAAAGATGCGGTAACAATTTGTATAGGGCTTATTAGTGTTTTAGTATTTTGGCTCGGCTTAATGAAAATTGCAGAAGAAGCAGGGTTGTTAAAAAAGTTAGTTACACTTTTTATGCCAATAGTAAAAAGGTTGTTTCCGGAAATACCGAAGGATCACCCGTCAATGGGATTTATTTTATCAAATATGATGGCGAACTTTTTTGGATTAGGTAATGCAGCAACCCCTCTTGGTATTAAAGCGATGGAACAACTGAAAGAGCTAAATGGTGGAAAAGATTCGGCGAGCCGTTCTATGGTGACGTTCTTAGCATTAAATACATCAGCTATTACTTTAATTCCTACTACCGTTATTTCGATTCGAATGACTTATGAATCAGCGAACCCTACTGAAATTGTTGGGGTAACATTCATTGCGCAAGTACTTTCTATGATCGGAGCAATTTGGATTGACCGCTATTTTTACAGAAGAAGGAGTAGAAAGGGGCGGAAAAAATGAGTATTGTAAATACAATTTCATTATGGGTAATTCCTTGTGTAATCGGTTTTATCCTTTTATATGGCACGATAAAAAAAGTTCCGACGTATGAATCGTTCGTTGAGGGAGGAAAAGAAGGGATTCAAATCGCAGTTTCCATTTTACCGTTTATGGTTGGAATGCTTGTGTCTATTTCAATTTTTCGGGCGTCTGGAGCGTTAGATGCGATGATATCTGTAATGAAGCCGATGTTAGATTTAATTCATGTCCCAGCAGAAATTGTCCCACTAGCACTTATACGCCCTATTTCAGGCTCTGCTGGTTTAAGTATTACGACCGATTTAATTGCCACATATGGGCCAGACTCGTTTATTGGGCGATTGGCTTCTACGATGCAAGGGAGCACAGACACGACTTTTTATATATTAACAGTATACTTTGGAGCTGTTGGTATTAGAAAAATGGGAGATGCATTAAAAGTAGGACTTTTTGCTGATTTAATCGGAATTATTTGTTCGATTGTGTTTGTTTCTTTATTGTTTCAGTAAGGCTATTCATTTTTTATACTATTTCGCGTATAATACGTATACGACCACTATTAAGGTGTAGCTTAATAGTGGTTTTTTTATGCGGTATTTTTGACAAAATGATGAACTTTTATTGTGAGAAATATGAAAAATATGGACAATAATAAAGGATAAAAACATGATTTGACCTTTATATGTTTATTATCATCGCTATGTTGTTAAGTAAGATGAAGCAAATAACCGTCAAGCGTATGCGGTTGCCAAGTCTTTCTAATGTAAGGTAAGATAAATTCGAGGTGAAAAAAAGAAATGGAACGATTACAAAAAGTGATTGCGCAAGCAGGTATTGCATCGAGACGAAAGGCTGAGGAATTAATTCAGCAAGGAAAAGTAAAAGTGAATGGAAAAATAGTGAAGGAGCTAGGAACGAAAGTAACTCCTCAAGATAAAGTAGAAGTAAATAACATCCCTCTTGAAAAAGAAGAACCTGTTTATTTTTTACTATATAAACCAACTGGCGTAATTTCGAGTGTATCAGATGATAAAGGAAGAAATGTTGTAACAGACTTTTTCCCAGAAATTACACAGCGCTTATTCCCAATCGGACGCTTAGATTATGATACGTCTGGCGTATTATTAATGACAAACGATGGGGACTTCGCAAATATATTAATGCACCCTAAATATAAAGTTGAAAAAACGTATGTTGCAAAAATAAAAGGCCCACTAACAGGTGAGAAAATTCGCATGTTAGAACGTGGTGTTGCGCTAGAAGACGGAAAAACAGCACCAGCAAAAGTGAAGATTATTTCTTGGGACAAGCGTAAAGAAATGGCGATTGTACAATTAACAATTCATGAAGGACGTAACCGTCAAGTACGTCGTATGTTTGAAGCTTTAGATTGTAAAGTAGTGAAACTAAAGCGTGAACGCTACGCCTTTTTAGAAGTGGGTAGCCTGCGACCTGGTGATGCAAGAGAATTGACACCACATGAGGTGAAACAATTACGTGCATTGGCTTCTACAAAGCCTCGCTAATCGATATTGTGAAACTTTCACCAGTGGAATGCTCCGCTGGTGATTTATTAAAAAATACATATATTCATCACTCGTCGAAGAGAGGGGAGACAATATGAAAAAAAATCGCTTATTATTTCGCGTTATTATTTTGCTCATTTTAAGCAGTGCTGTAGGGTTTACACTTTATCAAGGATTCTTTGCTGATAAAGAGAAAATGCAAATCGGAAAAGAAGCACCTAACTTTGTTGTGACAGATTTAGAAGGAAAGAAAATTGAATTAAAAGATTTAAAGGGAAAAGGTGTATTTTTAAATTTTTGGGGTACTTGGTGTAAACCTTGTGAAAAAGAAATGCCTTATATGAATGAACTATATCCGAAGTATAAAGAAAAAGGCGTTGAAATTATTGCGATAGATGCAGATGAAACGGATATTGCAGTAAAGAACTTTGTGAACCAATATGGATTGAAGTTCCCGGTTGCCATTGATAAAGGACAAAAGATTATAGGAACATATGGAGTAGGTCCATTGCCGACAAGCTTCTTGATTGATAAAGATGGAAAAGTAGTGGAGCAAATTATAGGTGAACAAACGAAAGAACAGCTAGAAGGATATTTAAAGAAAATTACGCCGTAATAAAGAAAGCCTTTACATACGAGGTGCACACTTATAGCACCTCCAGTTTAAAAATTCTGAGTATTGCGGTAACTTGAGGTTAGAATATACAATAGTACATATAGATACAGGGGCGGTGAGAGTGTTGAAAGAAATTAAGTGTGAATGTGGACATGTTAATCCGATAGGAACCGTTTTTTGTGAAGCTTGTGGGAAACCATTTGAAAGCAATGAAAATGTAAAACTATTGGATATGCGCTATGAAGGGAGTGCTCGGAGATCTCTCACGCATACAAAAACGATAGTCGATAAAATTTGGAGTTTTTTCTCTTCTGTAAAAGTGGGTGTATGGCTAATCGTAATTACTTTAGCAGCATCGGCGATCGGAACTATTTTTCCGCAAGAAATGTACATAACTCCGGGGATTGCACCAGCTGAATATTATGAACAAGAATACGGATTTTTAGGGCAATTATACTATCAATTGGGATTTAATAATTTGTATGGTTCATTGTGGTACAGGATGTTAATTGCCTCTATCGGTATTTCACTAGTGATATGTAGTTTAGATCGTGTCATTCCGCTTTATAAAGCTTTAAAAAAGCAAGGTGTAAAAAGACATCCTAGCTTTTTAAAGAGACAAAGGTTATACGGAACTGGTACACCGCAAGATGGTGACCTGGAAAGAGTGCAAAAGAATTTAAAGAAAGCGAACTATAATGTGAAAGTGGAAGACGGAAACGTTTTAGCAGAAAAGGGACGTTTCTCGCGTTGGGGTCCATATGTAAATCATATCGGTCTTATTATCTTCCTATTTGGTGTAATGCTTCGTTCTTTACCAAGCATGTACGTAGATGAAGCGCTCTGGTTACGTGATGGTGAAATGAAAGAAATACCAGGGACGGAGGGGCAATACTATTTAAAAAATGAGAAGTTTATAAAGGAAGTTTATGATAAAAGTAAGGACAAGGAAGTTTATGATGAAGCAATTGATCGTGTAGGCGATAAAATGATTGCGAAAAACTTCCAAACAAACGCTGTATTATATAAGGTGGTAGGCGAAAATATAGCAGGGCAAGAACCGAAATTGAAAAAAGTAAAAGAAGCGGAAATTCGAGTGAACGAGCCGTTGAAATTTGATCAATTTGCAGTGTATCAAGTCGATTATAAAGAAAGTGAATTTAAAAGTATGTCCTTTAACTTGCAAAATAAAGAAAATAATCAAAAGTGGGGACCAATTAAAGTAAATTTAGCAGACCCTTCAGAAAAATATGATTTAGGAAATGGTTATTCTCTAGAACTATTAAGCTATTTTCCTGATTTTTATTTTGATGAGAGTGGAAGACCGAATACGAAAACAAAATTACCAAACAACCCTGCATTTGTGTTTAAAATGTTTACGCCTGAAACACCAGATGGTGAAGTGAGTTTTGTTGGTATTCAGCAAAATATAGAACCTGATGGGAATAACAAATATAAAATGTCATTTGCAGGTGTTGAAATGCAAAATGCGACAGCACTTACTGTAAGGAAAGATTTAACGCTTTGGATTCTCGGTATTGGAGGATTTATATTTATGGTTGGTGTGATTCAAGGTATGTATTGGAATCATCGCCGTATTTGGATACAACGTGTTAATGATGAATGGTGGATTGCAGGACATACGAATAAAAATTGGTTCGGTTTAAAGAAAGATATTGAAAGAGTACTAGAAGGTACAGCAATTCCGCAGCCGAATGATAAAGTAACGGATAAAAAAATTAGTTAAGGTGGGGAAACGATATGGTGCAAATAAGTAGTAACTTTCTCTTTACCGCATTTATTTTATATTTAGTTGCAACTCTATTTTTTGGGGGAGCAATTAAAGAAAAGGGTCATAAATGGGCAAATGTAGGAATAACGATTACAATTGTAGGGTTTATAGCACAAACAATATATTTTGTTACAAGGTGGATTGCATCAGGGCATGCGCCAGTTAGTAACTTTTTTGAATTCGGTACATTTTTCGGTATGATGCTTGTCGGCGCATTTATTGTCATGTATTTTATGTACCGCGTAAGTATAATCGGACTATTTGCATTACCAGTTGCGCTTTTATTAATTGCCTATGCAAGCATGTTTCCGAGAGAAATATCTCCGCTCATTCCGTCTTTAAAAAGTAATTGGTTACATATTCACGTGACGACTGCAGCTGCAGGACAAGCGATTTTAGCGATTAGTTTTATTACGGGCGTGATGTATTTATTGAAAAATGTAGATCAATCTACGAGAAGTAAACGTACATTTTGGCTAGAGACGGTAGTGTTCACACTTGTTTGTACAGTTGGGTTTATTGGAGTAACAACGGTATTTTCGGGTATGAAATATGAAGCGAAGTTTCAATGGATTGATAAAAATGAACAGCAAGTTGAGATGAAGTATAATCTTCCGGCATTAGTTGGACCGCACGAAGGGAAGTTACTGACAGAAAATAAATTAGAGCCAAAAGCTGAAATCCCAGCGATTGTAAATGCGAAAAAATTAAATACTGTCATTTGGTCAGTGTTAGTTGGAACATTACTTTATATTGTATTAAGACTTGTTTTGCGAAAGCGAGTATCGGCGGCACTTCAGCCGTTAGTAAAGAATACGAATAGTGATTTACTAGATGAGATCGGATATCGTTCTATTGCAATTGGATTCCCGGTGTTTACATTAGGAGCTTTAATCTTTGCGATGATTTGGGCTCAAATCGCTTGGACGCGTTTTTGGGGATGGGATCCAAAAGAGGTTTGGGCGCTTATTACTTGGCTCTTTTATGCTGCGGTATTACATTTACGATTATCAAAAGGATGGCATGGAGAGAAATCAGCGTGGTTAGCAGTAATTGGTTTTGCAATCATAATGTTTAATTTTATTGTAGTAAACTTAATTATTGCGGGTTTACATTCATACGCATAGAGAAATAAAATGGGAGAGTGTATGTCACTTTCCTATTTTATTTTTGTCAACTTTTCTTCTTTTTTGAGAAAAACATGACAAAGTAGCGGTTGATTTTGTAAAATGATGTCGAGGACATTATATACTGTTCAAAAAAAATACATAGTTTTGGAAAAAAATTGAACAAAATTTATTATTCTTGTGAAGCATAATATGGGAAGTGAAACATTTAGAAGATTGCTTAAATAAACGAGAATAGCGCAACATAATAGTGTAGAAGGGTAGGTGTGAACCGTTGTGTTAAAAATACGCAGCGGGTAGAAATGGAAAATGAATCAAGAATTTTAATTGTAGATGATGAGGATCGTATCCGTCGTCTATTGAAAATGTATTTAGAAAGAGAACAATACACAATTGAAGAAGCAGATAATGGTGATACAGCTTTAGAAATGGCACTGCAAAATGATTATGATTTAATCTTATTAGATCTTATGATGCCTGGTAAAGACGGTATCGAAGTGTGCAAAGGGGTTCGTGAGAAGAAAGCAACACCAATTATTATGCTGACAGCAAAAGGTGAAGAAGTAAATAGAGTACAAGGGTTTGAGGTAGGAACAGATGATTATATTGTGAAACCATTTAGCCCGCGTGAAGTAGTGCTTCGTGTGAAAGCGGTATTACGTCGCTCTGTACCGACAACATTCTTTACACAAGATACAACGACAAAAGATGTTACTGTATTCCCGCATTTAACAATTGATAATGATGCACACCGTGTTACAGCAGATGGTAATGAAGTGAACTTAACACCGAAAGAGTACGAATTACTATTATTTTTAGCGAAAGCGCCTGATAAAGTATTCGATCGTGAGCAATTGTTAAAAGAAGTATGGCAGTATGAATTCTTTGGAGATTTACGTACAGTTGATACACATGTAAAGCGTTTACGTGAGAAGTTGAGCAAAAAATCACCAGATGCAGCGAAGATGATTGTTACGGTTTGGGGCGTTGGATACAAGTTTGAGGTTGTGAACGACTGATGCTTTGGAGAAGTGTAGTAGGGAAGTTATGGATGACCATATTACTTCTCGTTTCGTTTGTTCTTGGATTTGTTGCGATTTTACTTTCGCAGTTTTTTAGAACGTACTATGTTGATATGAGTGAAGCTAGGCTTCAGAAAGTCGCAACAAGTGTTTCAGAGCTAATTGAAGAAGGTGCTGATGTAAAAACGATTGAGAATATCGCGTACAAATTCTCTGATCCGCTTTCAAGGATTATTATTGTAGAAGATGGTAAGGAAATATCTTCTTCGCCGAAACAAGAAGGATTAGTTACTCTTACAATGGATGATTTGAAAGAAGATAAAGAATTAGCGGCTGTTTTTACAGACAAAAAAGAAATTAAGAATAACATTAGAAAAGCTTCTAATAGTAGAAGGAATAAAAATACTGAAAATGATATTATGATTGTCGGGAAACCAGTGCAGTCAAAAAATCAAAGTGCTGTGTTCGTATATGAATCGTTACAAGTTCCGATACAAGGTATGGAGAGAACGACTGATTTCATTTTCTTATCAGCTGGGATTGCGATTATTTTAACAACTTTCTTCGCGTTCTTCTTATCTACTCGAATTACAGCCCCATTAAGGAAAATGCGTGAGGTTGCTTTTGAAGTGGCTCGTGGCAAGTTTGATGCGAAAGCCCCTATGGTATCTCAGGATGAAATCGGTGAGCTTGCAACGGCCTTAAATCAAATGGGAAAACAGTTGAAGTTTAACATGAATGCTTTGCAACAAGAAAAAGAGCAGTTAGCTAGTATTTTAAGTAGTATGGCAGATGGAGTTATTACGTTAAATCAAGAAGGTGAAGTCGTTGTAATCAATCCACCGGCTGAACATTTCTTACAAGTTTGGCAAGAAGAGAAAGAGATAGAACTAAGTAAAAAACTACCTTCTGAACTTGTTGAACTATTCCATCTCGTTGTAGAAAGCGAGCAACAACAAGTTGTTGAAATTAATTTACAAAAAGGGAACTATGTAGTTCTTATGACACCACTTTACAATCAAACGAAAATTCGTGGGGCTGTAGCAGTGTTGCGTGATATGACAGAAGAACGTCGTCTGGAGAAGATGCGTCAAGACTTTATTGCGAATGTATCACATGAACTTCGTACACCGATGGTAATGCTTCAAGGATATAGTGAAGCGATTTTAGATGATATTGTGCAAACGAAAGAAGAAATTAATGAATTTGTTCAAATCATTTATGATGAATCTGTTCGTTTAGGTAAACTTGTAAATGAGTTATTAGATTTAGCGCGTATGGAAAGTGGTCATGTAGAGTTACATATAGGTGAAGTGGATATTCATCCATTTGTTGAAAAAATTGGTCGTAAATTCCAAGGGATTGCAAAGGATAAAGAAGTTGAACTAACAGTTGATTTCCAAAGCCCAATTGAACAATATCCGTTTGATGCAGACCGTATGGAACAGGTGTTGACGAATTTAATTGATAATGCAATCCGTCATACGAATGCAGGTGGGCGTGTTGCACTTGTAATGAATACGGAAAATAATGGCCTTACTTTCGAAGTACAAGATTCAGGTGCGGGTATTCCTGAAGAAGATATTCCGTTCTTGTTTGATCGTTTTTATAAAGCTGATAAAGCGAGAACGCGCGGGAAAAAAGGTGGAACCGGACTTGGGCTTGCGATTGCTAAAAATATTGTTCAAGGTCATGATGGGAAAATCTCTGTTTCAAGTGTTGTTGGAGAAGGAACTACATTCTCTGTATATTTACCTAATCGTATAATTTAGATATGTGTTTTTAAAGTTGGTAATGAATAAAGTTCTACTGTTTTTTTATTTTTTTGTAAATGCAATTAAATAAATAATAGTAGGACTTTTTTCTATATTAGTTGAAAGGGGCTGAGGAGAAATGAAATTATACACAAAAACAGGAGATAAAGGAACAACGAGCGTAATAGGTGGCCGAGTGGATAAGGATGATATCCGTGTAGAAGCATATGGAACAATAGACGAGGCGAATTCTCATATTGGATATGCAATGACTAAGCTCCAGAAACAATCTTTTGAAAATATTTACAATGAACTTGAAAATATTCAACATGAACTATTTGATTGCGGAGGAGACTTGGCGATAGTAGAGCAAAAAATTCCTTACAAAGTGACAATCGATATGGTTGAAAACTTAGAAAAAAGGATTGATTTGTATATAGAAGAAGCACCGCCGTTAGAGCGTTTTATTTTGCCAGGTGGTAGCGAGGCAGCAGCTGTTATTCATATTGCGCGTACGGTTGTAAGAAGAGCAGAGCGCTCTATCGTATCATTGCAAAAAGAAAGTGATATAAATGAGGTTGTTCTAAAGTATGTAAATAGATTATCTGATTATTTGTTTGCGGTAGCTAGAGTAATAAATGCTCGATTACAAGTGAAAGATGTGGAGTATAACCGCAGCGCATTAGTTTTTCGTGATAAGAAAGAGAAGGAAGTGGAGTAATTCACTTTCTTTTTTGTATACTTTTTTCTGTAATATACCAAAATAGAGAAGGGATGGCGGTGATTAGAAAACGGAGGATGTATATGAAAGTGTTAAAGTGTGGAGTCATGTTATTGACTGTACTGTATGTATCTCAATTACATGTTTATGCAGAAGAGAATCGATGGACATGGCCCGTTGAAGGTCAGATAAGTGATTATTTTGGGACAAGAAATGGAAAACACTATGGTATTGATATAGCTGCACCGATCGGAGCGCCTGTGGCAGCTATTCAAGATGGTAAGGTTACAAAGTCTTATTATTCAAGTAGTTATGGGAATGTTGTATTTATTAAACATGGAGAATATGAGGCTGTGTATGCACATTTAAATAAGAGATATGTAGTTCAAGGGGATCATATTTCAAAAGGAGAAATAGTTGGAGAAGTGGGGAATACAGGAGAATCGCGGGGTGCGCACTTACATTTAGAAGTTCATCAAGGGAGATGGACGATGGCGAAAAAGAATGCGGTGAATCCATTGTTTGTTTTAAATGAACAAAAAAATGAAGTCGTATCCTCATCATTATATGTCGTGCAAAAAGGAGATACTTTAGTCGGAATTGCACGGAAATTTAGTATGACAGTTAATGAGATTAAAGAAAAAAATGGATTGCAGCAAGAGCGGATTTATCCAAATCAACAATTATACGTTAAGTAAGTGAAACGTCCTGAAAATATAATTATAAAAAGAGCAACCTATTTCTAAAAGAAAACCGTCCCAAATATATTTTGGGACGGTTTCTTTTACCAAAAAATAAAGACACATATAAATCCAGAAATAGCTAAGTAGCTATATAAGTAAAAGACTTTTGTTCTTGTTTTCTCATTTGTCCGAAACAGTACAATAGTCGGTTCAATTAAACCAATTGTCAGACAGAGTAGACCAAGAAGCATACAACCAATTGAAATAGAGTACAGGGCGATTTGTGGTGCTTGAAATGGAATCATCCATTTTAATAAAAATGCAATAAGTGCAGTGTAGCAAATGCTGCCGATGTATTTATTCAACGGTGTATTAGAACGAAAACCAGGAAGTTTTTTTAAGAAAGAGCGGGAAACAACTTCTGTTTGTAAAGGTGTATGCTCTTCGATAATTTTTTGAGCTTCTTTTCCTTTTTGGAAAAGGGATAAAATCCAGTTTCGCTCACCTTGAAAAATAAATTGAGATGTTGTCAAATAGTGATCAACCTTCACTTTATTCCAATTCTTCCATGGATGACGCTCGCACAATTTTAATTTACTTTCTGATTTTTTATCATACTGATAAATACTGATGCCATCTTCATCGAAAGCAGCATAGTATGTCTCGCTTGAGAATGTGCCTAAATCAATTGGACAGCAGAAAAGTAATTCTTTTTTTAAGTAAAAGTATTCTTTTCTTAAACTTTTTTTCATTGCTTCTCGAATAGAGTGTCTCTTATCTTTCTTCATGACATTTCCTCCATAATTCAGAAAATGTTCTTATCTTAACAATTCAACATCTTATCACTTTTAATTATATATGACTAGGGAATTCATAAGAGAAATGACGAATAATAAAAAATATGGGTTGTATTGTAAAATATTTCGTCATTTCCATGTGGTTATTAAAAATAAATAACTAATTTTTAATAAGTTACAATTTTTTAGTTCACAATGTTATAAGGTTGTTGTATAATGAAGGGGAAAATAGAATATCGGTCTATCTTCGGGGCAGGGTGAAAATCCCGACCGGCGGTGATGAACTATGTATGATTTTGTTCTAAGCCCGCGAGCCGTTAAGGCAGGATTTGGTGTGATTCCAAAGCCGACAGTATAGTCTGGATGGGAGAAGATGGAGGTTCAAGCGTTCAAAAAAGATAGGTATTTGAACGTCTGTTTGATGTGCCTTAAATTCTCCCTTTGTGTAAAACACAAAGGGTTTTTTCGTTCTATGAAAAAATAGGCATAGCAGAACCTTTCCACTTTCCATGAGATGATCGATGGAAAAGGAGAGAGAAAGATGAAACAAAAAAACAGTGTAGTGCAGATGGTGAGTGTAGCGATGCTAAGTAGTATTGCATATTTACTGATGATGTTGGATTTCCCGTTCCCAGGGCTTCCGCCATTTTTAAAAATTGATTTTAGTGATGTACCAGCTTTAATTGCAGCGATTATCTTCGGACCAATTGCGGGGGTAATTGTAGAGGCGATAAAGAATATTTTACATTACGGGATTCAAGGAAGTTTAACGGGAGTGCCAGTTGGAGAAATTGCAAACTTTATTGCAGGATGTTTATTTATTGGACCAGCAGCTTTCTTATTTAGAAAGTATCGTACTGTAAAGAGTTTAACGTCAGGATTAATGCTAGGGACAATTACAATGGCGCTTATTATGAGTGTATTAAATTACATCATCATATTCCCAGCTTACACTTGGTTTTTAAATTCACCAGCTATGTCTAGTGAGGCGATAAGAACAACAGTTGTAACGGCAATCTTACCGTTTAATTTGATTAAAGGAATTGTTGTGACAATTGTATTTGTAGCGTTATTTTCACGCCTAAAAGTATGGGTGTTTGCAAAAATGAAAAATGCATAAAAGATAAAATAAAACCATTAGTAGTATGGAACTACTAATGGTTTTTTATTAAGTATCATGAAAACAAAAAATGCCCCTCATTAATATGAGGGGCATTTTTTGAAGTTAATAAAAGACTACTCGAATTTTAAAGCGTCGCCTTCAAATGATTCGTCAGCAACTTTAATTGAGTCAGTTGGACAACCTTCGAAAGCATCCATCATATCTTCAAGTAATACATCTGGAATTTCAACGATACCTTGGTTATCGTCTAATGTTACAAATGCAATACCTTCATCATCATAGTCATAAATGTCTGGTGCAGCAGCGCCACAAGCACCACATGCAATACAAGTATCTTTATCAACGATTGTATATTTTGCCATCTTTTTTCCCTCCTGATAATATGTATGTGAAAAGCTCGTCATAAAAATTATAACTTTATTGTAAAACGGTTTTTAAAACTTTTCAACATAAAATTATAATGATAATGCTTATCAATTAGGGTGTCAACTTATTTTTGAATTATGTCATAAGATTTTCAAAATATGTAAATGTTATTTCGTTTGGTACAATAGAATATATACGAGTATATATTGCCTATATGATAAGTTTAATAAGTAACATAGCCGATGCAATCATACTCAAAAAGAATAAAGTTAGATTGGAAGGTGGAAGCGGTAATGCAACTACAATATACATTATTGTATTGTTTGAGACAATTGAATGGTGAAAGAACCGTTTCTTCTATTTATTATTTATTAAAAGGAAAACGTTCTTCGCAAACGTTACAAGATGGAAACATGTTCCGAATTTCTTTTTTGTTCGGAATATATAAATCGTTAAATAGAACTGACTATGATCATGAAGTTGCAAAGTTGTTGCAAGCAGATTGTATGCAGGAAATACATGAAAATACATATGTGTTAACGCCTATAGGTAAAGCGCAGTTACATAAATGGGAGGAAGATTATGCTTTTCCAACGTATTTACACGGTTTGCACTATGGTGAATTAGGTGACACGTTTTGGAAAAGGTTATCATTAATTATTCAAACTGTATCAAATTTACAACAGAATAATACGAAATTCATCCCGATTCAACAAGATGCTGAAATAATGGTATGGGTGAAACGCTTTCTTACCGGAATGCCGTATAGGAGAAGTGAATTGGCGAAAAGGTTATGGAAAGAAATACATAATCTTTTAGGGAGAAGTAATGTGGTAGAAGCGACGATTGTAACATATCGACTAACAGGTTATGAACGCATCGGTTGTACATTGCAACAATTAGCAGAGATTACGAAACAAGATATATTCAGGGTGTATTTTTTATTTTGGGGCACAATTCACTTCTTTATACAAGCAGTGCGCGATCAAGAAAAAGAATTTCCGCTATTAGCTGAAATTATATCTTATCCAAATGAAAGAGCTGAATTATTTAGTTTATCAACGAAAAAAACATATAATTTTTGGAGACAAGGGCGTTCTTTAGAGGAGATAGCGACAATTAGAAATTTAAAGGTAGCAACGATAGAAGATCATTTTGTGGAAATTGCTTTGCGGGAAAAAGAGTTTTCCATTGAGATGTTTATGGAAAAAGAAAAAATAGACAAAGTAACAAAAGTAATTGAGACATTACAAACACGCAAGTTGCGTGAATTGAAACAAGCGGTTGGGGAAAATATCTCTTATTTTGAAGTCCGCCTTGTATTGGCACGTATGGAGGGTATAAATGAAACTTGAGGAATATTTATATAAGTGGTTTGGATATTCTGAATTTCGTCCAGGACAAAAAGGGGTTATTACAGACCTACTGGAAGGAAAAGATGTAATAGCAATGCTTCCGACCGGAAGGGGGAAGTCTATGTGCTATCAACTTCCAGGTTTAATGCAAGAAGGCACAGTCCTTGTTGTATCGCCGTTATTATCTTTGATGGAAGACCAGGTTACACAATTAAAGTATATTGTGAAAAATAGAGTAATCGCATTTAATAGTTTTCGGACATTAAATGAAAAAAGAGAAGCAATGAAAAAATTAGCTTCTTATAAATTTATTTTTGTTTCACCAGAGATGTTGCAGTCGGAATTGTTAATAAGAGAATTGAAGAAAGTTCATATTTCATTATTTGTTGTTGATGAGGCTCATTGTATTTCACAATGGGGCTATGATTTTCGTCCGGATTATAAAAAGTTAGATCAAGTAATTGATAGCATTGGATCCCCTGTCGTACTAGCATTAACGGCCACAGCGACAAAAGGTGTACTGCGAGATATAGAAGAGAGTTTAAATTTAAAGAATGTCACGCAGCATGTGTACTCTATTGATCGACCGAATATTGCAATGGAAGTACAATTTGTAGAGACGATAGAAGAGAAGAAAGAGGCGCTTTTTGATCAGGTGATGTATTTACAAGGTCCTGGGATTGTATATTGTTCAAGTAGAGCGTGGACAGAACGTTTAACGGAATATTTAAGAGGGAAAGGCGTTACTGGTGTAGCTTTTTATCATGGTGGTATGGAACATGAAGAGCGTATGTTAATTCAACAACAGTTTATGAATAATCAGTTGCAACTTGTAATATGTACAAGTGCTTTTGGTATGGGGGTAAATAAGTCGAATACGAGATATATTATTCATTTCCATTATCCGACTAATATAGCGTCTTATTTACAAGAAATCGGAAGGGCAGGAAGAGATGGTGAACCGAGTATCGCCATTTTATTATGTAGTCCGTTAGATCACGATTTGCCAATTTCAATAATAGAGGATGAATTGCCAAGTAAGTCACAAATACAATTTTTATTTTCGTTACTACAAGAAAGGATGTTTCAAACGAAAGAATTACCAATAGAAGATGTAGAGGAAATTTGTTATAATGCAGCAAGATTTAATGAACAATATTGGCGTTTTATCCGCTATCATCTCGAACAGCTTGGAATCATACAACAGCGAAAATTAATATTGGAGAGCTTGTCAGATGAAATTATGAATAGAATAATAGCTGAAGTAGAATTAAGGCTACGTAATAAATATAGTGAGTTAGAAAACATGAAGTCATGGATACAAGTTAAAGGGTGTAGACGTGAATATTTGTTGCAACAGTTCGGTTATAGAAAAGAGAACGAGTTAAAAAATTGCTGCGACTACTGTAGTATTACAAAAACAGATTATAAAAAAAGACAAGCGCAACAATCGGATTTCGACTATAATTGGGAAACAGAGTTACAAAAGCTTTTCGGCCTAGAAAAGATGGGGGAATGATGAACATTCAAAGGCATAATATTGAAGATATGAGTCCAAAGGAAATAAGGCTGAATTTGTATATAACACAGTTAATTATCATTGGTATTGGCTGTTTACTCGCATATATATTGTTTCAAGATATAGAGGCAGTGTATAGTCTTTGGAAATGGGAACCGGTTTCTATACTCATAATAGGTGGTTTGTTAGCGATTGGTATTGTGTTATTAGATTATGTTGCAATGCGAGTATTTCCAGAGTCATGGTTTGATGATGGGGGTATTAACGATAAAATGTTTCAAGGAATGTCAGTTATGCAATTACTCGTTATTACGTTTGTGATCGGCTTCGCGGAAGAATTTTTATTTAGAGGTGTAGTGCAGACTCATTTTGGAATTGTAATAGCGAGTTTCGTATTTGCAGTGTTACATATTCGTTATATAAAAAAACCGTTTTTGTTTTGTTTCGTCTGTTTCATTAGTTTTGTCTTTGGTTATGTATTTGAATGGACAGGAAATTTGTTTATAACAATCTTTGCACACTTTCTTGTTGATTTTATAATGGGGCTCCAATTAAGAAAATAAATGGAAGGTGGTGGTGAACAACATGAGGAAACGAATTCCTGATTTTGAAGAGGAAATAGAAGTTGAGCGAGTGGAAGAAAATGAAAGTTTACCGCCGCGTAGTGAAATTCATAGGAATAAAGAGAAAAAACAAAAATTTAAAATGAATCATATTTTCGTCCGGGTTTTAACATTGCTGTTCATATTGCTACCAATTAGTATATTGTGGTATACAGATAAGTATATTCAGGTGAAAAGTGATAGTAATAATGCTGCGAAAAGTGCATTTGAAGTAATTTTCTTTGATTCAGCTAAATCCGAATCACCAAAACAGTCTGAGAAAGTGGCAACGCATACGGTGAAAGAGGGAGAAACTTTAGAGAGTATAGCGAAGCAATATTTTTCAGATGACAGTGGGATTGAAGTGATTAAAAAATATAATAATTTACAAGAAGATGAAGTAAGTGTGGGGCAAGAATTAAAAATTCCGATAAAAGATAAGTCCGCAGAGCAAGAAAGCTAATAAAATAAGTGATTCATAGTTTGTTATAAAAACCGAGGATTACCTTTATGAGGAGGGGAGGAAAATATATGATATGGATTATATTATTAAGTACTCTCATATGTATTGGTATTCTATTTCTTCTTGTGATGTATAAAGAAGCGATGCGTAATACTGTGTTGAAACATACTTTAGTGTTTAAAGAATTTCCGAAAAGTTTTCAAAAAGTAAATGTATTTTTTATTTCTGATATTCATAGAAGAGTTATTTCAAGTTCGATAATTGAACAAGTAAAAGGAAAAGTAGATCTCGTTATTATTGGTGGCGATTTGGCAGAAAAAGGCGTACCCTTATCGAAAATCTCTGCAAATATTCAAAAATTAAGAGAGGTAGCTCCTGTATATTTTGTATGGGGAAATAATGATTATGAGATTGAATATCATGAATTAGATGCTTTGTTATTAGAAAATAATGTGAAAGTTTTAGATAATACACGAGTTGTATTTGAGTCTGAATTAGGGGAGAAAATTTGCTTGCTCGGTGTAGATGATGTTGGGTTAAAACGTGATCGTTTAGATTTAGCGTTGGCTGATTGTAAAGAAGAGGGTTTTCGCATATTAATTAGTCATAACCCTGATATAATAAATAAAATGTCTGGAACAGAACAAATTTCACTTGTGTTAAGTGGACATACACATGGAGGGCAGATTCGATTATTCCCATCTGAAAAATATTTAAAGGGTGGCGTATATAATCATTCAAATATGACTCTTTTTGTTAGTAATGGGTATGGAACAACATTAATCCCGCTTCGTTTTCGAGCACCTGCTCAAACTCATATTATTACTTTATGCGGAGGGAAATGATGCCAGCTCTAAATGGAAAATATAATATAAAAGCTGTTTCGAATATACTTGGAATTCAGCCGAGTACACTTCGTGCATGGGAAAGACGTTATCATATTATTGCCCCAAAGCGAAATCATGCAGGGCATCGTTTATATACAGAGGAGCATATTCAAACTCTACAATGGTTAATGGAAAAGGTTTCTTCCGGTATGATGATTGGACAAGCGGTTCAATTATTAGAAGGGAATCGTTTGCAGAGTAACGTTCAAAAAGAAGTACATTCGGATAAAGAAGTTGTTTTAGTGGACGATTTGCTACAAGCTTTGTTAAAATTTGATGAAATTACAACTTCTGCATTATTAAACGAGGCTTTTAGTATATATTCAACAGAAAAAGTTGTTGCAAGTACTATTCTTCAAGTGACAAATAAATTGCTAACGCTAAAAAACAATAATGAGATTACAATGGTGCAATTTCAATATGTTGTATCTTTTTTGCAAACTCGTTTAGGGATGGTATATCATAATGCGTCATCGCTTTCTTCTTTACACAAAGTTATTGTGTTAGAAAATAATATGCTGAAAGGATTTATCTTTTCAACGTATTTGCGCTTAAAAGGATATGAGGCGATATATATTAGGACAAGTTTAAAGGAAGATAGTCTGTTGTCAGTTGTTGAACAAATACAGCCTAAGTATGTATTTGTATCTTTTGAAGATGGACGAGAATGTAAACAGGCGATGAACTTTGTTAATTCGTTACAAGAAAAAAGTAGGAACCTTTCTGTTGGACTTATAGGGAAAATAAGTGCTCGAGATCAGTTGAACATTCAAACGATCCTAATTGGTGATACGAAGGAAGAATGGGATGGATGGTTAAAAATGTCAGAATAGTTGTTCGAAAAGAACCATCTATTTTCTATTTCATATAATAAAAATTAGATTCATTGGTTACGTAGGGAGGGTATGAGATGAGGCTGGAACGATTAAATTACAATAAGATAAAAATTTTCTTAACATTTGACGATTTATCTGAACGAGGATTAACGAAAGAAGATTTGTGGAGAAATGCACCGAAAGTACAGCAATTATTTCGTGATATGATGCAAGAAGCGAATAAGGAATTAGGATTTGAAGCAGATGGTCCGATTGCAGTGGAAGTATTTTCTCTACAAGCACAAGGGATGGTTGTAATTGTAACGAAAGAAAATCAAGAAATGGATACAGATGATGAGTTCCGTGACGAGTTTATTGAAATGCAAGTGACTCTAGATGAAAGCGAACATATACTATATGAATTTGCTACACTAGACGACGTAATTAACCTGTCGAATCGCTTATATAACCTTGGTGTAACTGGCGGAAAGTTGTATACGTGGGATGGGCGTTTTTATCTTTGGATGGAAGAAGAGGAGCAAATTCAATTACTGAAAGCGGATTTTATAGCTATTTTAGCGGAATATGGTAATCCGTCTACAGCGACTATTTATCGTATAATGGAGTATGGTAAGGAATTAATGGCTTCTCAAGCAATTGAACAAATACACAACTATTTTGTGAAGAAAGAAAACCTCAGCTAATGTCGAATAGCTTGAGGTTTTCTTTTTATTTGGCAAATATATTCGTTTTTTTGTACTGTATTTGATAAAAATAAAAAATATTTAAATATTTGAGTATTTTACTTTTCTAAAAGTAATAAAAGGACTATAATAATAGTGAAAACGCTTGCAACGGAAAATAGTTTGTATATATTTGTTAGCGTTTTCTATTGCATTCCAAATTTAAGGGTGTATACTAGGCAATGAAGGTTTACTAAACAAGTGAAATTACAGGGGGTTTACTTACTATGGTAGCCGAAAAGGGAACTCAAACAAAAACTCAACAACAAAGGGAACAACATTTTGAACTATTGAATTCGACACAAATTGTTATTAGTGAAGCGTTAGAAAAATTGGGTTATCCAAACGAAGTATATGAATTATTAAAAGAACCAATTCGTATGATGACAGTGAAAATACCAGTTCGTATGGATGACGGGACTGTTAAAATATTTACAGGATATCGTGCGCAACATAATGATGCTGTTGGTCCAACGAAAGGTGGAATTCGCTTCCATCCGAATGTGACAGAAAATGAAGTGAAAGCACTTTCAATCTGGATGAGTTTAAAATGTGGTATTGTTGATTTACCATATGGCGGAGGTAAAGGTGGAATTATCTGTGACCCACGTGAAATGTCATTCCGTGAGTTAGAAAGATTAAGCCGCGGTTATGTACGAGCAATTAGCCAAATCGTAGGTCCGACGAAAGATATTCCAGCTCCAGATGTATTCACAAACTCTCAAATTATGGCATGGATGATGGATGAGTATAGCCGTATTGATGAATTTAATTCACCAGGATTTATTACTGGTAAACCACTTGTATTAGGTGGATCACATGGACGTGAAACAGCAACGGCGAAAGGTGTAACAATTTGTATTCGCGAAGCTGCAAAAAAACGCGACATTGATATTAAAGGTGCGCGCGTTGTTGTTCAAGGATTCGGTAATGCTGGTAGCTTCTTAGCTAAATTTATGCATGATGCAGGTGCGAAAGTTATTGCAATTTCAGATGCTTACGGTGCATTACATGATCCAAATGGATTAGATATTGATTATTTATTAGACCGTCGTGATAGCTTCGGTACAGTAACAAAACTATTTAATAATACAATTTCAAACAAAGAATTGTTAGAACTTGATTGCGACATTTTAGTTCCAGCTGCAATTGAGAACCAAATTACAGAAGAAAATGCTAATAATATTAAAGCGAAAATCGTTGTTGAAGCTGCAAATGGTCCAACAACATTAGAAGCAACTAAAATTTTAACAGATCGCGGAATTTTACTTGTTCCAGACGTATTAGCAAGTGCTGGTGGTGTAACGGTATCTTACTTTGAGTGGGTGCAAAATAACCAAGGTTACTACTGGACGGAAGAAGAAGTAGAGCAACGTTTAGAAAAAGTAATGGTAAGATCATTTGATTCCATTTATGAAACAGCACAAGTTCGTAAAGTGAACATGCGCTTAGCGGCGTATATGGTTGGTGTTCGTAAAATGGCTGAAGCAAGTCGCTTCAGAGGTTGGGTATAATATTATAACGTGAGAAAACGTGATTCCTTTCGAGGGAATCACGTTTTTTTGTTGAAGTATTAGAGTGAGGTGTTGCGTATGGAAAATGAAATGATGGAACGAGTAGAACAATTAGAAGAAAAGGTTAAGAGGTTAGAGGGAGAACTCGCAAGAACGATGAGAGCCCCAAAAACAAGTATCGTTCGGGTGTTCGGGGAAGGATTACTGTTTTTAATATTTGGTGCGGTTGTAGTAGGGCCGATTATAGCCTTTATAATCTCAATTCTTACTTGGTTTGCTGAAAAATAAAACAAAAATAAAAAGAACGCTTGTTCTACACGAACAAATGTGCTATACTTTCCTTAGATAAACAAAACGGAAATGATTTTAAGGAGAGATAAATGATGAAAATGACAGTAGACCAAAGATTTATGATGCCAGCAGATGTTGTAGAACGAGTGGAAGTATTACGAAACAAACAAAGTAAGCGCGGCACATTATTACAATCAGTAAATAAATTTTTCGGCTTAGATACGAAAGAAGATTGTGTTTGGTTTTACGGTTTTTATGGAGTTGCTGTAAGTATTTTATTATTTATGGTGTTCACATCAAATATTTTCGATTTTCTCTTCGTGTAAGAAATATGCGATAAGGACATTGCTACCGAATACATATATAAGGAAGTAAGGTAATCTTCTGAAGCGGGAGTTGGTAGTAATGGCGATGTTTCCTATAGAGCGTAACTATATTGGATATGGAAGTTCACGACCGGGAATTCCTCTTTCTAAAGTAAGGTTTATTGTAAGTCATGATACGGGGAATCCTGGTAGCAATGCGATAGGGAATCGGGATTATTTTAATGAAATACAACCGAAAGCCTCGGCACATACATTTATAGATGATAAAACAATATTAGAAATTATTCCTATAAATGAAGTTGCCTATCATGTTCGATATGGTGTGCCAACAGATAATGACTTATACGGTTATGATGCCAATAAGGCTGCCATTGGAGTAGAACTTTGTTATGGTGGTAATGTTAACTTTTGGGAAGCGTATACCCGTTTTACGTGGTATCATGCGTATTTATGTCAAAATTTCGGCTTGAATCCGAAAAAAGATATCGTATCACATAAAACACTTGACCCAGCTAGAAAGATTGATCCTGAAAATGTATTAGGGAAACAAGGTATTAAATTTCAGCAGTTTTTAGCAGATGTCTATCGGATGTATGTTTCGTTTAGATGACAAATATATGAAAAATGAATACAATAAAGATAGGTGCCTACTGCTGTAAGTAGGTTTTTTCTTGTTTTTATAAATAGTGTATTGGTAGAAGACTAGGAGTGAGCGGAGTATGCAGAAAGAAACAGCTATCATAATTGGAGGCGGTCCGTGCGGTTTAGCAGCGGCAATTTCATTGCAAAAGGTAGGGATAAATCCGTTAGTAATTGAAAAAGGAAACATTGTAAATGCCATTTATAATTATCCAACACATCAAACATTTTTCTCTTCTAGTGAAAAATTAGAAATTGGTGAAGTGGCTTTTATTACAGAAAATCGTAAGCCAGTTCGAAATCAAGCGCTTGCGTATTATCGTGAAGTAGTAAAACGTAAATCTGTACGTGTAAATGCTTTTGAACGAGTAGAGAAAGTTCAAAAAGATGGAGGAGTTTTTCAGGTTGAGACGACAAAGCGTGACGGAAGTAAAGAAATATATATAGCGAAATATATCGTTGTTGCAACTGGATATTATGACAATCCAAATTATATGAATGTTCCAGGTGAGGAACTGAAGAAAGTAGCTCACTATTTTAAAGAAGGACACCCTTATTTTGACCGAGATGTAGTAGTTATAGGTGGGAAAAACTCGAGTGTAGATGCCGCGTTAGAACTTGTTAAAGCGGGTGCACGTGTAACGGTACTATATCGCGGAAGGGAGTATTCATCAAGCATAAAGCCGTGGATTTTGCCGGAGTTTGAGGCGCTAGTACGAAACGATACAATTCAAATGCATTTCGGGGCTCATGTGAAAGAAATTACTGAACATACATTAACGTATACAGTTGATGGCGATGCAAATACAATCCAAAATGATTTTGTATTTGCGATGACTGGTTACCATCCAGATCATAGCTTCTTAACGAAGATGGGTGTTCGGATTGATGAAGAAACAGGACGTCCGATTTATACAGAGGATACAATGGAAACGAACGCTGAAAATATATTCATTGCAGGTGTAATTGCTGCCGGAAATAATGCAAATGAAATATTTATTGAGAACGGTCGATTTCATGGAGATGCGATCACGCAAACCATTGCAACAAGAGAAATGTAAAAAGAAGCTGTCGGAATAAACTTCGACAGCTTCTTTTTTAATCGTGCATAAACATATTTTGGATTGTTTCATGAGAATTTGTATTCTCTAATGCAACTAATAATTTAATACGGGCTTTTTGAGCATTTAAACCGTATGTGAATACAATCCCCATATCTTTTAATTGTTTGCCGCCACCTTCATATGAATATACATCTTGAACGATGCCGTTGAAACAGCGAGAAACTAATACGACAGGAATTCCTTTGTTTATTAATCGTTCTAGACTAGGGAGTGTTCTTGGCGGTAAATTACCTTGTCCAAGTGCTTCAATAACAATTCCGTCTACTGGAAGATTTTCAATCGCTGCTAATAATGTATCGTCCATACCAGCGTATGCTTTTAGAACGACTACGTTTTTAGAAACCTTATTTACTGAATATGTTTCGTGATGTACTAAAGCATGGTGGAATACAACACCACGTTTTGTTACCATACCAATTGGTCCATATTGCGGGCTTTGGAATGTTGCTACATTACTTGTATGTGTTTTCGTTACATTTGTAGCGCAATGAATTTCGTCGTTTAATACGACTAGAACGCCTTTTTCTGCGGCTTCACTACTGCTAGCGACTTTTACAGCTGATAAGAAGTTATATAGACCATCAGCACCTAATTCGTTGCTAGAGCGCATTGCACCTGTCACAACGATCGGAATAGTTGCTTGGACTGTTAAATCTAAGAAATAGGCTGTTTCTTCTAATGTATCTGTGCCATGCGTAATGACTACGCCATGAATGTTGTCATGTTTTACTCTTTCATCAATGATGACTTGTAATTGTAACATTTCGCTAGGTGTCATATGGGGAGATGGTAGATGGAACACATCTTCAACGATCAAATCAACATCGCCTTCTAAATCAGGAATGAATTTTAAAAGAGGATTTTTTTCACCTGGTTGTACGACCCCAGTTTCTTTATCTTCCTCCATTGCAATTGTTCCACCTGTGTGTAAAACTAGGATTCTTTTCAATGCTTATACCCCTTTCAAGTAAAAAAATACATTTAGAACATAACATGTTTTGAGTAAATTCGACAATGGAAATGTATAAAAGTATGCTTGGAAAATGACAATAAATATAGGGATTCTTTGCATGTTTTATAAAATCAAGAATGAAAAGTGTGAATAGAAGGTGGAAAGGAGCGGTACTTTGAAAAAAGTAGAGAAAATTTTTATTCGTATTTTAGTAATACAATTCATTTGTCTTTGTGTTGTACAATTGTTATTTATACATAAGTCTTCGGTGAAATATTTATCTAAAATTGTTTATTATGAAGGTGTCGTTACGAAAAATAAAGTGGAAATCTTGCCGGTGAATAGGTAGTTTTCATTTTCTTCTATAGAGGATTATGCTACAATAATTGAGGATTTAATGACGTGAAGCAAATGAGAAGAAGCAGGGATGAATACCTGCTTTTCGTTTTGTTTTATAAGTGAAAAAATGAGGTGTTACAATGGATAAACGAATTTCAATTGCTATAGATGGTCCAGCAGCTGCTGGGAAAAGTACAGTTGCAAAAGTTGTTGCAAAAAAACTTTCTTACGTTTACATCGATACAGGCGCAATGTACCGTACACTTACGTATGCAGCCCTTGAACAAAAAGTGGACATTGAAAATGAAGAGAAGTTAATGGAAGTTGTAAAGAATGTAAATATTGAATTTCAGCAAGGTGAAAATACACAACTTGTATTTTTAAATGGACAAGATGTTTCTGAAGTCATTCGTACACCTGAGGTGACGAATCGAGTATCCATTGTGGCGAAACATCGCCTTGTTCGTGAAGAAATGGTCCGTCGTCAACAAGAATTAGCGGAAAAAGGCGGCGTTGTCATGGATGGCCGTGATATTGGTACACATGTGTTACCAGATGCTGAAGTGAAGATCTTTATGCTTGCTTCTGTAGAAGAAAGAGCAGAAAGAAGACATTTAGAAAATATGAATAAAGGTTTCGATTCTAATTTAGAGCAGTTAAAAGAAGAAATTGCTCAGCGTGATAAATTGGATTCAGAACGAGAAGTTTCTCCTCTAAAAAAAGCTGATGATGCATTGGAATTAGATACAACTTCTTTATCAATTGAAGAAGTTGTCCAAAAAATTATGAGTATTGTTTCAGGGGTGTTTGCAAAGTAAAGAAAGGGGATAACCTCTTTCTTTTTTTGTTTGTATAGAAATGTAAAGGATACGTGAATTGTGAGTCTCTTTCCTTGACAAATGATCGGATTTGTAAGAAGTTAGTAAAAGAGGAGTGAAACTTTCAGAATATATTCGCTATTATATTTCAAAACATACTTTCTTCAAGATGATTTTGCTGTATACTATTTATATAGGATTAATATATTTTCTTGTGAATGGTATTGAAACAGAGTATGTGATGATAAATTCTTAAACATGCAAATGAAAACTTTTGTTTTCATTTCGTATATACATAAAAATGCTTTGTCAATTCTGTAGGGAGGTATTTCCATGGTAGAGAAAATGAATGAAGAAGTTATGGATTCAAAAGAATTACAAGTTGGTGACGTTGTTACAGGTTCTGTAACGAAAGTTGAAGAGAAGCAAGTGCTTGTAAATGTTGGATACAAAACAGATGGCGTAATTCCGATTAGTGAATTAGCTAACGTTCATATTGAAAAAGCAAGCGATGTTGTTGAATTAGATCAAACACTAGAATTGAAAATTATCAAATTAGAAGAAGATGATCTTGTCTTATCTAAACGTGCTGTTGATGCAGAAAAAGCATGGGTAGAATTGCAAGAGAAATTTACTTCTGGCCATGTATTTGATGTTACTGTAAAAGATATCGTGAATGGTGGATTAGTTGTGGACCTTGGCGTTCGTGGTTTTATCCCAGCTTCACTTGTAGAAGTACATTACGTAGAAGACTTTACTGACTATAAAGGTAAAACATTAGCGGTGAAAATTGTTGAATTAGACCGTGAAAAAAATCGTGTAATCCTTTCGCATAAAGCGGTAGTAGAATTAGAACTAGATTCTAAGAAAAAAGAAGCAATTTCTTCATTAAAAGAAGGGGACGTTGTTGAAGGAACAGTACAACGATTAACGGATTTTGGTGCATTCGTTAATGTTGGTGGTGTGGACGGTTTAGTTCATATTTCACAAATTTCCCACGAGCGTGTAGAACAACCTTCTGAAGTATTAGAGCAAGGTCAAAAGGTAAAGGTGAAGGTGCTATCTGTTGATGCTGATACACAACGTATTTCTTTATCAATTAAAGCAGCTCAGCCGGGACCTTGGGAAAATGTTGCTGGTGAAATAAAAGCTGGAGATATTCGTGAGGGAGTAGTAAAACGTCTTGTTACATTCGGTGCATTCGTTGAAATTTTACCTGGTGTAGAAGGACTTGTGCACGTATCTCAAATTGCAAATCGCCACGTGAAAAATCCAAATGAAGTATTGGAAATGGGACAAGAAGTAAAGGTGAAAGTACTTGAAGTCCATGTAGCAGAGAAACGAATTTCTTTAAGTATAAAAGAAGCACTTGAAGAAAATAATGTAATTGAAGATTACAGTCAGTATGAACCAAATGCTGATTCTGCTACTTTCCAATTAAGTGATATTATTGGTGAACAACTGAAAAAATTAAAGAAATAAAGAGGGGTACAAGTGGTAAGGGCAAAGCGTAAATTAGATCATATTGAATACGCTCTTTCTACTGGTCAGTCTCGTACGCATGGCTTTCATGATATTGATTTTGTGCATCAAAGCTTGCCAAATTCAAGTTATGATACGATAACATGTGAAACAAAAATCGGCGAACTTTCACTAAGTTCGCCGATTTTTATCAATGCGATGACTGGTGGTGGCGGAGAGCAAACGTTACATATTAATGAACAATTAGCATATGTAGCGAAACATCATAATCTCGCTATGGCTGTTGGTTCGCAAATGGCAGCATTAAAGGATGAGAACGAAGTAGCTTCGTATAAGATCATTAGAAAGGTAAATCCAAACGGTATTTTCTTTGCCAATTTAGGTAGTGAGGCAACTACGGAACAGGCAGATCGTGCCGTTGATATGATTGAAGCGAATGCACTGCAAATTCATTTAAATGTTATACAGGAGTTAACGATGCCAGAAGGGGACCGTGATTTTACGGGTGTACTTCAGCGAATTGAGAAAATTGTTTTAAAGAGTGAAGTTCCTGTCATTGTAAAAGAAGTTGGATTTGGGATGAGCAAGGAAACAATGCAACAGTTAGTGAGTATAGGTGTAACAGCGATTGATATTGGTGGACAAGGTGGTACCAATTTTGCTGCAGTTGAAAATGAAAGAAGACAGCGCATGCTCTCTTATTTTAATAACTGGGGCATACAAACAGCTACCTCGATTATTGAAGCAACCTCTACAAATAATAACCTCTCTTTTATTGCATCTGGGGGCATACAAACAGCGCTAGACGTAGCAAAGGCGATCGCGTTAGGGGCAAATACAACTGCGTTTGCTGGATATTTTTTACGCATTTTAATGCAAGATGGTGTCGAGAAGTTAATGGATGAAATTACTCTTTTACATACAGATTTGAAATTTATTATGACAGCTCTTGGGGCAAATACGATAGAAGAATTACAATCTGTACCTCTTGTTGTAAAGGGTGAAACGTATCATTGGTTAATGCAGCGTGGAATTGATACTACGCGTTATAGTAGGAGATGAAAAATCAACCGGTCGGTTGGTTTTTTTCTTTTTTGTACTATAAAGTAGGGAATGGAATTAGTATTCTAAAAAACTACCAGGAATAATTACGATTGATGTTACATGAAGTAATTGAATTTGTAACACGAAAATAAAAGAATTATATTGTGAATAAAAATTGTTATGTGAAAGACGGTTTCGTACAATATCGAAACCGTCTTTTTGTATGATTAGTGCTGATTCTGCTTTCGAGCTTGCTCTGGTGTATCAAGTCCAGTTGCGCCTGGATATTGAAGTGATTGGTCGCGATCAGATTCAACGCGGCGTGATTCTCTTAGTTTTCGTTCTTGGCGATCTTTACCCATTGTGAATAGCACCTCCTTATTAAAAGTGTTGCTGTTATATGAAAAAACTATGCGTAAAGAAAGAGGGATTAACTTTCATAAAAAGTTCCCATAATGGAAAACATAGGAGGTGAAATGATGGATGGGAATACTTTTTATTTTGTAGCTTGGATAGGGTGGATTATCGTAACTTTCTTTATGAAAAAGGACGCTATTCGGTGGAAGTTAAGCGCTTGTATATTGATTTTTATAATTTGCTCTCCGTTACATGTGACGATTGCTTCATTCACAGTATCAGTAAATGCTCTGTTGCTTTGTATTATTTCTTTTATAGGAATCGCGCTATATTCTGTTTGGAAAAAATTATATGGCTTACTTTCGGCACTTATTATTGCAATGTTATATACGAGTTTTTATTTGTTAGAAGTATATGATCCAATTTGGATTGTGGTGGACAGATTATTTTTGTTAAGTAGTGCTCTTGTGTATGCATCGGTTTTATTACATGGAGATCGCGTATTAAGATTATGTTCCCTTTATATTGGAATGCTACAAGGAGAATTGTTAGTGACGCTTATTTTTCGGAAACTACATTTTCCTTATGATTACGGTAGTTTAGCGTTTTTTGATATCGTCGCCGTTTCCACATTTTTTATGGCAATTTTGTTTTGGATTGCAAAAGCATCAGTATACATGGAACAGTATAAGAGAAAAGCACGTAAAAGAAAGGCGAGGGTAATACATGACTGAATATACACCGGCCATTTTATGCGGCGTAATAGCAGGGACAGTAACGAGGGTGTTAATGCTTCGGACGGATACGAGGCAATATCCGACGAGGCTTCACGGGAAAATTATTCATATTGCAATGGGATTAATTGCAGCTGCTTTAGGGGCGATTGCTATCCCGTCCATTTTGAAAAAAGATTTTTCTGCCATTACATTTCTTACGTTAGCAGCAACGCAATTTCGTGATGTACGTAATATGGAAAGAAATACACTTCAACAATTAGATGGATATGAGCTCGTACCACGTGGAAATACATATATTGAAGGGATTGCATTAGTTTTTGAAAGTCGTAACTATTTGGCGATGTTAACGTCGTTTGCAACGACGTTTGCGTATATAGGATTCCATTCGTGGATTGCTGGAGTAATTATGGCTATACTCGCATTTTTTATTGCGAAAAAATTAATGTCTGGTAGAAGACTTCATGACCTTGTAGATATTGAACATGTTCCGCTTCATTTTGAAGGAGCAGGACTTTATATTGATAATATTTATATTATGAATATTGGATTGCCGGCAAGGCAAGAAGAGATTATGAAATATGGCATGGGATTTATTTTAAAACCAAAATCAATTGATGCGATGGTAACCATCGCAAATTTAGGGCAACGGCAAGCTATTTTACACGATGTTTCGGTGGCGTTAGGGATTTATAGAGATTCAGGTACACCTGCGCTTGTACCGTTAGCAAAGCGTGATTTAGAGGATGGTAGGGTGGGAATCTTTGTCTTACCACAAGATCAAGATGCAGAGAAAGCGATAGGGGTCATAGGGAATGTACCGACGTTAGAAAGTGCTGTCCATATGTCATCAGAAGCCCCGAAAGGAAAGGGAGATAAGAGATGATGTTAGAGAGTGTTATTCTTGCGGTTATTACAACAGTGCCAGAGAAGTTTGCAGGTGGTGCGCCTTTATTTACTTGTGACTCGACAGAGGAACTAGAATTTGTTGCAAATAATTTAGAGGCAATTTTAGATGGAATTGCGCATCGCTTACAAGAGAATGTATATATTATTGTGAAACATTAGCAACGTGTGTTATAATGTGAGGTGTTTTGATACGTTGAGAAATATTCTGGAATGCAAATCCCTTCTTGCACAAAGAAGGGTTTTTTACATAATAAACAGAAGCAAGTTGAAAGGATGAATGTATATGCCGAAACCAGTAATAGCGATAGTAGGCCGCCCGAACGTAGGGAAATCTACTATTTTCAATAGAATTGTTGGAGAAAGAGTTTCAATCGTAGAAGATATTCCAGGTGTAACGCGTGATCGTATTTATAGCGCTGGAGAATGGTTAAATCATGAATTTAACATTATTGATACAGGTGGAATTGATATTGGAGACGAGCCGTTTTTGACACAAATTCGTCAACAAGCTGAAGTAGCGATAGATGAAGCAGATGTTATCATTTTTATGACAAATGGTCGTGACGGTGTAACAGCAGCTGATGAAGAAGTTGCGAAAATATTATATCGTTCAAATAAACCAGTTGTACTTGCAGTAAATAAAGTGGACAATCCGGAAATGCGCAGTGACATTTATGATTTTTATGCGTTAGGATTTGGTGAACCATTCCCAATTTCAGGTACACATGGATTAGGATTAGGTGACTTATTAGACGAAGCTGCACAGCATTTTCCGAAGATTGAAGAAGACGGATATGATGAAGATACAATTCGTTTCTCTTTAATTGGACGTCCAAACGTAGGGAAATCATCACTTGTAAATGCTCTTCTTGGTCAAGAGCGTGTAATTGTTAGTAATGTAGCAGGAACAACTCGTGATGCTGTCGATACACCGTATAGTAAAGACGGAAAAGATTATGTAATTATCGATACAGCTGGTATGCGTAAAAAAGGAAAAGTGTATGAAAGTACAGAAAAATATAGTGTACTTCGTGCGCTAAGAGCGATTGAACGTTCTGACGTTGTGCTAGTCGTTTTAGACGGTGAAGAAGGAATTATTGAACAAGATAAAAAAATTGCTGGATATGCTCATGATTCAGGACGAGCTGTTGTTATCGTTGTAAACAAATGGGACGCAGTGAAAAAAGATGAGAAAACAATGAAAGCATTTGAAGAAAATATCCGTGCTCATTTCCAATTTTTAGAATACGCACCGATTGTGTTCTTATCTGCAAAAACGAGAAAACGTACACAAACGTTAATACCAGTTATCGATGAGGTAAATGAAAGTCATAGCATCCGTATTCAAACGAATGTATTAAATGACGTAATTATGGATGCGGTAGCGATGAATCCAACGCCAACTCATAATGGTAGCCGTCTGAAAATTTTCTATGCAACACAAGTTGCGGTAAAACCACCAACATTTGTTGTGTTTGTAAACGATCCGGAATTATTGCACTTCTCATATGAGCGCTTCTTAAAGAATCGTTTACGTGAATCATTTGGCTTTGTAGGAACGCCGATTCACATTATCGCTAGAGCAAGAGACTAATGGAGAGGATGTGATTTTATGACAAAAATCACAGTAATAGGAGCAGGTAGCTGGGGAACAGCGTTAGCGATGGTATTAGCTGACAATGGGCATGATGTACGTATTTGGGGAAATCGTTCTGAACTTATGGATGAGATTAATACGAAACATGAGAATAGCCGATACCTTCCAGGAATTACATTGCCAAGCACAATCGTAGCCTACTCTTCTTTAGAAGAAGCATTAGTAGATGTAAATACAGTACTGCTAGTAGTACCGACGAAAGCGTACAGAGATGTATTACAAGAGATGAAAGAAATTGTTACAGAACCAATTACTTGGATTCATGCGAGTAAAGGAATAGAACCGGGTACGTCAAAACGTATTTCGGAAATGATTGAGGAAGAAATTCCAGAGAACTTAATTAAAGATGTTGTTGTGTTGTCTGGACCGAGTCATGCTGAAGAAGTCGGCTTACGTCAAGCGACAACTGTTACATCTGCAGCAAAGCGTATGGAATCGGCTGAGGAAGTACAAGATTTGTTTATGAATGGTTACTTCCGTGTATACACAAATCCAGATATCGTTGGAGTTGAGCTTGGTGGTGCGTTAAAAAATATTATCGCATTAGCTGCTGGAATAACTGATGGACTTGGATTAGGTGACAATGCAAAAGCGGCATTAATGACACGTGGTTTAACAGAGATTGCTCGTTTAGGAAGAAAAATGGGTGGAAACCCGTTAACATTTGCTGGTTTAACTGGTATGGGAGACTTAATTGTAACTTGTACAAGTGTTCATAGTCGAAATTGGCGAGCTGGAAATATGCTTGGAAAAGGACACTCTTTAGAAGAAGTGTTGGAAAATATGGGTATGGTTGTAGAAGGTGTAAGAACTACGAAAGCTGCTCATGAATTAGCAGAGAAAATGGAAGTTGAAATGCCGATTACAGCTGCTTTATATGACGTGCTGTTTAATGGGAATAACGTGAAAGATGCGGTAGGCTCATTGATGGGACGTGTGAAAAAACATGAAGTGGAAGCTGTACCTGATTTACTGTAAATAAAAGCGACAGAAGTACAAAGTGTACTTCTGTCGTTTTTTATTTTTCCCTGGGTCTTTTCACCATATTTTTATTTTTGCATAGGATGAAGAGTAACTTGAGGAGAGGGTGAAAAGAATGGATAATAACATTTTTAATAACATTGAAAAAGAAGCGAAAGTGAATAAAGAAGATATTTTTAAATTAGCATCATCTGTGCAAAATGCGAATTTACGTGATGAGAAAGTGCTTCGTCAATTGATTCATCAAGTTGCTCTAATGGCAGGACGTGAAGTGCCGAAAGAACAAGAGGATCAAATTGTAAAAGCGATTGTTAATAATAATATGCCAGCGGATTTTGGCTCGTTAAGTAAAATGTTTAAAAAATAAAATATGAGAAACAAAGAGTTTGTGGATTGCATATGATAGCCATGAAAGTATGGGAATAGAGCTGATTTGGGCATATTTGGTCAACCGGAGCGAGAGAGACACTCGCTTCGGTTTTATTTTTATCTAGATTAGTGAAAGTTGTGAAAAAACCTGTTGATTAAAGTTATATATTCGCAATTTGTAGTAAAATGTTATTTTTTTGTATTTGTTTAAAGATTTTAATTTGTTAAAATAGTATAAAAATAGGTTAATACAAAGGGGTGTGTATATGTCAGAAGGGCTTATAAAAATGTGGTTTTCCTTAGGGGCAATGGGATTTATGTTTGTTGCAGTAGCTTTTATTTTATTAAGTAGGCATAAAATAAAGAATAAGTTTTTGAAAGGGATTACAGCGTTAGTAGCATACACTCTTATGATTGTGTCCGGAATTGTTATTTTTCTTGTTGTATTTAGTGGACCTGTTGAGCAATAAAAGCGATTTACGTAGTAAATGTTACATAAGTGGTAAGGAATACTAGCATGAAAAGGTGATTACTAGTGAAAAAAATCCATATTATTTTAATATTTTGTTGCATAAGCATTTTAACGGGGTGTATGTATCCGAAAGAAAATATGAAACAAAACGCTATTCCTTATGAAGATCAGTTACAAGTTGTTCAAAAAGCTATTACTACATATCAGGAACAAACGAATGGTTTATTACCAATTAAGACGCGGGATATGAATACGCCTATTTATCAAAAGTATCCAATCGATTTTCAAAAAATTGCTCCGCGTTACATACAAGACGCACCAGGGAACGCATATGAAAGTGGTGGAGTATATCAATATGTATTAATAGATGTTGAAACAAATCCCACGGTAAAGTTAATTGACGTAAGGATGGCTGACCAAATTCAGGAATTAACATTGAAACTTAAAATGTATCGTGATGAACATCAATATCCACCTTTTAAAAAAGTAATTGCAGATGGTGTCTATGAATTAGATTTCAAAAAACTAGGATATAAAGATGTACCGCAAGTGACAAGTCCGTATTCTGGTAAAGGGTTACCTTTTGTAATTAATGAAAAAGGAGAAGTTTTTGTTGATTATAGAATCGATTTGTATGAAGCTTTGAAAAAAAATGAAGGTCAATTTAAGGAAGGGGAAGATATTCGGAATATACTATTGAAAGACTCTCCATTTGTTCCTGCTTATTCTCTGCCGTATACGATAAAGGATGGAGAACCAATTTTTTTTAAATCATAAGTCATGAACCTTTCTTTTAGCGAATAAGTTCTAGAAGAAAGGTTTTTTATGTTATACAACTTGTGATGCAAACAAAAGATATTTTTAAATAGTCATATGAAATTGGACAAAATTATATGATATATTGTCCGAACTTCTAGAATACCATTATATTATATCAGATATTATAGGCAACGTTAGAGAAGGTATTAGTTGACTATAAACGCGGAATTATTCCCAAAAATTTTGAGGGAGGGAATCACTTGGAAAAGGTAGATATTTTTAAAGATATTGCGGAACGCACAGGCGGTGATATTTATTTTGGAGTTGTAGGAGCTGTTCGAACAGGGAAATCAACATTCATTAAAAAATTTATGGAACTTGTAGTTATTCCAAATATTGAAAATGAGTCTGACCGTCAAAGAGCGCAGGATGAACTGCCTCAAAGTGCTGCTGGTCGTACAATTATGACGACGGAACCGAAGTTTGTTCCAAACCAAGCGGTTTCTATCGAAGTAGATGAAGGTCTTGAAGTGAATATTCGATTAGTAGATTGCGTTGGGTATACGGTTCCAGGAGCAAAAGGCTATGAAGATGAGAATGGCCCACGTATGATTAATACTCCTTGGTATGAAGAGCCTATTCCGTTCCATGAAGCTGCAGAAATTGGAACACGTAAAGTAATTCAAGAACATTCAACAATTGGTGTTGTAATCACAACAGATGGAACGATTGGCGAAATTCCAAGAAGAGATTATATAGAGGCAGAAGAACGCGTTGTAAATGAGTTAAAAGAAGTTGGAAAGCCTTTCATTATGATTATTAACACTGTGCAGCCGTATCATCCGGATACAGAGCAATTACGCCAAAGTTTATCAGAAGAATATGATATTCCGGTAATTGCGATGAGTGTAGAGAGTTTAAGAGAAACAGATGTGTATAATGTGCTTCGAGAAGCGCTATTTGAGTTCCCGGTTTTAGAAGTGAATGTGAACCTTCCAAGTTGGGTAATGGTGCTAAATGAAGGGCATTGGTTACGCCAAAGCTATCAGGAAGCAGTTCAAGAGACTGTGAAGGACATAAAACGTCTTCGTGATGTGGACCGTGTCGTTTGGCAGTTTAGTCAATATGAATTTATTGATCGAGCGAGCCTAGCTGGTATTGACATGGGGCAAGGTGTGGCGGAGATTGATTTATATGCACCAGATGAATTATATGATCAAATTTTAAAAGAAGTAGTAGGAGTAGAAATTCGAGGGAAAGATCATTTATTGAAGCTTATGCTCGATTTATCTCATGCGAAAATAGAATATGATCAAGTGGCGGATGCCCTGCGTATGGTAAAACAAACAGGATATGGTGTAGCAGCGCCTGCATTAGCAGATATGAGCTTAGATGAGCCAGAAATTATTCGTCACGGTTCCAGATTTGGTGTGAAGTTAAAAGCCGTAGCTCCATCTATTCATATGATTAAAGTAGATGTGGAGTCAACGTTTGAGCCAATTATCGGTACTGAAAAGCAAAGTGAAGAATTAGTCCGTTATTTAATGCAAGATTTTGAAGATGATCCGTTATCAATTTGGAATTCTGATATATTTGGACGTTCGCTTAGCTCTATTGTTCGAGAAGGAATTCAAGCGAAACTATCTTTAATGCCAGAAAATGCTAGATATAAATTAAAAGAAACATTAGAAAGAATTATTAATGAAGGATCTGGCGGATTAATTGCGATCATATTGTAAGAAAAAAATCCCTCTCATTGTAGAGGGATTTTTTTGTTTTTACGTATGTAATAGAAAAATAAACAGCCATTATCTAATATATTGTTGTAAATTGTCAAGTTTCATCAGATTTTCACATTTTAAGAGTAACAATTTCCTTAAAAATATTGAATTATAAAGGAGAATCGTATAATATAGGCGTTGATAATGATTTATCTACATCTTTGTAGTATAGAATTTGCAAAAATTGCCTACAAATGAAAGTAAGACTCATTTTATGATCATTATACAGTCTTATCTTTGGGAGGAGGTGAATGGCATGAACAAGACAGATTTAATCAATGCTGTTGCAGAAGCAAGTTCCCTTTCTAAAAAGGACGCAACAAAAGCAGTAGACGCTGTTTTTGATTCTATCTTAGAAGCTTTAAAACAAGGTGATAAAGTACAACTGATCGGATTCGGTAACTTCGAAGTTCGTGAGCGTGCGGCTCGTAAAGGTCGTAACCCACAAACAGGTGAGGAGATTGAAATCGCTGCAAGTAAAGTACCTGCATTCAAACCTGGTAAAGCGTTAAAAGATGCGGTTAAATAATCCTTACATATTAACAGGGAAGAAGAGTTTCCTTTTTGGGAACTCTTCTTTTTGCTTTTAAAAACATAAATATGCTAGAATGTGTTCGTATCACTTTTAGGTTTTCGGGAGGGCTAGCGGATGGCAAAAGTTAATTTAGAACAAATTGAACATGCAGTACGCCTTATTTTAGAGGCAATCGGAGATGACCCAAATCGCGAGGGAGTACTTGATACACCAAAGCGTGTTGCGAAAATGTACGCAGAAGTGTTCTCAGGCATGCATGAAGATCCGAAAGAACATTTGCATAAAGTATTCGGAGAAGATCACGAAGAGCTTGTATTAGTAAAAGATATACCATTTTATTCGATGTGTGAGCATCATTTAGTTCCTTTCTATGGAGTTGCTCACGTTGCATATATTCCGCAAGGCGGAAAGGTGACGGGCTTAAGTAAATTAGCCCGTACTGTAGACACAATTGCACGTCGTCCACAACTGCAAGAACGTATTACTTCAACAGTAGCGAACTCTATTATGGAAGTACTAGAGCCGCATGGTGTTATGGTAGTAGTAGAAGCAGAGCATATGTGCATGACTATGCGCGGTGTGAAAAAACCAGGTGCGAAAACAGTAACGACAGCAGTCCGTGGTGTGCTAGAAAATGATGCGGCGGCGCGTAGTGAAATTTTATCTTTCATTAAAACAAAGTAAAGAAAAGCGGGAAACTGCTTTTCTTTTTTTTTTATGTGAATAAATGATATAGTTTTAGTTGGGCAGATTGAGAATGGAAAGACTATTTAAAAGAATGGAAGATGTTATTTAATTCAGCGGAGGTTTGGAAGGAGTAACCAAGTTTTGGTTATAGAAAATAGAATGTATGTGTTATAATAAGTTTTATGAATTAGAAAACAAGGGTGATTTTTGTGTGTGACATCTACGGAGGGTATGCGGGTATAAAAGAGAAATTGATGGAGAAATTGCGCCATCCTTATTTTATAAACTATATTGAAGAACCATTTATTGATGAAGAAAAAATAGCATTGCTATATGGGGCTTTAAAGAGTGCGGATTTACATATAGAAAAAATTGAGCATTATGTAGTAACGATTATGCTAGTACAAATTGCGCTTGATACACATGAAAGAGTATCAAATAAAGCAGGTGAAGAAGCGATTGAATCGCATAAACGTCGCCAATTAACAGTACTTGCAGGTGATTACTATAGTGGGTTATATTATTATTTATTGTCTATGAATCGTGATATTGTTTTAATTCGTGCGCTTGCTGAAGGAATTAAAGAAATCAATGAACATAAGATTATGTTATATCAAAAAGCACATAAAACGATTGAGGACATAATGAAAAGTGTAATAACGATTGAGTCTGCGTTATTGCAGAAAACGTGTGATCATTTTCATGTATCGCATTGGAAGCCATTTATAACTTATGTGTTAGGAAAAAATCGTCTCCAAAAAGAGTATCAATTGCACGCTGATAAACAACATTCACCTGTTTTTCAAGCGGTTCAAGAGATCTTGAGAGATGAAGCAGATGCAGAAACCGTTATTAATGGCTGGATGATGGAACTGAGAAAGAAAGAAAATCAATTTTTAGAAAATCACACAGACATAAGTGAAATCAATTCTGTGTTAAAAGATAAATCGAAGACATAAGCAATTTTACATTGGAAGAAGGTACGAGCATGCAACAATCAAAAGAAGAAAGAGTACACGATGTATTTGAAAAAATCTCTGATAAATACGATGTGATGAATTCTGTAATCAGTTTTCAAAGACATAAGGCATGGCGTAAAGAGACGATGCGTATTATGGATGTACAACCGGGCAGTAAAGCGCTTGATGTATGCTGCGGGACAGCGGACTGGACAATTGCGTTAGCTGGAGCGGTAGGCGAGCAGGGGAAGGTTGTTGGTTTGGATTTCAGTGAAAATATGTTATCTGTCGGTAAGCAAAAGGTAGAGGCTTTACAATTAAAGCAAGTAGAACTTCTACATGGGAATGCAATGGAACTTCCATTTGAAGATAATACATTTGATTACGTAACGATTGGATTTGGTTTGCGTAATGTGCCAGACTATATGCATGTATTAAAAGAAATGACGCGTGTAGTAAAGCCAGGTGGAAAAGTAATCTGTTTAGAAACATCGCAGCCAACAATGATTGGTTTTCGACAAGGATATATTTTATACTTTAAATATATCATGCCGTTATTTGGAAAGATGTTTGCGAAAAGTTATAAAGAATATTCATGGCTTCAGGAATCGGCAAGTACATTCCCAGGGATGAAGGAATTGGCTCATATGTTTGAGGAAGCTGGACTTGAACGTGTACAAGTGAAGCCGTTTACTTTTGGAGTAGCAGCGATGCATTTAGGTATTAAACCAGAATCAAAATAGAAAAAAGACGTTTTAGGTTAAGGTGAACAATATGAAGTTACAACTTATGTACTCTTTTTTACGATCGGATATTAATGTGATAGAAAAAGAATTAAAAAAGACGGTTGCTTCTGAACAGCCATTAGTAGAAGAAGCGGCATTACAACTTATCGAGGCTGGTGGGAAGCGAATTCGGCCCGTATTTGTGTTACTTGCAGGGAAATTTGGAGATTATAAGTTAGACGCAATTAAGCATGTTGCTGTTGCATTAGAACTTATTCATATGGCTTCTCTTGTTCACGATGATGTTATTGATGCTGCATTTTTACGACGTGGTAGTGCGACTGTGAATGCAAAATGGGGAGATCGTATTGCGATGTATACAGGAGACTATTTGTTTGCTAAGTCTCTTGAATGTGTAACAAATATCGAAATTCCAGAGGCGCATCAGGCGCTATCACATACAATTTTAGAAGTCTGTAAAGGTGAAATCGAACAAATTAAAGATAAATATAATTATGACCAAAACTTGCGAACGTATTTAAGAAGGATAAAGCGAAAAACAGCATTATTAATTGCTGCGAGTTGTCAGTTGGGAGCAATTGCTTCTGGTGCGAATCGTGATACGGTAAATCGTCTGTTTTGGTATGGGTATTTTGTAGGGATGTCATATCAAATTATTGATGATATTCTAGATTTCGTTTCAACGGAAGCGAAACTTGGAAAACCTGCCGGTGGTGATTTATTGCAAGGAAATATTACACTTCCTGCTTTATATGCTATGGAAGACCCAGTACTTCGTAAGAAAATCACATCTGTACATGAAAATACAGCAGCTGATGAAATGAAAGAAATTATTGAGGCTGTGAAGAATAGTGATGCTATTGATAAAGCATTTGCGTTTAGTGAACGTTATTTACATAAAGCATTGGAAATAATAAAACCACTCCCGCGCGGACAAGCGAAGTATGCATTGCAAAATGTAGCAAAGTATATTGGGAAACGAAAATTTTAGTGTTTTTTCTAAAAAATAAAAAAATCTCTCCTTTTCAAAACTATTGCACAATTGTGATAAGGGTGTTACTATGTGTGTGGGGATATACAATTACATACATAATTCAGAAGTGGAGAGATTTTTTATGGAAAAAACATTTCTAATGGTAAAACCAGACGGTGTACAACGTGCATTCATTGGGGAAATTGTAGCTCGTTTTGAGAAAAAGGGCTTTCAATTAGTTGGTGCAAAATTAATGCAAGTCACTCCGGAAATTGCTGGAGAACACTACGGTGAGCATAAAGAAAGACCTTTCTTTGGTGAATTAGTAGACTTTATTACATCTGGTCCTGTATTTGCAATGGTATGGCAAGGTGAAGGTGTAGTAGATACAGCACGCAATATGATGGGTAAAACACGACCACATGAAGCAGCTCCTGGAACAATTCGTGGAGATTTCGGTGTAACTGTTGCAAAAAATATTATCCACGGTTCTGATTCTTTAGAAAGCGCAGAGCGCGAGATTGCTATTTTCTTTAAAGAAGAAGAATTAGTAGACTACTCAAAATTAATGAATGAATGGATTTACTAATTATTTTGAAATAATTTGTAAACGCTTTAATAACGGTGATAATAGTAAAAAGTGCAAGAAGAATAGGGGTATTCTTCTTGCACTTTTTTTATTTGAATTAGTTACGAAGTTAAAGCTGTTATGATATATTGGTATGTAAAGTAAAAGGCCTATCGGAAGTATAGAACGAGAAGAAGTAAATGGTCGATTTACGGTATAATTTCTTTCATATTTTTAGAATAACGGAAATTGATATTATTGCTTAATATAGTGAGATAAATACATATGCGAAAAGAGGAATAACGTATGCGATATATTACAGCTGGTGAATCTCATGGTCCACAACTTACAACGATTATAGAAGGTGTTCCAGCGGGACTATCAATAGTTGCGGATGATATAAACGAAGAATTAGCTAGAAGGCAAAAGGGATATGGTCGTGGTAGACGCATGCAAATTGAAACAGATCAAGTGCAAATTGTAAGTGGTGTTAGACATGGAGAAACATTAGGTTCTCCTATTGCACTCGTTGTTGAAAATCGTGATTTTGCACATTGGACGAAAATTATGGGAGCAGAGCCTTTAACTGAGCAAGAAGAAAAAGAAATGAAAAGGAAAGTGACAAAGCCAAGGCCTGGGCATGCGGATTTAAATGGTGCGATTAAATATGGTCATAGGGATATGAGAAATGTACTTGAACGTTCGTCGGCACGTGAAACGACAGTACGTGTTGCTGCTGGTGCGGTTGCGAAAAAAGTTTTGGCGGAATTGGGTATTAAAGTGGCAGGACATGTAATTGAGATTGGCGGTGTACTGGCTAAGGAGATTACATATAGTTCAATTGAAGAATTAAAAAGTATAACAGAAGAATCACCTGTACGTTGCTTAGATGACGAAGCTGGTAAACAAATGATGAAAGCAATTGATGATGCAAAGTCAAATGGTGATTCAATCGGTGGCATTGTTGAAGTAGTTGTGGAAGGTATGCCAATTGGAGTAGGTAGCTATGTGCATTATGATCGAAAATTGGATGCGAAACTAGCAGCGGCAATTATGAGCATTAATGCCTTTAAAGGTGTGGAGATTGGAATTGGTTTTGAAGCAGCTCATAGACCGGGAAGTGAAGTTCATGATGAAATCTTGTGGGATGAAGAGCATGGATATACAAGAAGAACGAACAATGCAGGTGGATTAGAAGGGGGCATGACGACTGGTATGCCAATTGTTGTACGCGGTGTGATGAAACCGATACCTACACTATATAAACCTCTTCAAAGTGTGGATATAGATACGAAAGAACCTTTTACAGCGAGTATTGAACGTTCAGATAGCTGTGCTGTACCGGCAGCTAGTGTCGTTGCAGAAGCGGTTGTTGCTTGGGAATTAGCGACAGCTTTACTAGAACAATTTGGAGTAGATCGTATGGACCTTATTCGTGAAAATATTGAGAAACATAATGAATATGCGAGGGGATTTTAATGGGAAACATACATATTCAAACGAAATCAAAAGAATATGATGTACATGTTGGAAAAGAAGTGTTGTCACATTTGAAAACACTCATTCAAAATATGCAGCCAGCTGTATCTAATGTAATGATCATTTCAGATGCAGTTGTTGCATCTCTACATTTACAGACAGTTGTTGATGCATTGCAAGTAGAGCAACAAGTATTTTCATTTGTTGTACCGAGTGGTGAAAAAGAAAAGTCTTTTGAAAACTTCTACGGGGCTCATACTTCAGCTCTTGAAAATAAATTAGATAGAAATTCTTTAATTATTGCACTTGGAGGCGGAATGATTGGAGACCTGGCTGGGTTTGTCGCTGCGTCGTTTATGCGTGGCATTCGTTTTGTCCAAGTTCCAACAACTTTATTAGCTCATGATAGTGCAGTAGGCGGAAAAGTAGCAATTAATCATCCGTTAGGGAAAAATATGATCGGTGCATTCCATCAGCCAGAAGCGGTTGTATATCATACGCCGTTTTTACAGTCGCTTCCTGAAAAAGAGTGGCGTTCAGGTTACGCAGAAGTGATAAAGCATGCTCTTATTGGTAATGTTGAGCTGTATCATTGGTTAAAAAAAGAAGTACAAACATTAGCAGAACTTCGTGATGAGAAGTTAATTCATATATTAACGAAGGCGATTCCTGTAAAAGCCAATATTGTAGCCCAAGATGAAACAGAAAAAGGTGTACGTGCCCATTTGAACTTTGGACATACGCTAGGTCATGCTCTTGAAAAAGAGATTGGGTATGGAAATATTACTCACGGTGACGGAGTAGCTGTTGGTATGTTATTTGCTATATTCTTAAGTGAACAAGTGTACAAGATTGATCTTGCCTATGAAGAGATGAAACAGTGGTTCTTGAAGTACGGCTATCCAAAAATGCCAAGTGATTTAAATGTAGAGCGCCTTGTTCAATTGATGAAACAAGATAAGAAAGCAAATGCAGGAACAATTCATATGGTGCTTATGCAGGAATATGGGGTAGTAAATGTCGTATCTATTTCAGATGAGACTGTTCATATTGCGTTAGAGGCATTTCAAAAGGATATGGCATAAAAGGGTAGAGATATGGAATGCGTGTGTAAAAGTATTCTCGTAATCATGACAGTTATAAAAAGAGATTGCAGTAAGGAACTATAACCATATTGTAATTGAATTGAATCAAATGACTGGGGGAAGAGAAATGAGAGTGAAAGAGCAATTGTTAACTTTAAGAGCATATGTACCTGGGAAAAATATTGAAGAAGTAAAAAGGGAATATGGATTATCAAAAATTGTGAAATTAGCATCGAACGAAAATCCATTTGGTTGCTCAGCACGTGTGACAGAAGCGTTAGCTTCTTTGGCGGGCCAATATGCTCTTTATCCGGATGGACATGCCTTTGAACTTCGGACGAAAGTAGCAGAGCATGTAGGTGTAAATGCGGAACAACTGTTATTTGGTAGTGGATTAGATGAAGTCATTCAAATGATTAGCCGTGCATTACTACATGAAGGTACAAATGTTGTAATGGCGAATCCTACCTTTTCGCAATACTATCACCATGCTGTTATTGAAGGGGCAGAAGTTCGTGAAGTACCACTTAAAGATGGTATTCATGATTTAGATGCAATGTTACAGCAAGTAGATGACAAAACGAAGATTGTATGGATTTGTAATCCGAATAACCCGACAGGTACATATGTAGAGAAACAAAAGTTACTTTCATTTTTAGAATCAGTACCTAAGTCAGCGCTCGTTATTATGGATGAAGCATATTATGAATATGCGGGAGCGGAAGATTATCCGCAAACATTGCCTCTTCTTGAAAAGTATGAAAACCTTATGGTTTTACGCACGTTTTCAAAAGCATATGGCCTAGCTGCTTTTCGTATTGGATACGCGGTTGGTAATGTGAAGTTAATTGGGCAGCTAGAAGTAGCAAGGTTACCATTCAATACATCGACTGTAGCGCAATCTGTAGCAATAGCTGCATTAGAAGATCAAAAGTTTCTAGAAGAATGTGTGCAGAAGAATGCTGAAGGACTAAATCAATACTATGCATTTTGTAAGGAATATAACGTATTCTATTATCCATCTCAAACAAATTTCATATTCTTAAAACTTGGTATTCCTGGTAATGAAGCTTTCGAACGATTAATGAAAAACGGATATATTGTTCGTTCTGGTGCTGCATTTGGCATACATGACGGTATTCGTATTACAGTCGGTTTAAAAGAAGAGAATGATGAAATTATAGAATTACTGAAAGAGCTTGTAAATGAGAAGGTAAAGAAAGAGGAAACATATTCTTAAGAAATTGTGAAGGCTCCTATTATAGGTGCCTTTTTTATGTAAGGTAGTAAGAATCCTATTTTTAATAGGGGTTGAAGTGTGGTAGTCAGGTTGGCTCGTAAAGATCGATTTATATAACTTAATAATCAACGAGGAAAGTTATTTGCACGGTAATGAAAGAAAACGGTACAATAGAAAGTAGGAATGCGGTATCGGTGTCATATGAGAACCTTTTGAACAACGAGCCGCGCTATAAGAGAAAGTACAAGAAGAAGTATGCTCATTCTAAAGGTTGCGTTCTTACAGTGAGTTGCTTATGATAAGGTGAAACTTTAATCAGTGGGGATGTTTATCCCCCGCTGATTATTAGTTGAACCAATCGGGCTTTTACGGGCAGTTGATCCCAAAACTAACTTCTTTGCCTTAGCTGACTTTTGAGGTGGGGGTCTTACTGCCCGTTAATAGCAGGGTAAATGAACAGAAGAGAATATTTTTTAGAATTAAAGGAGACGTTTATGCAAAAGTTTGAACAAGCTGTTTCATATATTGAAAATGGAGAAGCGGAAAAAGGGTTACAATTATTAAAAGAACAATTACAAATTGCGAATGATGAAGAGAAGTATGATATCGCTCGCTATTACCATACACTTGGATTTATGGATGAGGCGCTAGCAATTACTGAAGACTTACGCTTACTGTATCCAGAAGAAAGTGAATTTACGGTATTTTTAGCAGAATTATATATTGATTTAGACAAAGAGGATGAAGCGATTGAAGTGCTTCATGATATTCCAGAAAATGATGATTTATATGTTCAATCGTTATTACTTGTTGCGGATTTATTCCAAATGCAAGGTTTTGATGATGTAGCAGAGCAGAAACTATTAAAGGCGAAAGAAATGATGCCTGACGAACCTGTTATTTCGTTTGGATTAGCAGAATTATATAGTAGTAAAGGGGAAGAACAAAAGGCAATTACTTATTACGAGTCGCTATTAGCAGAACATAAAGTAATGGGTGGTGTTGTGATTGCACTTCGTCTTGCAGAAACGTTAAGTGCGATTGGAAACTGGGAAGAGGCAATCTCTTACTATGAAGCAGGCTTAGAAGAGCAAAAAGATATTCATTCATTATTTGGATATGCCTTTACATTATACCAAGGCGAAGAATATCAAAGAGCAATTGGTGCTTGGCAAGAATTAAAGGAATTAGACCCTGAGTACGCATCACTATACATGTATTTAGCGAAAAGCTATGAAAAAGAAGGAATGCTTCAAGAAAGCTATGAAACACTTCATGAAGGAATTAAAGTAGATGAGCTTTCTGTTCCGTTTTACGTAGAATTAGCGAACATTGCAGCCAAATTAGGAAAAGTAGTAGAAGCAGAAGAAGTACTTCAAAAAGCGCTTGAGTTAGATCCTGGACACCTTGGGGCAACATTGAAATATGCGTATATCTTAAAAGGACAAGAAAAGTATGAAGAGTTAATTGCAGTTGTAGAGCGTGCTATTGACAGTGGAGAACCAGATACACAACTACTTTGGGACTTGGCGTTTGCGAAAAAACAATTAGAAATGTATTCGGATGCATTAAAACACTATGAAAGTGCATATACTTCTTTTAAGAATCATCCAGACTTCTTGGAAGAGTACGGTTATTTCTTATTGGAAGAAGGTATGCGAAAAGAGGCGAAAGAAGTATTTACACAGTTAATACAACTAGACCCGACACAAATTCATATTGAAGAGTTGTTATATAATTTAGAGGATTTTTCATAAGTTGGAAGGAAACTGAATGCCGCTTCTTGAATCTAAAAAGAAAAGAGAAAGACAGAGGAGGGACTTAATTGCTATGAATACCCCTGTTTCTGTAAACGAGAAGAAGGATTTTGTAAAATGGTTTTTGAATAATTACCAACTGAAACAGCGTGAATGTGTATGGATTTTGAATTATTTAATGAGTCACGACCAATTAATGCATAAAGTCCACTTCGTAGAGCATGCAAAATATTGTCCGCGTGGCTTAGTAATGTCAGCAAATTGTGTGAAAGACACACCGTTTCACTTTTTTAAACAAAATGTTATGACAACAGATGCTGAAAAATCGTTTCATGATATTCGTTTAAATCGGGATGAAGATATTTATATTCAACTCAACTTTAAATCGTCGTTCCAAAATGCAAATTATGTAGCTGTATTAGAAGAAAACCCATATTTACCAAAGCATATTGAAGTAAATGAAAAAGACCGTTTACTGGCAGAGAGATTTTTAGAAGAGAGTGTATTTTCATTTAGAAAAGAACGTCTTTTGAAACAAATTGATGAAGCGTTGGATAAGCAAGATAAGGAAGCGTTTCATAGGTTAACGGCAGAGCTAAAGACTTTATAGAATTCATTAGGATTATTAACTTTTTACAAATTTCAGAATTTTTTCAAGAAAAACTACCTATATTAGGTAGTTTTTCTTTTTTTACCTCTTTTAGTATGGTTTAATATATATAAAGTGAAAGTTCTGTCATTTTCAAGTGGAGGAGGGAAGAGACTTGAAATGGATTGTAAAAGATGTGGAACAGTTTGAGCAAGCAAGGGAGTATGTAGATACAGGGGTTATACCACTGTTATCAGTTTCGGCAGCAAAAGAAATGAAAATGGTTGTAGAACAAGGTGAATTTATTGAATTGTTGAGTATGGAGTTAGAAAGAGAATATAAAGGAAGAGTGCTTTTACTACCAGCATTTACGTATTTAGTAGAAAGTCAAAAGAAGGAAAAAGGTCGTTTGCAAGAATGGACAGATCATTTACAAAGGCAAGGTTTTAAGCACATTGCGTACGTTACAAGTGATTTTTCATGGAAAGAAGATATGCAAGAATTGCAGGGAGATTTATTTTGGTTTCCGTCATTAGCGTTAGAACAATTTAGTGATCAAGCAAAAAGAGAGCTGATTCATGCGCATATAAAAAATATAATGGTGATGTTAGAAGAAAAATGGGGAAAATAATAATAAACAGAAAGTTCTTATTATTATGAGTAGTATGATATTGACCTGTGCATGAGCGTATTATATCATGATAGTGTCCTAGTTTTTATTTTTTATATAATTTATCACGAGGGGACAATTTCTGATAGAGGGGGGAAATTTTCGTGAGCGAGAAAGAACATCGTGTGTCAAGAAGACAATTTTTAAATTACACACTTACAGGGGTAGGAGGCTTTATGGCAGCAGGTATTTTAATGCCGATGACGCGATTTGCGCTTGATCCGGTGTTAAGAAAAGAAGCGGGAACAGATATGGTTGCTGTTGCACAAGTAAAAGATATTACAACAGAACCGAAGCGTTTCGACTTTAAGGTGAAGCAGGTTGATGGTTGGTACAAGTCTGAAGAGCCAAAATCAGCTTGGGTTCATAAAGATGAAAGCGGAGACATTGTCGCATTCTCTCCAGTATGTAAACATTTAGGATGTACAGTGAACTGGAATTCGGACAAAGCACATCCGAATCAATTCTTTTGCCCATGTCACGGGGGCCGTTATACAAAAGATGGAATGAACATTAAAGGCACGCCGCCCCTTGCTCCGCTTGATGTGTACGAGTCTAAAGTGAAAGATGGAACGCTGTATTTAGGAAAAGCGAAGCCAAGAGGGGGTGGAAAGTAGATGCTAAATAAAATTTATGATTGGGTAGATGAACGATTAGATATTACACCAATATGGCGCGATATCGCTGATCATGAAGTACCTGAACATGTAAACCCGGCACATCACTTTTCTGCATTCGTCTATTGCTTTGGGGGACTTACCTTTTTCGTTACTGTAATTCAAATTTTATCTGGAATGTTTTTGACGATGTATTATGTGCCGGATATTAAAAATGCTTGGGAATCGGTTTACTATTTACAAAATGAAGTTGCTTACGGACAAATTGTTCGTGGTATGCACCACTGGGGTGCTAGTCTCGTAATTGTAATGATGTTTTTACATACACTCAGAGTTTTCTTCCAGGGTGCGTATAAAAAGCCTCGTGAGTTAAACTGGATTGTTGGTGTTCTTATTTTCTTTGTTATGTTAGGTCTTGGTTTTACCGGATATTTATTACCGTGGGATATGAAAGCGTTATTTGCTACGAAAGTAGGGATTCAAATTGCAGAGCAAACGCCGCTCATTGGTCCTTATATAAAAACATTACTCGCTGGTCATTCCGAAATTGTTGGCGCTCAAACATTAACTCGCTTCTTTGCTATTCACGTCTTCTTCTTACCAGCAGCACTTCTAGGTTTAATGGCCTTCCACTTCATCATGATTCGCAAACAAGGTATTTCCGGTCCGCTATAAGAGATTGCTAAATTAAAGGGGAAAGAACTAAAGGAGGGAGATTATGCATCGCGGCAAAGGGATGAAGTTTGTAGGAGATTCTCGGGTACCAGTAGCTCGGAAACCGAATATTCCAAAAGATTATTCTGAATACCCAGGAAAAACAGAAGCATTTTGGCCGAACTTTTTGTTGAAAGAATGGATGGTTGGTGCAGTTTTTTTAATCGGTTATTTATGTTTAACAGTGGCGCATCCATCACCGCTTGAGAGAATGGCGGATCCGACAGATGCAGGATATATACCACTTCCAGATTGGTATTTCTTATTCTTGTATCAGTTATTAAAGTATTCTTATGCTTCTGGTTCATTTACTGTAATTGGAGCATTTATTATGCCAGGTATTGCTTTTGGAGCATTACTGTTAGCTCCATTTCTTGATCGAGGTCCAGAGAGACGTCCATTGAAGCGCCCTGTAGCAACTGGATTTATGCTTTTAGCAATTGCATCGATTATCTTTTTAACTTGGGAATCTGTAGCACACCACGATTGGGAAGCTGCAAAAAAACAAGGAGCAATTGTAAAAACGGCACCAGTTGATAAAAATGATGATGGCTACAAGTTAATGCAAAAAAATACTTGTTTAACATGTCACGGTGACAATTTACAGGGCGGGGCGGCAGCGCCTGCACTGCAAAACTTAACTTTAAAACCAGAAGAAATCGCAAAAATTGCGAAAGAAGGAAAAGGTTCAATGCCTAAAGGGGTATTTAAAGGTACAGATGAAGAACTGAAAAAGCTTTCGGAATTTATTGCAAAGTATAATAAGAAGTAAAAAAAGCTGACTACAAAAATTTTGTAGTCAGCTTTTTATTTTGATGACAGTGAGTTTGCTATATAATAGAGTAGAGTTTGATGAAAAATGAAAGGTGTTGGATGTACAGCTTGGCTTACTTATATGCAGTGTTAAGACAACGCTCGGTATTATTATTTTTATTGGTTGTTAATATATTAGGTACAATTTACGGATTTATATGGTATGGAAATCAATTAAAAGAAACTTCACCTATATTTTGGCCATTTGTACCAGATAGTCCTACGGCGAGTCTCTTTTTTGTCTTTGTTTTAATTGGTTTCTTGATAAAGAAAAACTGGGGATTAATAGAGGCGCTAGCAATTGTTACTTTAATAAAATATGGTGTATGGGCTGTTGTTGTAAATGGGGTTATGATTTATGTGGAAGGTCCTATTGGTCTTATGGGGTATATGTTAATGTTATCGCATTTTGCAATGGCAGTGCAGGGAGTGTTATACGCTCCGTTTTACCGTATAAAAAAATGGCATTTTGCGGTAGCAGCTATATGGACATTACATAATGACGCAATTGATTATTTATTTTGGCAAATGCCGAGATATGGCATTATGCATTTGTTTGTAGAGAAGATTGGTTATTTTACGTTTTGGCTAAGTATTGTTGTGCTGTGCATTACATATTATTGTTGCTTACGTGAGAACAGGAAACAGTTTTCTTTATGGTAGTGAGAACATTTAGGGGGAGAAAATGAAGAAAAATAAGAGCGGTACAAAAGTATTGGATCGATTGGTTACGATAGTTGTTTCATATAGCATAGCATTTTCCGTTTTTGCACTCGCAACAATGGCGATTGTATATGGAAAATGGCTGTATTATTTTGAAATTGATTTTTTAAATATTCCAGATTTAGCGGATATGACGAAAGATGAAATTAAGAGAAATTATGATGTGCTTATTACATATTTATCTCCGTTTTATGATGGGGCATTACAATTGCCGACATTAGATATGTCTACAAATGGGCGTATACATTTTGTAGATGTTAAAAATATTTTAGTAAAGATTCAATATGTGATGTATGCGACAATTATGATAGCAGTGATAGGCGGCGTTTATTTATTAAAAAGAAAAAACGAAAAGTTTTTACTGCACGGATCGATTTTAACGATTATATTTCCGATAGCACTGATGTTACCGATTGCTATTAATTTTGAAAAGAGTTTTGTATTATTCCATAAGCTTTTATTCAGTAATGATTATTGGATGTTTGATATTGAAACGGATCCAATTATATTAATGCTACCGGAAGAGTTCTTTATGCATGCTGCCTGTGCTATTTTATTATTCATTTTAAGTGGTAGTATACTTTGTTTCAGCTTGTATAGATATTTCGTAAAAAAGAAAAGGGGTTCCAAGAAAAAATTCTCTGCTTAAAGAGAATTTTTTTGTTTTGAAAACGATAATATATTTTTCAGCCCAGTTCTGTTCTATTCTTGTCCAATTCAACATATTTTGTACTAGTAGTTATAGGGGGGACCGGGATGAAGAGAACATTAATTGGATTGATCGCATTTCTAATTATAATGTTTCCGTTACGTATATATGCTGAAGAGTGGAGTGAACTAACAGGGTTATTAGACGACTCGTTACAGTTGGTGAAGCGTAGTGAAAATGAAAAAGCAGTGCAAGTATTACAACATTTCTCGGAGCAGTTTGTAATGAAGGGGAATGAGAAGAAGCAAGAAGTAACACCGAATCACGTTAGAGTCATTTCTTTAGCATATAATACAGCGAAACAATCTCTCTTGGAAGAAGATTTAGGTAAACAAGTTAAAATTGATAATGTGTTAGCCCTGCAACTTGCTGTTGATGCGCAAGTATCGAAATATCAACCACTTTGGATGGAGAGAGAAGGGAAAGTAATGGAGGCCTTTTCTCAAATGGAAAAAGCGATGGAAAAAGAAGATGCTGGGCAGTTTCAACAAACGTTAAATACATTTTTAAAGGAATTTAATATTATTTACCCAAGCCTAATGATTGCTTTGCCGGAAAACGAGGTGCAACGTGTAAATGCTCATTTATCTTATTTGGACGAATTTCGTAACGTTATGTTAAAAACGAAAGGCGGTCAAATGCAATTAGGAATCATTAAAGGGGATTTAAAAAAGATATTTCACACAGTAAAAAAGGATGAAATTGCTCCCTCTCTCATTTGGTTTATGACAATTACTGGAGGGCTTATTTTATTCACATTAACTTATGTTGGATGGAGAAAGTATAAAGGAGAGCGAGAGAAAAGAAAAAGTAATGTCCATTCTAAAAATAGATAATGCAGATAAATAAAGATACGGATTGTAAGGTTTATTCATTGACAATAATGGCAGAAGAAAATAGAATGAGAAGTACTATAATTAAAACTTCAATGGAGGTTCATGATGTTTTATTTAATTTACTTCGCGATCATAATGATCATACCGTTGTATGCACAGTCAAGAGTACGTAGTGCCTATAGCAAGTATTCACAAGTTTATTCAACATCAGGTATGACAGGAGCGGAAGTGGCTCGCAAAATTTTAGATGAAAATGGATTATACAACGTAGCTGTGGAAGAAACACCAGGTCACTTATCAGACCATTATGATCCAACTGCCAAAACGGTTCGATTATCAACAGATAACTATTATGGTCATTCAGTTGCTGGTACAGCAGTTGCAGCACACGAAGTAGGACATGCGATTCAAGATGCACAAGATTATAACTTTATGCGTATTCGTCATTCGTTAGTTCCTGTGGCAAATTTTGGATCGAATATATCATGGGTATTTATTATGATTGGTATATTTGCGACAATGTCAAAACTATTGTTATTAGGAATTATTTTAATGGCAGCAGGTGTTGTGTTCCAACTTGTTACATTACCAGTTGAGTTTGATGCATCAAAACGTGCAATGCAACAAATCGAAGCGCTAGGTATCGTATCAACAGATGAATATGGCCAAGCTCGTAAAGTATTAAATGCGGCAGCATTAACATATGTAGCAGCTGCAGCTGTAGCGGTATTTGAATTATTACGTCTCGTATTAATGTATACTGGTATGCAGCGTAGCGACGACTAAAGACTATCAATTATGATAGTCTTTTTTTGTTTTGTAGATTAAATCTTATAACGTGTTACAAATGGAAATAATAGAATTGATGAGGAAAGGTGGTGGGTGAAATTAAATATCCAGATCATTTAGTAAAACAAGTGAAGGAGCGTAGCGCTTCTTATCAGCTAGAAGGTTTTTTAAGTGGACGAGGTCCTGAAAATCCAAAATTTATGTTGCTAGGAGAAGCACCAGGTGAAACAGAAATTCATAATGGGATTCCGTTTAGCGGGAGAGCGGGAAAACAATTGATGGGTTTTTTAGAACGGATTGACGTTACAAGGGAAGAAGTATATATTACGAGCGCTGTTCGGAGTAGGCCTTATAAATGGAGAGAGAAAAAAGAACGAAATGGTGAAATTATACAGAAAAAGTATAATAGGACGCCAAATCAAAGAGAAATAATTGCCCATGCCCCTTTGTTAGATTATGAATTAGAGAAAATAAACCCGAAGCTTATCGTCACACTTGGTAATATTGCATTACAGCGTTTAGTTGGTAAAAATAATAAAATTACGGATGTTCATGGAGAATTGTTCAAGCAACCTGTGCAACAACTGAAAGATAGTAGTGGTACAGAATTTATATGGACAGAAAAAGAATATGCTATTTTTCCAACCTTTCATCCAGCTTCAATTTTTTATAACCGGAGTTTATTGGAGTTGATTTATGAGGATTTAGAGAAGCTGAAGCAACATATATCAATAAAAAACTAGAAAAGCTAAGTAGCTTTTCTAGTCATATTAATTATGTAACGGATTTTTATTTTCATCTAGTGTAAACCCTTCACCAACTACATCATGTACATCACTTACAGCAACAAAGGCATGAGGATCTACAGAAGTAATAATATTTTTTAATTTCACGATTTCATTTTTAGCAACAACGCAATATAATACGTTCCGTTCCACTTTTGTATACGATCCAACAGCTTTTAAAAAGGTTGCTCCGCGCTCCATGTCGGATAAAATTTTTGAAGCAATTTCATCGTTTTTATCCGAAATAATAGTCGCTCCTTTCGCCGCATAAGCTCCTTCTTGCATAAAATCAATGACTTTCGCTCCGATAAAAACAGCCACTAACGTGTACATACCCTCGCGATATGATAAATAAGTAAGGATAGAGACGATAATAACGACGGCATCAAACATAAACATCGTTTTTCCCATGCTCCAGCCAACATATTTATGAGCTAACCTTGCGATAATATCTACACCGCCAGTAGTGCCGCCGTATTTAAATATTATTCCAAGTCCAATACCGATAAATGCCCCGGCGAACAAAGCAGCGAGTGTCATATCATTTTGTAAGTTTAAATGTAAGTTGAGTATTTCGTAGCGCTGGAAAATCCATAGGAATAAAGATACGCTAAATGTACCTATTAAAGTGTACAAAAATGTCGTTCGGCCGAGTAATTTCCAACCGATGAAAAATATAGGAATATTTAAAATTAAGTTTGTATAGGAAGGGTCAAGCGAAAATAGAAAATATAATAATAGCGTAATACCGGTAAATCCACCCTCTGCAAGGTGATTTTCGATATTGATATTTACAATACCGAAAGAGAAAATAGCGGAACCGATTAAGATGAAAATGATATTTCGAATTTTCAAGTTTGCTTTCATGTAGAAATCCCCCTAATTATGTAGAATGCATTGCTCCGCTGAAACGGTAAAACATAATGATAAGTAATTTCTAGTTGCTAGTGAAAATAGTAAAAGCCGTAGGAACCCGATTGGTGTGGGCTGATCTTTTGCAAAAACCGCAAAAGAAAGTTTCACTTTACCCCGTTCCAACGGCTGGTAGGAGATAAAGCTCTGAAGAAAGGCGAACCAGCCGTAAGAACCCGATTGGTGTGGGCTGATCTTTTGCAAAAACCGCAAAAGAAAGTTTCACTTTATTATAGTCTATCCAAAAAAGGGTCGCAAATAGGTGTTTGGTGGGGAATAATATTTGTCAAATCGCGATGAATTGGCTAACATGAAAGAGGAAGGATTAGAGGTGAATTGTATGGAAGCGAAAACGATGAAGGATATGCAGAAAGAAGTAGATGCATATATTGGTCAGTTTAAAGAAGGTTATTTCAGTCCGCTTGCAATGATGGCTCGTTTAACGGAAGAAATGGGAGAGCTAGCGAGGGAAGTAAACCATTATTATGGTGAGAAACCGAAGAAAACAACTGAGAAAGAACGAAGTATTGAAGAAGAGCTTGGAGATGTATTATTTGTTATGATTTGTATGGCAAATAGTTTAAATATTGATTTAGAAACAGCGCATAACATTGTAATGGAGAAATTTAATACACGTGATAAAGATCGCTGGACACGTATTGATGAGGGAGAGAAAAAATAATGAAAGAAATTAAAGTAATTATCGCTGGACCAAGAGGACGTATGGGACATGAAGCAGTCCTTCTTATGGAAAGAACAGAACATTTCAATTTAGTAGCAGCAGTGGACTATAAGCATGGCGGAGAGAAGATTTCCGATTTACCTGGTATGCCGATGTTAGACACACCAGTTTACGCAGATTTACATACTTGTTTAGATGAAGTAGAAGCAGATGTATTATTAGATTTAACAACACCGGAAGTTGGAAAGAAGCATGTGACACTTGCAGTTGAACGTGGACTTCGATCTGTTATTGGTACAACTGGATTTACTGAAGAAGAACTAAAGCAATTAACAGAAAATGCAAAAGAAAAAGAAGTAGGAACAATTATCGCTCCAAACTTTGCAATTGGTGCAGTTCTTATGATGAAATTCTCACAAATGGCAGCGAAGTACTTCCAAGATGTTGAAGTAATTGAATTACATCATGATCAAAAATTAGATGCACCATCTGGTACAGCTGTAAAAACGGTAGAATTAATTCGTCAAAATCGTGTGCCAAAAGAGCAAGGACACCCGAATGAAACGGAACAATTAGCAGGAGCACGTGGTGCAAATGTAGACGGTATTCACATTCATAGTGTGCGTTTACCAGGACTTATTGCGCACCAAGAAGTAATGTTCGGCGGGGATGGACAAATGTTAACAGTTCGTCATGATTCATTCAATCGTGCATCATTTATGTCAGGTGTAAAACTATCAATTGAGACAGTAATGAGCCTGGATCATCTTGTGTACGGTTTAGAAAATATTATCGACTAAAGGGGAGACAACGGATGAAAATTGCCTTAATCGCACATGACAAAAAGAAAAATGATATGGTTTCGTTTGCATACGCATATAAACCGATTTTTGAAAAACATGAGTTATTTGCAACAGGAACGACAGGACTTCGCATTATGGAAGCGACTGGTTTAGTTGTAACAAGATATCAATCGGGTCCTCTTGGCGGTGATCAAGAAATTGGTGCGATGATTGCAAAAAATGATATGGATATGGTGATTTTCTTCCGTGATCCATTAACAGCACAACCGCATGAACCTGATGTGAATGCGTTGCTTCGTTTGTGCGATGTATATGCGATTCCACTTGCAACGAATATGGCAAGTGCTGAAATGTTAATGCACGCATTAGAGCGAGGAGATTTAGATTATCGCAAGTTAAGAAAATGAGGGGAACAATTATGAGTGGATTACATATATTAGCGTTTGGTGCTCATGCCGATGATGTTGAAATCGGCATGGCTGGTACCATTGCAAAATATACAAAGCAAGGGTATGAAGTAGGTATTTGTGATTTAACAGAAGCTGATCTTTCTTCAAATGGAACGGTAGAATTGAGAAAAGAAGAAGCGAAGGCCGCTGCTCGTATAATGGGAGTAAAGACGAGACTGAATTTAGCGATGCCAGACCGTGGTTTGTATATGAAAGAAGAGTATATACGTGAAATTGTAAAGGTGATCCGTACATATAAACCAAAACTAGTTTTTGCACCGTATTATGAAGATCGTCATCCAGATCATGCAAATTGTGCAAAGCTTGTGGAAGAAGCTATTTTTTCAGCAGGAATCCGAAAATATATGCCAGAATTTCCACCGCATCGTGTAGAGTCATTTTATAATTATATGATTAATGGTTTTCATAAACCGAATTTTTGTATAGATATTAGTGAGTACTTATCGCAAAAAGTGGAAGTATTAGAAGCGTATGAAAGTCAGTTTTCAACAGGGAGTGATGGTGTGAAGACGCCGTTAACAGAAGGTTACGTTGAAACTGTGGTCGCTCGTGAGAAGATGTTTGGAAAAGAAGTGGGAGTCTTGTATGCCGAAGGATTTATGAGTAAGAAACCCGTTTTATTACATGCTGATTTAATAGGGGGATGTAAATGAGATTGAAAATAGGTATTACATGTTATCCTTCTGTAGGTGGTTCTGGAGTTGTTGGAACAGAATTAGGGAAGCAATTGGCGGAGCGCGGGCATGAAATTCATTTTATTACATCGGGTTTACCATTCCGGTTAAATAAAGTGTATCCAAACATTTATTTTCATGAAGTGACGGTAAATCAATACTCTGTATTTCAATATCCACCATACGATTTAGCGTTAGCGAGTAAAATGGCAGAGGTTGCACAAAGAGAAAACTTAGATATTTTACATGTGCATTACGCAATACCACATGCAATTTGTGCGTATTTAGCAAAACAAATGATTGGAGAGCGCATTAAAATTGTTACAACCTTGCATGGAACAGATATTACTGTGTTAGGTTCCGACCCTTCGTTAAATAATTTAATTCGTTTTGGTATTGAGCAGTCGGATGTTGTTACGGCTGTCTCGCATTCATTAATTAATGAAACGCATGAGCTTGTAAAACCAAATAAAGATATTCAAACGGTATATAACTTTATAGACGAACGTGTATATTTCAAGCGTGATATGTCTCAATTAAAGAAAGAATACGGTATAAGTGAGAGTGAAAAGATACTGATTCATATTTCAAATTTCCGTAAAGTGAAACGTGTACAGGACGTTGTGCAGGCATTTGCTAAAGTTGCTAAAGAAGTAGATGCGAAGTTGCTTCTTGTTGGGGACGGACCAGAATTTTGTACGATCTTACAGTTAGTGAAGAATTTACATATTGAAGATCGCGTCTTATTCCTAGGAAAACAAGATAATGTTGCAGAGTTACTTACGATGAGTGACTTAATGTTGCTTCTATCAGAGAAGGAAAGTTTTGGCCTTGTTTTATTAGAAGCGATGGCGTGTGGTGTACCTTGTATCGGAACAAGGGTTGGAGGTATTCCAGAGGTCATTCAACATGGTGAAACAGGCTATTTATATGAAGTTGGTGATATAACAGGCGTAGCAAACCAAGCTATTCAGCTGTTAAAGGATGAGGAACTTCACCGTAATATGGGAGAACGAGCAAGAGAAAGTGTTTACGAGCAGTTCCGCTCAGAAAAAATCGTCTCACAATATGAAACGATTTACTATGACATACTAAGGGATGACAAAAATGGAAAGATTTAAAAAAGCTAGTTCTATTATTGAGACATTAAAACAACAAGGACATGAGGCTTACTTTGTTGGCGGGAGCGTACGAGATCTTATCATTGATAGGCCAATTGGAGATATTGATATTGCGACATCTGCTTTACCAGAAGAAGTGATGGGAATATTTCCAAGGCATGTTCCTGTTGGTCTTGAGCATGGAACTGTCATTGTTGTAGAAAATGGTGAACCTTATGAGGTAACCACTTTTCGAACAGAAAGCGAATATGAAGATTTTCGAAGACCTAGTAGTGTTCAATTTGTTCGTTCATTAGAAGAAGATTTAAAGCGTCGTGATTTTACAATGAATGCGATTGCCATGACAGAAGAAGGCGAAATGGTTGATTTATTTGCTGGGCAGGAAGCGATTCAAAAGAGAGAGATTGTAACAGTTGGAAATGCAGCTGATCGCTTTCAAGAAGATGCCTTACGAATGATGCGCGGTATTCGATTTGTAAGTACGTTAGGATTTTCTTTAGAAACAAAAACGAAGCAAGCGATTGAAACGTATGGACATTTGCTGGAACATATAGCAATTGAGCGTATTACAGTGGAGTTTGAGAAACTGTTAACGGGTACATATTGTACAAAGGGCCTCCAAGAGTTAGTGGAGACGAAGCTATTTTCTCATTTGCCCTATTTACAAATGTCAGAAGAGAGACTGTTAAAAGCTACGCAGTACAAATGGGATTCTTTTGAAACAGATATTGAGGCATGGGCATTTTTCTTATATTGTATCGGAGAAGAGCATCCATCTGTCTTTTTACGCCAATGGAAGTTTTCGAATAAAAAAATAAAAGATATTGTCGCAGTTTTATTAACTATCCGTACTAGAAAGGAGAAGGAGTGGGATACATTCCTTCTTTATAAAACGGGAATTCATATCGCTGAAATGGCAGAGAGAGTATATGAAGCGATGATTGAAAGCTATGACCCTACATCTGTTAAACGAGTACAAACATTGTTTCAAGCATTGCCAATAAAGAGCCGTCAAGAAATGAATGTGACGGGGAATGAACTATTAAAATGGGCAAATAAAAAGCCTGGTCCGTGGGTTGCTGAAATAATTCAAAAAATTGAAGAAGCAATCGTACAAGGAAATGTAGTTAATGAGAAAGAGAGTATAAGGGAGTGGCTGCAAGGATGCAATCTACTATAAGAAAACAGTTATTGCAAGTTTTTTCAGAATCGGATGGCGAGTTTGTATCTGGCCAAACGATTAGTGATAAACTTGGTTGTTCAAGAACCGCTGTATGGAAACATATGGAAGACCTTCGAAACGAAGGGTATGAACTTGAAGCTGTACGTCGATTAGGTTATCGCATTGCGAGTAAGCCAGACAAAGTGACTGCTAATGAAATTCAGTTAGGGCTACAAACGAAGCGAATTGGTAGAACAGTGTATTTTGAAGAAACTGTTGAATCTACGCAGCATATTGCGGCAAAACTTGCTTATGAGGGTGCAGAAGAAGGAACGATTGTTGTGGCAGAAGAACAAACAGCGGGAAGAGGTCGTTTAAGTAGAAAATGGTATTCACCAAAAGGAACAGGAATTTGGATGAGTATTATTTTACGTCCATCGATCCCGGTTCATCATGCACCGCAGCTTACTTTGTTAGCGGCTGTTAGTGTTGCGCAAGCAATCGAAAAATGTACAGGTGTAAACGTAGGAATAAAATGGCCGAATGATATTTTAATCCAAGGTAAAAAAGCTGTAGGTATATTAACAGAAATGCAAGCGGATCCTGATAAAATTAATGCTGTCATTATGGGCATTGGTATTAATGCGAATCAAAAGCAAGAACATTTTGACGAAGAAATTCAGCACATTGCTACTTCATTAGCGATTGAATCAGGTAAGCCAATTGTTCGTGCAGAGCTTATGCAACAAATCTATTTCCAACTAGAAAAATTATACGAAGAGTATTTACAAAATGGCTTCTCTGTAATTAAAATTCTTTGGGAAAGTTACGCTGTAAGCATCGGGAAAGAAATTACCGCCCGAACGATGAGAGAGACGATTACGGGGGTAGCAAAAGGTATTACAGAGGATGGTGTATTACTTCTGGAGGACCATGAAGGGAAAGTACATCATATTCATTCTGCAGATATCGAAATTAAGTAAAAAGAAGTTCCTCTTTTGGAACTTCTTTTTATTTCAATATTTTTGAGTTGAATTCGTAAATTGATAATAAATTCTTATTATCGTCTGTCTATTTGGCCTTGCATGTTATTTGACGATTACTTTGCCCTCCATTCCTTTAAGGAGATGATATCGGCATATTAATTCATATGTACCAGTATTTTTAGGTTTCACAGTAATATTTTTTTCTTTTCCTGGCTCGACTACGACGTCAATGCCGAGTTTTTTTACTGTAAAGGTGTGTTCGTTTTTACCTTTATTTTTTAATAGTAATGTTGTTGATTCTTCAATTGGAATCGTGATAACATTTGGCTTAAAGTAATCATCATTTAGCTCGACTTCAATCACTTTTGCTGGCTCAACAGGTTGTGTTACGACGTTAACTGAGGCAAATGCATGGAAGGAGCTAAAAGTTATTATCCCTATAATCATCACAAGCAAACCGATGAATCGAAATAACCATTTGTTCATAGACATTCGCAATTCTCCTTTTGTAAGTATGTTTCCTCAATTAACCTGCATCATTATTGAAAGAGTTATACTATGCATGTAAACAAACTATTTATCTTTTTATAATTTGAGTTATTTATGGGAATTTCACATACCGTAATAGGAATAAAAATTATTTTTTCAAAAAAATGTAGTAATTTCTTTTTGTAATTTGCTATAATTAGTTCGAATATGGGCAGTATCGGAGCGAACTGCACCATAATTCGAAGCAATACGAAAAAATAATAACTTGGATTCTGCCTTGATCCAATAACGGACTGGGACAGAGGGATGAATAATGCCGACTAACACACAACCCTTCTGCCCTTTTATGGCCAGAGGGGTTTTTTATATGATTTCGGCCATCTCCTCTCTCCTGTATAAAGGAGGAGTAGTTTTTGAAAACAAAAACAGACTTTTTGAAGATGAAAGAGCAAGGTGAGCCGATTACAATGCTAACGGCGTATGATTATCCTTCTGCTCAATTAGCAGAAGAAGCTGAAGTTGATATGATTTTAGTTGGAGATTCTCTTGGGATGGTTGTACTTGGATACGATTCAACAGTACCTGTAACAGTAGAGGATATGATTCATCATACGAAAGCTGTACGCCGCGGAGCAAAAGAAACTTTTATTGTAACTGATATGCCGTTTATGTCTTATCACGTATCATTACAAGAAACGATGGTGAATGCACGCCGCATCGTTCAAGAGAGTGGGGCACATGCACTGAAAGTAGAAGGTGCTGGAGAAGTTATATCAACGATTCATTATTTGACGAATGCAGGAATTCCTGTCGTAGCACATTTAGGTTTAACCCCTCAATCTGTAGGTGTATTGGGTGGATATAAAGTGCAGGGAAAAGATGCTGAAAGTGCAAAGAAATTAATAGAAGATGCAAAGAAATGTGAGGAAGCTGGTGCGATAGCGCTTGTATTAGAATGTGTGCCAATGCAGCTGGCAGAACTAATTTCGAAGCAACTAACAATTCCTACAATTGGCATTGGAGCAGGACAGAAAGTAGATGGGCAAGTTCTTGTATATCATGATCTTATATCATATGGCGTAAAGCGTGTTCCGAAGTTTGTGAAACAATATACGTCTGTTCAAGAGGAGATTGTGCGAGGGATTTCGCAATACGTTGCTGAAGTAAAGACAGGGCAATTTCCGGAAGAAAAACATTCGTTCACAATGAAAGAGGAAGAATGCTTAGCGTTATACGGGGGAAAACAATAATGAAAATTGTAACTACAGTGCAAGAGATGCAGCAAATTACAAACGAACCTCGTGCAAGTGGAAAAAGTATTGGTTTTGTCCCAACGATGGGTTATTTACATGAAGGGCATGCGACTTTATTACGTAAGGCAAGAGAAGAAAATGAAATTGTAGTTTTAAGCGTGTTTGTAAATCCGCTACAGTTTGGACCGAATGAAGATTTAGATCGATACCCTCGTGATATTGATAGAGATGAAAATGTAGCAAAAGAAAACGGTGTTGATTATTTATTTTATCCGAGTGTAGAAGAAATGTACCCGGCAGAACAAACAACTACAGTAGAAGTTGTGAAACGTACTGACGTATTATGCGGCAAACAAAGACCTGGTCATTTTGCAGGAGTTGCGACTGTACTCATGAAACTATTTAATATTGTAATGCCAAGTCGTGCTTATTTCGGTATGAAGGATGCACAGCAAGTCGCTGTAATTGAAGGATTTGTAACTGATTTTAATATTCCAGTTACGATTGTACCAGTCGATATCGTAAGAGAAGAAGACGGATTAGCGAAAAGTTCACGTAACGTGTATTTATCACAAGAAGAACGTGCAGAGGCTCCTCATTTATACCGCAGTCTATGTATAGCGAGAGAACGCATTGAGGAAGGCGTACGTAATCCAGAAATCATTACGAATCTTGTAAAAGAGCATATCGAGACGTATACGAAAGGCACTGTAGATTATGCGGATTTATATGCATATCCTTCATTGGCAATAGTAGATAAACTTGAAGGACGAATCATTTTAGCGATTGCAGTTAAGTTTGAAAATGTACGATTAATTGACAATATAACATTAACGGTTAAATAAGGGGGAGCATCTATGTTTCGCACAATGATGAGAGCAAAGTTACACCGTGCCACTGTAACGGAGGCAAATTTGAATTATGTAGGTAGTATTACAATTGATGAAGATTTAATGGATGCAGTAAATATTGTAGAAAACGAAAAAGTACAAATTGTAAATAATAATAATGGTGCTCGCTTAGAGACATACGTTATTAAAGGGGAACGCGGTAGTGGTGTTGTTTGTTTAAACGGTGCTGCAGCAAGACTTGTACAACCAGGGGACAAAGTAATTATTATTTGTTATGGACTAGTTACGGAAGAAGAGGTTCATAAACAAGAACCAAAAATTGCGGTGTTAGACGATCAGAACCAAATTATTGAAATGTTAGGCGCTGAAAAAGCGGGTACGATATTATAAGTAGGAAAGGCTATCTCTATTAAAGAGGTAGCTTTTTTGTGCATCTTTTCATTAAGATAAGATAAAACGTGGTATAGTAACATTATATAATTTTTGTGTTTGATAGGTAAGAAATTGAGGTGTTACATATATGAGTAAGCGTTATGTCGTTGTTGATTTAGAGACGACGGGGAACTCCTGGAAAGATGGGAAGGATAAAATTACCCAAATTGCAGCTGTTGTAGTAGAAGATGGAGAGATATTAGAGATTTTTTCATCTTTTATTAATCCGAAGAGAGAGATTCCGCCATTTATTACAGAGTTAACAGGGATTGATGAGAGTATGGTTAAGCAAGCCCCGTTATTTCAAGATATAGCCCCGATGGTTGTTGAGCTATTACAAGGTGCAGCTTTCGTTGCACATAACGTTCACTTTGATTGGAATTTTTTAACGGAAGAATTAAGGCAGGCTGGATATACAGAAATACATTGTCCAAAAGTTGATACAGTTGAGTTGGCGCAAATTCTTTTGCCAACGGCTGATAGTTATAAATTACGTGATTTAGCTAAACAACATGAACTCGAGCACGATCAACCGCATCGTGCGGATAGTGATGCTCTTGCAACAGCGGAATTATTTTTACAATTTTTAACTGAAATTGAAAAGTTACCACTTGTCACGTTGCAATCGCTTTATGAATTAAGTGATGTTTTCCAAAGTGATATAGCTGATGTGCTTTCTGAAAATATTTTAAAGAAAGTAATGCACGGCAAAGAAGATATAGCAGAGTATGAAGTACATCGAAATATTGCGCTACGGAAGCGGAACTATTCTTTAAGCCTTGGAGATACGTGTTCATCGAAGTTTGATGCTTTCTTGAATAAAACGATGGATAAATTGGAATTACATATGCCAAAGTTTGAAAGAAGAGAAAGTCAGCAAATGATGATGAAAGAGATATATACTGCATTAAGAGATTCTCGTTTTTCTCTTATTGAAGCAGGTACAGGGACAGGAAAGACGCTTGCTTATTTATTGCCTAGCCTTTATTTTGCAAAGAAAAAAGAAGAACCTGTCATTATAAGTACACAAACGGTACAACTCCAACAACAAATATTGGAAAAAGAAATTCCGTTGTTACAAAAAATAATGCCATTTGTATTTGAGGTAGCTCTTCTAAAAGGAAGAAAGCATTACCTTTGTTTACATAAATTTGAGTATGCTTTGCAAGAGGAAGAAAAAAATTATGATATGGCACTTACGAAGGCGAAGATTTTAGTTTGGCTACTGCAAACTGAGACGGGTGATCGTGACGAATTAAATATTCCTGAGGGTGGAAAGTTACTCTGGAATCGTATTTGTAGCGATGCATATAGCCCAGGCGGTATGCAAAGTAATTGGTTTAGTCGTTGTTTTTACCAGCGAGCAAAGAATAAAGCTTTATTTGCAGATATCGTTATTACAAATCATGCGCTATTATTCCAAGATTTTTCAAGTGAAGAACCATTATTTGCTTCATGCGAACATATTATTTTCGATGAAGCTCATCATATTGAAGAGGCAGCGAGTAGAACATTAGGTGAACAGTTCTCCTGTATGTATTTTCAATTGATTTTATCTCGTCTCGGTACACTAGAAACGGATGATGTGCTGTCTAAAGTATATAAAATGATGAAAAAATCAGAACAAGCATCTCGTTCGACTTTCCGTATGATAAGTCATAGTTTGAAGGAACTAAAATTTGATGCGGATGAACTATTCCAAATGTTACGCACTTTTATATTTAAACAAACGAAGCAAGAGCAAGGACCGAACAATATGCCGCTCATTTATCGATATAACACAGAAGTAGAGAAAGGCAAGTTGTGGGATAGTATTGTTGAATTAACAAATCGTTTTGTATATGAATTAAGAAGATTAGTGAATAATCTTGAGAAACAAGTGAATATATTGCAAAGTAAGTTAGAATGGGAGATGCATGTTGTTACAGGTGAATTTATGCATTTAATTGAGTTACTAAGAAAGATGGCAGAATCGTTACAGTTACTCGTATTAGAAAAAAATTCATATGTAACTTGGATGGAGACGGAAACAAAAGGGACGATTCATTCCACTGTTTTATATGCACAGCCTGTTCATATTGGTGAAAGATTTGCTGATGAATTTTTAACAGAAAAAAAGAGTGTTATTTTTACATCTGCAACATTAACAGTTAACGACACATTTGATTATATAAAAGAGGAGCTTGGCTTACATGATTTTGCTCCAAACACATTAAAAGTTCCATCGCCATTTCGTTATGATGAACAAATGAAGTTAATGGTTTCAACGGATGTGCCTTTTATTAAGCAAGTAAGTAATGAGGAATATATTGAATCTGTATCGGAACATATTGCAAAGATAGCGAAAGCTACAAAAGGTAGAATGCTCGTTTTATTTACTTCGTATGAAATGCTGAAAGAAGCATATACGAATTTGAAAAATAATGATGAATTAGAAGGTTATTTATTATTAACACAAAGTGTGAATAATAGAAGTCGAAGCCGCTTAATTCGAAAGTTTCAAGAGTTCGACAAATCGATTTTGTTAGGTACGAGTAGTTTTTGGGAAGGGATAGATATTCCAGGAGATGCCTTAAGTTGTCTAGTCATTGTCCGTCTTCCGTTTACACCTCCTCATCAGCCAATGATGGAAGCGAAAGGTGAGTGGTTAAAAAATCAAGGTGAGGACGTATTCGCTAAATTAGCGCTCCCGCAAGCAATATTACGTTTTAAACAAGGGTTCGGACGTTTAATTCGAACGAATACAGACACGGGAACCGTAGTAGTGTTAGATCGTCGTTTGACGAGTTCTTCCTATGGAAAACGATTTTTACAATCCATTCCGAATGTACCTCTTTATGAGGGACCGTTAGAAGAATTACTAGTGCACTTAGAAGAGCCATCAAGTTAATAAATTTTGGAAGAAAAATACGCCTGAAGTATTTAGAAACTTCAGGCGTAAAAAATGTGGGTAGGAGGAATTTTATTTTTCTTACTTCTTGTATACAAAATGTATCGGTTTTCGACTTGAAACCTTTTTTTGCTGTACATGTCCTGCTATAATAGATGGGTGATGAAGCAGGGGTTGTAAAGAATGTACTCTTATTGTAACCGCATTGCGTTCTTCTATAATTAGAAATTTTTGTGTAACGGAGGAGTTTTTTCATGGAGAAGAAAATCGAAGTACTATCAACGACGCGTATTAAATATTCGTCTGATTTGTATAAAATTGTTGATAGTTTAAATCGTACGTTAAAAGAGCAGGACCTCATGTTCGGATTAGCACTGGACGAAAAAGACAAAGAAACAGCTGTATTTACCATTTACAGAACGTAGTGATACAATGAAAAAGTGGATCTTTGCAATCATTATCGTTATCGTTGCTAGCGGAATATATGGGGCGTATGTTTATAATAAAACGATGGAAAAGAAAATTCCAAAAGAATCAAAATCTGTAGAAATTGCTAAAGAAAAAGCAAAGCTTACAAAGGTAAAATCGGTTGATTATTATAACGGAAAATCTTCATATACAGTCGTACAAGGTACGGATGAAAAAGGAGAACCAATTATTGTTTGGGTACCTGATAAAAAAGGAAATGTTCTTGTGAAGAAAAAGAGTGAAGGCATTTCTGAGAAAGAAGCTTTACAAAAACTGGCAGAGCAAGCGACTGGAAAAGGCGATGAGCCGAAGCCAAAGCCAAAACAAATTGTAAAAGTAAAATTAGGTGCTGAAAACGATATTCCGTTGTGGGAAATTACATATATTGATCAGGAAGATCGTTATACGTATTATTATCTAGAATTTCAAAATGGGGAATATGCTGCACATTACAGCATTGAAAAATAGATGTAGGGGGAACCACAAATGAAATTAGCAAAGCGAGTAGCTGCTTTAACACCGTCTTCAACTTTAGAAATTACAGCAAAGGCACAAGCATTAAAAGCTGAAGGTCATGATGTAATTGCATTAGGGGCAGGGGAACCTGACTTTAATACACCAGAGCATATTATGGAATCGGCGCATAAAGCGATGTTAGAAGGACATACGAAATATACACCAACAGGTGGTTTGCAAGCGTTAAAGCAAGAAATCGTGAAAAAATTTACTCGCGATCAAGGCATTAAGTATGACCCATCTGAAATTATTGTATGTAATGGTGCAAAACATGCTTTATATACATTATTCCAAGTGTTACTTGATGAAGGAGATGAAGTTATCATCCCAACTCCTTACTGGGTAAGCTATCCAGAACAAGTAAAGCTTGCTGGCGGTAATCCGGTTTATGTAGAAGGTCTAGAAGACAATGAGTACAAAATTACAGCAAAGCAGTTACGTGAGGCAATTACAGAAAAAACGAAAGCAGTTATTATTAATTCACCGAGCAATCCAACAGGAATGATTTATAGCAAAGAAGAATTACAACAGCTTGGAGAAGTATGTTTAGAACATAATATTTTAATCGTTTCAGATGAAATTTATGAGAAGTTAATTTATGGTGGTGCAGAATATACTTCAATTGCCCAGCTTTCTAATGCATTAAAAGAACAAACCCTAATTATTAATGGTGTATCTAAATCTCATTCTATGACAGGATGGCGTATTGGATATGCAGCAGGAAATAAGCAGCTTATTAAAGCGATGACGAACTTAGCGAGTCATAGTACGTCAAACCCTACTTCAATTGCTCAATACGGCGCAATTGCGGCATATGCAGGCTCACAACAACCTGTAGAAACAATGCGTCAAGCGTTTGAAGAACGATTAAACATTATTTATGATAAATTAATTCAAATCCCTGGCTTTACTTGTATTAAGCCACAAGGTGCATTTTACTTATTCCCTAACGTGAAAGAAGCTGTAGCTTTATCAGGATATGATACAGTTGATGAGTGGGCAAAAGCTTTATTAGAAGAGGAAAAAGTAGCTCTTGTACCAGGTACAGGATTTGGGGCTCCAAATAATGTCCGTTTATCATATGCGACATCTCTTGAACAAGTAGAGAAAGCATTAGAACGCATTCATACGTTCATGAAAAGTAAAGTGCAAGCTTAATTGTATATTTTATTCATGTAATACAAAAAACCTCCCTACATAAGGGAGGTTTTTTTGACGAATTGTGGCAAAAAGAAATAGTGAAAGGTGTGTTATACTAGAGAGCGAGGTGTTTGGTGATGAAAAAGAAAATGATGTTACAGTGGTTTGAGCAGGGAAGTATTGCAATTCCAAAATTACTTATGATGCATTATAAAAAATTAGGTTTAAATGAGACGGAATTTATGGTTGTACTTCATGTACACACATTTTTAGAATCGGGTAATTCGTTTCCGACTCCTTCAGAGATTTCAGAACGGATGACGATAACGGAAATGAAGTGTATGGAAGTAATTCAGGCATTGATTCAAAAAGGTTTTTTATCACTAGAAGGTGGACAAAGATCAGAAGCGATGATGTGCGAAAGTTATTCGTTACAACCGTTATGGGAAAAAATATTGCATTTCTTAATGGATGAATCAATAGAGGAAGAACAAAAAGAAAAAAAACAGCTGCAAGTAAATTTATATACAGTATTTGAAAAAGAATTTGGAAGACCACTTTCGCCATTTGAATGTGAAACGTTAGGAATGTGGGAAGACCAAGATCAACATCATCCGAATTTAATTCAAGCGGCCTTGAGGGAAGCGGTGATGAGTGGTAAGTTGAATTTCCGCTATATTGACCGTATTTTATTTGAGTGGAAAAAGAATGGCATTAAAACAGTAGATCAAGCTCAAAATCAAGGACGGAAATTTAGAGCGAATCAGCAGCGAACGCAACAAACAACGAAACAAGAGACGAAATTTACTGGGAAAGTGCCTTTTTATAATTGGTTGGAGCAGTAATGTAGGAGGAAGTATATGTTAAATAAAACGCAAATTCGTTATTGTTTAGACACAATGGCGGATATGTATCCAGAAGCGCATTGTGAATTAATTCATGATAATCCGTTTGAACTTGTAATCGCGGTAGCATTATCTGCACAATGTACAGATGCACTTGTAAATAAGGTGACGAAAAATTTATTTCAAAAATATAAAACGCCTGAAGATTATTTAAGTGTTTCTCTAGAAGAATTACAACAAGATATACGCTCTATTGGATTGTATAGAAATAAAGCAAAAAACATTCAAAAGTTATGCCAAATGTTATTAGATGATTATAATGGAGAAGTACCGAGAGACCGGGATGAACTTACGAATTTACCAGGTGTAGGAAGGAAGACAGCAAATGTTGTCGTATCAGTAGCATTTGGAATGCCAGCAATTGCTGTTGATACGCATGTGGAACGAGTGAGTAAACGATTAGCAATTTGCAGATGGAAAGACACTGTATTAGAAGTGGAGAAAACGTTAATGAAGAAAGTTCCGATGGATGAATGGAGCGTTACACATCACCGTATGATTTTCTTTGGGCGTTATCACTGTAAAGCGCAGCGACCACAATGTGAAGAGTGCCGGCTGCTAGAAGTATGTCGTGAAGGAAAGAAGCGAATGAAGGGGAAATAAAGGATGGAGCGAGTTATAGAAATACCGAAAGAATTTCGATACTTACCATTTTTTAAAGAAGGCGTAAATTCGATTGCGTATAATATAGAACAATCATTTGAAGAAATAATACAAAATGCTTACTTTATATTTGATATGGAAAGACGATATGAGCCATGGAATGAAATTGAAAAAAGTGTTCCTGCGATGTTGCATGTATGGAAAAGCAAGCATGAAGAAATTGCTATACTATTTCGAAACAGAAAAAAACAAGAAGCTGAAGGTCCAATGATTCTTTTTGCAGCGCACTTGCTATCGATTGTTTATTGGCTAAATGACAAGCCTGTTCATAGTTTGAATGAAATGCAAGTAAATACGAATAAATTGGAAGTACAACCTGTTAATTTTATGGAGCGATATTCATTTATTATAAAGAAACCGAGTAATTATCATTCTTATATTCAATTAGCACAGTTGTATATCGAAATAGAAAAGCTATATGTAAAGAAAATGATAACAAAAAAGAAGTCCGTTTCTCGTTAAGAGAAAGGACTTCTTTTTGTTTATTAAGACTCTGTTGTAACAACATTTCCGTCTGCGTGAGGTGTATCTTCTCCGGTATTCTGTTGTTGTTCTTCTTCAGCTTTTTTCTTAGCTTCTTCTTCAGCCTTTTTCTTAGCTTCTTCTTCAGCTTTTTTCTTAGCCTCTTCTTCAGCAGCTTTCTTTTGAGCTTCTTCTTGCTGTTTACGTTGTTGCTCTTGTTGCTGCTGTTGCTGTTCTTGCTGTTTTCGCTGTTCTTCTTCAGCTTTCTTTTGAGCTTCTTCTTGTTTTAGTTTGTCTTCATTAGCTTTTTTCTGTTCTTCTTCAGTTTTTTTCTTAGCTTCATCTTCAGCCTTTTTCTTAGCTTCGTCCTCAGCTTTCTTAGCATCTGGAACTCCTCCAGGAGCAGTGAAGGATGCGCCAACTGCAGGGCTTGTTCCTGTGCCTTTTTTCGCTACTACAGAGAAGCTGTAAGTAACACCTGGTTTAATTCCACCAAGAGTAGCTGTTGTACCATTTATTGATAGGCTACCGCTTGAACCGTCAGTAGCTTTATAGCTTGCTGCATATGCATCAACTTCTGCCGGGCCAGACCATTTTAGTGTAACAGTGCTAGCGCCGTCGAAAGTAACATTGAGGCCGCTAGGTGCATCTACTTTAATTTGTTTAATCGCATCTTTTTTCGCACCTTTTACATATAACTCTCCGTTTATTTCTTGTACAGAAGAAGGACGTTCGAAACGAGAGTTATCTGTAGCAAATTTGCTCATCATTACTTGGAACATTTGCTGTGCAATTCTGGTAGAGCGATCACCAATATAATTTTCTGGACCATCTTTTTCGTAACCAGTCCATACAGCCATCGTATATTGAGGTGAATAGCCAGCGAACCAGCTATCTCTGTTCGCATCAGCTGGGATACCATATTTTTTTATAACTGATTCATCAAAGTTTTGTGTTCCTGTTTTACCTGCTACATCAACACCTGGAACGTATGCTGTTGGACCTGTACCGCCAGAACCAGGTTTTACTACGTCACGTAGAACGTCAGTAATCATGTAAGCTGTATAGTCGTGCATTGCACGTTGTTCTTTCGGTTTAAAGTTTTTCTTTTTCCCATCTGGGAAGATAACTTCTTTTACGAAGTGAGGCTTGTTATACACACCGTCATTACCAAATGCGGCATACGCCCCTGCTAATTCTAATGGGGAACTATCGTTACTACCAATTGCTGTTGATTCATACGCTGTGCCGTCTTTAAATGTCATACCTAAGCTTTCAGCAAAAGCTTGTGACTTAGGAATACCAACCGCTTGGGCTGTTTTTAAAGCAGGGATGTTTAATGATTTTTTCAAAGCTTCACGTAGTGAAACGTCACCTTTGTAACTATTTGTTGCATTTCGTATTTTTTTACCATTGGAATACGTATACTCTGAGTCATTTAATTGATGGTATGTAGACCATTGTAAATTCTCAATTGCTGGGCCGTAGTCGAAAATTGGTTTCATTGTTGAACCGACTTGGCGTTTTAAATCAGTGGCCATATTATGACCTTTGAAAGTAGACTTACTTTCTTTACGCCCAGCACCAATTGCTCGAACTTCTCCAGATTGTGTATCCATAAATACGAATGATCCTTGGAATTGATCGTTCGGATATTTAATAAGATTGCCATCCATAATTTTATCAGCGTAATCTTGAGCATCTTGATCAAGTGTTGTATGAATCGTTAAACCATCTGAACCGATATTTACATCCGGATATTCTTTTTCAACTTCCTTTACAACAGCATCTAAAAATGCTTGATACTTCATTTCAGTTACTTCTGAAGATGGTTGAAGACCCTCAGTTACAGGGATTTTCATTGCGTTATTCATTTCATCTTTTGTTATATAACCATGTCGATTCATTAATGATAATACGACGTTACGACGTTGTGTAGCTCGTTCAACGTTGTCTGGTTTTGTTGGATCATAAATATTTGGACCTTGGGGCAAACCAGCAAGCATTGCAGCTTCATGTAACTGTAAGTCTTTTAAATCTTTGTTATAATATTTTTTGGCTGCTGTTGCAATACCGTACGAACGGTTACCTAAGTTAATCTTGTTTAAGTACATTTCTAAAATCTCATGTTTAGAGTATTGTTGCTCTAATTTGTAAGATAAGTACCATTCTTGTACTTTTCTCTTGGCAGTTTTGTCCATTGTTAGAAAATAATTTTTAACTACTTGTTGCGTAATCGTACTACCACCTTGGGAACCGAAACCACCAGTGATATTTTCCATAACTGCTTTAGTAGTTCGTCTAAAATCAATTCCATTGTGATCATAGAAGCGTGAATCCTCAGTCGCAAGGAATGCATTTTCAACTACTTTCGGAATTTGGTCGTAAGTAACATGGGTTCGTTTTTCAGCACCGTATTCATAGAAGAAATTTCCGTTTTTATCAAGAAACTTTGTAGATAAAGGATTAACAAGTTTTGATTTGTCTAATTTTGGAGCGTCCTTTACCATTACAAAGAAAGCGGAAACGCTAGCTATGAGACCAACGATACCAAGAAGTAGACAACCTATAAGGAATTTCTTGAAAAAGGAGCCTTTTTTCTTTGGTTTTTCTTCTTTATTTGTTTCTTTCTTTTGATTTTTCACATGATTTCGTTCTGTACGAGAACGATAATTATCTGACATTATACTTTCTCCTACCTTTCATTCTCTCCCCAAAAGTCGAAAAAAGAGCCTTAGTGATGACTCTATCACGAAAAATAAACCGTGTCTAGTACACGGATATAATCAATCCGAGGGTGATAACCGCATGACAATAAAGAGCCATGCTCTTCTATTTCTGCTTTCGTAATTGATTTACGTCCACCAGTATTTTGACGATTCCAAAATGCAATAATATGTTTCGCATCGAGTAAATAAAGTTCATCAAAAAGTGTAAATTTAATAATAACAAATGCAATTCCATTATGAGCAATCACTTGCTTCATATGTTCAATTTGATGAAGGTGGAAGTTTTGAAGTGGGAAACTAGTTTTATTTTTTGTTTCTTTCGCTTCAAAATCGATGTATTTCCCTTTGTATACACCGTTGTAATCTGTTGTAGAAGGTTGTTTAAAATACGCTTCTTTTACCACTGCAGCACTTCGAGCGGGGTAATCTACTTTTACAATTTGAAGAGGTGTCGGTTTTTTATGTACACATGCAATATTATGGGTTAAGTAATATTCATTTGTTTCATTCAGTTCCTCTTCAAGGGACATACCTCTATTACTATAAGTATGTTTTTTAATTGGTGTTTTATGAGGTTGTGAAGCTTGATTGTACCGTTTTCCATTTGGGTAACGAATGGTCATAGTGTGTCCACTCCCAACTTGCTAAGAATTACTTACAAAGGTGATTATATCAAAAAATGAAAAAAGATGTGACCTTTTTGAAGAAAGGTAGGGTGACTTATGTATGTTTACATGGAATGATTATGAAAAAATTAAACAATATCGTAAAAATATGGTCTGTACAGAAGAAGAAAAAACAATGGTTTACAGCATTAAGAGGGCAATAGAAATAGCTAATATGGATAACATTTCTCGAACGCAGTTTTATCAAGAATATTATGTAAGAAATAGTGAAATTAGGTGGGCTTTTTTAGCGAGTATGGTCTCGAGAAATGCGGGATGGAATATGACTGATTTAAAAGGGAGGTATTATGCGACTGTTTTACCTCAAATAGTAAAAAAACATTTTTTTCAGATTTATGAAAAAGCTAATTGGATTATTTTTTTAGATGCATTTCCTCAGCTATTGTTATACGAAGAAAGTAAGAGGAGGCAGGCGCCGCTATTTTACTTGTTACAATATTTCAACGTATCAATTTTTATGGAAAAAGAATGGATATATTTTTTGGAGAAAAAAGATATAAATAGGCTTATGACAGCGCTTATTATAAATGAACAAAATAAAATTCAAAAACCAGTTATTGAGAATACATATTTTAAAAAACAGGTATTCCATACAGCACTTTTTAAATTGCAAGAAATGCTTCATGTTAGTGCCGTTATTTTTCCAACTGTTGAAGGGAATATGTATGGTTTTTCAGTTTATCAATTTGAAACGTTACAGAAGCGTATAGAACTAGGGAAGAAATTAGCAGAGTTACTATTTCATCCGAAGTATAAAAGGTTATTCCATAGGTTTGCATTGCAAACGATACACACAGGATCAAGAACAGATTATGAATATTATGTAAGAGATGCTAGAAAATCTTGTACGCCAACCCTTAGAGAGGTTTATCCTGCTGTTGCACATAAGGAAATAAGTATGAGAGATTGGTTTTGTAGAGATACGGAAATAAATGAGCTATTTTCACTGAAAGAGTATAAGGGGGAAGTTGATATAACAGAATGGTATAAAAGAAAGAGGGAGCAAATCTATGCTGTTTCTATCGTAAATCGTTTTGTTAAAAGGATAGATGAGTTCATGATATAATAAAAAAGAAGTCCCGTCTTCAAAACTGAAGGCGGGACTTCTTAATGTGAAGTAATTTTACCATGTGTGCTAAGGACTTAATCTCAAAACTTAAAGAAAGTAAGAGATTAAAGATAGTTTGGAAATTAGCTACTCTATTCGTTAAAGCTTCACTTTATGTAGCAGGAAAGTTTGGACCGTCTAGCTTTGGATTGCCAGTTTCGGGTTTATTTTGTTTCTTGTTTTGTTTCTTCTTTTTTTCGTTTCTGTTCTTTGCCATCTTAATACACCTCCCTTTTGTATTGTTACCATTTCCATAAATGACATACAGAATGATTTCTTTGACGAATAACAACTAGTTTTGTCATGTGAGCAGGAGTGATAAATCATTCGGCGAAATTACATGACAAAGGAAAAGCAAAGAAGGAGGCGTTTTATATATGGCGATGGTTCAGAAGGAAGATGTAATGAAAAAAATGGATCAAATGTTAAGTTCTCTCGATTTGCTGGAAATGAATATAGGGATTAGAATGAATCATGCATTAAAGGATAAAGGTGAAAATATATGCAATAAGATAGAAATAACAGAAATGCATATTGAGCATATGGAAAATAAATTAGTGCATCACGAAGAAAAAGGGAATTGGGTGAAAACATTTCAAAACGTCGTAGTGAGTGCATAATAAGGTGGGAATGAAATGAAGTATGGGGCGTTAATTGAGTCTTCGGAAAAACTCATGCAGTATAATAATGAAGCGAATGTGAAAAAAAGAGAAATGATCGAATATGATTTTTATAAGGATATGAAACCATTTGTAAATACGGTAGATGAGGAACTGGCGGTGTGGAAAGAATTAGCGTATACGTGGATTAAAGAAGAAAAACCGAAGTATATACATGTACAGCAAATTGATCAAGTATACGACAATTTACAAACGAATGTGTTGCAATGTTTTGTAAATAAAGGTAAAGGTAAGCGATTCTTTGAAACACATCAAGCTATTTCATATACTTTACAAAATATAGTTGAACAATGTAAATAACAAGAGGGGGAAACCCTCTTGTTTTTTTATCTCGCAAAATCTGGATTGGTGAAGGCTAATAATCAGTGGGGTGAATGCCCCCCTACTAATTAAAGTTTCACTATTAAGCTTCTGTCATTGTTGTAGGTTTTGTTGCACCGTTTATTTCTAATTCTTTTATTACTGTTCGGTAATCAGAAATGCATATTTTCCCTTCGAGATACCAATGTCTCGCAAAGTCTAATAATTCATTTGCATTTTCTGTGGAATACCCCTTTTTTTGAGAAAACGCTTGTTTTAAATCCCCTAATACCATGTTGATTCCTCCCCCATGAGAATCTTCTTCTTCATTATCATAGCATGGAAGGGTTTTCTTTTTTAATTTTTTAAAAATTTAAACTTCCGACAAAAATAGACAGATAATCCGTCACACAAATTATTTTACAGGTACATATTATATATGTAGAAACTTATGTGAAGGAGGAGAGAATGCATGTTTCAACAACCTAACGTATATCAGCAATCTAATCCATATGCACAGCAAAATATGTACCAATATAATACAGATACATATTTACGATATAATATGTATCCTTTCGAGCCTCATTATGGAAATCAAAATTATTACCAGCCATTTGAAGTGTCGTTTATGAATCAACAGCAGCAGCCCTATATGGATCAACAGCAGCAACCTTATATGAATCAACAGCAGCCCTATATGGATCAACAACAGCAACCTTATATGAATTCACAATATTATATGCCGCCATCATCTCCATATGGGAATCAACAAGCGATGTTTTATCCACCAAAACAACCGTACCCGACGCAGAATAAACAAAAACAACAACAGCAACCGAGTCAATTTTCTAGTTTTGTTTCCCAATTTAAAAACTCAGATGGTAACTATGATGTAAATAAAATGATGAATACAGCTGGACAAATGATGAATGCGATGAATCAAGTGACCGGTATTGTGAAGCAAGTTGGAGGCTTTTTTGGTAAATAATAATGGAGTGTTGTCCACTATGTATACGGTGAATGAAACATAGCTCTAGACAAATTTCCATGAAATAAATGGGTATATATAACAAGCGGCTTAACCTCTTTTCTCATACTGTAAAGTGTAATCAGATTTTTTTAACGAGAGAGGAGAGAAAAAACTATGCATCATTGTCATCCTTGTTTTGGAGGGCATAAGCCTGTAGGACCTATTTGTACAACTGCTCCTGTCATTCATCCGACGAAACAATGTGTTACACATTCTTTTTCAACAACGGTGGTGCCACACATTTACCCAACACATACAACACATGTACATCATCAACAAATTAAAAATCAAAGCTTCTTCCCACAAACAAATTCAAATGTAAATGTCGTAGACCCAATCGATCCAGGATTTGGCGGAGGGTGTGGACCATGTGGTCATGGACACCATGGACACCATGGACACCATGGACATTTTGGACATCAAGTATCTCCATTTGGTCCAGGACCAAATGTATCACCATTCTTACCAAATAATGTATCACCGGTAGGACCAAATGTATCGCCAGTAGGTCCAAATGTGGGACCAAATGTTGGTGGAATGTTTAAAAAGTAAATGATATGTTAGAACTAGCTAAATGCTAGTTCTTTTTTTGTAATTGGAGTGTTGATATGAAAGTTATTGCTGTAACGGGATATAAACCTTTTGAACTTGGTATATTTAAAAATGATCATCCAGGGGTGGCATGTATCAAAAAGGCATTGCACCGAAAATTAACTACTTTTGTAGAAGAAGGTTTGGAGTGGGTGATTATAAGTGGGCAGTTAGGAGTCGAATTATGGGCTGCTGAAGTTGTTTTTGAAATTCAAGTAGAATATCCAGATGTTAAATTAGCTGTATTTACTCCGTTTTTAGAACAAGAAGAAAATTGGAAAGAAGATAATTGTGAATATTACGAATTTATTCTCTCGCAAGCAGATCATGTTGATAGTATCACAAAACGGAAGTACGAAAGTCCGGAGCAATTTAAATTAAAAAATCAATTTTTTATTGAAAAAAGTGATGCTCTTTTAGCTGTATATGATGAAGAAAAACCAGGAAGTCCTAAATATATTGTAGAAGCAGCAAAGAAAAAAGGAGAAATAGAAAATTATCACAGTTATTTCATTCTTTTTTCTGATTTACAAGATATAATAGAAGAGGAACAGTGGAATAATGCAGAGTAATATGTAATATAGTACTTGTTTATATGATTGACAAAAGGCATTGTTTCTGAAAAAATTTAGTTAATGAAAGTTTTGGCAAAAATTTGAGGTGAAGAAAATGATTTCGGATAAAATTAAATTAACGGCGAAAGATATTTTAGAAAAAGAATTTAAGACAGGCATGAGAGGTTACCAACAAGAAGAAGTAGACAAGTTTCTTGATATGATCATTAAAGATTATGAAGCTTTCCACAAGGAATTCGAACAATTAAAGCAACAAAATGCTCGTTTAAAACGTGAATTAGAGGAACAAAAACTAGCAGCAACACAAGTTCCGCAACAACCTGTACAAACACCAGTTGCACAACCGGTATATAACAACACGAATACGGACATTTTAAAACGTTTATCTAATTTAGAAAAAGCTGTATTTGGAAGTAAATTATACGAATAATGTATGGTGGTAAAAAGGTTAAAGTATTTTACATAGAAAAAAATATTGCAAAATCTTTTTGTTTCCACTATACTAATGGATGTCATAACGTTTGGGTAATCGCTGCAACGCCAACGTTGTAGAGGAAAGTCCATGCTCGCACGGCCTGAGATGGCTGTAGTGTTCGTGCCTAGCCAATTCATAAGCTAGGGTATTCTGGCTGCAAGGCTGGTTTAACGGCAGGGAAAAAACCTAAGTCCTTTCGGATATGGTTTGACTACCTTTAAAGTGCCACAGTGACGAAGTCCTTGAAGAAATGATAGGAGTGGAACGAGGTAAACCCCACGAGCGAGAAACCCAAATAATGGTAGGGGAATCTTTTCCAAGGAAATGAACGATGGGAAAGGACAGGTTGTATAACCTGTAGATAGATGATTGCCACCGGAGTACGAGGCGTGGGCCGTTTGCAGTACAAAGGAACAGAACATGGCTTACAGAACGTTATGAACCAACTATGAAATAACTCAGCTCTCCTTTGTTAGAGGAGGGCTTTTTATTTGTATGAAGTTATAAATTGTGAGTTAAAATGATAAATGAGAAAATTCTTCGTAATATGTAAGAATTAATAAGACAACATGCTATTAATTATTGTTTGAATATACATAAGAGGTGAATGCAAATGGGAAAAGTTACTTTAATTGCAACAGCGGCCATGGGTATTGAAGCATTAGTTGCCCGAGAAGTTCGTGATCTTGGTTATGAATGCCAAGTAGAAAACAGCAAAGTAACGTTTGAAGCAGATGAAAAGGCGATTTGTCGCACGAATTTATGGTTACGTACAGCGGACCGTGTGAAAATTAAAGTTGGTGAATTCAAAGCAACGACGTTTGATGAGCTGTTTGAAAAAACGAAAGCATTAAACTGGGGAGATTATATTCCAGAGAACGGTGAGTTTCCTGTTATCGGTAAATCTTTAAAATCTGAGTTATTCAGTGTTTCTGATTGCCAACGTATCGTTAAAAAAGCTGTCGTTGAAAAATTAAAAACAACATATAAACGTACAACTTGGTTTGAAGAAGATGGTCCTTTATTCCGTATTGAGATTGCAATGCTTAAGGATATCGCAACATTAACCATTGATGCAAGTGGTGTTGGACTTCATAAACGTGGATACCGTATGGATCAAGGGGAAGCTCCTTTAAAAGAAACATTGGCTGCGTCTTTAATTAAGTTAACAAATTGGAAGCCAGATCGTCCATTTGTCGATCCATTCTGTGGATCAGGTACAATTCCGATTGAAGCAGCATTAATTGGACAAAATATTGCACCAGGATTTAACCGTGGCTTCGCATCAGATGAGTGGGGCTGGGTAGGTAAACAAAACTGGCGTGAAGCTCGTCAAGAAGCTGAAGATTTAGCGAACTATGATCAACCATTACAAATTATCGGATCAGATATTGATCATCGTATGATTCGAGTTGCTCAAGATAACGCAGAAGAAGTAGGTTTAGGTGATTTAATCACATTTAAACAAATGCAAGTAAAAGATTTCACAACAAAAGAGGATTATGGCTACGTTGTAACGAATCCTCCATACGGAGAACGTTTAAGTGAAAAAGCACTTGTTGAGCAATTGTATAAAGAAATGGGACAAGTATTCCGTCCATTAGATACATGGTCAGCATATGTATTAACAAGTTACGAAGCATTCGAGAAGTGCTACGGAAAAGATGCGTCGAAAAAACGTAAGTTGTTTAACGGCTTTATCCGTACAGACTACTACCAATACTTCGGAAAACGTCCACCGCGTAATTCATAGTATAAAACTCCTCCAGCGCGCATATACTGGCTATTATGTAATGCGTAAAGGAGGAAGTGATATGGATAGTTTTCAATTATCAATGATTCAAAAAGCTATTCACCATACGTATGATGAGCTCGGAAAAGAAGTGGATAGTCAAGGTGCGATTGCTGATGAAATAGAAAAAGCGCAGGAAGAGTATTTGTCCGCACTTTCACATGAAACAGCAATTGATAAACGCTATTTAAAGTCATTAATATAGAAAAAAATTTTCCTTTTGCGAAAGGGAAATTTTTTTTCGCATATTTCTATGTATTGTAACAGGGGAAAGTAGCTGCACATATATGATTAGCAGTTACTATATCTTTTTATAGAAAAACTTTTTGGTTGGAGGCTAAGGATGTTTACTGAGAAGAGATTACCATTTGAAGTAGGGAAACAAGATAATTTTTATGATAAGTTGAATGAGTGGATTGGAGATGTGTTTTACGACATCCTTCCTGAAAAAGGCTTTGAAGAGCGTGATGAACAAATTTTTATGGCGTTTCAATTAGAGCGTGCTTTCCAAGAGAAGAAAGTAATGTTCGCAGAGGCAGGCGTAGGAACGGGGAAAACAATTGTATATCTTTTATATGCAATTTGTTACGCACGTTATACAGGAAAGCCAGCGATTATCGCTTGTGCAGATGAAACGCTAATTGAACAGCTTGTGAAAGAAGAAGGGGACATTGCTAAATTATCTGAAGCATTAGGACTATCTGTTGATGTAAGACTTGCGAAATCGATGGATAATTATTTATGTTTACGCAAGCTAGAAGACGTTATGAGTGGACGAGCTCCAGAAGTAATTGAAGATGTATATTATGAATTACCACAATTCGTATTTGATCATGGCACGATGCAAAACTTTACTCACTACGGTGACAGAAAAGAATTTCCGCTGTTAAATGATGAAGAATGGTCGAAAGTAAATTGGGATTACTTCCAAGATTGCTTCACATGTGATTCTCGTCATCGTTGTGGTCAAACCCTTTCACGTGAACATTATCGTAAAGCGGCAGATTTAATCATTTGTTCTCAAGATTTCTACATGGATCATATTTGGACGTATGATGCTCGTAAGCGGGAAGGACAAATTCCGTTATTACCTGAAAGTAGCTGTGTTGTATTCGATGAAGGTCATCTTGTAGAGTATGCGGCACAAAAAGCTTTAACGTATCGTTTGAAGCAAACGATGATGGAGCAACTTTTAACAAGATTGTTACAAAACGATATTCGTGAAGAGTTTGCACATTTAGTAGAAGAAACGATTTGGCAAACTGAACGATTCTTTGACGTGTTACAAGAGAATAAAAAGGAAATTGCTGGTTCTGATCGTCTAGAAATTACTGTGACAGAAAAAGTAACAGCTGAAGCAAAGCGACTTTATGCAAAAATCGGTGAAGTTGGTGATGCATTAGTATTTGAAAGTGAAATGCATACAGTGAACACATATGATTTAAATATTGTTGATGAGCATTTAGATGTGCTAGAACATTCACTTCGTCTTTTCATGCATGAGAAAAATGTAATTACATGGGGTGAAGAAGGTGATGGTGCCTTCACATTAGTAATTATGCCGCGTGCAGTTGAAGAAGTGTTACAAGAGAAAGTATTTTCGAAGAAAATCCCGTATATTTTCTCCTCTGCTACATTATCTAACAATGATTCATTCGCATTTACAGCAAATAGTTTAGGGGTAAAAGATTATTTATCATTCTCAGTTGCCTCACCATTTGATTATGAAGAACAAATGGCAGTAAACTTACTATCACATACGAAAGAAAATGAATGGGAAAGAAAGTGTCAATATACACTTGAAAATATACAGAAAACAAATGGACGTACGCTCGTATTATTCCGTACAACGCAAGAGCTTGCTGCGTTCAAAGAATATGTAAGTAAAGAACAAATGTCAGTTCCGTTCTTATATGAGGGAGATCAGGAAATTAGTCAGCTCGTTTCTCGTTTCCAAAATGAAGAAGAGACTGTACTTTGCGCTGTCCATTTATGGGAAGGTTTAGATATTCCTGGTTCATCGCTATCACACGTTATTATTTGGTCATTACCATTCCCTCCAAACGATCCTGTGTTTGAAGCGAAGCGCAAGCACGTAAACGATCCATTCTGGGATGTAGATGTACCATATATGATTTTACGTCTTCGTCAAGGAATTGGACGTTTAATTCGTACGAGTGACGATAAAGGTGCTATATCAATCTTCTTATCTGATACAGAAGATGAGAAAGTGATTGCAGCAGTGAAAAATGTACTTCCAGTAGAAGGTAAAGAATTATAAGGAAAAAGCTTGGCACTTGCCAAGCTTTTTTTCTATTATAAAAGGAATTTACGTCGCCATGTCGAATTAAGTTTGAGGTAGAAAAAGGAGGTTTTTTATACTATGACAGTTGTTACATATGAAGTAGAAAAACAATTTTTAACATATGTGAAGAAGATAGAGAATTACGGAGAAGCATTAAGCTTAATGTTTTGGGACTTAAGAACAGGTGCGCCTAAAAAAGGTGTGGACCAGCGTTCAGAAGTAATCGGCATGCTTTCATCAGAAGTGTTTGTAATGTCGACTTCAGATGAGATGGGAAACTATTTAACAGAGCTTGAAGCTTTAATACGTGAAGATAAACTTTCTGAAACGACGAAGAAAATGGTTGAAGAATGTCGTAAAGAATATGATAGAAATAAGAAAATTCCACAAGCTGAATACGAAGCATATGTGAAATTAGAAGCGAAAGCAGAAAGTGTGTGGGAAGAAGCACGCGAAAAATCTGATTTCGAAATGTTCCGCCCGTATTTAGAGAAAATTGTTGAATTCAAAAAGAAATTTATTACATATTGGGGCTACGAAACATATAAATACAATACTTTATTAGACATGTATGAGCCAGGTATTACAGTGGAAGTGTTAGATCACGTATTTGGTCAACTTCGTGAGCGTATCGTGCCGCTTGTAAAAGAAATCTCCGAGTCTAAAAAGGGATTAAAAACAAGTGCTTTATCGGAACATTTTTCAAAAGAAAAACAAAAGAACTTTACATTAGAACTATTAAAGCAGTTGAATTATGACTTTGAAGCAGGTCGTCTTGATGAGACGGTACATCCTTTTGAAATTACATTAAATAGAGGGGATGTTCGTATTACGACGCGCTATGACGAAAAAGATTTCCGTATGGCTGTGTTTGGAACAATTCATGAATGTGGTCATGCTGTATACGAACAAAATATTGCAGAGAAATTTGAAGGTACACCGCTATGTAGTGGTACATCTATGGGGATTCATGAGTCACAATCATTATTCTTTGAGAACTTTATCGGGCGTAATAAATCATTCTGGAAGAAAAATTACGATTTGTTAAAAGAGTATAGTGATGGCCAATTTGACGGTATATCAGTAAATGAGTTTTACGATGCGATTAACGAATCAAAGCCATCATTTATTCGTATAGAAGCAGATGAGCTTACATATCCGCTTCATGTTATGGTTCGTTATGAACTTGAGAAAGAATTATTTGATGGCACATTACAAGTGAAGGATTTACCAGCGGCTTGGAATGATAAGATGGAAGCATATTTAGGAATTCGTCCGGAAAATGACGCACAAGGTGTATTGCAAGATGTTCACTGGGCTGGCGGTTCATTTGGATACTTCCCATCTTATGCGCTTGGTTATATGTATGCAGCGCAATTTAAGCAAAGAATGTTAAAAGACATTCCGAACTTTGATGCATTACTAGAAGAAGGAAACGTAACACCGATTCGTGAATGGCTAACAGAAAACATTCATCAATATGGTAAAACGAAAAAGCCACTTGAAATTTTAGAAGACGTGACAGGTGAAGGGTTAAATGCAAACTACTTAGCCGATTATTTAGAATCGAAGTATAAAGAAATTTATGGGTTGTAAAAAAGAGCTGCTTAATTGCAGCTCTTTTTTAAAGGGGATGGAAAAATGGGTTATACATATACAATAATGACGCAAAAAGAAGCGGAGGAAATTGCATACAACTGGCATTATGAAGGGGAATATTCTTTTTACGATATGGAGGCAGATCAAGAAGATTTAGCTGAGTTTTTACATGATGAGAGTAGAGGAGATCATACATTTTCTGTGAAGGAAAATGGTATTCTCATTGGGTTCTTTAGCTGCTGTAAAATAAATAATCGAACGGTTGATATAGGGCTTGGGATGAGACCTAATATAACAGGTAATGGATTAGGTTTACAGTTCGTAAAAGCTGGAATAGATTTTAGTAAAGAAAACTACGACTGTGACTATATAACATTATCAGTAGCGGCGTTTAATAAAAGGGCAATTAAAGTATATAAACAAGTAGGATTCGAAGCAGTTGGAACGTTTATACAGAAAACAAATGGCGGTAGTTTTGAGTTTTTGAAAATGAATTATATATGTAAAAATGAATAAAAAACAGAAGAGGATTCTTCTGTTTTTTTATTTTGATGTAGAAATAAATGATACTTGTTGGAATTAGAAGTTTTGAAATTTTGGAAGAGGATGTGTATGATTGAATTTTAGTAACAAATAGTAGGGTTAGTAAGGAGAGGTAGCATGATTACAATGAAAACGAAAGATGAAATAGATTTGATGCACGAGTCTGGAAAGTTACTAGCTTCATGTCATCGAGAAATTGCGAAAATGATAAGACCAGGTGTAACTACAAAAGAAATTGATACGTTTGTTGAAGTATATTTAGAAAAGCATGGTGCAACGTCTGAGCAGAAAGGGTATAACGGGTATCCATATGCAACATGTGCATCTGTAAACGATGAAATGTGTCATGGGTTTCCGGCCGATGTTCCTTTAACTGAGGGAGATATTGTAACAATTGATATGGTAGTAAATTTAAATGGTGGTCTCTCAGATTCTGCATGGACGTACGTAGTGGGAGATAGTTCTGATGAAGCAAAAAAGTTATTGTTAGTAGCTGAAAGTGCTTTGTATAAAGGGATTGATCAGGCTACAATCGGTAACCATGTAGGGGATATTGGTTATGCAATTGAAAGTTATGTAGCAGCTGAAGGATTTTCGGTTGCAAGAGACTTTACGGGGCATGGGATTGGGAAAGAGATTCATGAAGAACCAGCAATTTTTCATTTTGGGAAGCCAGGGCAAGGGTCTAAGCTGCAAGAAGGAATGGTAATTACAATTGAGCCGATTGTAAATATAGGTATGAGATATTCTAAAGTAGATTTAAATGGATGGACTGCAAGAACGATGGACGGGAAATTGTCTGCTCAATACGAGCATACAGTTGCGATTACAAAAGATGGACCAATCATTTTAACGACGCTTTGAGATGAAATGTAAGAGTTTACAAAACTCGAACGAAAATGATGTTTTTGCATAATTTGTACGTGTTTTATTAAGAAATGCTTTTCAAAGTATAAAAATTGCGTTATAATCCTTCTATAAAATAAATAGTTAGCTACACTCATATAATCGCGGGGATATGGCCTGCAAGTTTCTACCGAAGTACCTTAAATACTTTGACTATGAGTGAGGACGAATATATTTGCTTGTTTAGCATTCTTTTTTGCGAAACTCCAAAAGCGCGTCTCTCACTTGTAACGAGTGGTGGCGGCTTTTGGAGTTTTTTTATTGCATAAGAGGGGGAACAAACATGAAAGTATTACAAGAAAAGATTTTAAACGAAGGAAAGGTTTTATCTGGTGATGTATTAAAGGTAGATGCATTTTTAAATCACCAAATTGATCCAGTACTTATGCAAGAAATCGGAAAAGAATTTGCTAAACGTTTTAAAGAAGAGAACATTACAAAAATCGTGACGATTGAATCTTCAGGCATTGCACCAGCGGTTATGGCTGCATTGGAACTTGGTGTAAAAGTAATCTTTGCAAGAAAACGTAAATCGTTAACGTTACAAGATAATATGTATGTTGCAAAAGTATATTCATTTACAAAACAAGAAACAAATGAAATTTCACTATCTCGAAATCATATTGATGAAAATGATCGCGTGTTAATCATTGATGACTTTTTAGCAAATGGTCAAGCTGCTTTAGGTTTAATGAGTTTAGTAGAGCAAGCAGGAGCAAGTATTGCAGGGATTGGGATTGTGATTGAAAAAGCATTTCAAGATGGAGGAAAGAAGCTTCGTGAACAGGGTGTTCGAGTTGAGTCACTAGCAGAAATTGCATCACTTGATAACGGCACAGTTACATTTGTACAGCAAGAAACTGCGGAGGTGAAATAACGATGAAGCAGCATCCATTTAAGATCGCATCGCTTGGTATACAGCATATGCTTGCAATGTATGCGGGTGCAATTATCGTTCCACTTATTGTTGGCGGCGGACTTGGTTTAAATCAAAAAGAATTAACATATTTAGTCTCAATTGATTTATTAATGTGCGGCGTTGCGACAATTTTACAAGCATTATCAAATCGCTTTTTCGGTATAGGACTTCCCGTTGTACTTGGTTGTACATTTACAGCGGTTGGACCGATGATTGCAATTGGGAAACAATACGGTGTGTCTTCCATTTATGGAGCAATTATTGCCGCTGGATTGTTCGTTGTTATTTTTGCGAAATTATTTGGAAAGCTTGTAAAACTGTTTCCACCTGTTGTAACAGGATCTGTCGTTACCGTAATTGGAGTTACACTTGTTCCAGCAGCAATTAATGATATGGCTGGAGGAGTAGGAAGTAAGGATTTTGGTAGTCTTGAAAATTTAGCATTAGCATTTGGTGTGTTACTATTTATTATCATTATGTATCGTTTCTTTGACGGATTTATCCGTTCAATCTCTATTTTACTAGGCCTTTTATTTGGTACAATCGTTGCAGCTTTCATGGGGAAAGTAAGTTTGCAAGCGGTTGGAGAGGCTGATTGGTTCCACGGTATTCAGCCATTTTACTTCGGTACACCGACATTTGAATTAACGCCAATTATTACGATGATTCTCGTTGCTTGCGTAGGGATTGTAGAAGCGACAGGCGTATACTTTGCATTATCTGATATTTGCAATAAAAAAATCGGTGAAAAAGAATTAACAAAAGGTTATCGTGCAGAAGGATTAGCGATGGTGTTAGGTGGTATTTTCAACGCCTTTCCATATACAACATACTCTCAAAACGTAGGGCTTGTTCAATTAACTGGAGTAAGAAATCGCGTTATTATTTATACTTGCGGTGGTATGTTAATCGTTCTTGGATTCATACCAAAAATCGCAGCTATTACAACAATCATTCCGAAACCAGTACTTGGCGGTGCGATGCTAGCTATGTTCGGCATGGTTATGGCGTATGGTATTAAAATGTTAAGTAGCGTTGATTTTGGGAAACAAGAAAATCTATTGATCGTTGCATGTTCTGTCGGAATCGGCCTTGGTGTGACAGTTGTTCCAACGTTATTCTCACAGCTTCCTGAAAATATTCGTATTTTAACTGATAACGGAATTGTACTTGGAAGTGCATCAGCAGTATTGTTAAATATCGTGTTTAATATGGTGCCGCAGCGAAAAGTGAAAGTAAAAGAAGAACCTGTTCCGATGCAAAGTGCAGTAAGAGAAGCGTAAAAAAGTTTGCAGGTTAAACGGATTTTTTAATACATCTTTATCCAACATATTACCATCTAAAATATGTTAAAACGTCGTCTATATTTTCTTTCCTTTTGGAATGAATTTAGAGGTGGCGTTTTTTTATGAAAAAAAAGAATTAGTGTTCGAAAAGTATCTGATGTCTTTTATGAAATGTTTTTATTTTATTAGAAGGAGATACTGTTCTTCACAAACCCTTAAATCACCCATAAACTGAAACTAGGGTGATAAAAATGCTAAAACATAATCAACAGGACATAACTTCTTATCCTCAAAAATATTTTCGTCCATCTTGCTTGAAAGCTTTAAATTTAAGATTTAGCAATTGGGAATTTTTCGCTCCTTATTATAATAAAACCCAAAAAGAAATCCAAGTGCCTACAGAATTGACTAGAACCCCCGAAGATACCCTTCTTAACTATTTTAGTATTTTGCGTGAAGCTGAAAATATGGGAGAGAGGAGTTGCGGTTCCATTGGTCAGGCGCGTATACCGTTTCCTATTGCATATAATTTTTTGTCTAAAGAGTATCAAAATAAATTAAGCTATGAAGAATACTTTAATTCGTTTGCTGGGATAGGGCATACGAGTTTGCTAAAGCTTTGTCGAGTGCCAGATGGAAGACGGGGAATAAGATTTTTTTATGAAATTGAAACGATTGAGGGATTCGAAGGCAAGAATGCTGAGTATTTCAGCTATTCTTACGGATTTATCCAACTTGAATACGAAAAAGAAGGTTTTCGGATTTCTGATTTGAGTAAAATTGAAGAAGATTTTTTATGCGCGCCATATCATGGTTGGGACCATGACGGAGAAGCGGTTGTAAAAGTGAAATATGGAAATTGGTGTAAATTGATTCAGCATATGTACCCAACTATGAAAAATGGATACGTTAAAAATATTTACTTTCATGGTAATGATGGAGCGGATTATTGTATTATTTTTGTTACATTAACGAATGGAACCGACGTAGAAATTGCTCAATTTCGTAAAGTAGGAAATGAAGAGTGGAAACAGGTTAACATGAAGCCCGAAAAAGAGTGTTTAGATGAAAAAGTAGATGATAATTTATAAAGGATGCATTTCTACTATTTGAAAATGTACAGGAAAGGGATGAATCAGGTTTGAGTTATTCCTTTTTTTATATTGGGCGGATGTTGGCATAGGGGCGAGTTCAAGATATAGCTGCACAACGATTAATAAATCTGTGATTTTATGAAGAATAAACAATGTCTTTTAGTGTTTGTTACAATATATTATATAGATATAGAAATAAATAAATAAATAAGGAAAGAAAACATAGACGACAATTAAATATGTTGGATGTTCAATATTTATGAAATAAGGTATTTGATTTGGAAGATATAGTATATTTAAAGATGATTCTCCTTACATTAAGCGAAATTATTTATTGAAAAGAAAAAGGAAAAATTAAAGCATAAGTAATTAAAAACGCTTGGTTCAAAACCAAGCGTTTTTTTGTGTCGATTGCATTGCTAATTCGTTTAATAATTCTAATATTATTTAGTTTATGAAATGAACTGTTGCTTCAGTTTTTCTCCACATTATCTGAACTACTCATCGTTAGGAGACCTTGCTTTTCTTTTTAAGTGGCAGCATTTTCCCGTATGTACCAAGGCGCCATATATACTCAAGTGGCCCGTATTGATAACGTGACAGCCACCAGCGGCTAATAAAGATTTGTAACGTGTAGAAACCGACGCAGAATAGTGGTCCTACCCATAATGGAGCAGGATAATAATTTTTGAGTAATAGACCAAATACAAGTAATGTAACAATTGTATGCGAGATGTAATTTGTTAACGCCATTCGGCCAACGTATTGGAACGGGCGTAATATCTTTTGCCATCTTTCTTTTTGTAATAAACGCATGAGCGTGAAAATGTAGAATATGAATAAGGTCTTTCCACTAAACATTGTAAAGACCTGCATATAAATTGGTTCATAAGATGGTTTGGATAAGAAATAACGGACCATGAAGAACCACATTGGTAATGTTAAAATGAACATAATAATTTGCCATTTTTTAAGCTTTGGATCTAACTCTTTTGCGCGGCGGAAAATATCCTTTTTGCCGGCGTATAAACCAAGTAAAAATAGCCCAACTGTTTCTGGGAGCATGAATGCGTTTAGTTCAATTCCATCAGCATAAAATGCATGGAAACGATTTTGTATTTGTGACACCCAGTCTTCTAGTGGCATGATAGGTAAGGAAAATCCTAACTCTGCCTTTGGGACGAATGCAATCATAATACCAGCGAGTAGCATGAAAAATTGAAAAATACTTAATAAAACAATAGCCCATATTAAAATGGTACGAGGTTCTCTCTTATAAAATAAAAATAAGAAAAATCCAGCGATTGCATAAGTATGTAAAATGTCTCCGTCCCATAAAAGAACGTAATGCAAGAAACCAAATAATAATAAAATAAGCAAGCGACGAACAAATAAAGTTTTTGGACGATCTGTTTTCGCCTCAGCACGATTCATAAAAATATAAAAACCTAATCCGAATAAAAACGAAAAAATGGTATAAAATTTCGTTTGAATAAACATATCGTAAAATAGGCGAATGTAGCTGTCTATCCCTTCATAAATTCCTGAAATATCACGTGAGTCAACCCCGGCGATAACAGGCCAGTTAACAAGAAAAATACCTAGTACAGCTATTCCTCTAATAATGTCGATGGAGTGTATCCTCTCGCCTTGTGTGAGATTTTGTGTCATTATTTTCCTCCTTGTTAAGTAATTCCCTTTTAGTATACAAAATGTAAGAGGAAGGGGATAGGGGAGATTTCCAATTTTTAAAACTGTTAAGATATGTAGAATGAGATATAATAAGAGTGCACAACAAGTTTTAAACTTCTTCAAAATAGGCAGTAAAGCTCCTTTTCCCGAAGGAGCTTTCTTTTTAGAAATTTGTTGATAATGATTCTCTTTAATGATAAAATATATTTAAAATTGATAATCATTATCAAAAAAGGTTGGTGCGTGAGTATGGTATATGCATTAGTAGCAGGTACGGTAGCTGTATATGCAGTTATTGCGAAGTATGTTTTAAATGGAGTAGGAACAGTAAAATCAATGATATGACATAAAATCCCTTTCATCTGTAAAAAGAATGAAAGGGATTTTTTATTTTTTAATGAGAATATGCTGAAAATTTAGTATGATAGTAAAGTGAAACTGTAATGAGTGGAGAGGTTCATCTTTTACTGATTATTAGTTTGCAAATAGCGGGATAAAGTATATACATCTTGGATAAAGGGGAACAAGGGGATGACAAACATAGTACAGACAAACGGTATGAAAAAACTTGTTTGTTTTTATGAAGAGTGGCAAAAACACGGTGATGCAGAGAATAGCTTAAAGTTGTTTGAAGTAATTCAAAAATATAAACAAGAACAGCTTATGATAGCGTTTTGCGGTCACTTCTCTGCGGGGAAATCAACGATGATGAATCATCTATATAAAGCGCAGTTATTGCCAACAAGTCCAATTCCGACTAGCGCTAACGTCGTTAAAATTGAAAAAGGAATGGATCGTGTTGTTGTAACGGTTAAATCTGGAGAACAGTACGAGTATGATGGTGCATATTCAGCTGAAGAATTAAAACAAATTTGTAAAGACGGTGATGAGGTAATTGGTGTTCATATTTATCGAAATGATGCGCCAATTCCTGAGGGGGTTATGTTAGTTGATACACCAGGGATTGACTCAACAGATGATGCCCATCAACTAGCGACGGAATCAACGCTACATCTGGCAGACGTAATTTTTTATATGATGGATTATAATCACGTCCAGTCGGAAGTGAATTTGCAATTTGTTAAAGAATTGAAACAACGTAATAAAACGGTTTACCTCGTTGTAAACCAAATAGACAAACATAAAGAAAATGAATTATCATTTGAGAATTATAAAGATAGTGTAAAACAATCGTTCTTTAACTGGGATATTGAAGTGGATGGTGTGTATTATACGTCATTACGAATGATGAACCATCCGCATAATGAAATTAGAAACTTAGAATCGTTAATTACTTCTATTATGGAAGAAAAAGAACAATATGTAAGAAATGGGATGGAAAGAGAGACGGAATATTTATTGGGAGAACATTTCTCGTATATTCTTTCTGAAAATGAAAAGCATCTTTTGAAATATGAGGAAGAGTTAGCATCACCGCTTTCGATTGCAGAGGTAGTTGAAAAAAAGGAAGAGCTAACAGAAATTAAACATCGTGAGGCTAGTAAAGAATCTCATGTGAGAAACGAATTTATAAAAGGTTTGCAAGCTATATTAGATAATGCGTATTTAATGCCATTTGAAATGAGAGAATTGGCAAATGCGTATTTAGAAACGAAATTAACGAAATTTAAGGTCGGTTTGTTATTTGCGAAAGGGAAAACGGAGCAAGAAAAACAGAGGCGTTTAGAAGCGTTTTATTCTGCTTTACAAAAAACTGTTGAAACGCAACTTGATTTTCATGTAAAAGAATTTATTGTAGCTTTCTTAAAAGAAGAAGGATTGTTCACAGAGGAAATTGGAAAAGACATATATGCTTTAGAGATTGCTTTTGGACCAGAAATGTTGGCTGAAGTAATTAAACAAGGCGCAGGCTTCACTGGTGATTACTTACTTCTTTATACAGCGGATGTAGCAAATGAACTGAAGAAGCGTTATTTTATAAAAGCACAGCAAATTTTTGATAAGAGTGCGGTAGTTTTAAAGCAAAAGGTGAAGGAAGCGGTTGCTCGTATTGAAGAAGAAATTGAAACATATACGATGCTGCAAACGGCGAAAGAAACGCAATTACAATACAGTAATAAATTTGAGGAATATGAGGGTTATTTACAAAATATTTGGCATGATCATATTGCTACACCGGAAGGGTTGCAAATAGATGAGATATTGCAAAATAAACAACAAATTGTTAGTGAGAAATTTACACTACAGGAACAAGAAGTCGTAAGTGCTAACGTAATGGCTCGTGAAGAAGAGCTGAAAGGAACTGCAGTATTAAATATTCAACGTATACTAGAAAAAGTAAAAAAAGCTGAAACAATATTAGAGCCATTGCCTGCACTGAAACATGTACAGCAAGAGGTAATAGAAAAAAGACGTCGTGTGGAAACAAAACAATTTACAGTAGCATTATTCGGAGCTTTTAGTGCTGGGAAATCATCATTTGCCAATGCATTGCTAGGTGATAAGGTGCTTCCTGTATCACCGAATCCGACAACGGCAACGATTAATCAAATTTTGCCGGTTACAGAGGAAAAACCACACGGAACAGTAATTGTTCAGTTTAAATCAAAACAGGCGCTATTAGAAGATATGAAAGCTGTTTATAAGCTGTTTCATTATGAAATTACTACTTTAGATGAGGCGTTATCGCAAATCGATAAAATTATAAAATATCCTTCACCAAGCGGGAAGCAAAAAACAACATTTAGTTTTTTACGAGCGGTACAAAAAGGGTATGAGGCAATTTCTGCTCATTTAGGGGAACAAGTACAAGTTACATTAGAAGAGTTCTCTGCTTATGTAGCGAATGAAGAAAAATCATGTTTTGTTGAGTATATGGAGCTTTATTATGATTGTGCTTTAACAAGGCAGGGGGTAGCGCTTGTAGACACGCCAGGGGCTGATTCGATTAACGCCCGCCATACGGACGTTGCGTTCCAATACATTAAAAACGCAGATGCTATTTTATTTGTAACATATTATAACCATGTGTTTTCACGTGCTGACCGTGAATTTTTAATTCAGCTTGGTCGTGTAAAGGATACTTTTGCACTTGATAAAATGTTCTTCTTAATTAATGCTGCTGATTTAGCACAGTCTGAGGAAGAACTTGAAATGGTAAAAGGTTACATCGCAGATCAGCTACTGCAATACGGTATTAGAAATCCGCGTTTATTTGCAATTTCAAGTTTATGTGCGCTTGAAGAGAAACAAGGAAAGAATATAGAAAAAGAGAAGTACGGCATTTTACAAAACTCTGGTATTGCTAAGTTTGAAGAATCGTTCACGTCCTTTATGATGAGAGATTTAATGCTTGTGTCTGTGCATGCTCTATATGGCGCATTACAAGGAGCGGATCACCTTCTTGTCAATATGATAAACGGTGCAAAGCAGGGGAATGATGAAAAAGAAAAGCAAACAAAAAAATATGAAGCAGAGCGTGATCAGCTACTTCATATCATTTCATCATATAGTGTGCTTGCTGAAGAACAAGCGATGCAAAATGAAGTGAAAGAATTACTTTATTACGTGCAACAACGCTTATTCCTACGCTATAACGATGTATTTACTGAATTTATTAATCCAGCATCACTTCGAACGGATGGAAACGTGAAAGCGCAGTTGCAACAGTGCGTTATGGAATTAGTAGCATTTATTCAGCATGATTTATTACAAGAAATGCGTGCGACATCATTACGCCTTGAAAAGTGGATAGATGAAGCGATGAAGCGTGCAAAGGATGAAATTGTAGTGAACTGCAAAGTAGAAAATGAATCAATTTCTATGAGTGGAACAGTGGAGTATGAATATAAAGATATTACACATAAAGAACCGTTCCCTTCAGTTGAAATAAAAGATTTCAAAAAAGCACTAGCACATTTCAAAAATGAGAAAAGCTTTTTTGAAAAAAATGATAAAGCTCTTATGCAAGAGGACGCAAAATTGGTATTAGAACCGTTCGTATCAAATTATGTAGCTGATGAAAAAGATTTATTTGTTCATCATTATAAGCAAGAGTGGGATGTAAAGTGGAACTTATTCCAAACAGTGATGCAGCAAGATGTAATGAACTATTATGAAAGTATATTATTTGCATTGGCTGAAACGATTGATGTATCACTATATGAACAAAGTAAAGAACAATTGCAAACTCAGTTAGTAGAAATTGAAAAAGAAATTTATGTTAAATAGTTGTTATGAGAAAAATATTCGTTCAATTTTCTTTTGTAGTACAGTATCTAAAGATTTTACAAACCCTGCAAATTCATCAGTAGAAATCATATGAGTAAGAACGAGTCGTCTGCCGTCTGGTGTTTCACCGCATAAGACGAATGAAGAAAATTCATATGTTTTGTTTTCTACTACTAATTTTGGATAGGAATACGTGTCGCTTTTCTTCTTCTTTCCATCAATAGAGATGACGTTGCACTTTTTCTCATTGTTGTCCATGGTGAATCCCTCCTTTCTATTACTTATGGTAGACAAGGAGGGTTTAGAACAATAGAGAAGGGGGAATTTTTATGTCTGTTGTAATAGAGCATATTTCAAAAGAAGCGATACCGAAATCTTTAATGTTGCTTGCTGATCCAAGTGACCGGCAAATTGATGCATATGTAGAAAGAGGATTAACATATGTAGCTAAGCAAGAGGGAAGAGTTGTCGGTGTATATGTTCTTTTGGAAACAAGGCCGAAGACGATGGAAATTATGAACATTGCGGTTGTAGAGTATATGCAAGGTAAAGGTATTGGAAAGAAGTTATTGAAGCATGCTGTAGAAACTGCTAAAGGATATGGTATGTCTAAACTTGAAGTTGGTACAGGTAATTCTAGTGTTTCACAGCTTGCCTTATATCAAAAATATGGATTTCGTATTTTTTCTATTGATTTTGATTACTTTTCGAAGCATTATGAAGAAGAGCTTATTGAAAATGGGATTGTATGCCGTGATATGATTCGGCTTGCAATGGAATTGAATGAGAAAGTATAACTTATTTAGGGGGAAGAGAAGATGGAAGTACATAAAGCAATTACAGCACATTCTCGTAAACAAAATGAAAGTGTAAAAGCATGTTTACAATTAGATGCGCAGCGTGAAGCAGCTATTGAAGCAGCTGTATCTCTTGCGTCAAATGGGAAAGAATTTTCGGTTGATGTCATTAATGTTGTAACAAAGCAAATTAATGATCTTGCAAAAAATGGTGTTACCTTGCAGCGTAAATATGTTACAGAAGAAATGGTTATGGAGTATGTAAGTCGTTTGCAAGAGAAAGAAGGTCGTTAAAGATGATAGTTACAGTCGAATGGTTACGTGAGCATATAGAAGATGAGAACGTCCGTATAATCGATTGTCGTTTTGATTTAGCGAATCCTAATTGGGGTAAAGAAAAGTATGAGGAAGAACATATCCCTCATGCGTTATATTTTGATTTGAATTTAGATTTATCAAGTTCTGTAACAGAACATGGTGGCCGTCATCCATTACCGAATATTGAAGAGTTTGCAGACAAGCTTTCACAAGCTGGTATTGATGAACATACGACAGTAATTGCGTATGACAGTCAAGCTGGCGCAAATGCTTCTCGTTTATGGTGGTTACTCCGTTATGTAGGACATGAGAAAGTATATATATTAGACGGCGGATTTCCTGCTTGGAAAGAGAATAGATTACATACAACAGCGGAAACTCCTGCTGTTATACGAAAAACATTCAAAGCAAACATACAAGATCATATGCTTGTATCGATGGAAACAGTCAGAGAGAATATCCATGCAGGTGCAAATGTTACATTAATCGATTCTAGAGAACCGAAACGTTATGCTGGTGTAGAGGAACTTGTTGATCCGAAAGCAGGACATATTCCGACAGCAGTAAACTATTTTTGGAAGGATGGAGTGCTAGAATCAGGACAATTTAAAAATGAAGCTGAGCAACAAGAACGATTCCAAAACCTTTCGAAAGATAAGGAAACAATTGTGTATTGTGGTTCTGGTGTTACAGCGTGCCCCAATATCCTTGCATTGAAATTAGCTGGATTCAAAAATGTTAAATTGTATGCAGGTAGCTGGAGTGATTGGATTTCTTATCCAGAAAATCAAATTGCAAAAGAAGAAGATTAATCACTTGCATGCGAAAAAAATTTGTATTAAAATAAGGTCACAAGCAAGAGATTGCTCGAAAAAGATTGTATTTTACACATTGGAAACAATGTGATAATATAACGACAAGTAAATAATACATCCTGCGGTGTACGTAACTTATTTATGTCTAAAACCGATGTTAGTTATACGGAAGCTCAATATTTAGCGACCATCATCAAGCCTTCCTTGTGGAGGAAGATGTACGGTAACTGTGAGGGCATCCACCTGCGAGTAGCGGGTTTTTGGACATTTACGAGGAGCGGCACGTGCGGGGGTCTTATTTCAACTAAACTTATATACAATTCCTACGGTGTACGTAGCTTATGCATGTCTTAAACCAATAAGTTTAGTACGGAAGTTCAATATTTAAATGTAACTAACAGGCCATCTTTTTAAGAGGGAAGTTACAAACATTTGTGAGAGCATCCACCTGTGAGAGCAGGTTTATGGACATCTAGAGAGAACGGCATATGTGGGATTATATAAAAACCTTACGTTTTATACGTAAGGTTTTTTGTTGCATACAAATATCCATGTTATCTGGATTCACCTGTGAAGTTTCCATAATAAATATAGCACTTTCTGTCTTCATCAATCTCTCTTGAATCTAAGGAGAACTCCATATGCATGCCGTCGCGCTGAATATATATAATATCTGAATGAAGTGGTGGTAAAATTTCTTCATAGTTCCATATATCTTTACTATCAACTATGTTTGAACTCGTTTCACTTAGTTCTCTAATTTCAAAACCGATGTGGGAGTATGTAGGGTCTGAAGGGTCATTTGCAAACTCTTCTTTTTGAATATATATAACTACTGTTCCGTCTGGATCTACTGAAGTTGCAGTAACAACATATGTATTTTTCTCTTTTATAAAATATTCACAAGTCATGCGTGCGATGATTTCAGAATTAGAAATATTTGTATAGTTCCATAAAGCAGGATACTTTTTCGTTTCATCATTAAGTCGATATTCTAAGCGCATTTTATCCCTCTTCTTCCTTTTTCTTCTACTTTATCATGCTATCTTATATAATAGAAATAGAATTTAAAAAGGGGAGTGCGAAGGTGACAAAAACGAAATGGCTAGTAGGTGGTGTCGTAACGTCTTTAATGACTGGCACTTTATTTGGTTGCACGCAAGATCTTCCCCCAAAACCGAATGATAATAGTTGTTCAGATTGGGATTGGGATGATGAACTTGGGGTATGGCAGTGTGATGATAGTAGTTCAGGTTATCGTGGGCATTACTTTTATGGTGGAACATACTATAAAAATAAATCCACTTTCAAAAGTTCATCAGCGTTTAAATCGTATCAATCGTCTGCGGAATTTAAAGGGGGAATTGGAAGCGGTTCAAAGGGAGGATTTGGAGGCTAAAATATGTCGCAATACATAAGGAAGCGAAAAGAGTTTTATTCGAAATATCCGAATTTTTGGTCGGATTTATATGAAAGTGAGTATAGTTTGTTTCATGTTTTTTCAATAAAAGAGAAAGCTGTGCAACAAATACAATTAGCAACGGAAAGAATGGGGAAAATATTTTTTAAGACTGCTAGAATTCTGCGGAGTTTATCTGACGAGCAGCTTCTAGAATTTGGTTTTCCACCTGCAAGCCTACCGTTTATTAGAATAAAAGGACTGTATCCTGAATCTGTTATTTCGCGATTTGATTTTGTCTTAACAGGTGATAACCAAATTAAAATGCTGGAGTTTAATAGTGATACACCAACTTTTATTATGGAATGTTTTCGAATGAATGGAAAAGTTTGTGAAAAACTAGGCTATGCTGATCCAAACTTAGGTCAAGAACGATTGCTTTCTTCTGGCGTTACAAAAGCTGTAATGGAGGCAACAAAGGGAATAGACAACCCGAATGTTGTTTTTACAGCACATCATGAACATATAGAAGATTGGAATACCACTATGTATTTGAGCCAGCTATGCCATGTTGAAAATAAAGTGGTGCCAATGTCAGAACTTAGAATTACGAAGGATGCTTTATTGGATAGGGATGGGGTGCAGATTGATGTTTTATATCGCCAAACATATCCGATAGAAGATTTGATTGAAGATCGAGATCCGGAAACAGGAGACTTGGTAGGAGTGGAACTGTTGCAACTTGTAAAAGCCGGGAAGCTTTTTATCATAAATCCTTTGTCAGCATTTTTACTTCAGCCAAAATCAATTCAGTGTCTTATTTGGGGGTTAGCAGAAGAAGAGGCCTTTTATACAAATGAGGAACAACAGTGGATTAAAGAATATATGTTACCTACATATTTAGAACCAGATTTATTTTTAGGAAAAGGTTCTTTCGTTCAAAAACCTTCATTTGGTAGAGAAGGGGACACAATTACCGTTCGCGATAAGGACGAAAATATTATGATTCAAAATGCACACCAAACGTATAAAGCGTCACTGCCGATATTTCAAAAGTATACAGAACTTCCAGTCGTATCCTTGGAAACAGAAAAAGGGATGGAGAAACTGTCATATGTGTTTGGTTCGTTTTTAATTGCTGGAAAAGCGAGTAGTATCGGTATTCGTGCAGGGGAAAAAATTACAGGGAATGAATCGTACTATTTACCGGTAGGTATGAAAAAGGAGGAAAAATATGATTAATTTTTTATTATATTTAGCAGTAACACTCGGACTTTTAGGCGTTGGTCTTTTCCTAATGGAAGTGACAACGAAAGTAAAGGAATTTAAGTTAATGGCTCAAGGAAATAAGGCGGTAAGCTATGTGCTCGGAGGAAGATTACTTGGGCTAGCAATTGTTTTATATTCGACAGCAGCTAATTCTATTTCACTTCTTGATATGGTTTCGTGGGGAGCTGTTGGGATTTTGGCTCAAATTATTGTCTTTTATTTAGCTGAGTGGCTTACACCACGCTTTAATATAAATAAAAGTCTCGAAGAAGATAATCAAGCAGTCGGTCTTTTTCTTATGTTTTTATCGCTTGCAATTGGGATTGTAATCGCTGGTTGTATAACTTATTAAAAACTTTGCGTTTAAACGTAAAGTTTTTTGTTTTATATATGTTAGTTTGTATGTGGTTTGGCTATTATCTTCCAAAAAGTTGTAGGCTACTGTTGACATCTATTTTAAATAAGAGTAACATTTTCTATGTAATGAAAATAAGTCTCTGTTAGGTGAGGCTCCTGTATAGAGAAATGCTACTGCCCAAAAATGTCGAGAGACGCCAATGGGTCAACAGGAATGATCGAATTAAGGTCTTTCTTAACGTAGCTGGTAATGTACCTATGCTATACAGTGCTAAAACTCGACGAGGGAGAGGTCTATAGGTTTCTAATGATATTAGAAATCGTTTATTTGTGTATGTAATGGCCGTTACTCTCTTAAGAGTAGGGGTCTTTTTTGTTACCAATCTATGAGTAATTTCATAGTATAAACTATAAAAATAAACGAGGAGGTGAGGAGCATGTCGAATTCTGACTCGGTTCCGTTACCCATATACTTCAAATCAAAAATATATGATGTAGGCAGGAAACGACTTGTTCCTCCCTCTATATTTATCATAATGTAGCGTTTATTTACATATTTAAGCGCTAAACACTTTCAGGGTAAAGTGGATAAATTGAGAAACAAAGCGTTTCTTCCTATGTTGTAAAGGAGGAGACGATAATATGTTATATGCAAACAAAACTGTGGGTAACACATCATATAAACTAAGTAAAAAATCAATGAAAGAACAAACAATGCTTCAAAAAAATAAAGATTTATTAATTGAAATCGCAACAAGAGATGTGAAATCTGTATTTGCGTATTTTAAAACAACAAGAGATGGCTTGTCTATGAAAGAAGCACAAAAACGTATTCAAATATACGGTCGAAATGAATTAATTTCAAAAAGAGCTCGTATTACAGACGTAATGATAAAGCTAAGTGGAATGATTCCAGGTCTTAAACGACATGTACGTGATGAATTACAATGTGAAACGACTATTGTATCTAGAATTGAATGTTCTAGTAGTATGGGACTAAGCAGTGAATTGAAAATGATGGCAATACCAGTACAAGAGCTTGTACCTGGAGATATGATTTTTTTATCAGCGGGAGATGCAGTACCAGCAGATGTACGTATCATTTATGCAAATGATTTATTAGTAAATGAGTCTATACTGACAGGAAATGATGCGAGTATAGAGAAATTTGAGAGCTGCTACCATCTTGAGCGTAAACGATTTATCCCATTAAAACGGATGAAAGATTATAATCCACTTGAACTTGAAAATGTGTGTTTTAAAGGATCGTATATTGTTAGTGGAAATGCAAAGGCTGTAGTTATTTCGACTGGGAAAAATACGTATTCAGGAATATTGCATACTTGTTGTAGCAGAACGTCTTAATGGTGCTAAATATACAAAAACAATGTATAATAGACAAAGTTGAAAAACGTAGAATGGTAATCTATTTATGTAACCTTACGTGATAACGTGGGGTTATTATTTTTTTAGTAGGAGAGGAACTATGAAAAAAGTATTATTAGTTGATGGTATGGCACTATTATTTCGTGCTTTTTATGCAACAAGTGTCTACGGACAATTTATGAAACGACAAGATGGTACCCCAACGAACGGGATTCATGGTTATATGAAGCATTTATTAACAGCTACGCAAGCAATCGAACCGACGCATATCGTAACGTGCTGGGATATGGGAAGTACAACATTCAGAACAGAATCGTTCTCGAATTACAAAGCAAATCGTGCAGCGCCGCCAGAAGAATTAATTCCGCAATTTGATTTAGTACAAGAAATGACTGCTAAATTATCTATTCCGGTCATCGGTATGAAAGGGTATGAAGCAGATGATTGTATCGGTACGCTTGCAAAACAATACTGCAATGAAGCGGAAGTTTATATTTTAACAGGTGATACAGATTTACTTCAACTTGTTGATAAGAATGTTACAGTTATGCTTCTGCGTAAAGGAATCGGAAATTACGAGTATTACACACCAGAGAAAATCATGGAAGAGAAAGGGGTGGAACCGTGGCAAATCGTTCATGCGAAAGCTTTCATGGGGGATACGAGTGATAACTATCCAGGCGTAAAAGGTATCGGTGAAAAAACAGCGTATAAGCTTATTCAAGAGCATGGAACAGTATCAGCTGTACTAGAAAACGTAGCCGCATTAACGAAAGCACAGCGTACAAAAATTGAAAGTGATTTAGAGAACTTAAATATTTCATTACAATTAGCACAAATTCACTGTGAAGTTCCAATTTCATGTTCACTAGAAGAAGGGTTACACACAATGGATGAAGAAAAACTTAGATTCGTTTGTGAAGAAATGAATTGGGGAAGACCTGAAATATTAATAAATATGTTATAAAAAGTAGAAAGGCCGATTAAATATTTTTAATCGGCCTTTCTTTTTTGTTCACAAAGTTGTCAGAAAATAAACGGAATTTTCATATGAAGTTCAAATGGAATTCACAACAATCCATTATTATAAGAACAACCAGATAATTCTTTATCTTTTATATAAACCATCCCCCAAGGAGGAAAATGAAAATGCGAAAAAAAGTGAGAAAATCCTTTAAACAATTATTAATAGAAAATAAACAATCTCTACTAACGAATAAGGAAAATATGAAAGAAATTGAAGAACGGATTGAGAAACGACATGTAGCATATAGCGATACTAGCAGTTGAGTCTTATCATTTTGTTCGTGAAAAAAGCTTGTAATTTGGAGAGTATCCAAATTACAAGCTTTTTCTTTTTTTGATTACCGCCACCAAATCCAAAAGTAATTTCGTATATTCCGAGGAGTAATTCGTATAAAGCGCTCACCGTCAAAGAAGCAATTTAAATTTGGAAGTGTTTCATCTGGATTTTCTGGAATAAAGGTGACGATGTTTTCATTACTTGTAAGGGTTACGGTAATTGGTGGATCTGTCGGAGTGGTTTGAAGTTGTAAAGAAACATTTGCACTGTTTTTAAATTCATTATTAACAGGCGGGTTTATCACTTGTACTGTGAATAACACGATAATTGTTTCATGTGGTTCCAAATGAGTAGCGATTAGGAAACCGACATTCGGATTTGCTAGTGGAGAGCGCTCACCATTAATCAAGACAGTGCCATTCATAAATTGTAAATCTGCTGGAATGGTGTCTTGTAAAGAAATGTTTAAAAGTGAAATATCGGAAATATTCGTAATCTGCACCGTGTAATCAAAATATTGATTTAAATAAGCCGAGCTGACGGAAGCATTTTTGATTACTGTTGCGGTAATAAATTGAACTGGTATGCGTATAATGTTTGAATTAACGATGAAAGTAATAATTGGATCCTGTGGTGTCAATTGGAAAGCTGCTGTAACTGTTGCGGAATTGATAATTGTATTGTTCGAAGGGAGAGAAGTGACGAGAACTTCAAATGTTATTGTTGCTACTGAATCTGCAGGTAAAGCACCGATATTCATACCAGTGTCTGGACGAACATTGGGGATTTGAGTACCGTTAATTGTTACACTGTTTTCTATAAATATTGTACCAGCTGGAATGATATCTAACACGGAAGTATTTATTGTAGGAATTGGAGAATGATTAACTATCTTTAATGTGAATGTAATACTATCTCCTATAACGACGATAGATTTGTCAGCTGTTTTTTCAATGCGAACCATGGGATCAACGATTGTCGTTGTAACGATATTTGTTTGCTTTGTAACTGTAATAGGTGGTTCGGTTGGATCAATAGTAACAGCATAAGAAATATCGGCATCGTTATTTATTGCGGATTGAAGAGTAGAAGCAGATATTGTTACTTGGAACGTAATAATAACAGCTTTATTAGGGACAAGATTGTCTAACTTAATACCGTTTTCGGGATTTGCATTAGGCTGATTGATTCCGTTAATCGTAACACTGCCAGTAACGAAGGTTGTATCTACTGGCACGATGTCTGTAGCAAGAAGATCTTCAATCGTTATATTACCGCTATTCGTAATCGTAATTGTATACGTTAAAGTTTGACCAGGTAAGGCATGCGTGACATCAACAGACTTCATAGCAATGACATTATCATTTTGGACGGTTGTTGTGACTGTATTTGTTGTAGTTGTATTTGTACTAGGTAAGTTATTTGGGTTGACTACATAGTTAAAAGTAGTAATTGCTTTGTTGTTTAGTTTATTTGGCGTTGGAATAGAAGTCACAGTTACTTGGAATGAAGCGATAGCATTGCCACCGACAAGTATAGTACCAATTGGTATGCCGCTTACTGGGTTAACTCCCGGAAGCGTTTCTTCGTTTACAATGACGCTATTTTCTATAAACGTAGTCCCTTGAGGGATGATATCTTGAATAATTACATCATTTGCTGAAACATTACCAGTTTGATGTAGTGTAATCGTATACGTTAACGTATCACCGACTGTTGCGAATGCAAGGTTAACAGTTTTATTACTACTCAAATTCGCATGATTAATCTCTGTTACAGCAGCTGATGAAAGAATAGTCTTGGTAATTGGTGGCCGGTCCGGTACCGTGTATTCATATTCAATTGTACTTGTGTTAGAGATTGGATTTGTTTGCGGAATGGCAGTAACTCGTACTTGGAATAGAATAGTTGCTGTTGTATTAGGGGGAATGTTATCAAGTTGTATCCCGCTAAGTGGATTGTCATTTGGACGAGCGTTGCCATTCACAATAACACTATTCTCTATAAAGCTCGTATTTGCTGGAATGATATCTGTAACAAGAATGTTTTCCACTTGTATATTCCCGTTATTTATGATGGAAATGGTGTAGGGGATGATAGTTTGTAGGTCAGCATATTGGATAGGCGTAGTTTTTGTCGCAATTACATTGGCAGAAATGACTTCAGTGAAGGTAATATTACTAGTCGATATTTGTTCTTCACTATTAATTGTATAACGAGAAGTTGATTGGTTTTGAATGCGACCACTAGCTGGAAGAGCTACGACGGTAACAGAAAATGTAACTGAGATAGAAATGTTAGGAGCAATTGTTCCTACAAGTATACCGGCACTTGGATTGGCGTTAAGCTGAGGAATATGATTTACTAAAACGCTATCGTCTATAAAGGTTGTTCCGTCTGGAATATTGTCTGTAAATACAACAGCAGTAGCATCTGTATTTCCTATATTCGTTAAAGTTGTTGTATAAGTTAAAATGTCACCAATTATTACAGAAGTCACATCAACAGTTTTAAGTGAAACGATATCAGCGTCGTTAATTTGAACGAAAGTAGTATTGGAAGTAGTAGATTTTTGAATGGGTGCAAAGTCAGGATTGAAAATAAAGTCGTAGGCGATGTTTGTAGTGTTAGGTGTTGGATTTACATCTGGTAAATTCGTAACGGAAACTTGGAATGTTATTGTAGTCGATTGACCTGACGCGATATTAGGAATGGAAAAGCCGATATTCGGATCTGCTGCAGGGAGTACAGTGTTGTTAACTATTACACTTCCCGGAATAAATACTGTTCCATCTTCTATAGTATCTGTAAAAAAGATGGAGTTAGTTGTAGTGGATCCGTTATTTTTAATGAAAACTGTATATACAATGGTTTCATCGATAGTAGCTAATACTTTATTAGCGGATTTTGTAGCGATAAGGATAGCATCAATAAATTGTATATTTGTAGTATTGGAAGAGCTCGTTTCTGAAATTGGTGGCGCGCTTGGGTCCGGTTGATATTCATAGTGAATGACAGCGGTATTATTAATATTATTTTGTGAAGGTATAGAGACTACATTTACTTGGAACGTAACGATAATTGTATGATTTGGAAGAATAATACCAAGATTGATACCGGTAATTGGATTTTCATCAGGTCTTGGTATGCCATCTACAAGGATGCTATTGGGAATGAATGTGGTCCCAGCTGCAATTGCGTCAATTAGGGTCGTATTTGTAATAGGTATTGTGCCAGAGTTTGTAACTGCGACTGTATATGTGGTAATTTGCCCGATGCGTGTAATGGATCTATTAGCAGATTTACTCGTACTAACATTTGCCGTCCGCACTTCGGTATTTACTGCATTTGATAACGATCTACGCTGAATAATAGGGGAACTAGGGCCAATTTGGTATTCATACGAGGTGTCTGAAATGTTACTGACTGTATTGCCAGAAGGTATATTTGTAAGTTGTACTTGGAATGAAATAGTGACTGTTTCTTCTGGTTGTATCGTGCCAAGAGTTACTCCATTTTCAGGGTTCGCGCCAGGATGAGTCACGTTATTTATTAGTAAGCTATCTTCAATGAATATAGTACCTTCTGGAATGTTATCAATGAATACAATATTGTTAGCTGGAACGTTTCCTATATTTTGCAGTGTATTTGTGTAGGTGATATTTTGTCCGATGGATACGAAAGTTACATTCGCCCCTTTAACAGAAATAATATTTGCATTTTGAAGTGATGTTGTAACAATATTAGAATTTGCAGAGCGATTCACTGGTGGAGCTGAAGGGATACTTACATATTGGTAAGTTGCAGATGATTGATTTATAATTTCGGTTTCAGTAGTTGGATTATTTGTTTGCACTTGAAATAGTATCGTTTTTGAACTGCTAGCTGGAATCGTTCCAATCGATATGCCGTTTTCTGGATTGATACCTGGCTGCAAGACACCGTTAATTGTGACGCTGTCTGGAACGAATGTAGTCCCAGCTGGAATAGAATCTGTGAAAATAGTATTTATTGCATCAACATTGCCGATATTTTTTACTTCAGAAATATAAAGTATAGTTCCACCAATATCTACAGTTATTGGATTGGATGTTTTTGTAATTGTCAATTGTGCTTGCACGAAATTTGTGATGACGATATTACTTGTTGATATTTCAGTAATAGGCGGTTGCCCCGGGTCTGGTTGAATTGTATAGGTTGTGTTCGATTGATTTGTAATAGATTCTTGCGAGAATGGGGCGTTAATAAGAATTTGGAACGAAATAAGGTGAGTAGTGTTTGCTGCTAAGTTAGGCAAAGCGACACCTACATTTGGATTGGCACCCAGTATAGCTGTTCCATTAAGTGTAAAACTATTTTCTACGAATGTAGTTCCATCTGAAGTAGAATCTAAAAATGAAAGATTAGTTACTGGGATATTTCCGTTATTGTCTAATGTTATCGTGTAGATCAAAATATCACCTGTTGTTGCTTGTTGTACATTGACTGCTTTTAAAGAAAGAATAGTCGCATCCGAAATTTGTGTAGATGCTGGATTAGACGTAATTGTTCGAGAGACGATAGGAGCGTTCGGATCAGCGGTAAAAGTATAGTCAATATCGGCTGTATTAGAAATTGGATTCACGCTTGGAAGGGACAGAACGAGAACTTGGAATATGACGGTGACAAGTTCTGAAGGCGCGATGGCGTTTAATGGTATCCCTACGTTTGGATCGGCACCTGGAACTGAAACGCTATTAATAGTAATGCTATTAGGAATAAATGCAGTTCCTTCTGGGACTAAATCTGTTAAAGTTACTGTATTTGCAGTTGTATTTCCGTTATTTTGAACGACTACTGTGTAAGTGATTGTACCGTTAGTAGATTGTACGAGAGAATCTGTACTTTTAATTACGGATAACGATGCATCAACGACAGTTGTACTAACCGTATTAGATGAGGATGTTGCTGTAACTGGAGGTTGACTTGGGTCGACAATATACGTGTAACTTGTAATGGCTTGATTTATAATTGCTCCTTGCGTTGGAATAGAATTAGCAAGAAATTGGAACGTAATAGTAGCAAAATCACCTGGTGCGATAATACCAACTGGAATACCGAGAGTTGGACTTGCATCTGGAAGTGAAATCCCGTTGAGCGTAACACTATTTGGAACAAATAATGCCCCTTCAGGAACGCTGTTAATGAGTAATACAGAGTTTGCTGGGAAGTTTCCAGTGTTCGTTAATGTTGCTGTATACGTAATTACATCGCCGATAGATACGATTGTTCGATTTGCTTCTAAAACAGTTGTAACAGTAGCGTTATTAATTTGTGTTGAAGCACTATTAGAATTTATTGTGCCTGTAACAGGAGGAGCAGTCGGATCAACAAGGAATACGTATTGAATAGATGCAACGTTTGTAATTGGGTTTGAAGGTGGGGTCGTTGTTACAATAACTTGGAAAGTAACGGTTACTGGACTGTCTGCACTAACGGTTCCGATATTCACTCCGTTATTCGGATTTGCCCCTGGAACAGTACTTCCATTTACAGAAAAACTATTTTCAACAAAGGCTGTTCCAGCTGGAATAATGTCTGAGAAATTTAGATTTGTAGCGGTTGTATTACCGCTATTTTGAATGGAAACTGTATAAGTGATTATGTCTCCGATATTTGCGAAGGCTGTATTAGCCGTTTTTAAAGCGGAAAGTATTGCTGAATTAATAGAAGTAACGAAGACGTTCGTTTCTACATTGCCAGGTTGAGCCTGTAATGCATTTCCTACGTTATATTGGAAGTTAACAAATCCTAAGTTTTGGAGTTCGGGTGTGAACGTTGTTGGATTGCTTACAATTTGAACTTGGAACATAATTGTGACGAGTTGATTTGGATTAATTGTATTTATGACAACACCGTCAATGATAGAAGCAGATGGCAATGAAGTGCCATCAACAACAACTGATCCTGCGACAAATTGTGTCCACATCGGTATAGGGTCTGAGAAAACAACATTGTTAGCTGGGATATTTCCTGTATTCGTAATAGTAGTTGTATACGTAATCGTATCACCAATTGTTGCAAATGTTTTATCTCCTATTTTCTTCGTATTTAAAATAGCACTTTCAATCGTTGTTGCAATGCTATTAGAAGCAATATTTTTTGAAATAGGTGGATTATCTGGATTAACGATATGTTGAAAACTAACGTTAGCTTGATTGGTAATTGGATTTATAGGCGGAATTTCATTTGCAGTAATATGAAATGCTACGATGACAGATTGATTTGGCGCGATATCACCAATTGGAACACCTGTAATTATATTTGCATTTTGGATGATAGTTCCGTTAAGTGTAAAACTATTCGGTTCAAAGGAAGTTCCGTCTGGGATAATATCGGTAAAAATAACATTCGTTGCACTAACATTTCCGCTATTTGTAATTGTAACGGTGTAGATAATATCTTGCCCAATGTCTACCGTTGCCATATTTGAATTTTTTTGTGCAGTAAGGATAGCGCTATTAATTTGTGTCGTCGTTGTATTAGATTGATTAGAAGTTGAAATGAACGGCTGATCTGGGTCAACAATATAACGGTAAGTGGTAAGAGCCGAATTAGAAATGGGATTGTTGATTGGGAGGGTTGAAACGGTGGCTTGGAATGTGACAATTGTTGTGTTTCCACCATTAATTGAACCGATATTTACACCAGTAGATAAATCAGCGTTAGGAATGGTTTGCCCATTAACTATGAAACTGTTTGGAACGAAACTTAAATTGTTATCAAGAATATCGATAATAGTTACATCAGTTGCAGCCACATTCCCGGTATTAGAAAGGGTAAGCGTAAATGTTATTATATTACCAACATCCGCAAAAGTAAGATCTGCTGTTTTTGTGCTAATAATATTTGCGTTGTTTATTTGAAGAAGTGTAGTGTTAGAGCTAGTTGTATTCGATACTGGCGGATTTCCTGGATCAACAGTAAATTCATACGTCGTGGATGCTGTATTTTGTGCAGGATTACTAGGTGGAATGCTGTTCACCGTAACTTGAAATACGATACTATATATTTCATTTGGTGGAAGTGTTGCCAGTAATACACCTGTATTTGGATTCGCATTCGGTTGTAAAACGCTATCGACCGTTAATGTGTTAGGAACAAATGTGAGTCCGCTTGGTAATACATCTGTGAATACTATATTAGTTGCATCCGTATTTCCTATATTCGAAATAGAAGTAGTGTAAAAAACAGTTTGCCCGATATTTGCAAAGGATATATTTTCATTTTTCGTCATGGATAATATTGCTTCTTTAATTTGCGTTGAAACAGGATTACTAATTGAAGTTTCTGCCTCAGGCGGTGAGACTAATTGATACGATGTCGATGAGAAATTTACAATTGGATTTTCAGTTGGTAAGGAGATTACGTTTACTTGAAAGGAAACTTTTACTGTATTCCCAGCTGTTATAGGCCCAATATTTACACCATTCACTGGATTCGCGCCACTTTGAGGAATTCCATTAATAGAAAATGAGTTTGCAATAAATGTAGTTCCGCTCGGCATGGTATCTGAGAATATAACAGTTTGTGCGGATGAATTTCCGTTGTTTGTTAAAGTGACAGTATAGGTGAGTGTATCCCCGATGTAGCTATAGGCTTTGTCTACTTGCTTTGATGAAAGAATTGTAGCTGTATTAATTGTAGTAAACACTGTGTTTGAAGTAGCAGTCCTTGTAACAATCGGTGCAGTTGGATCAGCGATAAATGTGTAAGAAGCAGTAGCAGAGTTGGCAATCGGATTTTGAATTGGTGTTGAAGTAGCTGTAACTTGGAATGCTATAGATATTGAGCTGTTAGGAGCAATTGATCCAATCGTTATACCTGTATTAGGGGTGAGTCCGATTTGTGTGATGCCATTTATTGTAACGCTATTAGTAATAAACGTTGTACCATCTGGTATAAGATCAGTGAAAGTAATATTCGTTGCATTTGTATTCCCGTTATTTGTCAAAATTGTCGTATAGGTAATGGTATCACTTAGTGTTACAAGTGTTTGATCGACTGATTTTATCATCGTTATCATAGCATCTTGCACAGGGTTTGTAACAATGTTACTTGTAATAGAAGTTGTAATAGGTGTTCCGTTCGGATCGATAGTATAAGAATACAAGATTGTATCATTATCCATGATGGAATTGGAAGGAGGAACAGACAGAACTTTTACTTGGAAAGTAACAGTTACTGTTTCACCAGAAGCGATGTTGGGTATGTTTACTCCAAGGGCTGGCTGCGCACCAGGCTGCTGAAATCCATTTATTGTGACTGAATTGGGTATGAATGTAGTGCTAGCTGGAATAGCGCTCGTAAATGTAATATTTGTAGCTGTTGTATTTCCTGTATTTGTAATAGTAGTTGTATACGTAATCGTATCTCCAACAGAAATGATAGATTTATCAGCACTTTTTGTTGTATTTAATATTGCACTATTAATTGTTGTCGAAACAGCATTAGATACATTCGTTTGTAATACGGCAGGTTGGCTAGGATCGACCACATGTGCAAATTGTACAGAACTAAAATTAGTAATTGGATTTATACTTGGAATGTTTGTAACAAGTACGTTGAGAGTAATAACGGCCGTTCCACTTGGATTTATATTTCCAATCTGAATGCCGCTAGCTGGACTTCCGATTTGCTGTGTACCAGAATCATTTGTCAAAGTTCCGGAAATAAATGTTGTTCCTTCAGGTAAAATATCTGTGAAAATTATATTTTGTGAATTGACATTTCCAGGGTTACTTAATGTAATTGTATAAGAAATTGTATCGCCAATCGTTGCGAAAGTTTTATCTACAGATTTGATTGCCACAATTTCCCCGGAATTTATTTGTGTCGAAACAGAATTAGATGTTGTATTTCGTGAAACAAGTGGTAAATTAGGTCCTGTCATAAATTGATAATCAATGGAAGCGCCGTTTACAACCGGTGAGTTTGGGCCACCAGGTCCAATTGTGAAAATCGGATTTGGAATGCTAACTACTTGCACACGGAAGGTAACGTTTATAAAATCCCCTGCAATAATATCCCCAATTTGTATCCCGCTCGCTGGATTTACCCCAGGTAATAAAACCCCACCTACTCGAACGCTATCCTCTATAAATACTGTATTATTTGGAATCGGATCTGTAAAAATGATATTAGTAGCAGTTGTGTTCCCTATATTTTCTAATAAAGCAGTATACGTTAAAAATGAATTTCCAGGTGCGACGTCAGAAAAGATACGGTCCACACTTTTCGTTGCTTGAATGATTGCTTCGTTAATTTGAACTAAAGTTGGATTACTTGTAGCTGTTTCTGTCACCGGTGGCTGGGTAGGATCAACAATGATAGAGTATGTTGTACTAGATTGGTTCAATGTTGGATTTGTAGCTGGTATTGAGCCAACGACAGCTTGAAAGCTAATTGTTGTCGTTCCCCCAACTGGAATCGGGTCTAAAGAAACCCCGCTATCTGGTCTAAATCCGAGTTGTGGGATGGTATTAATTTGTATGCTATCAGGCACGAATGAAAGTTCAGGTGGTAATATATCAATAAAAACAGGTGTGTTTGCAGAAGTATTTCCACCATTAGTGAGAGTAGTTGTATACGTAATTGTATCTCCAACAGCAGCAAATGCATTGCTCGCAGTTTTTGTTGCGATAACGGAAGCCGTATTTACTTGTGTAAAAGTTTTATTGGATTGAACTGTTCGTGAAACAGGTGGTTCATTTATATCTACAATAAAGCTATATTGTAGCGATGATTTGTTCGGAATTGGATTAGGATTTGGAATCGTTGTAATGTTTACTTGAAAACTAAGTGTAATCGATGCATTTGCATTCAAGTTACCAACATTGATACCGGTTTGTGGATTTGCATTCGGGACGGTTACACCATTTATTTTAAAGCTATTTGGGACAAAGGTAGTACCATTTGGCATTGTATCTGTAAAAACAATGTTGTTCGCAGTAGTATTCCCTGTGTTTGTAACAGATGAAGTGAATGTAATCGTATCACCAAGCGTGGCGAAATTTGTACTCGCATTTTTATTTAAGACTAAAGTAGCGTCAATAATCGGAGTAGTGGTTGTGTTTGTTACAGTGCTACCGGTAGCAGGAGATTGGCTTGGATTCACCGTATACTCATAATTTACTAGTGCATTATTTGTTAATGTTCCATTAGGCGGTATTGCTAATATTTTTGCTTGAAAAGTAATAAATACAGTATCGCTAGGTGAAATATCTGCTAAGTGAATACCAAGTGATGGATCTAATCCTGGCTGCGGAACATTATTGATAGTTACGGAGTTTTGGACAAAGGAAGCGCCTGCACCAAGTCCATCTGTTAAAACTGTAGCACTGGCAGGGATATTCCCTGTGTTCGTAACTGCAATCGTATAGGTAACGATATCTCCAATTGCAGCTGTCGGCGTATTCACTGACTTCGTAGCGACAATGGTGGCGTTATTAATTTGAGTCGTTATTAGATTGCTTAACGCATTGGCGGAAGTTGGAGGCAAGTTAGGATTTACGACATATTGGTATGTTGTATTACTTTGATTCGGGATTGGGTTCGGACTAGGTATGGAATTTATTTTTACCTGAAATGAAATTGTTGTATTTGTAGTAGGGTTTATTGGATCGATTGTGACGCCGTTTGCAGGATTTACATTTGGAAGTGTATTGCCGTTTACAGTCACACTATTAGGAATAAATGAAGTCCCGTTCGGAATTATATCTGTAAAAATCACATTTGATGCAAGGGTGTTTCCGGTATTTGTTAAAGTAGCCGTATACGTAATAATATCATTTACATTAGCAAACTGTTTATCTGCAGATTTTACAGCGGTAATAGAGGCGTTATTAATAGTTGTCTGTACAGTGTTAGAAGCAACCATCTGCATTACAGCTGGTTTGGATGGATCGTACGTGTATTGGAATGTAGTGCCTGATTGATTCGTAATCGGATTTATAGCAGGGATATTTGGTACAGAAACTTGGAATGCAACAGTACGTGATGAATTCGGTCCTATCGTACCAATCAAGATGCCGTTAGCAGGATTTGCATTGGCTATAGGGACATTATTAATCGTTACACTATCAGGAACGAAGGTGGTGCCGGCTGGAATGATATCAGTAAATATTATATTAGAAGCAGAAATATTTCCGTTGTTCGTTAAAGTAGTTGTATATGTTACGGAATCACCAACATCAGCAAAATTTGTACTCGTTAGCTTCGTAGCAACAATCGTAGCAGTATTAATTTGTGTAGTTACTATATTACTAGTATCGCTTTTAATGACAGCAGGTAAATTTGGATCAGTGATAAAGCTATATTGAAGTGAAGCGCTGTTTTGAATTGGGTTTGGTGAAGGTAGCCCATTTGTACTTATTTGAAAAATAATCGTTGTAAAACCACCGGCAGGAATGGAGCCGACTTGAAGACCGGTACTTGGGTCTGCACCTAGCTGTAAAGTACCACCTATAAAAATACTATTTGGTACGAGAGTCGTTCCCGGAGGCAGTATGTCAGTAACAGCAACATTATTTGCTGGAGTATTTCCAAGGTTAGCTAAAGAGATTGTATATGTGATTGGTTGCCCGACATCAGCGATAGTTAAATCTACCTCTTTGACAATAGTTACATTTGCTAAGTTGATTTGTGTACTTACAATATTACTTATCGATGTTTCTGTAATTGTTGGACCGCCTGGATTTAGAATGAAGCTATACTGTGTACTAGATGAATTTATGGTTGGGTTTTGGACTGGTAAAGAAGCGACGGTTACTTGATAAGAAACCGTAATTGCATCGCTAGCAGGAATGGAAGATAAAGGAACGCCAACATTTGGATCTGCGTTATTTTGTAGTGTACCGTTAATGCGGAAAGTGTTTGGAATAAAGGTAGTACCATCTGGGTTTATGTCTATAAAAGTAGGATTATCAGCAGAGACACTTCCTGCATTCGTTAAAGTAACGGTATAAGTTAATATATCTCCAACGGTAGCGAAAGCTCGATCCACTGTTTTTGCTGAAATCACATTTGCGTCATTTACTTGAGTAAATGTAGTGGTGGAAGTTATGCTTGCACTTACAGGTGAAGAGTTTGGATCAACGATAAAGTTATAGGATATAGAAGCGCTGTTTTGAATTGGATTTGGATTTGGGATACTTGTTATAGTAACTTGAAATGAGGCTGAAATTGTACTCCCAGCATTTATACTCCCTACAGTTATGTTCGAGGGTGTTATACCAGGCTGTGGAACACCGTTCACGATGATACTATTCGTTACAAAAGAAGTGCCGTTTGCGATGGTGTCGCTTATTATGATGTTATTTGCTGCCACGTTTCCGCTATTTGAGAGGGAGAATGTATAGGTTAACGTATCGCCGACTTCAGCAAAGGTTTTATCCACAAATTTTATAACGGAAAGGTTTGCATTTCTAATTGCTGTTGTAACAGAATTAGAGTTTGCTGTTTTTGAAGTTGCTGGCAATGCTGGATTTACGGTATAAAGATAAGAGGCAAAGGCATTATTGATAATTGGGTTTTGTACGGGGATATTAATCACTGTTACTTGGAAAGAAAGAGTAAATGTAGCCCCTGCTGGTACTGTTCCAAGAGAGAATGCTACAAGTGAATTTACATTTTGTAATGAACCGTTTAGGAATACACTCCCTAGAGTCAATATTGTACCAGTAGGAAGAGGATCTGTAATCTGAACATTTGTTGCAGGGGTATTTCCGCTATTAGTAATAAGAATCGTATAGCCTATTGTATCTCCTATATTGGCAAATTGTTTATTTGTAGACTTTGTTAATGTTAAATTGGCATTGTTAATTTGAGTGGAAACGAGATTAGAAGAAATGTTTTTTGTAACGGGTAATTGACTAGGGTTGACGGTGTACTGATAAGAAGCGCTTGATCCATTAGATACGACGTTTGATGGAGGAATTGTATTTACTACTACTTGAAATGAAACATTTTTGGTCGTGCCAGTTGGGATAGATCCTATATTCACACCATTAGCCGGATTTGCGCCAACTTGTGTTGTGCCATCTATTGTTAAACTGTTTAGAATAAAAGTTGTTCCAGTAGGAATGACATCTGTAAAAATAACATTGGTCGCATTCATATTACCTGTACCTGTAAAGGCAACAGTGTACGTTAGTGTATCGCCAATATCTGCATAGTTTTTATCTACTGCTTTCGTCATTGTTACAGTAGCATTATTCACTTGAGTGGAGACAATATTTGTCGTATCAGTCCCACTTACTGCCGGTTGATTTGGTACAGGAACGTATTGATATGTCGTTGTACCACTATTTAATATTGGATTTGTTTGGGGAATAGAAGGAACGAATACTTGAAATGAAATAGTAGTAGTAGAATTTGCGGCAATAGATCCAATTGATATACCAGTAGCGGGATTTGCGCCAGCTTGGGTAACTCCGTTAACAGTTACACTATTAGGAATAAAAGTAGTCCCGCTAGGAATCGGATCTGTATATATAACGTTAGTTGCTGGGATATTACCTATATTAGCTAAGGCAATACTGTAAGTTAACGTTTCACCAATATCGGTAAATAGTTTGTTAACTGATTTTGTGCCATTAATATCTGCGAGGTTAATTTGTGTTCCTGCAGAGTTGCTTGTTGCAAGGCCGTTAAAAGTGGTTCCTCCGGCAATTGGTGTATATTGAAATGTAATATTAGCAGTGTTAGCGATAGGGTTTTGAGTTGGAAGAGAAACGACAGTCGCTTGAAAAGTTACTGTACGAGAAGCGCTATTATTAATTGTTCCAAGAGATATACCAGCGGCAGGATTTGCATTTGTTTGTGGTACGTTATCTACCGTTACAGTGCCAGGTATAAAGGAAGTACCGGTAGGAAGATTATCTATAAAAATAACGTTATTGGCGGGAAGAAGACCGGTATTAGGGATAGTAACGGTATAAGTGAGAACATCTCCAATTGCAGCAACACTTTTATTCACACTTTTCGTTGCTTGTATGTTAGGTGAATTGATATTAATTTGTAAACCGACTGTATTTAACATGTACGCATCTCCGTTAGTTGTTAAACGGATTGCGGCGGAAACTTGAGAATTTGTTAAATAAGGAGAAATATCAATAGAAGTAATGTCCCAACCTTGCCTACCGGCAGAGATATTTGTACTTGTAGAAGCGCTTTGGTTTCGCGTTCCAAATGTCCCAGTTGTATCTAAATTTCCAGCAGCGTTATTCACTTGAGAACCAAAGAAATTACTTATAGCATTATTTGGCCCAGATAAAGCGTTTAATGAACTGAAATTTGGTCCAAATAAAGCTTGATCCCCAGTTAAATCAGCATCTCCTTCAGTAGAACTTAAAAATAATCGTCCGCTTACTGGTCCTCCCGCAGGTGTTAAAAACCCTGATACAGATACATCTGCACTACCAGTTTCTACAGAAACCCGGTTACCAGCTACGTAAATTGTTAAATTTCTTGCGGGTAAGGAACCATTTTGATAAGCGACAATGAGCGTCCATCCAGAAGAATTGATAGCCCCATTAGAAGCGTCTAAAGGATCAACCAGTCCAGGGACAGATCCAGTTGTATAAGAGCCAGATCCAGCGGCTTGAATGAGGGATGTTACATCTGCGGATCTTGTATAGAATCCAAATGTGACAGATCCAGAAACGAATGTTTGATTAGAAGCTGTAACAGCTGAAGGAGTAATTGAGTATGTTGACACAGGTGTTGTAAAAGAAACAGGATTCCCCAATATGCTTGTAATGTTTTGATCACGAGATAAGTAGTTTCCGCCCCAAACAAGTTCTGCGTAAAGAATAGTACTACCAGCAGGAATAGTTAAAATAGCGGTAGAACTATTTTGTGTATAGTTTAATGTTGTACCAGCAGGAAAACTCGGTACTTGTAAAGCAGTATTCGTAGTTACGAATGCACCAATTGCCCCGATTGTACCAGCACGATTTAGATTGCTAATCTTACTTAAACCGAGTGTGTTTCCTGTAATAGCGAGTGCGCCGTTAGTGGTGGTAGAAAATCGATTCGTAATGGGCATGTTGTCACCTCATTTACAATATAGTCTTGGTCAAAATAGGATATGTGTGTGATTAGTAAAGGGAAACATGTACAAGTTGATTCGGAAAGAATGATTCAAACGTCTAAATAAGGAGATGGAGAATGATTGAATTGGAAATGAGAGTGGAGCGTATTAGAAAAGAAAAAATAGAGGATATTGTTGCATTATCTTCTTATATTGGATGGGATTATAATACAGAAGAAATTGAGACAATCTTCAATTCAGGCATTGTATACGGTGTTTGGAATGAGAAAGAGGAACTAATTGCTAGCGCGGCAATAATATTATATGGGGAGAATTTAGCGTCTATCGGAATGGTGATTGTACATCCAGATTATAAGGGGAGAGGGATTGGAAAGATAATAACGGATGCATGTATTAAAAGCGTATCAGCTCATACTCCAATTATGTTGATTGCTACGGATGAGGGGAAGCCTTTATATGAAAAATTAGGATTTAGAGCTGTTAGTTATGTTTCAAAATACATATGTAACTCGTACAATACGAATCATAAATGTGCAGGAAATGAAGAATATATGATGGATTATAAAGAGGGGGATTTAGAAGAAATTATAAAAATAGATGAATGTGCGTTTGGAACAAATAGAAAAGAGTTTTTAAAGAAAAGAATTATGCAAAGTGAACAGTGCACTGTTGTGAAGGATAAGGAACAAAAGGTACTAGGATATGGTTTGAGTGTACAAACGCCAGAAAATAAAATAATAGGACCGGTAGTTGCAAAAAATGATGAGATGGCAATGGATATTGTTCATTATTTAGCCAAATGGCATAAAGGTAAATTAAGAATAGATGTACCAGAAGGAAAAGCGAATTTCATGAAAAGTTTAGAGGATTTTGGTTTTCAAAAGGTGAATATGCCGCCAATTATGATGAAAAATAGCAATCAATTATTAAAAAGGAATAATGAGTTATATAGCATTGCAGCGCAAATTTTTGGATAAAAAAAGAATCCTTTTCGCGTAAGGATTCTTTTTTATCGTTTATTTAATCACGATATTGGTCATGGGATGGTTGAAAGAGATCTTCCTCTATATCTCTCACCATAGAAAAATGATCAACATTATAATGACCATGTAAAATTTTATTATGATGACCAATAATTTGCTCTGCAGATAACACGTTAGAGTCAGTTGTGGAATGACCGTTTTTAATTAATGTAACGTCAAAGCCTTGTACAGTCGCTGTTCTAACGGCGGTGTCGATGCAATGTTCTGTTTTACAGCCACCTATAACAATATGATTGATTTTTTCTTCTTTCAAAAGTTCAAGTAACGAAGTACCGTAGAATGAATTTGTTGCCGCTTTATTAATAAGGATTGCAGACTGAGGTACTTTAATTTGATTATGTACTTCAAAGCCTACGCCACTACCAGAAGCAACATCGATATCTCTTACGAAAACAATAAGAGCATTTGCATCTATTGCTTTCTGCAGGGCTGTATTTAGTGTAGATAATAGCTCGGTTTTACGAAAAACTTCACTTTCTTTTTCATTTCCATCAATTAATTCTTGCTGAGCATCGATAATTAATAGCGCTTGTTTCATCGTGTCTCCCCTTTAATATGAAATAAGTTCCACTATACATATTCCTTCATATTGTTAGGAAATCCTCCATTGCAAGCGAAGTAGATGATTGATTTACAAAGTTGTCAAAGAAATTTCATTCTCACAGCGTGTAAAAACATGTATGATAGGAGATGGAGAATTTTTGAGTAGGTGGGAATAACATGCAAACAGTAGAAGATTATCTTTCATTCTTACATACGAAAGGATTTAAATTATCAGAGGAAGCACAAGGATTTATTATGTTCGGACAAGGGTATACGGGTGCGTCTGATGGAATTGTGAACGCAGCAATAGAAGCGACAATTAAACATCAATTGCAGTTTGATGGCAGTTATTTTGTTGCGTTATTAGAACGATTGAAAGAAGAAGAAATTACAGATAAAAAAAGCGCTAAGGCTTTTATGCGGAAGTTACAAGCGTAACTTCACGCAGCCCGCGCTTCTTTTTTTGTTTTGGAAGGTAATTCAACGAAAATCATTCCTAAGAAAATACAAAGACACCCAACGATAGCAGAGACGGAAAGCTGCTCGTTTGCAACGAGAACACCAGTTAATGCAGCAAAAACGGGTTCCATTGCGAAAATAATTGCTACTCTCGTTGGAGACGTATGTTTTTGTGCTGATGTTTGGATGAAAAAGGCAATGGATGTTGCAAACAGGGAAGTTAGAAAGAGAGCGAATAAGAAGGACTGATTCGTCCATAGTGATACTGAAAATAATTTTTCCCAATCTTCAAACAAAAAAGCGCAAATAGAAGAAAACATACCAACAGCTAATACTTGTGATGTGCTTAATAATAAAGGTGATATTTTCTTAGAAAAGAAGCCGTTAACAAGAATATGGGCAGCGAATGCGACAGCACAACCGAGAACGAGTATATCTCCAATGTTTAATTGAAAAGAATCACCGGCCGTTAATAAGTATAAACCTGCTGTTGCCACAGCAATACCAAGTACGATGAAAATTGTAGCCCTTTGTTTTAAAAAGATAAAAGACAGAATTGGAACCATGACGATACTAAGTCCAGTTAAGAAACCAGCTTTTGAAGACGTTGTATAAAGTAAGCCGAATGTTTGTAATAAATAGCCGACAAATAAGAAGAACCCAACCATTAATCCAGCTAAACTACTATGTGTTAATTCTTGTTTTGAAATTTTCGGTGAGAAAATCATTTGAACGAATAATAAAATAATTCCAGCGAATAAAAAGCGAATACCATTGAAAGTAAATGGCCCGACAAAAGACATAGCATTTTGAACGACAACAAACGTAGCTCCCCAAATAAAAGAGACAAATAATAAAGCAAGAGGAGCAATCCACTCTTTTTTCACACTCATACCCCCATTAATTTTGTAATATAGCTTTTCTAGCTAATTCATCAGCTACTTTATTTTGACTGCTTGGAATCCATTTAATAAAAAAGAGATCGAAACTTTTTATGTACTGCAATGCTTCATCTAAAAGTGGTGCAAACATTTTATTTTTTGCGTATTCCTTTTCAACAGCTCGCTCAACCAGCTGAGAATCTGTACGAAAAGATACAATGCTATAATTATGCTCCGTGCAATACTTTAATGCTGCAAGTAAAGCATGGTATTCTGCTTCATGATTGGACATTGTCCCAAGTGGTAATGATAATTGTACAGGCGGTTGTACGCCTTTAATGAACACTCCAGCACCAGAAGGGCCAGGATTTCCTTTTGTTGCACCATCAATATATACTTCAATCAAAATGAGAAACCTCCAAATTATGAGATTATCCCCTACCTAAAAGTGCTCTTAAAGTAGGGGATAGAGTACTTATCCAATTGTAATGCTATAACGACATGTAAATGTTTCATTCGCTTGTAAAGACTGAATTCCTTTTTTTTCTTTGAAATCTTTTGCTGGCTTCACTTCATCAGCAATTCCATACCAAGGTTCAATGCATAAGAAAGGTGCATTATTTCCTGGTGTCCATACGCCGACAAATGGGAATCCGTCAAATTCTACTTTTACAAATTTATTATGTTTATGAGAACGGATCGAAATTTCATTCGTATTCATATTTTCAAAAATAAGTGCATCATTTTTGAATAAATCGTATGTAAGTGGCAATTCATTCGTGTTTTCAGCGATTAATTGCTTGTTATTTGAAAGATAAGGTCCTTCTAGTACACTTGTTTCTAAGCGTTCTGAACCATTAAAAGATAGATGATAATCTGTAAATGATTCGCCATCTACTAATGGGAAATTGAATCCAGGGTGTGCTCCAATTGAGAAGAACATCTCTTTTGAAGAAGGATTATTTACTTCATATGTAACATGTATATTTTGTTCTTCTAACTCATAAGAAACAAGTAATTCAAATTCGTATGGATACTTTTGTAGTGTCTCTTCATTACTCGTAACGATATAAGTGATTTTTGTTTCACTTTGCTCTTTTACAGAGAATGTAAGATCACGAGCAAAGCCGTGTTGTGTTAAAGAATAAGGTTTTCCATCTACATAGTATGTATTATCTACTAATCGGCCGACAATTGGGAATAAAATTGGTGCGCGGCGCCCCCAATAAGTAGAATCACCTTGCCATAAATATTCTGTGTTGTCTTCTTTTAAGCGAACGCTTTGTAATTCTGCACCTTTTTCAGAGATGGAAACGATCACTTTTTCGTTTTGAATTGTTGCAGTCATGAAGTGAAACCTCCTAAATATTTCATATGTTTCATTATACGTTGTCTAAAAGAAAAAAGGTAGTTTATGATAGGAATCTATTGACGAAAGGTGGGCCACCTCGTACAATGTAATCTTGTTGCTTAAAAAACGAATAACGTGGTTCGAAACCATCCCACGTAAAAAAACTAAGGAGATTTTGTCATGAATATAAGAACATTAGTCGGTAACGGTATTTTAGCGGCATTATATATTGCTGTTTCTATGCTTATTCAGCCATTTGGCTTTACGAATGTACAGTTTCGTATTTCAGAGATGTTTAATCATCTCATTGTATTTAATAAGAAAGCAATTTACGGGATTGTATTAGGTGTATTTTTAACGAATCTCTTTTTCTCACCAATGATCGCTTACGATTTAGTATTTGGAGTAGGGCAATCTATTCTTGCATTAGTTGCAACGATTATTTCGATGCGATTTATTAAAGGTGTTTGGGCTCGTATGATTTTTAATACAGTGATCTTTACGATTACAATGTTTATGATTGCAATCGAACTTCATCTTGCATTTGATTTACCATTTATGTTGACTTGGTTAACATGTGCAGCGGGTGAATTCGTAGTAATGGCAATTGGTATGCCTGTAATGTACTGGATTAATAAGCGAGTACAATTTGAAAGATTTATGTAATAGATGAAAGGGCTGTTCCTATAGGGGATAGCTCTTTTTGTATGTGATTATAGTGAATATATTGCAGTGACTCTTGATAAAATATAATAAAATATATAAGAAGTCTTACATAAGGGGAATCTAGTATGAAATATAAAATTCAATGGCTGTATAAAACGAAGCGTGGTTTGCAAACGGAATTAACAACAGATTATATGAACATAGAGGAAGCACTTCAATTTGCGGAGGACTTCGAGAAAACAGGAAGAGTGAAAGAACTTTCATTTTACGATGAAATGGATGCAGAATGGTCATTAAAGGAAATGAAAAAGCTGAGTAAACAAGTGGAGGAAGAGCTTCAAGAAATATATGTTTATTTTGATGGTGGGTATGATTTGCAGACGAAAGAAGCTGGAGTCGGTATATGTGTGTACTATAAAAAAGGAAATACAAACTACCGAATTCGCCGCAATGCATATATGGAAGGTATATATGATAATAATGAAGCGGAATATGCATCATTGTTATACGGTATGAATATACTCGAGGAATTAGGGATTAAGTATGAAGCAGTTACACTTCGCGGAGATTCTCAAGTGGTGCTGCAGCAATTGTCCGGAGAATGGCCTTGCTATGATGAGCATTTAAATCATTATTTAGACCAAATTGAACAAAAGGCGAAGCAAATGAAATTAAAACTTGTATGTGAGCCAATATCTAGAAAACAAAATAAAGAAGCACATCAATTAGCGACGCAAGCATTAGAAGGGACGGTCATTGATAGTCATAAAGAAATAACCGAATAGAGAGGTGCAAAGGTGGATAAAAAGCAACTCATTACGGAGGTAAATGACTTATTAGAAACATATTGTGAAGGATGTTTTTTGCGAGAACATAATCGAAAGACAAATAGTAAATATTACGCCCATTCATTTTGTATTAGGCAATGTACAGTTGGAGAAACATTGAAAAAGTATGGAGAACAGTTGTCATAAAAAAACATCCAGAGAAAATTCTCTGGATGTTTTTTTAGTGCTTTGCTTCGTTTAATTGATGCTCGCACTTGCTTAATTTCTTTTCCTCATTCATTAGAAATGGCTCATCTAAATCTGTCGCCACGGATTTCATAATTTCAAGCTGAGAGCGAGCTGCTTCTACAGCAGTAGTGGCATGCTCTAATGTATCTGGATCCATTGAAATTGTCGCTGACCCTACCATTTTTTGTGCTGTTTCTACACGGAATTTCACTTCTTCAAAATCATTTACTTCTGATCCCATTAATAATTCCTCCTTTGTATAGTGCGCATTTCACATAGTTTTTGCTCTGTAAAACGGAAATATACAAAGGAATAAACAAAGGAGATTACCAAGTAAGGTAATCTCCTATCATATGTTGAATTAAAGTTTTACTACGTTAGCAGCTTGAGGTCCACGGTTTCCTTCAGTGATGTCGAAAGATACTTCTTGACCTTCTTCTAAAGCTTTGTAGCCGTCGCCTTGGATAGCAGAGAAATGTACGAATACATCGTCAGCGCCTTCCATTTCAATAAATCCAAAACCTTTTTCGTTGTTAAACCATTTTACTTTTCCTTGCATGTTACAATTCCTCCTAAAAGCGTTTACTATTTTCATTTAGTGAAATTCATTTAAACGATAATATAAACTAAAAGTGCTATAATCTTGAATATTCTGCTAAATGATTAATTTAAATATACACGAATTGGTAGAATTTAGTCAAGTAAACGCTTTTAACTTTTTGTATTTTTAAATAATTTTTCAACTGAATTTTTAAAAGGTATAGGACAAGCCGAATATGTAATATTCTTAAGTGAATGCTGTACATAGTGAGGTGAAAAAATGGGTGAGTCTTATTTATTAGATAATGAAGGAATGAGAAATAGAGCCGACATACCAAAATGGGTTGCAGAAGAATTTCATAATTTTTCGAGTGTTGTATTAGAACCAACTTTTCCATGTTATTTCGGTTTAACAGCTTTGAAAAAGAATGAGCTTCGTTATTCATTTCTTTCTCATGATGATTGGAGTCATTTGCCAAATACAATGTTATCTTTCCTGGAGTTAATGAAAGAACGACCGCTTGTAAGAAGAGGATTTTTTCTATTTATAGAACCTGAACGTGAAGAGCAATCACTCGAATATTATCGAGATTATTTTTGGAAAGTACTACAGTATTTACATGAAAACGATGATCAAACATGGCCGCAGCAAATTCCAAAAAATCCAGACCACTATTTATGGGAATTTTCATTTGGTGGTGAACCGATATTTGCGTTTGGAAATGCACCGGCCTATAAACAACGAAAAACGAGACATCTAGGAAATTCTCTCGTTATTGGTTTTCAGCCTCGCACCATTTTTGATGGATTAGAAGGGGATCGTCCTAAAGGGGCATATTCGAGACAAATGGTCCGTGAGCGAGTTGAAAAGTGGGATCAGTTGCCAAAACATCCTAACATTAGTCATTATGGAGATCCAGATCATCGTGAATGGAAGCAATACTTTATCGGGGATGATGTAGAGCCAATAAAAGGGAGATGTCCTTTTCTTCATAGAGTGGAAAAATAAGAGCCATCATCTGGATGGCTCTTTTGTATATTTTGGATAAAAAAGGGTATTTTAGTAGTGAATATTTCTTATGAAAGCTAGTCTGTTTTTTAAAATCACATCATTACTTAATAGTAAAAGAAGTAGAAAGGATAGAGCGATGTTTGGAGCAATTATACAGCAAATTGTGTTAGGTATTTCATTAGCTGCGCCGGTAGGTCCGATTAATATTGAAATGTTAAAAAGAGGAATTGAAAGAGGGTTTTGGCATGCGTGGGTCGTTGGAATTGGTGGAATGACTGCAGATATTTTGTTCATGCTTCTCATTTACTTCGGTTTATCTTCTGTGTTTATGTATACATATGTACAAGCGTTTATGTATTGCATTGGTTTTTTCTTGTTATTTTATTTAGGATTTCAAAGTGTAAAACAAGGAATTTTCCACTCGAATATGGAATATAACAAAGAAGAGGTGGGTGGCCTTACACAATCTTTTATGGCAGGTTTTTTAATTGCGATATCCAACCCATTAAATCTTGTTTTTTGGTTTGGTATATACGGAAGTACACTTAGCTCGTTACTTACAAAGGTAACGAAACAAGAAGCTTTTTTGTACAGTCTTTGTATTATTGTTGGTATTATTTTGTGGAACTTAAATATTGCTTTTTCTGTCCATTTTGGAAGGGCTTTATTAAAGCAAAAAGCACTTGGCTATATAACAGCCGGAGCAGGTATTATTTTAGTAGGATATTCTATCCATTTTGCATACAAGGCTTTACAGTTGTTCACATAAGATTGAAGGGGAGATTTTTATGTATCGAACCACTATTGACGGAAAAGAAATTATTATTACGTTAGCACCAAAAATCCGAAAAGAAATTACTGATAGGAATCCATTATATGAGGCAGTCTTTCAGAATGCAGCAAGATTGCTGCAAACGAAGCAACCGACGTTTGCGGTAAATCATGAATTATTTGGGCTCATTATTGGAGAAGTACAAAGGGGCGAAGTAACAGTATTTGCAGTGGAACATATTATTCCAAAGCAAAATATATTTGGGCCGAACAATTTTTTCTCGACAATAGAGCAGCAGGCAAATTTGTAAAGTGAATAGAATAAGAATAGAATAAGAGTAGAAAAGAAATAGTCGTAACGATATGTTGCGGCTGTTTTTTGGGGAAAAGGGGGAAGAAAGATGAAGAGAGTGGGGAAAGAGTTCTTTTTGCAACATGATATCGTTATTATGTATAGTATTCTATTTGTTTTCATCATTATTTTAAAAATGCAATTTTTTACATGGACCGGTATGTTAGCGTGCCTGTTTGGAATTATTTTTTATACGTTTAATGAATATATGACACATCGTTTTTTATTCCATTTAAAGCCGCCTAAAAATGCATTTTTATTAAAAATGTTAAGAAGATTACATTATGATCATCACGTATATCCAGATGATTTAAAACTTTTATTTTTGCCTGTATGGTTTAGTATACCTAGCTTTACTATATATTTACTTATATCCTACGGTATTGCGAAAAGTGTTACTGTTACACTTTCATTTGGAATCGGAATGATTATCATGCTCCTCGTTTACGAATGGAAACATTATATTGCACATAGACCGATTCGTCCTTTCACTAAGTTTGGAAGATGGCTAAAAAAACAGCACATACTACACCATTATAAAAATGAAAAGTTTTGGTTCGGTGTTTCAAATCCAGTGTTCGATTTTATATTTGGAACGCTTAAAGATGGAAAAGACGTGGAATTAAGTGAAACAGCCCGTAATTTAGAAAAGGAGAAAAAGACGGAAGTGGTGCAATAAGCACTACTTTTTTTATTTTGTTTTAACGAGATAAAAGTTTGAGTGGTATGGATTAAAGTACGGAAATTTTATCCCGCTATTTGCTGGGTAGACTCCACCTCAAAAGTTGGTGATTGCGAGGGATTTAGGCAGGAGATAACAGCCCGTAAAAGCTTGATTGGTGAAGGGGAATAATCAGTGGGAGATGGACAACATCCTACTGATTAAAGTTTCACTTTATGTTGAAAAAATATATTAAAAACTTAGGAGAAAATGCCGAAAAATGTCTATCGAAAAATCTTTGCACAGATGTGTGGATTGTCTAAAATAAAAATAAGTTTCTGAATATTTATAAAATTTAGTCTTTTGGTATGTAAGGGGGATTTGTACTTCAAGTACAGAGAGGGGATTAGAGAATGAAACGAGATGATACGTCAGCACGTAAGTTGAAAAATGAGGTGAATTATACAGAGGTTGTTCAGTCAGAAGAATTTCAATTGCTATTAAATACGAAAAAGAAGTTTATCGTTCCGATGAGTATTTTCTTTTTTAGTTTTTTTATTGCACTTCCAATATTAACATCGTATTCAAAGGTGCTCAATACATCAGCATTTGGTGATGTTACATGGGCATGGGTATTTGCTTTTGCTCAATTTATAATGACATGGGCATTATGTATGATTTATAGCAAAAAAGCAGAATCATTTGATGAAATCTCGCGAAACATTCTACAAGACATGCAAAAGGGGAGGGGTTGAATTTGAATACGACTGCTTTTGCACTATTTTTAATTATCGTCCTCGGTACGCTCGTTATAACTTATTTTGCATCGAAAAAAACGAAAAATGCGAGTGAGTTTTATACAGCTGGAGGGGGATTAACGGGTTGGCAAAATGGCCTGGCTATTGCCGGAGATTACATGTCTGCTGCTTCATTTCTCGGTATTGCTGGAGCAATAGCGTTAACTGGATTTGACGGATTTTTTTATAGCATCGGCTTTTTAGTGGCTTATTTAGTTGTTCTATATCTCGTTGCAGAACCGCTTAGAAATTTAGGGAAGTACACATTAGCGGACATGATTGCAGCACGTTTTGATGCGAAAAAGGTACGCGGTATTGCAGCGCTAAATACGATGACAATTTCTATTTTTTATATGATTGCACAATTAGTTGGTGCGGGTGCACTTATTAAATTATTATTAGGAATCGAATATACAACATCTGTATTAATCGTTGGTACACTTATGACTGTGTATGTTATTTTTGGTGGCATGACAGCTACGAGTTGGGTGCAAATTGTTAAGGCTGTACTACTTATGGCTGGAACATTTATTATTTCTGTTATCGTTTTCTCAAAATTTAATTTTAGTGTGACTGAAATGTTCGCTCAAATGAAAACAGCTACTCCGTTAAAAGAGTCGTTTTTAAATCCAGGTGTAAAGTATAAAGATGGCCTTGATACGCTTTCTTTAAATTTAGGACTAGTTCTCGGTACAGCAGGATTACCACATATCCTTGTCCGCTTTTTTACAGTACGTGATGCAAAAACGGCACGTCAATCTGTTGTATATGCGACATGGCTAATTGGCGCATTTTATATTATGACGATTTTCTTAGGATTTGGTGCGGCGGCGTTTGTAGGGAATGAGGCAATTATTAAAGCAAATCCAGCTGGTAATATGGCAGCGCCTTTATTAGCTAAAGCGTTAGGTGGAGATTTCTTATTTGCTTTCGTATCAGCAATTGCCTTTGCAACGATTTTAGCTGTAGTAGCAGGACTTGTATTAACAGCGGCATCAGCTTTTGCACATGACTTTTATAATGAGATTATTCGCAGGGGAAAGTCAACTGAAAAAGAGCAAGTATCAATGGCTCGTTATGCATCTATTGGAGTAGCGGTATTATCTATTATACTAGCGTTATTTGCTCAAACATTGAACGTAGCATTTTTAGTTTCACTAGCATTTGCAGTTGCAGCGAGTGCAAACTTACCAGTTATATTGTTTACAATATATTGGAAGCGCTTTAATACGACCGGTGCGATCTCTGGTATGATCGTAGGTCTTGTATCAGCAATAGTTCTCGTAGCGTTAAGTCCAAATGTATGGAACCCTGTAGCTGGAAAAGCTATATTTGTTGGAGAAGCGATATTCCCATATACGACACCTGGAATTATTTCGATTCCGCTCGGTTTTCTTGCAGCCTATTTAGGAACTGTTTTATCTAGCAAGAAAGAGGACGCAGCGAAATTTGATGAAATTCTTGTAAAATCTAATACTGGTCATGGTATTAGCGATGCATCTTCACATTAAAAAGGAGGGGCTTTTCGATACAAAAGAAAAGCCCCTTTTTCTTTTGGGATTTTCTTGTAAATATTACTGTATTGTAAGTAGGATTTTGTCTTAATTTTGTGGAATGAAAATAGCAGGGAGAAATTTAAATCATCATGGCACCAGTGCAGCTTTTGTGAAAAATAAGTTGTTATGGAAGGTGGAAGAAATGATGAAAACGAAACAAACTGATGAATTATTAGCAAAAGATGAGCAATATGTTTGGCACGGAATGCGTCCTTTTAGTCCAAATAATACAATGGTAGGGGCAAAAGCAGAAGGGTGCTGGGTTGAGGATATACAAGGAAAAAGATATTTAGATGGTATGAGTGGTCTTTGGTGTGTGAATAGTGGATACGGAAGAAAAGAGCTCGCAGAGGCGGCATATAAGCAATTACAAACTTTATCATACTTTCCAATGTCACAATCACATGAGCCAGCTATAAAGCTTGCTGAAAAGTTAAATGAGTGGCTTGGTGGAGAGTATGTTATTTTCTTCTCTAATAGTGGTTCGGAAGCGAACGAAACAGCTTTTAAAATAGCAAGGCAATATTATGCTCAAAAAGGTGAACCTCATCGTTACAAATTTATGTCACGTTACCGTGGATATCACGGAAATACAATGGCAACGATGGCGGCGACGGGACAAGCACAGCGTAGATATCAATATGAGCCATTTGCTTCAGGATTTTTACATGTAACGCCGCCGGATTGCTATCGCATGCCAGAAATCGAATCACAAAATATTTATGATGTAGAATGTGTAAAAGAAGTAGATCGTGTTATGACGTGGGAATTAAGTGAAACGATTGCTGCTTTTATTATGGAACCAATTATTACGGGTGGAGGCATTTTAATGCCACCACAAGGTTATATGAAAGCTATTCATGAAACGTGTCAAAAACACGGTACACTACTCATTAGCGATGAAGTGATTTGCGGCTTTGGACGTACAGGAAAGGCATTTGGATTTATGAATTATGATGTGAAACCAGATATTATTACGATGGCAAAAGGGATTACGAGTGCATATTTACCATTATCAGCAACAGCTGTGAAAAAAGAAATATATGAAGCATTTAAAGGGAAGGGAGAATATGAATTCTTCCGCCACATTAATACATTTGGTGGAAATCCTGCAGCTTGTGCATTAGCGCTTAAAAACCTAGAAATTATGGAAAATGAAAATTTAATTGAGCGCTCTGCACAAATGGGTTCACTTTTATTAGAGCAATTAAAAGAAGAAATTGGAGAACATCCGTTAGTTGGGAATATTCGCGGAAAAGGTTTATTAGTTGGAATCGAACTAGTAAATGATAAAGAGACGAAAGAGCCAATTGATAATGACAAAATTGCAAGTGTTGTAAATGCTTGTAAAGAAAAAGGTTTAATTATAGGGCGGAACGGTATGACAACAGCGGGGTATAATAACGTATTAACATTAGCACCGCCGCTTATTATTTCAAGTGAAGAGATTGCTTTCGTTGTTGGAACGTTGAAGACGGCGATGGAACGTATTTAATTACTAAACAGAAAAAATCGAGCTACTATAGAAAGCTCGCTTTTTTCTGTCATAATTCAAGTAGGGGAAGAGGGTTTAATGGAGAAGTATGATCCTAACAAACATTATCACATTGGTTATTATGAAGATGGACATGATTTAGAAGTCACGGCATACAAAAGAATGAATGAACCAATTTGGGATGCTTATATTCCACATTATGAGGTAGACGATTTTTACAAAAAAGTGGAGAAAATGAAGTTAGGTGAATATATAGATGACTACGGTATTAAAGTATATTCATTTAGTAATGAAATCGATGATGAAGAAGCACGATCCATTTTTGAAAACTGGTTAAAAACGAATGAAATTGTTTAAAGGTAAAATAAAAAAGGAGATTGCTATCTTATAAGATAACAATCTCCTTTTCATATAGTAAACTTATTTACTTGCTTTCATTACTTTATCTTTAGCGCCAAAAGTGTATTTTAACATTGGTGGTGTAATCATCGTAGTTAAAATAACAACGATAACGATTGCTGTAAAGTAGTCTTGTGCTAATAGGCCAGAAGATAGTCCTGTTCCTGCGATGATAAGTGCAACTTCACCACGAGAAACCATACCAGCGCCAATAATTGCAGAAGACTTTGCATCAAATCCAGTCATGCGTGCACCGAATCCACAACCGATTAGTTTTGTTAAGACAGCGATTACTGTTAATGCTAAAATGAACCAAATTTGATCACCAATACCGTCAAATGTAATATTCATACCGATACTAACGAAGAAGACTGGTACGAACATAGCGTAAGCGATTGGTTCTACTTTCTTTTCTACTTCATGTTTGTAGTTCGTTTGAGAAATAGCGATACCAGCTGCGAAAGCACCGATAATACCAGCAATTCCTAATAGTTCGCCGAAATATGCGAATGAGAAACAGATGATAAGAGCCGCGCTCACGATAGACTCAGATACGCGTAGTGGTGATAACCAGCGCATAATCGCAGGAACACCTTTCCATCCGATTAAAATAATAGAAGCGAAGAATACAACTTTCTTCAAGATAACCATTGTTAAGTTAACATCGTCTGTACCTAAGAAGCTCATTGCAAATGCTAATAAAATAACGACAAGAATGTCATCAAATACAGCTGCGCCCAGCATAGTAGTACTTTCACGTGTTTTCATCTTCCCTAAATCGCGAAGTGTTTGAACAGAAATACTAACACTTGTCGCACATAGAAGTAATCCTAAGAAGACAGCATTTCCTTGTTCCATTCCCATAACAAGACCAGAAACGTAGCCACCTACGAACGGAAGAACGATACCTCCAAGTGCAACAGCTAAAGAAGAATTACGATTTGCGTTTAATTCTTCTAAGTCTGTTTCAAGTCCTGCCATAAACATTAAAAGAATAACACCGACATTACTTAATTGTGTTAGAAGCTCTGAATTTTCAATCCAACCTAATACAGCTGGACCGATAACGATACCGACAATTAATTTACCTAGTACAGAAGGTTGACCTAATCTAACACTAAGATCACCAGCAAGCTTTGTACTTAATAAAATAAGTGCAATTTGAAAGAAAAATTCGAATTCCATCGGATCCTCTCCTCATCATTTTTATTTTTATCATACGATTTCTCGGAATTTGCCTAATGAAAATATGTAAAACCCATTAAACAAAGGGTCTTATTACAAGTTCTTTTGAACCCGTAATTTGAACCTGTAATTAATATATAATAAAATTTATTAAAAATCAATGAAAAAATAGCAGATTTTCATAATAGGATTCGATTTAGGTATGGAGGTAATCACTATATAATAAGAAGAAATAAGGCTACATTTTTAACGAATTGGAGTAGGGTATATGTTATTAAATAAACGCTTTACAATTGGAGAAATGGCGAAAATGCATAATATAGCGGAATCGACTTTACGCTATTATGATGAAAAAGGAATTTTTCATCCGTCTACCGTAGATCCGCAAACGAATTATCGCTATTACACAATCGATCAATTTTCATTATTAGATACGATTAAGTTTTTGCGCCAATTAAATATTCCATTAAAGGAAATTAAGAAATATATTGATGAAAGAAATCCAGTATACGCACTCAATTTATTGGAAAAACAACAAGAACTGATGTTGAAAAAACAAAGAGAAATTGAGTATGCTTTGGCGAAAATGGAGCATAGAATTCATTTAATTAAGGAAGCAACAAAAGCAAAAGCTGAACGAATGGTAATTAAAAAGATCCCCAAGCGAAAAATTACAGCAATTGCGGTTGCCCCGAATACGACAGATGATATGTTTGAGTACTATATCCATTCGTTGCAAAAAAATATGAGGCAAATGGATGATAGCTTATTTTCTGGAGATATTGGTGTAACAGTTGCAAAAAAAGGATTAATGCAAAATGAGTTTCAAGCATATAGCAGTGTTTTTATTCTTTTGGATTACATGCCTTTTCAAGTACATAGCTCAGATGAAATTAAAGAGGGCATATTTGCCTGTGTATATCACCATGGGCCATATGAAGAAACTGATGAAACATATAAAAAGTTAATGAAATACATTGACCAAGAAGGATATGAAGTAGGCGGAGATTCGATTGAGATTGCATTAATTGATTGGTCTGTAACAGAAAATCCAGAGGAGCAAGTAACAGAAATTCAAATTCCTATAATGAAAAAAACAAAGCAGTAGGACTCGTATAGTTACAAATGGACATCAAACACAATATTACCTATTTTTTAATTCTCTATTGACCTTAAAGTTACTTGAAGGTTTAAACTAAAAAAAGAGAGTTGAAAAAAGGAGCATATTAGAATGGAAGCAACAGAAAAATTAAGAGAAAAACCAATTAAAAGTTTATTTATTTCATATTTAATACCAGCAGTTCTCGGTATGGTATTAATGTCAGTAAATGTCATGATTGATGCGATCATGATTAGTAGAGGCGTTGGAGCAAACGGTTTAGCTGGAGTAAATGTAGCTGTTCCAGCGTTTTCAATTTTCTTCTCTATTTCATTATGGATTGGAATGGGCGGGGCAACGCTATATTCCATTGCATTAGGTGAAAATAAACGAGAAAGAGCAAGGTCTATTTTTACGCAATCCATGACGGTAGCAGTTATTATTGTAAGTATTTTAGCGGCAATTTGCTTATGGAGAATAGAAGATTTAGCATACTTATTCGGTGCAAATGAAGTGATTTTACCATATGCGTTAGACTATTTACACGTGATATTGACATTTGGAATGATTTACGTGTTAGAAAATATTTTAAGTACATTTATACGTAACGATGGAAATCCTAATTTAGCAATGGCAGGTCTTGTCGTAACGGCTGTATTGAACATTATTTTTGACTATGTTTTTATTTTTATCTTTGGATGGGGCGTAACAGGAGCTGCGTCAGCAACTATTCTATCGGCAGCAATCGGTTTCCTTGTATTATTAACTCATTTCTTTAGGAAAAGTAGTGTATTAAAATGGGTGAAATTCCATTTTGAATGGGATACAGTGAAACAAATTATGGTAATTGGTTTTCCAAGTTTTACAGCAGAAAGTACAGTGGCAATCGTAACGATTGGTTTTAATATCACCTTCGTTCAATATGCAGGAGAACTAGGTGTAGCTTCTTTTGCGATGGTGAATAGCATTCATGCAATGACATTACTATTATTCTTCGGTGTAGGTGCTGCATTGCAACCAATTGCTAGCTTTCATTACGGTGCAAATTTATCAGAAAGATTGCGTGAAGGATTGCAGTTTGCTGTAAAAATTGCAGTTGTACTCGGGGGTGTTGCGATAATTGTCGGATTATTCTTCGGGAAATATATCATTGGTTTATTTGATGTCCAATCTCCAGAATTATTGGAGTTAACATTAACAGGTATTAGCTTGTTCTTTATCCAATACGTATTTTTAGGTTATAACATTGTGTATGGAGAGTACTTCCAATCCGTGCGACAAACGAAAAAATCGGTACTTATTATAATGAGCCGCGGGTTACTATTTATTATTCCGTTGTTATGGATTATGCCGAAATTATTTGGTATAAATGGAATTTGGCTTGTTATGCCAGTTGCAGAAGTAATGACAGCGATTATCGTATTTACGATGAATCGTATGAAACATCCTGTTCCATTAAACATGGCAGGAGAGAAAGAAGCAATATGATGAAGAAATCCCCTTAAGTAATTAAGGGGATTTCTTATTTTTTAAACTAATAGCGAATGATCCATCCGTTTCTTGAACAGATGCAAAAGCAACGTTTTTAATAGTTGTAATTCCTTTTTCTTTTAATTCTTTATATAACCACTTTTCGTCTTTATGAATTAACTTTAAGTTATCGTATTGAATTTGTGAATCAACGATAAGGGCGATTGGTAACCCAGCATATGTAACATCAATATTTAAATCTTTCGGAGTTAATGGTACAAGCTCTCTCTTTGGTAAAATACTAATCGCTCCATTCGCTTCTAAAATTGCATATTCAATTTCATGAACACTTGGATATCCCGCAACGCGAAGGTTAGAAAGTAATTCAGCGATCGGATATCTACTTTTTTGTAAATTCTCAAAAATAATATCACCATGTTTAATTAAAATAATGGGGTGTCCGAGAATGAAACGATTTAGTTTATTGAGTAAGCTTAATTTTGTAAGAAGCAAATGTAAACATGTAATAACAACCATACCGAGAAAGGCTTGCAAAGTACCAGAGACTGGTATGGCTTGAAAAGCTAAATAAGATAAAAAGATAATAGCCCCAAAATCATGAGGAGTTAGTTGTGCTAATGCGGATTTACCGAGTAGCTTAAGCGATAGTAAAAATAAAATAAAAAAGAATGATACGTTACATAAAAAGAGAAGCAATAGGGACACTCCTTCGTGCGAAGTTGTACTTACTATTCCCGAAAGTAATAGAAATATTACCTTTAGGAGGATAAATTAGGGTTAATTGGAATTTGTCTGTATACAAACAAATAAATGGATATTATCATGAAGAAAGTAAAGAAAATAGGAGTATATGAATATGAGAAAGAAGAAAATAATTAAGTACATTTTAGTTGTTATAATGATTTGCGCCGTGTATGCGGGGTTTTTACAATATAACATTTATAAGCATGGGCATATGAATGCGACCTACGATGCTGATTATATAATTGTACTCGGATCGAAAGTAAATGGAACGAAACCGTCTTATTCATTGCAATATCGTATCGATAAGGCAGCTGAATATTTAAAATCACATGAGAAAACAATCGCTATCGTATCTGGCGGACAAGGAAAAGGTGAAGATATTTCAGAAGCATTAGCGATGAAACAAGGATTAATGAAACAAAATATTGCAGAAGACCGTATTATAATGGAGGATAAATCAACGAGTACAGATGAGAATATTACATTTTCAAAAACATTAATTCCAGCCAATATGAAAAAGGGTATGATCGTAACGAACGATTTTCATATGTTCCGAGCGAAAAAGATTGCAGAAAAACAAGGATTGACATTAGAAGGTCTTCCAGCGAAAACACCAAAGCCAATTATTATCCAATCGAACGTTCGAGAGTATTTAGCAATTACTCAATATTGGTTTATGAATCGAATATAGTTAAAAAAGGAATCCCGCCTGACATTTCAGGCGGGATTCCTTTTAATGAGGAAAATCTTACAAAACTGTCATCTTAATGAAAGGTAAAGCGATAGTTTCTGAAGTAGATTCCTGACATAATGAAGATAACAAAAACTATTTAGAGGTGAATCGGATGAAAGGAAATAATATATTATCTTCACTATGTTACTTTAGTATATTTTTCGCACCATTTTTACTGCCAATTATCGTGTACTTCGTTGCGGAGGATGAAGTGAAATATCACGCGAAAAAAGCATTTTGGTCACATATTTTCCCATATGCAATCTTATTTGGTGGATTAGCAGTATCAGGCGTATACGGTTTAGGCTTCGATCAATCTGCTGGTGCGGGAATTGGAATGATGATCACATATGCAGTATTCATTCTTGTAGGAATTTACTACTTCATTTGGAATATCGTCAAAGGTATTAAAGTTTTGAAAGCGGCGTAATAAGAAAAGAATAATTTGCTTTGAGTTTGTCGTTATTTGTCGGTAAGTCGATATCCCGTTTCGAATCGTCGATATAATTTTATTTACCGCACTAATAAACGTTTTAAAAAAGAGCAATTCAAAAAGAATTGCTCTTTTTGTGCTTATAAGTTGTGAATATGAAAAAAGATATGTTAATTTTTCATTATGAAGAGAAAAAAAGGAGTGTTTTTCATGAATGAAATCATACATAAAATGGAGCAACACGTTTCAGTTCGTAAATATAAAGAAGAATCAATTCCGAAAGATGTAGTAGAAAGAATGGTGCAAGCTGCGCAGCATGCCGCTTCCTCGCATTTTGTACAGGCCTATTCTGTTTTATATGTGACAGACCAAGACTTAAAGGCTAAACTAGCAGAGTTATCTGGAAATCGTCACGTGAAAGACTGTGCAGCATTCTTTGTTTGTTGTGCAGATTTAAAACGTCTTGAAATGGCATGTGCTAAACATGGTACAGAGATAAAACATGAAGGAGTAGAAGACTTTATCGTTGCGACGGTAGATACTTCACTTTTTGCACAAAACTTAGCACTAGCAGCAGAATCGTTAGGATACGGCATTTGTTATATTGGTGGAATTCGTAATAACCCGAGGGAAGTGAGCGAATTGCTGCATTTGCCGGATAAAGTATATCCTGTATTCGGAATGACAGTTGGTGTACCAAATGAAGAACATGGAGTGAAACCACGTTTACCAGTAGCAGCAATCCTTCATGAAAATGGGTATGATGAAAAGAAATACGATGAATTATTAAACGAATACGATGAAACGATGAGCGCGTATTACAAAGAAAGATCATCAAACAAGAAAAACGTAACATGGACGGAATCAATGAGTTCGTTTATGGCTAAAGAGAAGAGAATGCATATGAAAGAGTTTTTAAGTGAGAAAGGGTTAAATAAGAAATAAGTAAAAGGACAAACCTGAGAGATAGGTTTGTCCTTTTTTAAGAGGATAAATGTTATTTTCCTCTTAATTCTTCCCACATATTCTGAAGGGCTTCCAATATAATGGCTACATCCCTTTTTGAATATTAGTAATACTTACTTACAAATTAAAATCTTTAATTTTATTTAATTATTATTTATAAGTATACTTAACGTAATAATATTTTGAATATTCTTAAAAATTATTGTTCAACCACTTCCATATGAATAAAGGGGGGAATCATTTAATGAGTTATAATTTAGACGGAAATCTGAAAAGAAGTGCAAGTAAATTCCCAGACAGTATCGCTTATATCTATAGAGATAAAAGTGTTACTTATAGAGAACTAAATCAGCAGGTAGATCAATTGGCTGCTGGTTTGTCTGCCCGAGGAATTGGGAAGGGAGATGGGGTGGCTCTTTTATTAGGAAATAGTCCTGAATTTCTCATTACGTATTACGGCATTTTACGATTAGGTGCATTTGTTGTTCCGATGAATCCTTTGTATACGAAAGAGGAGATGAACTACATTTTAGATGATAGCCAAGTTAAAGCGGTTATTGCTCATGTATCTGTAGAACCGAAATTATCAGAAGTAAAGGAACAATTGAAAAATCTAATGCTAGTTATTTATACAGATGCCGAGGATCAGGAATGTACATGGGAGCATCTGATGGAAACAAACAATAATGTTTGGCTAAGCCCTTTCATTGATCAGGAAGACCTTGCAGTCATTTTATACACATCAGGAACAACAGGGAAACCAAAGGGTGCGATGTTATCACATCGGAATTTGGCTTCGAATGCAGATGCCATTTCAGAATTAATTGAGCTTCATGGTAAAGATTGTGTAGTAGCTGTTCTACCAATGTTTCATGTTTTTTGTATGACTATTTGTCTGAATGCACCAATTGCTTGCGGGGCAACTGTCCTGATCCTACCTAAATTCAGCCCTCTTGATGTAATCAATACCATTCGAGAAAAAAAGGCAACAGTGTTTGCTGGAGTTCCTACGATGTATAATTTTATCTTGCAATTGCCTGAATCCAAGGAGGAAGATTTCTTATCCGTTCGCTTGTGTATCTCAGGAGGTGCCTCGATTCCGGTCGAGCTGCTACAAAAATTTGAAAAAAAATATAATGTTTTTATCTTGGAAGGGTATGGTCTTTCAGAAACTGCTCCTCTTGTCGCTATTAATCCTTTAAAGGGAACCCGCAAACCAGGCTCTATCGGCCTAAATATACCAGGCCTCAAGAGCAAAATTGTCAATGAGGACGGAAAAGAATTGCCTAGAGGAGAAGTCGGAGAATTAGTAGTTCAAGGGCCAAACGTAATGAATGGATACTTGAGGATGCCGGAAGCTACATCAGCGGTCTTAATAGATGGATGGTTTTACACTGATGATCTAGCGACAATGGATGAAGAAGGATACATCTACATCGTGGATCGCAAGAAGGACATGATTATTGTTGGTGGATACAATGTATATCCTCGTGAAGTGGAGGAAGTTCTGTATCAACATCCTGCTGTTATAGAGGCGGCCGTAATCGGAGTTTCAGATGGAGAATACGAAGAAAAAGTAAAAGCTTATGTCGTAGTCAATGATGAACGAATCACCGTGAATGACATTATCCGATTTTGTCAGGATAAGCTGGTTAAGTACAAGCTTCCTAGCCAAGTGGAATTTTCTAAAGGGTTACCTAAGAACTCAACAGGGAAAATTTTGCGCAGAGAGTTAAGACAATTGATTGAAGTTAAGTAAGAAACTAACCATATTATTGAAGGAGGAATATGTATGTCGCTCATTTTAAAGGAAAAGGTTCAAGGACCAGTAGCGTGGAAAGGTATTGATTTAGCTAAAGATGATTCATGGGTTTATTATTTATCTGAGAAAACAATAGCATCTCTTGAAAGCGCTTTATTTCTTGTTAAACAAAAGGGTTTAAAAGCACCTAATTTTAACAAGGAAGACTTCCTGATTCCGGATCTCTCTGACGAAATTGCATACTTTGTGGAAGAGTTAGAGAATGGGAGGGGGTTTCTATTAATTCGTGGATTGCCAATGGAAAGGTATACGGATGAAGAAGTGAGCACTATTTATTGGGGGCTCGGACTTCACATGGGCATTCCGGTATCGCAAAACGCAAACGGTGATCTCTTAGGGCACGTCATTGATCAAGGTCTGAGTTTAGAAAATTCAAATGTACGCGGTTACCAAACGAAATTGCATCTGCCTTTTCACGCGGATGGATCTGATGTCGTCGGATTATTAAGTCTTCGAAAAGGGAAATCCGGGGGTTTCAGTAGTATCATAAGTTCAATGGCTGTTTATAATGAAATTCTTGAGAAGTACCCAGAGTATCTGGGAATTCTCTGTCGTCCATTCAACTTTGATCGACGTGGGGAGGAGTCACCAGGTGAATCACCAGTATTTACATCACCGATTTTTAGTTACTATGATGGTAAATTGAGCTGCAGATATGTCCGTACATTTATTGAATCAGCACAAGCGAAAACGGGTATCCATTTGTCAAAAGTTGAAATTGAAGCTTTAGACATACTGGATTCCATCCTTCATGATGAAAATATGCATTATAATATGATGCTGGAAGAAGGTGATATGCAATTCGTTAATAATTATACAGTTCTTCACTCACGTACTCAATATGAAGACTATGAAGAACAGGAACGAAAACGCCATTTATTAAGATTATGGCTCACGATGCCAAATGGCCGAGAAATTGCAAATGATTTCGCGATGTTTATTGATGAGAAAACAGGTAAAGCCGGTCGCGGTGGTATTCCAGTCCGTGGAAAAACATCTGGTGGTATTGTAGAAAACTTAAAGTAATTGAGTTTAAATCCGAAAGACTGACCTTTATAAACCAATTTATTACAACACCAATTGATTCATGTAATGGGGAACGCCTTTTCAGATGGTAGGAAAAGGTTTTCCCTTGATGGTAAAAATAGGGGGGATTTATACGTTGAGCACTCCAAAGTATTCTTGGATTATATTATTATTTCTAGTTGCTTCAGGTATGATCAATCAAGTTGATAAAATTGTTATTGGTTTGGTTTCCGTTCCCCTTATGAAAGAATTACATTTAAGCCCTTCACAATGGGGATTGGTAGGAAGTTCTTTCTTTTGGTTCTTTACTTTTTCTTCTATCATTCTTGGTGGTATGGCCGATTCCAAAAATACGAAAAAAATGTTAACTTGGATGTCACTTACATGGTTGATTGTTCAATTTCTTACACCTTTTGTTTCCACTCTGTCTCTATTAGTCTTTACAAGAATGATCTTGGGAGCAGGCGAGGGTCCAGCACCTGCCCTATCAACGGCAATAATGGGGAAATGGTTTCCGAAACACAGACATGGTATAGGTTTTGGGGCCGTTCTGTTAGGAACAACAGGCGGAGCAGCTATTGCTTCACCATTATTAATCTCTTTAATCGATCAATATGGATGGAGATCTGCTTTTATAGCTATGGGGATTGTTGGATTTGTTGTGCTAGTTTTATGGGTCATTTTCGGCAAAGAAAGTCCACAAGAAATTGGATTGCCTTCATTTCATCAAGAGGAGCAGCATTCATCAACCCTTTCTAAGGTTTCTTGGCGTCAGTTTCTTCCGCATCTTTTATCTAAAAATTTTGTGTTTACTGTTTTATGTGGAGGTTGTGCTTATTGGTTATTGTCCGTTCAAGCAATATGGTTTCCAGCGTATTTTACTAAAGTTCAACATTTTAATGGTCAAACATTAAAGTTAGCCGTGTCATTACCTTTTCTTTTCGCCGCCATTAGCCAAATCGGATTTTCCTTGCTATCAGACCGGATTTATCGCAAAACTGGGGATATTCGTAAAGCGCGAATAAATCTTGCCGGTTCCATGATGGTGCTATCTGCTCTTTGTGTATATCTAGCAAATGTTGTGAATTCTTCTGCTGTATCCATCCTGTTCTTCACCCTTGCTCCAGGTTTTGCGTATGTCATTCTTTCACTCGCGCCCGCAATATTTATGGATTTTTTTTCTCCTAAGAACATCGGAAAAGCCCAAGGGACGTTCATTGCTCTTGCAAGCTCAACAAGTATTATTGCTCCACTCGTATTCGGGTATTTCATCCAATATGCAGCGACTGAGGCAATGGGATATCGTTATGGATTTCAAGTAACTGCTTTTGGGATGTTCATAATCGGATTATTGTTTTGGATCGTTGTACGTCCCGCAAAGCAAGACAGCATAAAAATAAAAGCAGAGGAGCAAGTGAGTATTTAAAAGATATACAGCAAGTAAGGGCACAGTAATAACTTCAAAGAAGAATCGCCGTAGTTAGTGAATATATCAAATTGAGGTAAGGGGACCATAACTATGTTGATGGATAATGTAGCCAATGAATCTATTACTTAGTTTTTTGAAAGGGGTGTTTGTGTGATTGGATGCCGGTATATATTCATGCAACTTACTTGTGACATAAAAACTGAATATTCAATCTATTTTCCGGTGTAAGTGTTATCGATGTTTCGGGAGATAGCGAGAGGTCAGGGGCAAGGAGCGATTAAGGAACTTCTCTTTTCTGCATTGTTAATGATAAAAAAATTCAGTCATCTTAAGTGGGAAAATAACCAAATTAATAAAGGAGGATTATTTATGTCGATCATTTTAAAGAGGGAAATTCAAGGGCGTTCAGTGTGGAAGGGTATTGAACTAGCTAAAGATGATTCATGGATTTATTATTTGTCCGAAAAAATGATTGCTGCACTTGAGAAGGCTGTATTACATGTTCAGCGTAAGGGATTAAAAGCACCTGAGTTTGGAAAAGAAGATTTTCAGATTCCGGATCTTGCTGACGAGATCACTTACTTTGTTGACGAGCTGGAAAATGGTAGAGGATTCCTATTGATTCGTGGATTGCCAATGGAACGTTATACTGATGAAGAAGCAAGTATCATTTACTGGGGGCTCGGACTTTACCTAGGTATTCCAATCATTCAAAGTAAAAAAGGTGACCTTTTAGGGCATATCAAAGACGTAGGTCTCGACTTTAAAAATACTAGTGTACGTGGTTACCAAACGAATGTACACCTTCCTTATCACACAGACCTCGCTGATGTAGTTGGCTTACTATGCCTTCGCAAAGCAAAATCTGGTGGTCTAAGTAGTATCGCAAGTTCTATGGCTATTTATAATGAAATTCTTGAGAAGTATCCAGAATATCTTGGAATTCTTTATCGCCCATTCTTCCATGATCTTCGCGGGGAAGAAGTACAAGGTTCATCTCCAGTAGTTTCATCACCAATCTTTAGTTATTACAATGGTAAATTAAGCTGCAGATGGATACGAAATTATATCGAATCTGCACAAACGAAAACAGATGTTTCTTTGACGAAATTAGAAATCGAAGCATTTGATTTACTAGATTCCCTTACTCATGATAAGAACATGCATATTGATATGATGATGGAACCAGGTGATATGCAATTTGTTAATAATTATACAGTTATGCATTCACGCACAGTATTTGAAGATTATGAAGAAGATGACCGCAAACGTCATTTATTAAGATTGTGGCTTATGATGCCAAATGGTAGAAAAATTGCCCCAGATTTCGAGTTTTATATCGGAGGAGTACCTGTAAATAGATAAAGTGAAGCTTCTTATCAGTAGGGGCTTCATCCCCTGCTGATGGAAAGCTCATTACTGCCAGTTAATGCGGAATAAACAGCTAGTGAGAAGTAAAATCGTCATTTTTTCTTATATTAAGTTGTATGGTGATTTTATTCATCGAAATAAGGTGAATAAAATCACCATTGTATGTTTTTCAATGATGAAGTGAATGTGAAGGTTTCAGGACAGGAAGAAAGATTTAGGAAATATTCGGGTTAGTTTGAAAATAAATTGAAGTGAGGATGATGTTTCTTGGTAAATTTAGATCCGCAAGCAGAAAAGTTTTTACAAGCATGTAATCAGATGCCACCTATTCATACGATGGATCCTAAAGCAGTAAGAGATATGCTTTCCAACGCACCACGCCCTGCTGTAAAATTAGATCTGGTTTCAAAGGTAGAAAATTTAATGATACCGGTAAGTCAAGAGGAAGAAATCAAATGTAGGGTATACATACCGGAGGGGCAAGGTCCCTTCCCAATATTTATTTATTACCATGGTGGAGGATGGGTTCTAGGAGACATTGACGTGGTGGATGCAAGTTGCCGAATGATCGCAAATAGAACGGCTAGTATTGTCGTATCTGTTAACTATCGTCTCGCTCCAGAGTATAAGTTCCCTACTCCAGTTGAAGACGCATATGCGGCATTGGAATGGTTTTATGAAAATGGTTCCTCTTTTAACGGAGATGTTACTAGATTGGCAGTAGGGGGGGATAGCGTGGGTGGAAATCTAGCAACAGTAGTTACTATGATGGCGAGAGACAGAAAAGGCCCTAACATCACTGCACAAGTTTTAATTTATCCTGTGACCAATCTTGAGTTTAATACGGAATCCCACCAAACATTTGCAAAAGGATTTGGGCTAGATCGTGAACAGCTGGTTTGGTTCCGTGATCATTATTTAAGGAATGATGAGGACAAGAATAATGAATACGCTTCTCCTTTGGTTGCTGAAGATTTAAGTGGTCTCCCGCCCGCAATTGTAATCACCGCAGAAAACGATGTACTTCGGGATGAAGGAATGGCTTATGCGGAACGTCTGAAAAAATTTGGTGTGCAAGTTGAATATTCATGTGAACCTGGTATGATCCACGGCTTTTTTGCAAACATGGCTATTTTTTCTAAGAACATTGAATCAACGATTTCTAAGATTGATAAGTTCCTGAATACTGCTAAATATACAATAGGGATAGATTGAAATCGAAAAAGTTATAAAAAACGAGCCCCAGATTTTAGCGAGGCTCGTTTTTAAATACACTATTATTGGTAATCTAAGATACAATTACAATATCTAACCTAGCTTTTTAGTAAAAAACGGTATCTCCAATTCCACCGGTTACCGAAATGACATCACCAGTAATAGATGCTGCCAAAGGTGAAGCCAAGAAGGTAATGACATTAGCAATTTCTTCTACTGTAATCAGGCGGCCGATTGCATTGAGTGAGGCCATCTGACGCACAGCTTCTTCGTTAGTGACTCGATTTCTAAACATTTCAGTATCGACAATCCCTGGATAAACAGCATTGACGTTAATTCCATGCTTTCCTAACTCCAATGATGCAGATTTTGTTAAATGGACAACAGATGCATTACGTGGACCAGAACTAAAATAATTACCGCCAATTCTAGCAGCCAGACCACTTATACTTATAATGCGTCCCCAATTATTTTCAATCATATAGGGAGCTACAGCTCGGATACAACGAAAATAGCCCATATACTTTTCTTCAAAATCTTTCAAAATAAGTTCATCTTTAATACTATTAAAATCTTCTGGCTCAAAGCCCCCAACACGTGCGCCACTGTTGACTAAAATATCGATGCCTCCCATTGCCGCTGCTGATTTTTCAACTAAATTTAGAATGGAGTCAGGATCAGTGGTATCTGCCACAATCGGATAGATATTTCTTTTTGTTTCTTGGGCTAATTCCTCTGCCGTAATTTTTAGTGAGGACTCGTTTCTTGAACAAATCGTACAATCTACACCTTCCAGAGCCAATTGACGGGCAGTAGCTTTACCAATTCCGCGGCTTCCTCCAACAATAAGTGCTTTTTTTCCGGATAACTTTAAGTCCATATTTTAACCCCCTGTTTTGATTTAACCGTAAAAGATCAAACTTTGGAATAATCCCCTGAATATTGAATCATTTCTATTATTAATTTTACACATAAATTATAATTAAATAAAATTAAAGATTTTAATTTGTAAGTAAGTATTACTAATATAAAAAGTTATTTTGTAATTAATGAAAATAGGACCGATACCTTACTCTGTAAAATGTATCGGTCTTGTGCGATTGAATAGGCTCTTCAAGGGGAGGAGCATACCCCTATTCTCGTTTATCCCGCTATTTGTGTCTATCTCAAGGATGAGAGAAGCGAAGAAGATAGGTGGAGAGTTGTGTTTTGTGATTTCAACAATATATTGTAATTGTTTACTGCATATAACTGTATTCCTTTTGAATATTAGCGATATTTACTTACATATTAAAACTTTTAATTTTATTTATCTGAAAATTATGAATATAATCTAAATAACAATCCATGCGGTTGTATCGGTTGTTATTTAAAGCACTCTTGCATAGGCGGAGAAGGAGGACAGCACTTAAGAAGCTATAATTTATTTGACAAAGAATTTGAGAAGGGAGATGGAGTTGAAGTTGATCTTTTATTAGGAAACAATCTACAAAAATATGATAACGCTTTCACGTTTAGGGAGGCTTGCAGTAATTTTATACACATTATGAAGAACAAGAACGTAAACGTCATTTATTAAGATCATGGCTCACGATGCCAAACGGCCGAGAAGTTGCACGTGATTTAGCGATGTTTATAGATGAGAAGGCAGGTAAAGAAGGTCGCGGTGGTATTGTAGAAAACTTAAGGTAAGGGGAGATTGTTATATTGAACACCCCAAAATATTCTTGGATTATATTATTATTCCTAATTGCTTCAGGTATGATCAACCAAGTTGATAAAATTATCATTGGTTTGGTTTCCATCCCAGTAATGAAAGAGTTACATTTAAGTCCTTCGCAATGGGGGTTGGTGGGAAGTTCTTTCTTTTGGTTCTTCACTTTTTCCTCTATCATTCTTGGGGGCATGGCCGATTCCAAAAACACGAAAAAAATGTTAACTTGGATGTCGCTGGTATGGTTGATTGTTCAATTTATTACACCTTTTGTTTCTAGTCTATCTCTGCTAGTCTTTACAAGAATGATCTTAGGAGCAGGCGAAGGTGCAGCCCCTGCTCTATCAACGGCTATAGTTGGAAAATGGTTCCCAAAACATAGACATGGTATAGGCTTTGGTGCTGTTCTTTGTGGAGCCACAATTGGGCCTGCAATTGCTACACCATTATTAATCTCCTTGATCAATCAATATGGATGGAGATCTGCTTTTCTAGTCATGGGGATTGTTGGACTGATTGTATTAGTTTTATGGATCATTTTCGGTAAAGACAGTCCACAAGAAATCGGGTTGCCTTCATTTCATCAAGAGGAGCAGCATTCATCAACCCTCTCCAAGGTTTCTTGGCGTCAGTTTCTTCCGCATCTTTTATCTAAAAATTTTGTTTTTATTATTTTGTGTGGAGGTTGTGCCTATTGGCTATTGTCCGTTCAAGCTATATGGTTTCCGGCATACTTTACCAAAGTTCAACATTTTGATAATCAAACATTAAAAGTAGCTGTGTCGTTACCTTTTCTTTTCGCTGCCATTAGTCAAATTGGCTTTTCTATCCTATCAGACCGGATTTATCGCAAAACTGGGGATATTCGTAAAGCACGAATAAATGTTGCCGGTTCCACCATGGTGCTATCTGCTCTTTGTGTATATATAGCAAATGCCGTGAATTCAAGTGCTATATCCATTTTGTTTTTCACCCTTGCTCCAGGTTTTGCGTATGTCATTCTTTCACTTGCACCTGCAATATTGATGGATTTTTTTTCTCCAAAAAACATTGGAAAAGCACAAGGGGTTTACGTTGCTCTTGCAAGCTCAACAAGTATTATTGCTCCGCTCGTATTCGGGTATTTCATCCAGTATGCAGCGACTGAGGAAATAGGATATCGTTATGGATTTCAAGTAACTGCTTTGTGTATGTTCGTTATTGGATTACTGTTTTTGATTGTTGTACGTCCCGCGAATCAAAGTCATACAACAATAAAAGCAGAGGAGCAAGTAAGTATTTAAAAATTAATGATGGATCGGGGAAAGAAAGGAGTAAATATGAAAAGGAGGTTGCTAAATGGATCGTTGTGTACATTGTCATGAAGTATTAGTCATTATGGAACGGAATCGCAGCGAGTGTTGGAATTGTCAAGAGAAGATGTCCGAGACTTACTCGGATGATTATATTGAAGTAGAAGATGAAGTAAAAGAGGTTGTAAGACAGAATTTGGAGCTTCGCAGGTAGCAAAAAAAGCAAGTTATCTTCTGATCGAACCAACCTAAAAGAAATATTTAAGTACTTATGAATCACCAAATCAATTGGAATGATATCACCTTTTATGACAGGGTGATAATTTTTTATTACGAAATCAGGAGAACATGTAATGGCAAACTTCCAAAGGTGAATTAGAAAAAAATTCCATATTTATGGTCGTTGTTCAATATTGATACTGTACTCCTTTTTGAATATTAATAATATTTATTTGCACATTAAAATCTTTAATTTTATTTAATTATAACTTATGAGTATAATCCATAATATAGTAAGTTTTAAAAATTTCGAATATTAAAAATTTTAAAGGGGGTCTAGAATGTCATCTACACAATTGTTTGATTTAACAGGACAGACAGCAATGGTTACCGGAGGTGGTAGCGGGTTAGGGCGTGTAATGGCACTGGCGTTAGCTGAGGCCGGTGCAAATGTGATAGTTTGCTCACGTCGTATAGAAGTTTGCGAAGAAGTTGTGAAAGAAATCGAGGCGTTAGGAGGACAAGCACTTGCCTTATCATTGGATATAACAGTTCCTGAATCTATCGCTCAAGGTGTGGAGATAGCGGTTTCTCATTTTGGGAAAATCGAAATTTTAGTCAACAGTAGCGGCACGGTTTTTGAAACGCCTGCTACGGACATGCCTTTAACAGAATGGCAAGCTATGCTCGATACAAATGTGACAGGAACATTTTTAATGTGTCAGGCTGTAGGAAGACATATGATAGACAACGAATACGGAAAAATCATTAATATTTCTTCTTCAATCGGCTTTAAAGGTACTGACCCAGAAGCAGTAGATTCTGTAGGATATACAACAAGTAAGGGTGCAGTTATGACTTTAACGAAGGATCTTGCAGTTAAGTGGGGCCGCCATGGTGTACATGTGAATTCTATTGCTCCTGGAGTTTTCACTACTGGAATGAATAACCCAGAAATACCTGGAACACTTGTGCATAAGGCCGGTCCTATTATTGCCTCCCAAGTTCCAGTAAGGAGATTAGGTAGAGACAAAGATTTAGTAGGAGCAGTCCTTTATTTTGCTTCAGCAGCTTCTGATTATTGTACAGGACAAATATTGACTCTTGATGGGGGACTTGGTGCTAAGTAGGTCCCAAAAAAAATAATTAAACTTAATTCGTGAATATATCAAATTGAGGGTGTGAATTAGTAGAAGTTAATTATAAGTTAAAAATAATCACTTCACTTAATTTTTAATTATGAACACACTGAAAATGATAGATTCGCAGTAGTTAATCAACCGATTAATGTAAGCGTTATCAGCGTGCTGATTTTAAAAAATAGAAAGAGGCGATATAAATGGGAAACGTAAAAAATGTAAAAGAGGTAGTGGCATTTCATGCTAATAATATTTGTCCAGATGATTTACCTTGGATTCCTTATTTTGGAGATGCGAAGTTTAAATTACTTAAGGCCAACCCAGTAACCGGACAGACGGTTACGCTATTAAAAGTCCCTGCGGCTATGCAACTTCCTGCTCATTTTCATCCTGGTACGGTCATTGTTTATACTGTCCAAGGCACTTGGAGATATCTTGAGGATCCTTGGGTTTCTAAAGCTGGTGATGTCGTTTATGAGCCAGCTGGCTCTTCACATACACCTCAAGCTGTAGGAGATGAAGAAGTTATTACGCTTAATATTGTTGAAGGAACATTAGATTATTTAGGTGAGAATGGGGAAATTATTGCCAGAGATAATTGGGAGTCATTTTTGAAAAAATACCATGAGCATTGCGCAGCTGAAGGAATTGAACCGGTCGATGTGACTAAGTTTTAAAAGATAGATTTGTAAAAAGAGAAGCTCGATGTTCACATGCGACGAGCTTCTCTTTTTGCTCTCTTAACTTTGAATAATTTTGGATTTAAGATGATGAATATATTTGTTGGCAAAAGTGGATAGATGTTTATTCTCTGATCGAACCATTCCTAAAGAAATATTTACAGTTCTATGATTCATCAAATCAACGGGAATGATATCACCATTGTTGACAGGGGGATAATTTTTCATTACGAAATCAGGAGCGAATGTAATAGCTAAACTTTCGATGATGGCTTGGAGAACTCCATCCATATTGTTTGATGTAAATAGAATTTTTAAGGGTTTATATTTATTAAAGAAATCTTGAACAAAATACTGCATAAATTCACCTTTATATGTAACGAGAGTTTGATCAAGTATATCATGAGGAGTTATGGTACCAAGAAACGCTAAGGGAGAATGCTTAGAAACATATACTTTCTGTTTCCCTTCAAATAGTGTTTCAAAAGCTATTCCTTCCATATTTACATTTAAATCGGGCGAATACGTAATCAGTCCGATGTCGGTCTTATGCTGTCGAATATCTTCAATTACAGCATGTCCACTTTTTTCGGTAACCTCCACATTTACATGTGGATATTCATGTCTAAAAGCAGCTATAGCTTTTACTAGAAACGTCGTCAATCCGGGTAAAGAAGATAACCTTAGTTCTCCCGCTTCCATGGAGTTGAATGAGCTGGCTGTCTCCTTTATTTCTTCAATTTTTCTCAGTACTCCGTAGGCAAGTTTTAGAATGATTCTACCTTCATCGGTTGGTACAGCACCGTGTCCTCGTGAGCGATTAAGGATCTTAACCCCTAACTCCTTTTCTAAGCTGGAAATGGATTGGCTAATCGTAGATTGGGTCACATGAAGATTCTGTGCTGCTTTAGTCAGAGAACTGTGTTTTGAGACCTCAATAATATATACTAATTGCTCAATGTTCATGACCGCTCCCCTTTTCGAATATTAGTATTACTTATTTACAGATTAAATTCTTTAATTTTATTTAATTATAATTTATAAGTATAATTGATAACAATAATAATTTTTATAAAATTTTGAAGATTCTAAAATAATTAAAACGATTGCTTGGTTTAACGGGACAAATATAGTTACTGAAGATAGTAGCAGGTTAACGGATCCTGAAAGCGTCTGTGTTAGTCAAGGAAGATGGCGAACGTTTTAGTATGTTCACGTCGTATAGGGGCTTACGAGAAAGGTGTGAAAGAAATCGAAGTATTAGGGAAACGAGCCCTTGTCCTGGCAATGGATGTAACAGATTCAAGTTAGAATAAAGCAATTTCTCATTGTTCAACTGGATAAATAAAACATGTGGAGGAGACGGATGACAACAGAAACTATTTTAATTACAGGTGCTACAAAAGGAATCGGTTTGGAATTCGCTAAAATTTTCGCAGGTCACAGCTATAACTTAGTGTTAGTTGCCAGAGACGCAACGTTGTTAGAGCAACAATCCGAGAATTTAAAAAAGGATTATGGTATACAAGTAAATACTTTTGCCGGCGATTTAGGCCACTATACAACGGTAGAGGGCCTGCATCGATACTTGAAAACTGAGGGAATTGACATTGATATATTGATTAATAATGCCGGAGCTGGCGGATTTGGATTCATGACGGAAGTGGATATTCAGAAGGAAATGGAATATTTGCAGCTAAATATGATTTCACTTACGTATTTAACCAGACTTTTTGCGGATGACATGGTGAAACGAAAGCAAGGTAAAATTTTAAACGTGGCTTCACTAGCAGCCTTTCAGCCAGTTCCACGAATGTCGATGTATGGAGCGAGTAAATCGTACGTCTTATCCTTTTCGGAAGCGATTGCTGAAGAACTGAAAGGAACTGGGGTTCAAGTTTCAGTATTATGTCCAAGCTTTACTAAAACAACACTCACGCAGCAATTCGCCGGAGCAGGAACGAAAGTGTTCAATAAGAACATGTTGGATCCGCAAATGGTTGCCAAGTGCGGCTTTGAAGGATTAATGAAGAATAAAAGGGTAATCATTCCGGGCTTTAAAAATAAACTCATGGCTAAATCTGTGGGCCTGCTGCCAAGGAAATGGGTAACCATCTATACCAGAAAACTTCTTGAGCAAAAAGTGTAAATAAACATAAAATTCCTATCTTTGAAAGAATGAGAGTTTTTACACGTATCACCCTTATATAATTTCTGTGGAAAATTGCACAATCGTGCTTAATTTAGTTGAATAGCAAAGCAGGGGCCATTCAATCGTTAAAGAGCGCTATCAAACCTTATACAATTTACGGAAAATAGTATGCTTACATTATGATTGGAGGCAGCTTCATGAAGCTGAAAAAAAATTTAAATGAATACAATCAATTCAAACGCGAAATGGAATATCAGCGCAGAAATATGGATTAACTAACCAAAAAACCGTTGAATTCAGCCAAAAGTTAGATTTGGTGGTCAATGAATTTATGATGATAAAATATTCCGCAGTAAACAAACAGGAGTAACTTGGGTAGTAGCTTATGTCTAATAGTTGTTTCTAGAAATTATCTTTATTATATAAAACTGATAAAAATTGTTTCGAAAGAAAGTACAATAATTGTAGGCAGGCAGAAAAGATTAGTTAAAAGCCCTATAAAAAAATTGAAAAATATTTCAATCTATTGGAATTAGATAATTGCAGAACAATTGAAGAAATGAAAGCCAGATAAACTTAAGAGGAAAGTGACTCCACAGAGTAAAGATTACTGTGAAATATTAATGAAGGGGTGACGTTATGTGGGTCTGTACCTCACACATGAAAGAAACATTACTATTGTTAGACACTCCCCATGTTAGCAAAGCTTCTTATCAAATTAAGTGTTCTATTTGTAATAATCTTGCTACTGCAAAAGTTTATTATACTCACAGAACTTACCATTATATTAAAAAACAATGCATGGATTCTTTATCAAAATCTTCTCCTATAAAATCTGGTTGATTAATTTTTGGAATACAATGTATATCAACTTATGAATAGACAGTCTACGACTATCTTAAAATGGACAATCCAAACATTCTGTATAAAGATAGGCTCTTTTGTTCGTTTTATATCCAGTACTCGTTTTGGGTTTTTCCTGCAAATAAAAAAGAGGTTAGCCCAAGTAGCTATTCAGCTACTTTTGGGTTTACCTCATTAAGTGATAGTAGATTCTTCACTAAGTTCCCCACGATAAAATAAGAAAATCCATATAAAACTAACGAAAATACAGCATATAGCTAACGGGCTACCAATAACTTGCGGAGAAAGAATCTCTAAAAGCCATCCCGTAAAACATCGGTGAAAATTAGAATCTTTTTTTGAAAAACAATCTACAATTCCACCTATGAAAGGACTAAGAAGAAGCTGAGGCAATCCTTTACTTATAAAAGTGAGCGCTATCATAAACGGAGATTCCGTTACGCTATAGACGAATGTTAATAAAGCTACCGTATGAAACCAATCTCCAAGTACACTTAATGTTTGACCATAAAATAGTTTTTTGAAGTTTGTATTTGTTTTAAGAAGTGTGGAATAAGAAACTGATATAAAAGGTTAATCCTTATGTAATAATGATGCTTGAACTTGTTTTTTCCATTCGCTTAAATACACTTTCTCCTTTGCAGGAAGTCCAACAGGTAATTGTGCAATCAATTCTAAACTGTTTCCATCAGGATCGTTAAAGTATACGGAGGCATGTGCTAATTCTGGAAAACAATGGGTTAAATTGGTTCCATTCCAAAGTCTTTTCGTGCTGAAATTCCTTTTTGATTTAGCCAATGTATCGCATTTTCTAAATCGTGTAAGCTTACTTGGAAGGCGATATGTCGTAAAGATGAGTGATAATTAACTTTGTATTCTGTTCCTTCCCAAAGGCCGAGCCAACCTTCATTTTCTTTAATCCAAAAGAAAGCAATATCTTCTCCTCTTTTATATAATTTGAGCCCTAGTGATTCATAAAAAGATATAGATACTTCTAAGTTACGGACGGGTAAATGTGCTTCATAAAGACCTTTAATCATTGTAATCCTCCTCAGTAAAAATATTTCTTATTCTATAGTAAACGATATTTTGTTAGGTGAAATCGCAAATAAGGGGTACATTCACCCATACGAAAGTATGAAAAAACAGCTCAAATATGAGCTGTTTTCATATAGTTTTTAGTTTTCTTACTGCATTCCTTTAGAGTTAGCGCAAAGGATATGATATGTTAATATCCGAATCCGCCGCCACCCCAACAGCTACATCCGATAATGATTAGAAGGATGAATAGTACGATAAGCAAAGCAAATCCACCGCCGAAACCAGCGCAACTACCACCAAAGCTCATGTTTTTTCCTCCTCTTTAATAAATTAATCTATATAGTTCATGGACTACTATATACAGTATGTTTTTGTATAGAAAAGGAGCCAGTCTCATTTGTAATTAGACAAACGCCTGTAAGCTCATTTGGATTATATGTTTAGTTTGTTTATATAGTTATATACAAATGAAATGTTATATAATTTACAATTTGTTTATGAAAAATTGTAAAAAAAACCATTTTTATATTTTTTTATGTGGGAATTTGTACTATAATTTTACAAGTAATATTATGGGAAAAGGGAGTTTTTGTATAGAGATGGAGATGGGACAATTACAAAATAAAATAGAAAACAAAAAGAAAGAGTTAATTCAACTTGTTGCTAGACATGGATTGGATCATGATAAAGTTTTGTTATTTAGCCGAGATTTAGATATACTTATTAATAAGTTTATGAATGTAAAAGATAAGATGTATAAATGAAAATTTATAGTTTTTTATATTAAGATGTTTTATAAGTAAGGAGAGAACAGTAATTGGAACATTTACAAGAAGAGTTGTATAAACAAATAAAAGAAGAAAAGGGTACTGTTACAATTTTCTTAAAGAGTGGCGTTAGAATAGTAGGAGAAGTTGTTGGGATAGATAAATTTACAATTTTAATGTTAGTCGATGGAAAGCAACAACTTATTTACAAGCAAGCTGTATCAACAATAATGAAATAAGACACTCAACATGAGTGTCTTATTTCATTATTGTTTGCAAGCTTCAACGTCAATGCCGGCAGCTATTAATTTTTTTTCGCCATCTTGCTCGATAATTTTTTGTAATTTAGATAGGAAAGAATCAAAGTTTGTATGTTTTGCTACTTGGAATGTCATTTTATGCTCAATTGGTAGCCACGTATCAATATCGGCTTCGTTATGCTGAATTTTCACCTCAAGTTTATCAAGTGCGTTAGCAACTTGTGCTTCGTACGTTTCTTTCGCTTCAAATTCCATCCATAAATCATATAATTCCTCGCCGAGAGAACCTGTTAATGTTTGTTTAATATTTAAAATTGCTTCTAGTTCATTTTTTTGTTTTTGTAATTGTAATTCGTGACTATTCATTGTATCAAAAGCTGGAATATCACCAGCTTCCGCTTCGACTAAATCGTGAATGATAACCATTTTAAGTAATTTTTCAATATTTACTTTTTGATCTAAATAAGGCTCAACTAAGATGGCCATTAGAGACATGCGCCACGTATGTTCAGCAACGCTTTCTTGACGTCCGTTAGAAAGCCAGCTATGTCGCATTTCGTATTTTAGTTTTTCTGCTAATGCAATGACTTGTAAAATGTTATGTTCCATCGTGATCCTCCTCATATTTCCATACCATAATTTTAATATGGAAATGAAATGTGTCAATTTTATGAGTATATTGCGATAAATAGATTATAAACGTATAATACATACTGTATGTAAAAACGTATTATTAAAATAAAAAAATGTTTTATGAAAATGAAAAGGAAAGGGCGAGAATATGGGAGACGAAAATCAAGTATTTGCTAGACCACAAAGAAGAAAAAGGAAGTTTGACATTTCTAGCCCGATTGGCATCATAATAGGTTTCGCCATTGTGATAGCGGCGATTATGCTTGGCGGCGGCGGAATAAAAGCTTTTAAAAACTTCTTAGACGTTTCATCTATTTTAATTGTCATTGGGGGAACAACAGCGACGATTGTTGTAGCATATCGACTTAGAGAAATAAAAAAATATACGAAAAGTATTTTCACTGTTTTACATAGAAGAGAAGAAGATTTAGAACAGTTAACGGATTTGTTTGTTGATTTTTCAAAAAAGTCTAAAAAATATGGTTTGCTTTCTTTAGAAGTTGATGGGGAGCAAGTAGACAATCCGTTTATTCAAAAAGGAATTCAACTCATGTTGAGCGGTTACGATGAAGAGGAATTAAAAGAAGTGTTAATGAAAGATGTAGAAACAGAAGTGTATGAATTAAGAAAAGGGGCAACTTTATTAGATAAAATTGGTGATTTTGCCCCAGCTTGGGGGATGATAGGAACTTTAATCGGTCTTATCATTATGCTTCAAAACTTGCAAGATACATCGCAAATTGGTACAGGGATGGCAGTTGCAATGTTAACGACATTGTATGGATCTGTACTTGCAAATATGATTGCAATACCTCTTGCCGAAAAGGTGTATCGTGGTATTGAAGATTTGTATACAGAGAAGAAGTTTGTAATTGAAGCCATTTCAGAATTGTATCGTGGACAAATTCCTTCTAAATTAAAATTAAAACTAGATACATATGTATACGAATCGAAGACAAAAAAAGTAAAACGAGCAGCCTAATATTTCAAGGAGTGGTATGATGAAAAAACGACCGCAAAAGGGATCGCCTCGTTGGATGACGACTTTTACAGATTTAACGATGTTATTATTAACTTTCTTTGTATTACTAGTTGCTACCTCAAAGCAAGATACAGTAAAATTATCAAAGATGCTTGAAAAGTTTAGTGACGCGGAGCAAGTTGATGCAAAAGTATTGGGAAATACAATACCAGATATTTCACATGAAAAAAATGATGAAAAAATGGTCTCAAAGAAGCGAATGGACGACTTGTATAAGAAGTTAAAAGCGTATGTAGATAATAACGGTATTAGTCAAGTGAATGTATACCGGGAGGATACAGGAGTAAGCATCGTTATAGTAGATAATTTAATATTTGATACGGGTGATGCGAACGTTAAACCAGAAGCAAAAGAGATAATTAGTCAATTAGTTGGATTTTTCCAATCGTTACCAAATCCGATTGTTGTGGAAGGACATACAGATAGTAGACCAATCCATAATGAAAAGTTTCCTTCTAACTGGGAGTTATCTTCAGCAAGAGCGGCTAATATGATACACCACTTAATCGAGGTGTATCATGTGGATGATAAAAGATTAGCTGCGGTAGGATATGCAGATACAAAGCCAGTTGTACCAAATGATTCACCGCAAAATTGGGAGAAAAACCGTCGCGTTGTCATTTATATAAAAGAATAGTATATTATTTTAATAATAATATAATAAAAATACAGAAATTCTTTTAAAAAATATTAAATTTTATCGTTTTATTTTGTATAATGAGTGAGAATGATAAGGTGAAATATTAAGATATTTTTATACATAGAAGGAGAGAGTCTAAAAGAATGGCATATAAAATTTTAGTTGTAGACGATGCGATGTTTATGCGAACGATGATTAAAAACTTATTAAAAAGTAAGGCTGAATTTGAAGTTATCGGTGAAGCGGAGAATGGAATAGAAGCAATTCAAAAGTATAAAGAGCTTCAACCTGATATTGTAACATTAGATATTACTATGCCGGAAATGGACGGACTTGAAGCATTAAAAGAAATTATGAAAATTGATGCGAGTGCAAAAGTTGTTATTTGTTCTGCGATGGGACAACAAGGGATGGTATTAGATGCAATTAAAGGCGGAGCAAAAGACTTTATTGTAAAGCCATTCCAAGCGGATCGTGTAATCGAAGCTTTAACAAAAGTAGCAAACAGCTAATATAAAAGGGGTGCCACAAGGAATCAAACAATGATAGCGGATAGACGTGTGGTCCCCTTTTTTCTCGTTATAAAACACTAAATTGTTATACATAAATGAAATGTTTGTTAGACAGGTAGGGGATTAAAATGCAAACAGATCTATTAAATATATTTTTTGAAGAATCAGAAGAACATTTACAGTCGCTAAATGAAAATGTGCTAATTTTAGAACAGAATCCTGCTGATATGGGTGTAGTTGGAGAAATATTTCGTTCAGCTCATACATTTAAAGGTATGTCTGCAAGTATGGAATTTACGGAAATGGCGGATTTAACGCATAAAATGGAAAATGTGTTAGATGAAATCCGTCATGGGAATATAGTGATAAATGCGAATATTATTGATGTGATTTTTGAGTGCATTGATAACTTGGAGAAGATGGTTGCAGATGTGCAACAAGGCGGAATGGGTAATATTGATGTTGCATCGACTAAGCAAAAATTAGAAGAGCTATTGAATGGTGATGTAGAAACTTCTACAGACCATGTAGAGACCAATCGTATAAGTAACGAGAATGTAGTTTCGCATGAAGTACACATAACTGTTGAACAGCAAGCGATTTTAAAAGCAGTACGTGCCATTATGTGTATTGAAGCACTGCAAAATTTAGGTAATATACAAAAAATAGTTCCAAGTATTGAAGAAATCGAAGCGGATGCTTTCGGATTTGAGTTCACAGTATTTATGAATACGGATCGTAGTGTAGAAGAATTGAAACAAGTAGTACTTCATGTTTCTGAAATTGATAAAGTAGAAGTAAAGCAAGGGGACTCTTCGCAGGAAGTCGTTGTACAGGAATTTGTGCAAGTAGAAGAAATGATACAACCTGCTGTGGTTGCGCAGTTGGAAACACCTATAGAAGCGGCGGTGCAACCTGCTGTGGTTACGCAGTTAGAAACATCTATAGAGACGGTGACCCAACCTACGAGTGCTAAGCCAGCTAAAAGCACAATGAAAACGAAAAATGGTAAAGTGGAGAATCGTTCCATTCGTGTTCAATTAGAGAAAATTGAAAGATTAATGAATATGTTTGAAGAAAGCGTAATTGAGCGTGGGCGCATTGATGAATTGGCACAAACAATTCAAAACAAGGAATTAATTGAGCATTTAAATCGATTAGGTGATATTTCAAAGGATATTCAAAATGTATTACTAAATATGCGTATGGTGCCGATTGAAACTGTTTTTAACCGTTTCCCGCGTATGGTACGTATGTTAGCGAAAGATCTAGGGAAGAAAATTGATTTACAAATTACAGGTGAAGATACTGAAGTTGATAAAATTGTTATTGATGAAATCGGTGATCCACTTGTTCATTTAATTCGTAATGCGATTGATCATGGTATTGAAACTGTTGAACAACGTCGCGATACAGGTAAAAACGAGACAGGCACGATTAAATTAGAGGCTTTTCATAGTGGAAATCATGTCGTGATTCAAATTACTGATGATGGAAATGGTATTTATAAAGGAAAAGTATTAAAAAAAGCGATTAAAAATGGTGTTGTAACAGAAGCAGAGGCAAATAAATTAACAGACCGCGAAGTGTTTGATCTCATCTTCCAACCAGGATTTAGTACAGCTGAAGTCGTATCGGATCTTTCAGGACGTGGTGTGGGATTAGATGTGGTGAAGCATACAATCCATAGTTTAGGTGGGCATTTGATTATTGATTCTGAAGAAGGAAAAGGAAGTACATTTAGAATTGAACTTCCTTTAACATTATCTATTATTCAATCGATGCTTGTTCAAACGAATGATAAGCGTTATGCTTTACCTCTTGGAAATATTGTTGAAGCAATTCGAATTAAGAGAGAAGACATTCAATCCTTACAAGGGAAAGATGTATTAAACTATCGCAATCAAATTATTGAAGTGAAGCATTTAAGTACTGTATTTGGTGAAAAAACAGTAGATGAGGCGTTTGAGTCATATGATAGTCAAATGGTTCCTGTGTTAATTGTTCGTAATACACATCGCAGCTATGGACTTATTGTAAACACAATTATCGGTCAAAGAGAAATAGTCTTAAAATCATTAGGTGACTTCTTTGCAGAGAGCTCTAACTATTTCTCTGGCGCGACGATTCTCGGTGATGGACGAGTGGTCCTCATTTTAAACCCAGAAGGTTTATAATAGGAATGAAGGAAGGCTCCCCACTTGTATATAATTGGGGAGCCTTTTGGTTTATTACGAACATGAAAAAATGAATCGCATGAATGTGGAAAAAAATGCATAGTAACGATTCGTATAATAAGTTTGCTAAAATATAATAATTGAGAATTTATCCCGCTATTTTCCGGGCAGTAAGACCCCCTAGCTCAAAATCCGGAGAGTGCGATGGAGTTAGGCGGAAGATAATGGCCTGAATGGTGTGAGCTAATAATTATTGGGGGATGAAGAAACCCCTACTGATTAAAGTTTCACTTTATATTATTAGATGGAAAACAGAAATGAGGAGGCGGGGAAAATGCCAGAGCAACACACACAAGGGGATACAAGTACAATTGTGCTAGAGAAAGAAAAGGTGCATTTAACGTCTCAAGAATGCGATATTCTTGGTGAAATCGCAAATATATCATTCGGTTCAGCTTCGACAGTTTTATCAATAATTTTAAATAGGCAAGTAAGTATAACTGCTCCTCATGTAGAGTTAGTAGATTTATATGATACAAGTGATGTTGAAGTTCCTCATGTTGTATTAAATATTCATTTCACAAAAGGCTTAGATATGGAAAATCTACTTGTCCTCCAGCAAGATGTTGCGTTATCCATTGCTGATTTAATGATGATGGGGACAGGTGAAGTGGAAGAAGGAAAAGAACTTGGTGAATTAGAACTAAGTGCTGTACAAGAAGCGATGAATCAAATGATGGGATTCGCAGCTACATCTATGTCGGAATTCTTCCAAGATGCAGTAGATATGTCTCCACCGACGATTAAAGTTGTAAAATTATCAGAAGAAATGGAGAAAATCTCTGGAATAAATGGAAGTAACATGATTGTTAAAGTGTCGTTTGATCTAAAAATAGATAATCTTGTAAACTCTAAATTAGTGCAAATTGTTTCAGTTGAACATACGAAACAAATGATAAATAAATTATTGCAATTATCTAGTGAAGTGGAAGAAATAAATGAGCCGGCGGAAATTGTGGGAACTGAGATTGCAGAAGAGCATGTTAAAAAAGAGCAGTTAACGCAAGAAGAGAAAGATGTGCTAGGTGAAATTGCAAATATATCAATTGGTTCAGCCTCAACAGTATTATCAACACTATTAAATCAGCCAGTCACTATTAGTACACCACACGTAGAGGCGATTAATGTTCGTCATTATGATGGGGTACCTGTACCATTCGTCATTTTAAATGTCGATTTTGTTGAAGGATTAAAAAATGAGAACGTATTCGTATTTACGAAAGATGTTGCTTTAACAATGGTAGATTTGATGATGATGGGGACAGGAGAAATTGACCCGGAGAAAGAGCTAAGTGAATTAGAGTTAAGTGGTATTAAAGAAATTATGAATCAAATGATGGGGCATGCGGCAACTGCCATGTCAGAAATGTTTAAAGAAAAAATGGATATGACACCACCAGAAGTTAAATTTGTGACGCTGCGAGAAGAAATGGAATATTTGGGAGAAGCTATGGAAGGCGATGAGCTTGTTCAAATTACATTCAACATTGAAATTGGTGATTTACTTCAATCGAAAATGTATCAAATTTTACCGATTTCAGAGGCGAAAGAAATGGTGAGACGACTTCTATATCCAATGGTGGAAGGACAAGAAGAAAAGATTGAGGAAGAAATAGAAGAGGAAGAAATTGTAGCACCTGTTGTACAACCTATTGAGTTTAAAGAAGTGAAACAAATTGAGCCAGTATATATGGATACATCCATCTTACAAAATGTAGAAATGAATGTGAAATTTGTATTTGGAAGTACTGTGAAAACAATTCAAGATATATTAAGTTTACAAGAAAATGAAGCGGTTGTACTGGATGAAGATATTGACGAACCGATTCAAATTTATGTAAATGATATATTAGTGGCGTATGGTGAACTTGTAAATGTAGATGGATTTTTCGGAGTGAAAGTGACAAAAACGTTGTAAGGCGTTGAAATAGGAGTTTGAACAAGTAGATGAAAAACGTAACGTTTTTTCTAGTTTGCTGGCTATGTATACATTTGTTCTTCCCTTTGCAAATTCAGGCGGAAGAACAAATGGAACGAGATCAAAATATAAATGAAATGAACGTGCAAGAAAAAAAGGCAGTTCAAGAGCAGACAGAACGAGTAGAAATGAACGAAGTTGAAGAGGAACAAAAAGAAGTAGCGAATGAACAAGAGATTGGAAGAAAGATAGAAACGGATCAAGGGATCATTACAGTAAATAAGCAGGAATTGAAGGTTGGCGAAGAATTGCGGATTACTGTAGAACGAAAGGAGAAAAGCATTCAAAGTATGAAAGGTATATTGCAGTTGCAAAAAAATGGCGAGCAATATGCACAAGAAAGAATGCTATCTTTTGAGTATGAAGAAGAGACGAGGCGGTGGATTGCGAACTATAAAATTGGAATTTTTGATTTGCAAGGTGATTGGCACCTTCAGCTCGTTCAAAGTTATAAAGAAAATGAGAAGGAAGAACTTATAGAAAATGAAGTGAGAGTCCCGCTTATTCGTATTAAAAATGAAACACCGACTATTGATACAGAATTGCCAACGTTACATAAAGTTACTATTGATGAGGCGAAAGAGAACTTAATTGAACGGAAACAGGGAGACTCTATACATATACGAGTAAAAGCGTCAGATATAGAATCGGTTGTGAAAGAAGCTCGTGTTACATTAAAAGGAAAAGAGGATAAAGAGATTACCTTTTTATTAGACTACAATAAGCGCGACATGGATTGGCAAAAATCATTCGAAATAACGGATGATTTGCCAATTGGACCATACAAACTATTTGTAGAAATAATAGATGCAGCAGGTAATAAACTTGTGATGGAAAGTGAATATATCGTTTCTGTTTTGGAGCAAAAAGCGGAAGATGATAAAAAGATAGAAGAACAAGAGGATGAAAATAAGTTAGAAGATAAGAAAGAAACTGAGAAGCAGGAATATTTGAAAGTAGAGATTCCGCTTCCAGAAGAAAAACTTCCAGTTGTTCAAATTCCGAAGCAAGAGGAGAAAGTAAATAATTTTATAAGAGAACCGTTAAAAGAGAAAGAAGAAATTAACTACAATATAAAAGAGCCGTTGACAGAAAATAAAGAAGTAACGAATGCAAAGGTTCAAAAAGAGGAAAAAGGAAAAAGTGACAATCACGACGTCTCAAAAAAGAAAGAAGAGCCAGAAAAGAAGGAAGAAAAAGGTGAACAAGGAGTAAAAGCTTCTAATGTATTTGCAATTATGTCAGGTTTATTCGTACTGTTGTTAGTTTTAAAGAGTAATAAAGAATGGGGCTAATTATTTCATAGTAGTGGAGGCGCTTAAATGGAAATTAAACGTACAACAATTGAACATAAGACGCTGCAACCATTAAAACAGCCTAAAGCTATTTCGGAACATGAGATTCAGAAAGAACGAAAGCGTAGTAATCTAGTGTTTACTGGACATTCTAAAATCATTACGAAAAATAATGAAATAGGAATTTTACTTGCAAGTTTAAGTGATGGAAAGAGTATGAAGGAAATGCTTTTTAAAGAGATGGATACAGTGTTACAACTTTTTAAAAAGTTACATGCGTTATCCGGAGAAGGAAAGCAAACAGAAAGAATATACGAACAAGTAATTAGAAGCCTGCAAGGACTTGTTAAGCAAGCGCATATAAAAGAACTTCCTTTGTTAGATGGAACGTATGATTTTGCTGAAGTACAATTATCATTTGGTAGAAAGGTACATATTCCGTTACTAGATGTGAGTGCGCTTATTTCTAGAGTGGAAAGTGATTCTTCAGAAGGAAATATAAATTTAATGGTAACGGTTATTACTGCTTATATAACGAAGTTGTCTAATGAAACCACTTTAATTAACGGCATGGATCACATGGCTAAAGATCGAGATGTAAGTGTATGGAGAGCGCTTGCAGAAATGAACATGACGCAACTATCTCAAGCATTGAAACAAACGATTCAAGAACATAAATGGTCAATGACGGTTCTGTTTCTCTTTATATGGATTGTTACTATTATTTTGATTCGAGTTATATAAAAAGGTCGCCACTTTCATGTGACGACCCTTTTTTATCCCGCAAACGCCCGATTGGTGAAGGTTAATAATCAATGGGGATGGACAAAACTTCCGCTGATTAAAGTTTCACTTTATATTTTTTCGTAGAAAAATGTATCGAATCGCTGAAGATTGTAGCGTTCGGGTGTTAAAATTTGCTCTGTACTACCAACAAATAGCACGCCACCTTTTCGTAAAGAACGACTAAACTTTTCATACAGCTTTACTCTTGCTTCTTCTGTAAAGTAAATCATTACATTACGACATATGATTAAATCGTAATTTGTATCGAATGATTGCATTAAGAGGTCGTGTTGTTTGAACGTGACAAGTTGCTTAATGTTTTGATGCAATGAATATATATCATCCTCTTTCGTAAAATGGCGCTCTTTCAAATCTGTAGGTAACTCTTTTAAAGAACGTTCTGTATATTGACCACGTTTTGCAGTTTCTAATATATGAAAATCAAGATCTGTTGCTTGTATTTCAAAGCGAAATGGAGAAAGATGTTTTGATAAAATTAAAGAGAGTGTATATGGTTCTTCACCGGCAGCGCAGGCAGCACTCCATACTTTTAATTTCCCGTTATTTTGTTCAAGTAATTTTGGTAGTGCTTTCGTTTCTAACGTTTGCCAGCGTTCTTTATTTCTGAAAAACTCTGAAACGTTAATTGTAATATAGTCAATAAAGCTTACAAATAAATTTTGATCGGCACGTAAATGGCTAAAAAAATTAGTGTAGTTTTCAAAGCCTTTTCTCGTAATAAAAGCATCAATTCTACGGCGCATTCTATCTTGTTTATACGAAGCGATATCCATATTGAATTGTTGTTTAAAACTCGCGATAAAATGATCATAATCTTGTTCAATTATCATATTTACAATGGGCACAATAACGATATTGTGCCTCCCCCTTTACATCATACGAATTTTTTGTTCAAAGCTTTTTTTCATCTGCTTTTCATGTAAACCTGGTAAATCATAAATGACAGCATCAATCCCCGCTTCTTTTGCAATATCAACAGGAATGACTGATGTATGTTTGTCTCCATTGTAAAAACAGAGAACTAAATCGGTATCTTCAATAATTTGTTTTACAAAAAACATATAATCTGATCGGTAAATGGAGCCAGAAGGGTGATCAAAAGCAACGTATTCGGCTCCATGTTTTTTTAAGTAATCAACGACTTCTTGAAATTCATCTGTTACTGTTTGTAACGGTTGTAGCGTGTAAAGGCATAAATTTTGAGCGAGTCTTTCGTTTGCAATGAAAAAACGAAGAACTTCATTTTCAATAGATTTATAACATAATATGTAAATTTTATGTTTATGAGCATAGTCGGTTAAAAACTTTTTAATTTCTTCTTGATCTAATGCTGTTAATTGATTTGAACCACAAAGAAAAATATTCATAGAATTGTGCCACCTCATGCTAAATTGTAACATATCTTCTACAAAAAATAACTGCAAAATATGAGTGTTCAGAGTATAATTATAAATAACTGGATTTTACGATTAACTTTAGGAAGAAATAAAAAAATAAATAAATAAATAGGTGATATATATGCTACGTTCTATCTCGCATAACCCAATTTTATCGCATATACCGCCTGCTACTCAAATGCCGAAAGAAGCAAATGTCAGGACAGGGCTTGCATTTTCGGATAATTTGCATGCAGATCCGAAAAAGGATAAATTGCTAGAACAAATGGAAGCGTTTGTCGATAATATTGGAGAAATTAAAGAGAAAATTGAAATGGAATTAACGCTTGATAATGTTATGGAATATAAAAATACGGTAAAATCATTTTTGAATTTTTACGTTGATAATGTATTGCAATATAAAGACGTTATGTCTCGTCATCCACGTTACGGGTATTCACAAAAAATGACGATTGTGAAACAGGCAGAAATGGGATTAAATGAATTAGAAGATGTTATGAACTTGATTAATACAAAAACAGGACATTTAGAAATGTTAAATCAAATTGGAGAAATCCACGGTTTAATTGTAAATCTAGTCTTGTAAAAGGAAGGAAATAATATGTACATACAATTATATGAAAAGCTCGTCATTATTCAAAAAGCATATGAAAATATTCAAGCGCTTGGAGAAAACATATACGAGAATTTAAAACATAAAAATGTAAACGCAGTTCAAAAGTTACAAATAGAGCAATTACAGTACATAGACGGTTTAAAAGGATTATCAAGCTCATTTGAAGACATGGTTGTTCAGTTTTGTAAAGAACAGGGAGTTGAATCGTTTCGTGTGAGTGCGTTATTTTTGTATTTTTCTCGTGAAGAAATTGAAAAAATTGAAAAAATACAAAAAAACTTAATTGTATTAGAAGAAAATGTAAAAATGATTCTTTTGAAAAATCAATATTACTTAAACGTACTATTAAAAACTACAGAAATTATTGTGGATTCGGTTTCTGAATATAATTTGGAGAGAAACAATAATTCGCAAATCTTTATGAACGAACTTTTGTAAAGGGGAAGTGAATCAATATGAGATTATCTGATTATAATACACCGCTATCAGGTATGCTAGCGGCCCAAATGGGATTACAAACGACGAAACAAAACTTGTCTAACATTCATACTCCAGGTTATGTACGTCAAGCAGTGAATATCGCCTCTGCTGGAGCGAGTAATGGGCATATGCCGTCACAAAGAATTGGTAACGGTGTACAAACATTAGGCGTTGATCGTATTACGGACGAAGTGAAAACGAAACAATATAATGATCAATTATCACAGTTCTCATATTATGCATATATGAATTCTACTTTATCAAGAGTAGAGTCTATGGTAGGTACGACTGGACAGAATTCGTTATCCAGTTTAATGGACGGGTTCTTCAATGCTTTCCGTGAAGTTGCAAAAAGTCCGGAGCAATCAAACTACTATGATACATTAATTGCTGAAACGGGGAAATTCACAAGTCAGGTAAATCGTCTTGCGAAAAACTTAGCTACGGCGGAAGTTCAGACGACAGAAGATATTGAAGCGCATGTGAATGAATTTAATCGTCTTGCTGCTAGTTTAGCAGAAGCGAATAAAAAAATTGGGCAAGCTGGCACACAAGTACCAAATCAACTATTAGACGAACGTGACAGTATCGTTACAGAGATGTCTAAGTATGCCGATATAGAAGTATCTTATGAATCTATGAATCCTAATATAGCAAGTGTTAGAATCAATGGTGTTTTAACAGTAAATGGACAAGATACATATCCACTTCAATTAAATAAAGAAAAAGAGCCAATGTCTGTTGGGATTTATGGTTCAGAAATTCCTTTAACTAGCGGCGCAATTCAATCAGCGATAGATACGAAAGCGAAGATTGCGGGTTATAAAAAAAATCTTGAAGATTTTATGAGTTCAGTGAAAAATCAAGTGAATACAGTGATGGGAAAAGATTTCTTCGTTGGAGATTATGCGAAAGAGATGAAATTAAACCCGGAATTTGCACAAGATGTTTCGAAAATGAAAATATCTGCTGAAACAGCAAATAAACTGGCAGGAATTACAGATGGAGATTATAAAGAGGGGCTTACGTATAAACAAGCATTAGACCAATTCATAGTTGGGGTAGCTTCAGATAAAAGTGCAGTGAATGCTTATCAAAGTATTCATGGTGATTTATTGGATGGTATTCAGCAAGAAAAAATGAGTATCGAAGGCGTGAATATGGAAGAGGAAATGGTAAATTTAATGGCCTTCCAAAAATACTTCGTGGCGAACTCTAAAGCGATTAATACGATGAATGAAGTGTTTGATAGTTTGTTTTCAATTATTAGGTAACAGGTAATGAAAAGCAAAAAGCAAAAAACAAAAAGCACATTCTTTATGTGGGAAGAGAGAATCCGGCGGAGTGTAGAAGTGGACAGAGCCTTTAAGTGGACCAAGCGAAGTAAGCCCAGAGATATGAGAAGGCGATAGGGTAAGTTAGTTAGTAAGGAAGCCATGTTTAGCAAATAGCCCCTTCACATGTTAAATAAAAACAAAAAGCACATTCTTTATGTGGGAAGAGAGAATCCGGCGGAGTGTAGAAGCGGACAGAGCCTTTAAGTGGACCAAGCGAAGTAAGACTAGAGATATGAGAAGACGAGAGGGTTCGGCGTACATAGCTGCAGTTTTTTCTTCACGCCACTTCAAATATAAATAAAGGAGAAGATAGGGATGAGAGTATCTACATTTCAAAATGCAAACTGGGCAAAGAATCGGTTAATGGATTTGAATGTACAGCAGCAATATCATCGAAATCAAGTAACTTCAGGGAAGAAAAACCTTCTTATGAGCGAAGATCCACTAGCAGCAAGTAAATCATTTGCGATTCAACATTCATTGGCAAATATTGAACAAATGCAAAAAGATATAGCAGATTCTAGAAATGTGTTAAGTCAAACGGAAAATACATTACAAGGTATTGTGAAATCTTTAACGAGAGCAGATCAATTAACGATTCAAGCATTAAATGGGACGAATAGTGAAAAAGAATTAAAAGCAATTGGAACAGAAATTGATCAAATTCTAAAACAAGTCGTATATTTAGCGAATACGAAAGAGCAAGGTCGCTATCTTTTTGGTGGAGATAGTGCAGAAAAACCACCATTTACGGATGATGGTACATACCAAGGTGGCGAAAAAGATATAATGTGGAAGCTAAATGACGGTTATGAAATTAAAGCATTTCGTAAAGGTGATGACTTATTAACTCCTGTTATCCAAACGTTAGTAAAGATGAAAGATGCTTTGCAAAGCGGTGATCAAAATGCATTACAACCTTTTTTAGAGGAGAATAAGAAAAACTTAGATAGCGTTATTAATCGTACAACAGAAGTGGGAGCAACGATGAGCACTGTAGATACGTTTAATACGATTTTAAGTGAGCAAAACTTAGCGCTTCAAGAAAACCGTAAAGAAATTGAAGATGTTGATTTAGCGGTGGCAATTTCTGATTTAGCATACATTAACGCGACGTATGAAGCGACGCTTAAAGCGATTAGTACGATGAGTAAAACGAGTATTTTAGATTATATGTAAACGATAAGGAGTGAGAAATATGGCAGGAGCATTAACGGGTATTGGCGGTAGACAACAAATATGGAACCTCGGTAATAATATGATCGATACTTCTAACTTCGTTGAATTAGAAATGAATGCACTGGATATGAGGAAAACACCATATACAAATGAAAAAAAACAACTTTCACAAGATAAACTATTATATACAAGTTTAAAATCAGAATTTAGTTCTTTCACGCAAACCTTTAAAAATTTAGCTACTTTTAAAGGAAATGAAAAAAAAGTGACGACATCACAAGATGGCTATATTAACGTAAAAGCTGGTGGTGGAGCCATCGCAGGAACATTTAATGTGAAAATTAATCAACTGGCACAGCGTCATCAAATCGCATCTAATGAAATTACGATAGGTGATAAGCTTCCTAGAAATGAAACGTTAAAGATTAATAATAAAGAACTTAAAGTTACGACGGATATGACATATAAAGATTTAATTAATAAAATTAATGATGGGGATTACGGTGTATCGGTATATACACTAGGCAAAAAAATCTTCATGTCTTCTACGAAAGAAGGAGAAGCAAACGCTATTCATTTAGAACAGACACCACCTAACGTGCTCACTGAGTTGTTTTATTCAGAGGTGGAAGTTAAAGGTACAGAAACAAGCACGCCTAAAACGGAAATGAAATTAAATACGATTAATGAAGCACTAGATGCCATATATAGTATCAATGGTATTGAAGAAAAAAGCGCTAGCAACACAATTGAATCACTTCCTGGTGTAAAGATTGAGCTTTTAAAAGTAACAGACCCGATAGTGGAAAATAAGCCTAGTGGTGACACGGGTGCAGATACAAAAGCTGTGGATCAAAAAGATATAGATTTAAAGTTTACAGTTAGTGATTCAAACGTCACAGATGCAGCTAATTTAATTAAAAAAATGGTAGCTGAGTACAATAAGGCTGTAGGTACAATTGATATTTTCGATGGGAAAAATGGAGCTTTTCAAGGACAGGCAATTATGCAAAGTGTTCGCCAGATGATGAATAGCGTCGTGACGTTTTCAAAGGATGGCAACTATTTGTTCACATATGGTATTCAATTAAAACAAGATGGAACAATGCAAGTGGACGATGAAAAATTAGCAAAGGCGTTAAAAGATAATCCTGATGCAGCAAAACAGTTCTTCTTTAGTTCAAATGGAATAGGAAAGATGATGGAAGAACCACTTGAAAAGTTATTTGGTGATAAGGGTGTAGTCGGGGAAAGTGTGAAAAGCATCGATTCGCGTGTAAGTGATTTAGATAAAAAGATTAAAGATATTGAAGCACAAAACTTGCAAAAGCAAGATGAAATCGTGAAGAAATATCAAAAGTTAGAAAGTACATTAGCGGCGCTTGATAGCCAATTAAAAACAATTAAAGCAATGACAAAACAAAAAAGTGATGATTAATGAAAAGCTAAGGAAGTGATCGTATGCAAGCATGGCAACGCTATATGCAAAATGATATTATGACGAGTAACCCAATTAAAAATACAATTTTTATTTATGAAAGATGTATTGTAGAATTTCGTAATTTAGAAGAGCTTTTACATACTTTTAAACTACAAGAAGGTGATGCGCTTCTTGAAAAGTTAGAACGTATTTTTGAAGAATTAAAGCTACAATTAAATCCTGAAATTACGAAAGATTTATATGATAGCCTATTTGGTTTATATGATTGGATTAGCGTTCAAATTCAAACGATGAAAGTAACACGTGAAGCAAAAGATATCGATGCGATTGTGAAAGTATTACAAGATTTAATAGATGGTTACCGCGGAGCGCTCGAAAATGAACAATGATATTTATCGAGCATTTGTCCGCTGTTTTAATGAAATCGGTGAATTGCAAGTGTCAGATGAAGAGTTTGCTGAGAAAAGTACGATGTTAAATCGCTGGATGATGACATTGGATGAAGAAACACGCGCGCAAGTTGCAGCGGAAGTGAGTCCGTTAATTATTAAGGCAGCTCAGCATATTCGAGATAAGCAAAAGATTTTGGAAGAAATGATTATGACAAATGATGGGCGAATGAAAGCTAATTCATTTTACGGTAAATATTAAATATAAAGTATGGAAACGGGTTCCCTTTTTGAAAGGGAATCCATCCCTTTGTTTAGGAGTTCCGCTGATTGAGGTTTCTCTTCATGGCTGTAGTGAAAAAAACAGTAATTCTCTACATAATATAAAAATGGATGTTAGCTTGTAGTTCATATATTGAAATGCTACATGGATGACTACGTGTATACAATTTTTTTCATTCTTTTTTATATTTTTGTATTTTTCTAAAGACAACAATGAAAAAATGGAATAAAATATGTTAGGGTATATAACAGTTAATATTTTAATAAATACATATAAGAAAATAAATAATGAAGTGAAACTTCTATTAGTGGATTATTATGTTCGAAATGGCCAAGTGGAAAAGGAAGGATGTTGAATATGCCAGATTTAGTGAGTGATGTAAGCCACTATATGAATTATTTAGTGACGAAACGAAATACTGTTTCTAGTAATATTGCAAATGCAAATACACCTGGCTATCAAGCACAAGATGTAACATTTGCTGAACAGATGAATAAAAGCAGTGCATTATATAAAAGTAATCCTTCAGATTTAAATAGCAATCCAGATTTATATCAAACGAATGAAATGCACTTACCAACAGTAAATATGAAAAATACATATGCAAAGATTCAAACGAAATCAATGCAAATGAATAAAGATGGAAATAGCGTGGATGTAACGACAGAAATGCTAGATTTAATGAAAGCAAATCAATTATACGGTATTTCAATTAACGCGATTAATACGCAATATGCAATTAACCAGGCAGCGCGTGGACGTTAAGTATAGAAGGAGAGGCAACTTATGTTTCAAGCAATTAATGCAAGTGGTTCAGGGCTCACTACAGCACGAAAATGGATGGAAGTTACTTCTAATAATATCGTAAATGCGAATACGACTGCAGCACCAGGGGCAGATTTGTATGAGCGTCGCAGTGTAGTGCTAGAATCAAACAATAGTTTTTCAAGTATGTTAAACAGTACTCCTACAAATGGAGTGAAAATAAAAAGTATTGAAGCAGATCAAACTGAAAATTTAGTGTATGATCCGACGCATCCGCATGCAAATGAAGAAGGATATGTACGTTATCCGAACGTTGATGTGACTGCTGAAATGACGAATGTAATGATTGCTCAAAAAATGTATGAAGCAAATACGAGTGTATTAAATGCGAACAAAAAAATGCTCGATAAAGATTTAGAGATTGGCAGAGGATAAGGGAGAAGATGAGAAATGAAAATTCAACCAATGATACAGACACAGCCATTTGGAACGATTCAGGCAATCGGCACGTCTAAACCTTCGCAAACATCCGCAGCTTCTGGGAAAAAGTTTATTGATTTATTAGAAGATATGAATAAAACACAAAACAATGCCCAAACAGCTGTATATGATTTATTAACAAAAGGGGTAGGGGAAACACATGACGTTTTAATTCAGCAAAAGAAAGCTGAATCACAAATGAAAACTGCAGCTCTTGTACGTGATAATCTTATTGAAAATTATAAGTCGCTAATTAATATGCAAATTTAGGAAAGTGGACGGGTGTGTTTAAATGGAAAAGATAAAAAATGTTTTCCAATCGTTAAAAACTTGGCATAAATTAGTGATCGGTGCTGCGCTTTTAGCAATTGTAACAGGAGCACTTTTATACTTCACCTTGCCAGATAAATATGTTGTTGTATATCAAAATTTAAATGATGCAGACAAACAAGAGATTACAGCAGAATTATCGAAGCTAGGTGTTGATTATCAATTAGCAGCCGATGGTTCGATTCGTGTGCAAAAGAATGATGCTCCGTGGGTTCGAAAAGAAATGAATGGAATGGGCTTACCGTTTAATTCGAAAAGCGGTGAGGAAATTTTATTAGAAAGCTCGCTCGGTTCAAGTGAGCAAGATAAAAAAATGAAGCAAATTGTCGGTACGAAAAAGCAATTGGAGCAAGATATTGTAAGAAACTTCGCAACAGTTGAAACGGCAAATGTGCAAATTACGTTACCTGAAAAAGAAACGATTTTTGATGAGGAAAAAGCGAAAGGAACAGCAGCAATTACTGTTGGGGTGAAACGTGGACAACTTTTAACAACTGATCAAGTTGCGGGTATAAAGCAAATGATTAGTGCGGCAGTTCCTGGTGTAAAACCGGAAGAAGTAAGTGTAATAGATAGTAAAAAAGGTGTAATCTCAAAAGGAGCAGATGCAGCGAATGCGAACAGCTCTTCTTCTTATGAAAAAGAAGTTGAGATGCAACATCAAATTGAAGGTAAATTAAAACAAGATATTGATGCAACGCTAATGACGATGTTTAAACCAAATGAATATAAAGTGAATACGAAAGTTACTGTGAATTATGATGAAGTAACACGTCAATCAGAAAAATATGGTGATAAAGGTGTACTTCGTAGTAAACAAGAGCAAGAAGAGCGTTCGACGGCACAAGATAATGCGAAGCCGAGTGCTGGTATTACAGCAAATGGTGAAGTGCCAAACTACGGTACGAACAATAATCAAGATGGTAAAGTCGTCTATGAGAATAATAATAGTAATAAGATTGAAAACTATGAAATAGATAAAACAGTTGAAACGATTAAGAAGCATCCAGAATTAACGAAAACAAATATTGTAGTATGGGTAGATAATGATACGTTAGTAAAACGAAGAATCGATATGACAACGTTTAAAGAAGCAATTGGAACGGCAGCAGGACTGCAAGCTGATCCGAACGGAAACTTTACAAATGGACAAGTTAACGTTGTAACAGTTCAATTTGATCAACCGAAAGCAGAAGAACCGAAAAAACAAGAGAAAAGTGGCTTGAACTGGTGGCTAATCGGTGGAATTACAGGTGGCTTGTTAGCGTTTGTTGGTCTAGTATGGTTCTTCTTAGCGAGACGTAAGAAAAAGAAAGAAGAAGAGGAATATGAAGAATACTTAGCAGAAGATGAAGTTGCGGCAAGTAGTGAAAGTATTATGGAAATTCCGGAAGAAAAAATAGAGCCAGAACCAAAACTTGAACCAGAAAAACCGAAAGAACCAACGTTAGATGAACAAGTACAAAATGCTACGAAGGAACATGTAGAAGGTACTGCAAAAGTTATTAAAAAATGGCTAAACGGACAGTAAGGGAGGAACAATGATGTTAGATGGAATCTCCTCCAAAGAAAAAGCTGCCATCCTCATTCGTACATTAGATGAAGAGGTGGCAGCAAAAGTCATTGAATATATGACTGCTGAGGAAAAAGAAGTATTACTTCGTGAAATCGCGAAGTTTCGTGTATATAAACCGGAAACGTTAGAAAATGTACTAGGGGAGTTCTTATATGAACTAAATGTAAAAGAATTGAATCTAGTGACTCCGGATAAAGAATATATTCGTCGCATATTTAAAAACATGCCAGAAGACGAGCTTGAAAAATTATTGGAAGACCTTTGGTATAACAAAGATAATCCATTTGAATTCTTAAATTCACTAACAGATTTAGAACCGCTTCTTACAGTACTTAATGATGAATCACCGCAAACGATTGCGATTATTGCTTCTTATATTAAGCCACAGCTTGCTTCTCAATTAATTGAGAGATTACCAGATTATAAACGAGTAGAAACAGTAATGGGTATTGCAAAGCTAGAACAAGTAGATGGCGAATTAATTAATCAAATTAGTGAATTATTAAAGGCGAAATTAAATAATATGGCATTTAGTGCGATTAATAAAACAGATGGCTTGAAAACAATTGTGAACATTTTAAATAACGTTTCACGAGGTGTTGAAAAAACAGTCTTTCAAAAGCTGGATGAAATGGACTATGAACTATCTGAAAAGATTAAAGAAAACATGTTTGTCTTTGAAGACTTACTCGGTCTTGAAGATCTTGCGCTTCGCCGTGTGTTAGAGGAAATTACAGATAATGGTGTTATCGCAAAAGCACTTAAAATCGCAAAAGAAGAAATTAAAGAGAAACTATTTACATGTATGTCTATGAATCGTAAAGAGATGATTTTAGAAGAATTAGATGGTTTAAGACCACTTAAGATGACAGACGCTGAAAAAGCACAGCAAACGATTACAGGTACAGTGAAAAAGTTAGAGAAAGAAGGAAGAATTATCATTCAAAGAGGTGAAGATGATGTCCTTATTTAAAAACAGAATTCCGAAGAATTCTGTTTCTTTTTCTGAAGAGACGTATGAATTACAATTTCCAAAGCCAGCCTCAGTTCATATAGAGGGAGAACTACAAGTTGATCATGCAGAACTTCGTGCGCAGCAAGATGCCTTGCATATTGAAATGAATCAGCTAAGGAAAGAGCAGCAAACGTTAGAACGAGAACAACAACAGTTGATGCAAGGGAAAGAAGAATTTCAACAGCACATTCATGAACAAATGGAACAGATGGAAGCAGCGCGTATCCAGTTTCAAAAAGAACAACAAGAAATAGCGTATGAATGGACAGAATTACTATGGGATCAATCCTTTCAGTTAGCGGAAAAAATCGTGAATCAAGCGGTAGATTCGCGATTACTAGATGTTTTACCAATTTTAACTGGCATCGTTCAAACATTGCCTACTTCATTTGAAAAATTAATCATTACAGTACACCCAGAAATGTTTGAACGCATTCAAGAAGAGAAAGAAAATACGAAAGAATATTGGCTTTTACAATTAGTTGAATGGAAGTATGATTTCTCCTTGCAGTTTGGTGAATTTGTTCTGGAAGAAGAAAAGGAATTTTTCGAATTTAAATTTGCACCTATATTTGCGAAACTTCGTCAAAAATGGGAAGAAGAGAAAGTATTTGAGGAGCAAAACGTATGAGCAGGCTTTTAATGAATGAGAATGCTAAATGGAATATGTTCATTAAAACACCGCTGTATACGAAAGTTGGTAAAGTTCATAGTGTACAAGAGCAGTTTTTCGTAGCGAAAGGGCCGAAAGCGAAGATTGGAGATGTTTGCCTCGTTGGGGAACATAATGTCTTATGTGAAGTAATTGCGATTGAAAAAGAGAATAATATGTTACTCCCATTTGAACAGACGGAAAAAGTATGTTACGGAGATTCAGTTACATTAATTGCTGAAGACGTTGTTGTACCTCGTGGTAATCATTTGCTCGGAAAAGTGTTAAGCGCAAATGGTGAAGTGTTAAATGAGAACGCTGAAAATATGCCGCTCCAGAAAATAAAATTGGATGCCCCGCCTATACACGCATTTGAGCGTGAAGAAATTACCGATGTATTTGAGACAGGGATTAAATCGATAGATTCTATGTTAACGATTGGCATCGGTCAAAAAATTGGTATTTTCGCTGGATCTGGTGTTGGTAAATCTACTTTACTCGGAATGATTGCGAAAAACGCAAAAGCTGATATCAATGTTATTAGTTTAGTAGGAGAGCGTGGCAGAGAAGTAAAAGATTTTATCCGAAAAGAATTAGGCGAAGAAGGAATGAAAAAAAGCGTCGTAGTTGTAGCAACATCAGATGAAAGCCATCTCATGCAACTTCGTGCTGCCAAGCTTGCAACATCTATCGCTGAATATTTTCGCGACCAAGGCAATAACGTATTGCTCATGATGGATTCTGTTACTCGTTTTGCTGATGCACGCCGAAGTGTTGATATTGCCGTAAAAGAATTACCGATAGGTGGTAAAACGCTCTTAATGGAAAGCTATATGAAGAAATTGTTAGAACGATCGGGAAAAACACAAAAAGGATCAATAACAGGCATATATACAGTACTTGTTGATGGGGACGACTTAAATGGCCCAGTACCAGATTTAGCGCGTGGTATTTTAGATGGGCATATCGTGTTAAAGCGTGAACTTGCAACGCTTAGTCATTATCCAGCTATTTCTGTATTAGATTCAGTAAGTAGGATTATGGAAGAAATCGTATCACCGAATCATTGGCAATGTGCAAATGAAATGAGAAAAATCTTATCGATTTATAAGGAAAATGAATTGTATTTCAAATTAGGAACAATTCAAGAAAATGAAGAAAATGCTTATATTTTTGAATGTAAAAATAAAGTGGAAGGTATAAATACGTTCTTAAAACAAGGGCGAGCGGATCGTTTTCAATTTGAAGATATCGTCCAAGCGATGCATCATATTGTATAAGACCTCGTGTTTTGGGGTCTTATTTTTGTTTTTTAATATTTCACAGATTTTTTTGTGAAAAAACTATATAATAGAAAAAGAGAGCGCTATAATAGGAAGGGGCTATGAAAATAGGTGGATAAGCAGCAGTACGACACGATAAAATTGCAGATGAATCAAGAGAAAGAACATATTTTAAAAGAAATGTACGAACTAACAGCTGAAAAAAGAAAAATAGAACAAAAAAAAGAATATGATTTGTATGTTGTGAAATCGCGAAGTAAAGTCGTACAAACTGGGCAATGTATTATGGCTGGTATGCTGTCTTCACATACATTTTCGCCTGAGAGAATAGAAGAATGGAATCGGAAAATTAAAAAAACGGAAGGTTTTATTCAAAAAAATGAAAGCCTTTTAGAAAAAATAAAAGAAAAAGAACGTGTCATTGATGAAATGTATCAAGAAGATTGTAAGGAGCTTGCGAAAGCACAAGAAAAGTTAGAAGAAAAGATGCTTCTTGATTTAAAAATGTGTATAAATAGATGAGGTGGAAGTTGTGTTACAGTTTGTATTACCGGTGCAACAAAGTTTACCTCCGCAAGAAGAGAAAAGTCTTGAAATGCAGCCGAAACGTGAAGAGTCTGCATTCGATCAAACGATGAGAAGTGAAAATAAAACAAGGCCGAAAACGGAGAAAGCAAAGCAAGAGGAAGCGCCAGAAGAAAAGAAAGAGTATCTTCTAGTACAAAAGCCGGTGAAAAAGGAAGAGCCGCTTATAAAGAAAGAAGAGAAAAAAGAAACAGAACAAATACTGTTAGCTATATCAGAGCAAATGGTTGCAATTGAACAATTACGTGTGCAAACAAAATTGTTATATCAATACATACAAAAAATACAAGAGTTATATAAAGAACACGGCAATATAAAACTTAACGAATTGCCTGCAGCTGAATTACAACAGTTACAAGAGCTTCTTTCAAATATGCGCATTACAAATGCTATCTGTTTAGAAGATACATTGCAAATGGTGTTAGATAAAGTGATGATGCCGGAGCAAACGATGCAAGTATTGAGAGTTGTAGAATCAGAATTTTGTAATATCGCAAAGAAACAAGAAGAGTCTAAAGACTTAGATGCAGATCTTCCGAAATTAGAGAGCGACGATGTAAAGATAGAGTTGCCAGAAGTTGACGCATTAAACGATTCGAGTTCCGCTGGTGTGGAGTTATTAAATAAAGTGACGAGTACGGATCAAATAGGAAAATCAAATGGCGGTGCAGAGAAAGTTGCATTACCTGATTTAGGAAAGAAAATGGAAGCGCAAGTAGAAGCATTGCAAAAATTTGTAGTGAAACAAGAACGTGTTTTATTTCAGTTAAACCCAGAGAAACTAGGGACATTAACTGTATTTATGAAAAAGCATGGAGATCAAATTGATGTTCATGTCGAAATGGAAAAACACGATGCGAAAAAACGTGTTGAAATCATATTTGATGAATTGAGACTCAAGTTAAAAGAAAAAGAAATTAATATTCAAATTAGTTATTCAGATAAAGATGAAAACCGTAAAGAACAGCGAGAACAAGAGCAAAGGCAAAAACAGAAGTTAGCAAGTCCGAAACAGGAGAATCAACAATCAAAAGAATTTGCGGGATTATTGGAGGAATAAAGCGTGCCAACAGTTGGATTAAATACAACGAGTACAAATCATATTCCGTTACAAGCAGGAGCGCAAAGAAGTAATGTCCCTGTTAACGGTGTACAATCGCCAGTAGGGCAAACAAATGGAGTATCAGCAAGTGAACAAAAAACACCTGGTGTAATGGAAAAAGATGATTTTCTAAAATTGTTTTTAGCGAGTTTTCAGCACCAAGATCCATTCAATGCAATGGATATGAATCAAATGATGAATCAGACAGCGCAGTTATCTCTTATGGAACAAGTGCAAAATATGACAAAGGCAGTTGACTCTTTAAGAATGACGATGTATTCGACAGCGCTTGATGGTGGAATGAAGTTTTTAGGGAAGTACGTAAGAGGTGTTGACGGTGACGGTAACAAAGTAGCTGGTCAAGTAGAGACAGTTCGCCTTGCAGAAAATAATGATGTACAGCTTGTTATTGGTGATAAAGTGGTATCCCTTCGCTTCGTTGAGAGAGTATCTGATAAACCAATTGGAGAAACGAATCCAGAAGATGTAAAGAAAGACGATCAAAAAGGAACTGAAGAAGTAAAATAGCAAATCCATAAGGGAGTGTCCATACATTATGATTAAAGCGTTATATACAAGTATTACAGGTATGAATGCAACACAAAATGCATTAAGTGTAACTTCAAATAATATTGCTAATGCACAAACAGTTGGTTATAAAAAACAAAAAGCGATGTTTGATGATTTATTGTACAACAATTCAATCGGTGCAAAAGGCGATGAAAGATACGCAGGAACGAATCCAAAAAGTATCGGTAACGGTGTGAAAATGAGCGGAACGGTTACGGATTATAGCGATGGTACAATTACGTTAACTGGTGGTAAAACACAAGCAGCAATGGAAGGGAATGGATTCTTCCTTGTAGGTGATTCAAAAGCTGGAAATATGGAATTTACACGTAAAGGGACGTTTGCGATATCTTCAGATTACTATATTACGAATACAGAAGGTCAATATGTATTCGCCTATCCAGCTGATCCATCAACTGGTAATGTGGACTTATCTGGTATTCCGGGACCATTGCAAATTCCAATGGGATCAGCAATCGGTGGTATTCGAACGTCAAAAGGAATTGTTGGAGGGAACATTCCATCTGATGCAAAACATATTACGCAAGAATTGCCTGTATACGATGATGCTGGTAATACGTGGACAATGCGTTTGGAGTTTACACAAGATGGTGAACATAATTATAAATATACAGTGAAGATGCGTAATGACACGAAAAAAGAAACAGGGTTTAATGAAATCCAAGAAGCAGCTGGTAATGTGAAATTCAATAAGGTAGGGAAGCCAGATCCGGTAGATCCTGAAGCAGAGATTCCATTTAATGGTGGAACAGTGAAAATAGATTTTAGTAAATTAACAAACCACCCGACAGAGAAAACGATAGCGGTAACAAACGTAGATGGTAGACCAGCGGCAACTGTTAAAGATTGCTTTATTGCTGACGGTGGATATGTGATGGTGAAGTACTCTGATGGGAGTATGAAGGCTGCAGGTCAATTAGCTGTTGGGATGTTCCCGAACGAAGGTGGCTTAATGAAAACGGGTAATGGTAACTATACCGCGACGAATACAACTGGTATTTTAGCACTTGGCGTATCTGGTCAAAATGGTGCAGGAAAAGTACGTGGTGGTGCGCAAGAAGGTGCAAACGTAGATTTATCTGTAGAATTCGTTGATTTAATGCTATACCAACGTGGCTTCCAAGGAAATGCGAAAGTAATTAAAATTTCAGATGAAGTATTAAATGAAGTTGTAAACTTAATTCGATAATAAATCATAAAGAAAATTTGTAAGGAAGTAGAAAGGGTTTTTTATTCGTATGACAAGACAAGAGCGAATTTTACAATTGCCTTTTTTCGAAAATAAACGTGAACTTGCTGAGCAAGTGTTAAAAATGGAACGAGAAGAGCATGTATATTTACCAGATCAATTTGAAATTAAGCAAGTGCCGCCATATTCATTCGGTGAAAAACAAGCAATGATTGGCCGTATTCACGAATCATATTTCATAAGTGTCGGCAGTTATGGCGTTTGGAAGTATCAACTGTTTAAGGACGAGATGAAGTGCCGTGAGTTTTTTGTTACGTTATCAGGGATAACGGATCAGCAAATTGCGTTTTGGTTCAATAACATCGAGTTACTGAAAAGCTCTTAAAAGATCTTAAAAGCCCTTTTTTAGATTTTGAGAGATGGGCTAGCGGTGGTTTGGAGCGGTTAGTGCTTAAGAGAGGCTCGACTGGTGTTTAAGAACAGAGGTATGAAGAGTTACTAGGATAGTTTAAGAAGATGTAGTATGAGTGATGTCTCTGGTTCTATTGTATTAAGTTTTAGAGAAGGACATGGCGGTTAGTGCTTCTTCGTTCTTTGACGATAGGATTGATCCAAGTCTAGAAGCAGTGAATTGAAATAGGTTAAGTTAATTTAAGATAGTTGTAGTAAATAATTAGACTGAATTTCTATAAAAGGAGAGATGAGGAGGATGGCGCAGAATAAGTATCGCGTTACATTCATTTCGCCAGGTGAGATTGAGCAGCGTACTGTAATGGCAGCGAGTAGTTTGCCAGATTTAATTCGTAAAGTAGAGAGTATTATTGCAGATTCGAATGGTTATTTTGTGAATGATAAAAAAAATAATTGCTACTTTCAAGTAATTAAAGAAAATGTTACGTTTATTCAATATGAGTTATTATTTTCGGATAAGGAAATTCATATTGAAAAATTAAAACATATAGCGCCGGTAGTATTGCAACGGTTATTTGAAAAAATAAATGATCCGGAACTATATGCACTTGCTCTACTGGATGTTGATATAGCAACGAAAGAATACGTGCTAGAAGAAATGAATCCAGCGTTAAGAGTGAGAGTGGAAACGGAACTTTCGAAAAAATGGGAAGCAATGCCGACAGAAATTGTAGGAGCACAAGAAGTGTTATTAGAAGCACTTGCATCGTTTATAAATGAATGAATCGTTTGACTACCTATATTATTTATATAGGTAGTTGACTTTTCTGTTTTAATAAAGCTTAATAATCAGATATAAGGAGATAACGGAAGGGGAGCGACACCATTATGTCACAAGCACAAAGTATTTTATTAGAAAGCGGAACAAATGAATTAGAGATTGTTACATATACTGTTGGTGAAAACCTATTTAGTATTAATGTAATGAAAGTACGCGAAATCATTAACCCATTCCCTGTTACAACTGTGCCAGAATCTCATCATGCAGTTGAAGGTGTTGTTCAAGTACGTGGTGAAATTTTACCAGTTATTAACTTAGCGACGGCACTCAATATAAAATCTACAAAGCCACTGGATCAAACGAAATTTATTATCTCGGAATTAAACCAAATGAAAGTGATTTTCCGTGTTGATGAAGTGCATCGCATTCAACGTATTTCATGGGAACAAATTGATGAACCAGCTTCATTATCTATGGGACTAGAAGAAACGACATCTGGTATTGTAAAACTAGATGGGAAAATCATTTTATTATTAGATTATGAAAAAATTGTTTGTGAAATTAGTAACGGTGGTTATGATAAGAAAACATTATCTGGTTTGGCGCAAAAAACAGATCGTGCTGAAAAAATTATTTATATTGCGGAAGATTCTGCAATGCTTCGTCAAATACTAGAAGAAACATTATCATCAGCTGGATATTCAAAAATGAACTTCTTCAGTAATGGTGCAGAAGCGTTAGCGCATATTGAAAAACTAGAAAAAGAGCAAGGAGAAAAAATGTTTGAACATATTCACTTGCTAATTACAGATATTGAAATGCCAAAAATGGATGGACATCATTTAACGAAAGTAATTAAAGATAGTGAAGTAATGAAACGTTTACCAGTTGTTATTTTCTCTTCATTAATTACGAATGAGCTATTCCATAAAGGTGAAGCGGTAGGGGCAAATGCGCAAGTAAGTAAGCCAGATATTCAAGAGCTAATTGGTTTAGTAGATAAGTTAGTGTTGTAAAAAAAGCATTTTTTTAGTTGGAATAGAGGAACTAGCCGTGTGTGGAAGCGGTCAGTGCCTAATAGAGGTCCAAACGATGTGAGACCAGAGATATGAAGTAGTTCTTAGGTAAGTATAAGAAGTGAGTCTTCGAGCGAGGCTTTGCAGAACCAGTGTACACCTCTATTCTTTTAGTAGAGAGAAGGGAACTAGCCATGTGAGTTTTTGGTTAGTTCCTTTTTAGTATTTTATAGGTTACATAGGCAGGGGAATGAAACGTTTCGAGAGTGTTTGTGGCGGTATGTAGTATTGTGGATTGGTTTCATGAATAAGTAGTATGCTTTTTTATTTAAAAAGATAAGAGAATGTATCTTTGGATCATGCTAGTACGATTTCGTGGTAGCGCAAATTTTTTCGGTGAAAAGACATTCGAAATACCGTATAATATAATTAAGTAGATTATTTTTAAAATACACTTATACATATATTATTTCAAAAAATTTAGTTTTTCTATTTTTATACTTTCTATACATTTGTGTATGTTAATTATTTGACAGATAATTTCGAAATGTTATAATGTGGATATGTAAAAATTGCTATTTTCTTAAAAGACATGGGAGTCAGATGAGAATTGTGAAAGGATGAGGGGAAGTGGCACAGAGTATGTATCACCACACAGCAATCAATGTATTAAGTCTTTTACAAAACATGTCAAATAATGAAATGAACGATATGAAATTAGAAACGGAATTTAAAAAAATAGAGAAACAATTCCGAGTAAAGTATGAAGAACTAGTTGATTTATATAATAGAATGGTATTATTTCAAATAGATATAGAAAAAAGTGGCGGGATGCGCGCCTATGAAAAATCAGCAGTTACGTGGCTGAAGTCTGAACTAGAGCTACTGTATGAAGTGTATCAATTTTGTCAGCGTCACGGTTTAAACATCGCAAATATTTCAAAATACGTTAGTAAAAATGAGCTGAATATATTTCCAAAAACAGAAAGTCAATTACAAAATACGTATTATAAATTAAAAAAACAGGAAATACCGTTTGAAAACATTGAAAAACAAAAACCGGGACGAAAACGAAAATATACCCCTGCAAAAGTAATGGCTGAACCAATAATAGAGAGTCAGGAAGAAGTCGCTGTAGTTGAAGAGGATGAAAAAAGCCTCGTAACAGTTCTATCTGGTATCGTTGATAATTTTGACACGATTCGTAACAATAGTGAAAAGAAAGAACACGAACTGCACCAGTTTATGGAAGGGATATATAAGCTTTCTAGCATGGCTGCAGAGCGTTTGAAAGATGAGAAAGATGCACGTAGTATAGAAAATGAATTGCAATTGCTACAAGCAGAAAATGAGAGGTTACAACGAGAGAAAGAAGAACTTGTACAAGATGTTAAAGATATGACGTGTCATGTCATTAACTTCATTACGAGTTCCGATATCGATCAAATTCGTCAACTGCCGAAATTTGTGAAAGACTGCAAAAAAGAATTACATAAAATAGGATTATACAACGCACAAGACGGAAACATGAAAATAATGGTCGACCGCAGAGGACAAGTTGTGACGGTAACGCCATAAAGTATTGGGTACAAAATAAAAGGGAGATACATAGATTTTATGTATGTCCCTTTTGTTTTTTGTGGAATTTGATTATTTGGAAGGGTATTAAAAGTGTCGTTTATCTTCTTGTTAATTGATATATAATGGATTACCACGTATATAACTCACTAAGGATTGGCTAGCGTTTATTATTAAGTTTAAAAATCTTTTAATCTATCTATATAGAAAAAATAAACCTCTCTGCAAGCAGAGAGGTTTATTTTTGAAACTAACTCAAATGGATTATTGTAATAATTTAGAAACCATTTGTGGAGTTTGGTTCGCTTGAGAAAGCATGCTAATACCAGCTTCGTTCAAGATTTTGAACTTAGTCATTTCAGACATTTCTTTTGCCATGTCAGCGTCTTCTACTTGAGAAGCAGCAGATGCCATGCTTGATTGTTGGCTCTTAAGGTTGTTTACGTTAAAGTCTAGACGGTTTAATGTAGCACCTAGAGTTGCACGATTGTCAGCAACTTTTTTCAATGCCGCATCAATGTTTTCAATTGCATTTAATGGAGTACCGTTTGTAGCAGCTGTTTTAGCACTTTCATATGTAGCAACTAGTGCTTTCGCATCAGCATTTTTTTCCATACTAGCTTTTGCTTCTTCAAATTGTGTTTTCGCCTCAGGTGATTTAGGATTTTTTTCAAGAGCAGCTTTCGCATCAATGTAACTTTTAGCAGCTTTTGTTCCCTCAGTTTCAGTATCTGGACTGGTAATTGCACTTTTAGCATCTTCGTACGCTGTTACTAATTTTTTTGCAACAGCAGTATCTGCATTAGAAGCAATCTTCGCATCATCATATTCAGCTTTTTTAGCAGTAGTAGCAGCTAGTTTTGTTTCATATGCATCAACTAAACCTTTTGCATCATTAGTTAATTCTTTGGCTTTGGCTGCGACCTCATCAGCAGCACCTTCATATCCATCTTCACCAGGTTTAATTTGTGCGAGCGCTTCTTTTGCTTCAATATAAGCAAGTGCTTTTTGGGCATCAGTATTAGGAGATGTTGCCCCTGCTTTATCTTCAATATCAGTACGCGCAGCATCAGAAAGTACTTTAGCACTATCATAAGCATCTTTTGCTTCGATTGTTGCTTTAGCAAGTGGATTTGCAGAAGAACCAATTGTTAGCTTTTCGATACCAAGTGCTGATAGTGAAGTTGATTTTAAATCAATTCCAATTTGTTGATCAGAATCTTTAGAATCTAGAGTTTGGATTTTAATAGTTGAATCATCTTTTAGTAGGTTTTTATCATTGAATTGTGTATTGTCCGCAATATAAGTAATTTGTTTTTGTAATTCAGCAAATTCTTTTTGTAATGCAGCTTTGTTGTCGTCTGTATTCGTACCATTTGCAGATTGGTTAGCAAGGTCACGCATACGAAGTAAGATGTTAGATACTGAGTTCATTGCTGAGTCAGCTGTACGGATTAAAGAAATACCGTCTTGTGTGTTGTTGGAGGCAACACCTAATCCGCTTTCACGTGCACGCATACGAGTTGCGATTGCAAGACCTGCTGCGTCGTCAGAAGCGTTGTTGATACGTTTACCGCTTGATAAACGGTCCATTGAGTTACTCATTTTTGCTTGGTTTTGGCGCATGTACTCTTGTGTACGCATGCTATTGATATTTGTATTAATTCTCATATTTAGAACCCCCATTTTTTGATTTTGATTTTTCTATAAATTACTAAACGGTAATATACAAAAAAAACAATTTCGGATTTATTGTAATCCTTGCTATATCAAGTGTCAACTTAAAATTTGAATTAACAAATATAAGAAAATAACAGTTTAACAATTTAGTTGTTTTTTTATTACAAAGGATTATTGCAAACTTTTAAAAAAAACTCTAATATTAGAATATCTTTGTTTACCGAAAAGGTGATATTATGGTAGTTGGAAATATAGTAAAAGAAGTGCTTGCGTATAAAAAAGGACAATTTCAGCAAAAGTTAAGTAGTCCGCAGGCGTTCGTTAGTAGTCGTTTTCAAGAGAAATTGCAGAACGATCCTGCGAAGGAGACGAAGGCTACTATTCAGCCGGAAAAAGTAGAAGATATGAGTCAGCCGGTACAATCTACGAAAATAGAAACGCTCGTTCCTAAAGGTGAGTCTAGTAAAGTGGATGAAGCAAGTAAGTCTGAAACGAAGAAAGTAGATGAAGTGCAAGTTGCGCAAAAAGAGTTTGAGCGACGCTTCCCATAAGCAAAAAATGAGGGTGCTGATACGTGGAGATTAACCGATAAATATAATATTCAGAAAATACGTTCTTCAAATGAAGGGAAGTATGAGGATATTATTGATCGCGTTAGTCGTACATACGGAATTCCGAAAACGTTAATTCAAAAAATGATTGAAGTAGAGTCTAATTTTAATCCGAAAACGGTGTCACCTGCAGGGGCGATGGGGCTTATGCAACTTATGCCAGCGAATGTGAAGGAGATGGGTGTGAAGAATCCATTTTCACCAGCTGAAAGTATTGAAGGCGGCGTGAAAGAGTTAAGCGGTTATTTAAAGAAATATAATGGTGATCTTGTTCTTGCGCTTGCGTCTTATAATGCTGGTCCAGGTAATGTGAGAAAGTACGGAGGCGTACCGCCATTTAAAGAAACGCAAGGATATATTAAAAAAATATTGAATATCGACGTTTCAAAATAAGGAACTTCATTATATATAGAATAGAAATTTTTTGTGAACAAGATATGGGAGTTGGCTAGATTTGAAATTACAAGATGATATTCCGTTAACAATTTATTTTGAAATCGGAAATACGAAAAAGAAAATTGAGGATCTGCTTCATATTACGAAGGGTACATTGTATCGTCTTGAAAATTCAACGAAAAATACGGTGCGTATTATGCTTGAGAATGAAGAGATTGGAACCGGAAAGATTTTGACAAAAAACGGGAAGATGTATGTTGAAATCGTTGAGTTGAAAAGGTAGGGAAGGGGATTTTCATGAGTGGCGATAAATTAAGCCAAGAACAAATTGATGCCCTGCTGAAGGCGGTGAATGAAGGCGAGGAAATGCCAGCTTTCGCACAAGGAGCAGGGAAGCAAGATAAATTTCAAGAGTATGATTTTAATAGGCCAGAGAAGTTCGGTGTTGAGCATTTACGTAGTTTGCAAGCGATTGCTTCTACGTTTGGTAAACAGACGTCACAAGCGCTTTCGGCTCGTATGCGTATTCCCATTGAACTAGAGCCTTCGACCGTTGAGCAAGTTCCATTTACGAGTGAATATGTGGAGAAAATGCCGAAAGATTATTATTTATATTGCGTTATTGATCTTGGACTTCCAGAGCTTGGAGAAATTGTTGTTGAGATTGATTTAGCATTTGTCATTTATATTCATGAGTGTTGGCTCGGCGGAGATAGTAAGCGTGCGTTTACGATGCGAAGACCACTTACTGCATTTGAGTTTTTAACACTTGATAATATATTCGCTCTTATTTGTAAAAATTTAGAACAATCATTTGAGCGTGTTATTGCGATTAAGCCGACATTTGTAACGACAGAAACGGATCCAAATGCACTTAAGATTACGACAGCGAGCGATATTATTTCATTGCTGAACGTAAATATGAAAACGGATTTTTGGAATACGACGGTTCGTATCGGGATTCCGTTTTTATCTGTCGAAGAAATAATGGATAAGTTAACGTCTGAAAATATTGTCGAACATTCTTCGGATAAGCGTAAAAAGTATACATCTGAAGTAGAAGTGAAAGTAAACCAACTGTATAAACCTGTTCACGTTGCGATTGGTGAGCAGAAGATGACAATGGGTGAGATTGAGCAAATTGAAGAAGGTGACATTATTCCGCTTCATACGAAAGTTTCGGATCAATTACTTGGTTATGTCGATGGAAAGCATAAATTTAATTGTTTTATTGGGAAAGATGGAACGCGTAAGGCGCTTCTATTTAAAAGTTTTGTAGAGTAGGAGGGTCTATATGAAGCATGAAGTATCTCCTGTGTCGTTAATGGGGTTAGAAGAATTTGCAAGGAAGCGAAATGAAGTAGGTAAAGCACATATTGATACTGTTTCAGATATTTCGATTGATTTAGGTGTAAAGCTTGGGAAGGCATCTATTACACTTGGTGACGTGAAGCAATTAAAAGTTGGCGATGTTCTTGAAGTAGAGAAAAACTTAGGACATAAAGTAGATGTGTATTTAAGTAATATGAAAGTCGGCATTGGTGAAGCAATTGTAATGGATGAGAAGTTTGGCATTATTATTTCTGAAATTGAAGCTGACAAGAAGCAAGCTGCGCTTATGAAAGCGCAAAGTCAAATGAAAGATAAAGAGTAGAGGAGGAGTCATATGTCGTATATGACGACCTTATTTCAAGTCGTTTTACTGTTTGGTGCGCTCGGCTATGGTGCATATTATATGACGAAAAAGACGCGTAAACAGCAGTTTTTTAAGCAAGGAGAAAATGGCCATATTCAAGTGAAGGACGGCGTGTATTTAAATCATCAAACGAGCGCCTTTTTGTTTGAAGTGGACGGAAAGCAAGTATTCACTGTTATTAGTAATAACGGTGTACAATCTGTGCAATTAACAGGAACAGGAAATCAGTTTCAACAAGCGCTAGAAGATGCGGTGAAGAGTGAAACGAAAAAAGTAGAGGATCCATCATGAGAATAAAGAAACAATTATCGTTATGTACCGTTATTTTCTTATTTTCTATTATTTTTTCATTTGTTTTTGTAAGTCCAGCGTATGCAGCCCCGAACGGTTTTATTAATTTTGAAAATGGAAAAGAGTTTACGAGTAATTCAAGTGTACAGTTATTTGCACTTGTTACCCTTTTATCATTATCTTCTTCTATCGTTCTATTATTTACCCATTTCACGTATTTTATGATTGTTCTTGGAATTACACGTCAAGGTCTTGGGGTAATGAATTTACCGCCGAACCAAGTACTTGTTGGACTTGCTTTATTTTTATCACTTTTTACAATGCAGCCTGTACTTGGGCAACTGAAGAGTGATGTGTGGGATCCAATGACGAAAGAGAAAATAACAGTAAGTCAAGCCGCGGAGACGACAGCTCCTATTATGAAGGATTATATGTCGAAGCATACGTATAAGCATGATTTAAAAATGATGCTGAAAGTGCGCGGAGAAGAGTTGCCGAAAGATTTGAAAGACCTTTCCTTATTTACGCTCGTACCATCCTTTACGTTAACGCAAATTCAAAAAGGATTATTAACGGGGATGTTCATTTATTTAGCGTTTGTATTTATAGATTTAATTATTAGTACACTTTTAATGTACCTTGGGATGATGATGGTACCGCCGATGATTTTAAGTTTACCGTTTAAAATACTCGTTTTCGTATATTTAGGTGGGTATACAAAAATCGTCGACATTATGTTTAAAACGGTCGCCTGAAGCGTTTGATGCTATGTGATAGGAGTCATATGAATGAATACGTCACCAATTATAGATATTTTTCAAACCTTTTTTTATAAAGGGGTAATGATTTTAATGCCGGTTGCCGGCGTTAGTATGATCGTCGTTATTATTATCGCTGTCATTATGGCGATGATGCAAATTCAAGAGCAAACGCTGACGTTTTTACCGAAAATGGCGAGTATCGTACTCGTTATTATCATTTTAGGTCCGTGGATGTTTCAAGAGTTAACGATGCTCATTTTAGATTTATTTGATAAAATTCCATCGCTATTGCGTTCGTACTAAGATAGGTGAACCGAAATGAATATGGAATTATGGGCGGCGACGTTTTTTGCGTTTTGCCGCATTACTTCATTTTTATATTTTTTACCGTTTTTCGCAGGTCGATCGATTCCAGCAATGGCAAAGGTTACATTTTGGCTTGGTCTTTCGATTGCAGTTGCGGATCAAGTGGATGTCTCTCATATAAAGACAGTTTGGGATGTAGCCGCTTATGCAGGAACGCAAATTGTAATTGGAGTATCTCTTGCCAAAATTGTAGAAATGCTGTGGAACATTCCAAAAATGGCCGGGCATATTTTAGACTTTGATATCGGTTTATCACAAGCAAGTTTGTTTGATGTGAATGCAGGATCGCAGTCTACTTTACTATCAACCATTTTTGATATATTTTTTCTTATTATTTTTATTTCACTTGGCGGCATTAATTATTTCGTTGCCACGATTTTAAAGTCGTTTCAATATACAGAGGCGATTTCAAAATTGCTGACGACTAGTTTTTTAGATAGTCTACTCGCAACGTTATTATTTGCAATTACATCAGCGGTTGAAATTGCTCTTCCGCTTATGGGAAGTTTATTTATCATTAACTTTGTTCTTATATTAATCGCAAAAAACGCCCCGCAATTAAACGTTTTTATGAATGCGTATGTCATTAAAATTACGTGTGGTATTTTGTTTATTGCGATGAGTGTACCAATGCTCGGTTATGTGTTTAAAAATATGACAGATGTATTACTTGAGGAATATACGAAACTATTTGACTTTTTCTTAACGAAGTAGGGGGACGCGCATGGCAAAGGATAATAAAACTGAAAAGGCCACCCCGCAGAAGCGTAAAAAATCGCGTGAAGAAGGGAATATTGCCCGGAGTAAAGATTTAAATAATTTATTTTCCATTCTCGTATTAGCAGTTGTCGTTTATTTTTTTGGAGATTGGTTAGGGTTTGAAATTGCGAATTCCGTAGCGGTGCTATTTGATCAAATTGGAAAAAATACAGATTCGACTGAGTATTTTTATTTAATGGGAATATTACTACTGAAAGTATCAGCTCCCATATTAATACTCGTATACGCTTTTCATTTATTCAATTATATGATTCAAGTCGGTTTCTTATTTTCTTCTAAAGTCATTAAGCCGAAAGCATCACGTATTAATCCGAAAAACTATTTTACGAGACTACTTAGTCGTAAAAGTTTAGTAGATATTTTGAAATCATTGTTTTATATGGGATTAATCGGTTACGTTTCGTACGTTCTCTTTAAAAAGAATTTAGAGACAATTGTAAGTATGATTGGTTTTAACTGGACGGCGTCACTTACTGAAATTATTAGACAAATTAAATTTATCTTTTTAGCTATTTTAATTATTTTAATCGTCCTTTCTATCATTGATTTTATTTATCAAAAATGGGAGTACGAACAAGATATTAAGATGAAAAAAGAAGAAGTGAAAAGGGAGCATAAAGATAATGAAGGGGACCCGCAAGTAAAAGGGAAACGAAAAAACTTTATGCACGCCATATTGCAAGGGACAATTGCGAAGAAGATGGATGGCGCAACGTTTATTGTAAACAACCCGACGCACATTTCGGTCGTACTTCGTTACAATAAACAAGTTGATGCAGCGCCAATTGTCGTAGCAAAAGGGGAAGATGAACTCGCTTTATACATACGAACGCTTGCCCGTGAACAAGAAATACCAATGGTGGAAAATCGCCCGCTCGCTCGCTCTTTATATTATCAAGTCGAGGAAGATGAGGCGATTCCAGAAGATTTATACGTAGCTGTAATTGAAGTTATGCGCTATTTAATTCAAACGAACGAACTTGAAGTGTAATAGCGCGTTTGGAGGAGATCTCTTTGTTTAAGATAGATTCGGCAAGAACCTATTTTTCTATCTTTTTAGCAGCGTCATTCGTTGTGGCGCTCTTAATTCCACTTCCACCCTTTATACTTGATATCATTATCGTTTTTCTACTAAGTATGTCAGTACTTATTTATATGCGAGCGACAAGTATTAACGAGTGGGATGAATTAAAGTCATTTCCGACGATGTTGTTATTAATCGGGATTTTCCGCGTATCGATTAACGTTTCGACGACGCGAGCGATTTTGACAGACGGAAATGCTGGTCATGTTATTGAAGAGTTCGGTCAGTTCGTAATTGGCGGAAACTTATTAATTGGTATCGTTATTTTTACAGTATTAATCATATTCCAGTTTATCGTTGCAAACGGTGCATCTCGTACAGCGGAAGTAGCGGCTCGTTTTACACTTGATTCTTTACCAGGGAAACAAATGTCGATCGATGCTGATTTAAACCAACGCATTATTACAGAGAAAGATGCACAGGCAAAACGAAAAAAATTAAATATGGAAACAGAGTTTTACGGAGCGATGGATGGTGCCGGGAAGTTTATTAAAGGGGACGTTATTTTCGGGATTGTCATTTTATTCGTAAACATCATTTTCGGCTTAATTGTCGGAATGATGCAGCAAGGAATGAGCTTTGGTGAAGCAGCTCTTCATTATACACAGTTAACTGTCGGTGACGGAATTGTAAACCAAATCGGTTCGTTAATGCTTGCGATTTCAACAGGTATTATCGTAACACGTGTATTTGACGGTTCGCCTGATACAGTAACAGAAGGTATTTTTAAAGAGTTATTAGCACATGAAGTCGTTGTCTATGCGCTCGGTGGTTTATTTATCGCAATGGGTATCTTTACACCACTACCATTTCTACCATTTGCACTCGTTGGAGGCACAATTATTTTCTTAGGAGTTCGCAATAAACAGCGAATAAAGAAAGAAAAAGAAGACGAGCTGCAAAAAGAATTAGAAATGATTCAAGGTGATGAAGAACAACTACAACAAGTAGAAGATTCATTCGGAGTATTTACAGATAAATATCCAATTATCGTAGAACTCGGTTTAGATTTAGCGGCACTTGTAAAGCAGAAAATTAACGGAGAAACAGCTCGTGATAAAGTTGTTCTAATGAGGAAGTCGATTATTACCGATCTTGGTATTAATGTTCCTGGCATTAACTTTAAAGATAATACGAGTTTCAGGCCACGCGGACGTTACATCATTCGCATTAAAGGTGCGAAGGCGGCTGAAGGGGTTTTAAAATCAGGTTATTTATTAGCGCTGAAAACACCGAACGTAATGGCTGATTTAGATGCGGAACCAGCGAAAGATCCGATTTTCGGTGAAGATGGATATTGGATTTTGGAGCATATGGTACAAGATGCACAAATGAAAGGCTATCAAGTGTTAGAGCCACTTAGCATATTAATTACACATTTAGATGTTGTCGTTAGACGTAACCTGCATGAGTTAATTCAGCGTCAGCATGTGAAAGACTTAATTAATTCGCTTGAAAATGATAATGGCGTTTTATTGGAAGAGATTAAGAAGAAAGAAATCGATTTATCACTCATTCAAAATGTTATTAAACAACTATTAAAAGAAGGAATTTCCATCCGAGATTTACCAACCATTATCGAAGGTATTATTGACGGAAAAGAAATTTATCAAAACCATGTTGACGGTGTAACATCATTCGTTCGTGAGTGTATTTCAAAAGTTATTTGTGAACATGCGAAAAATCCTGACGGAAAAATATATGCGGCGCTCTTCTCGGATTCAATCGAGTTAGATGCGGATGTTGTGAACAATTCCTACCAAGGTTATTTATTAAACTGGGATTTAGATTTAGAAACGCGTGTCGTTGAGCAAGTACAACGCTTCTTTAAACAAGCTCGTTTAATGGGAAGAGAACCCGTGTTATTAACGCGTAGAAAAGATTTCAGATTTGCGATTGTAAGACTTCTTGAGCGTTATCAAATAGAAGCACAAGTACTTTGTATTAGTGAATTAGCACCAGAAATTGTTGTAGATCAAATTGCCTATATTGAATAGTAGGGGGTGAAGTAATGGAAAGTACAGAAAAGAAAGAAGCGTTAATGCGAATAAAAGCAGCTTCAAAAAATGAATTGTATCGAAAGTTATTTGACCAATATGGTACAGATTATTATTACGTTGTCGATGAAAGTGTAAAACGAAATATCCCGTTTTTTTGGAAAAAGAATTATGAAATGTTAGTTGCTTTTCCAGAGGATAAACAGGAAGAAGTGAATGAGAGTACAGCTCACTTTCATGAACAATTAATGGATGTTGTAGGTGACCCTGCAGAAGAAATTGTGAAGGCGGATGGAATTCAATCTGTACTGCACAATTTAGAAAACGTGACGACTTCTATGTCATATGCGGCGATGCAAATAGGAAATAGTGAAGAGTGGGCAAGAAAGAAAGAGAAGCTCTTAAAGCTGTTTGAAAAAGGAATCGTCGTTGTGAAACAGACGGAAGAAACGAGAGTAACGAAAAAGCAATATGTTGAGAAAAAAATCGTTTCTGCTAAAAAAGAAGAAGTTGTAAAAAAAGAAACACAACAATCTGTACCGTTTATTATTCAAAAAGTAGTTCGAATGTTAGAACAAAATGATGTAGAACAATATTTCATTCATGCATATGCTGAAAAATTAAAAGTGAAGTTTGAGAAGGCAACGATGATTACAGAAGAAGAGGTGATCGGATATATATTGGAAGATATGAAATCTCATTTCAATACCGAGAACGTCTTTGAAAAAGAGGTACAAACAATTGCTTTAATCGGCCCGACTGGCGTTGGGAAAACGACGACACTGGCGAAAATGGCATGGCAGTTTCATGGAAAGAAAAAAACAGTTGGTTTTATTACAACAGACCATTCGCGTATTGGAACAGTGCAGCAACTACAAGATTACGTAAAGACAATCGGATCAGAAGTAATCGCTGTGCGTGATGAAGATGCAATGACAAGAGCACTTACGTATTTTAAAGAAGAAGCGCGCGTCGATTATATATTAATTGATACAGCTGGAAAAAATTATCGTACGTCAGAAACAGTGGAAGAAATGATTGAAACGATGGAACAAGTAGAACCAGATTACATTTGTTTAACGTTATCAGCCTCTATGAAAAGTAAAGATATGATTGAAATCATTACGAACTTTAAAGATATTCATATAGATGGAATTGTGTTTACGAAATTTGATGAAACAGCTAGTAGTGGCGAATTGCTGAAAATTCCAGCAGTATCATCAGCTCCCATTGTACTAATGACAGACGGACAAGACGTGAAGCAACATATCCATATCGCTACAGCTGAACATTTAGCAAAACAAATGTTACAAACATCGTAGAAAAGAGGTGAAGAATAAGGTGCTTGCCTTATTCAAACGAGTATGAATGGTCTTTATATAGGTTCTATGGGTATGATGAATTACATGCAGCGTATTAATGTTCATTCGAATAACGTTGCAAATGCTCAAACGACAGGATTTAAAGCAGAAAATATGACTTCTAAAGTATTTGATGTACAAGATACATATCGAAGCGGAGATGGATCTACGACAAATATCGGTAAGGTTGATTATGCTGTAGTGCCAGCTGCGACCCATGTGAATTTAGCGCAAGGGAATATACAAATTACGAATAGCCCTACAGATTTCTTTTTAGATGACGGGGCAGCTGGTACATCATCATTTTTCGTTACATCTAAAAATGATGAAACATTTTTAACGAGAGATGGTAGTTTTACAGTAAATAGCGATCGGTATTTACAAACATCTTCAGGTGCTTTCGTAATGGGAGAGAATAATGAGCGCATTCGTATTCCAGAAGGCGCAAAGGTCGCTGTACAAGCAGATGGTACATTGTATGATGAAATAACACAGAATAATATTGCACGTTTGCAAACGAAAACAGTAGATGCAGAAACGAATAATCGTCTTGTGCAACGTGAAAATAAAAGCTTTACACTAGCTGAAGGAAATATTGCTGATTTACCGAATGGTACAGGGATAGTAAAAAATCATATGCTAGAAAATTCAAATGTAGATATGACGAAAGAGATAGCGGATCTTATGACGAATCAAAAAATGATCCAAGCGTCACAACGCATTATGACTTCATTTGATAAAATTTATGAAAAAGAAGCGAATGAAATATTGAGATAAAGGACTCCCGTTAGCGGAAGTCTTTTTTTGTTTTGAAATTTCAGAATTATCAATTGACTTTGTAGGTCTGTTTTTTTATATTAGTAGGTATACTAATAACTACTAATATACATGTATCGTTTTGAAATAAGAGTTATATAGAATGTGAGGTGTTACAGATGGATGAAATAATAAAGGAGTTACAAAAGTTAGGTTTTTCCCAGTACGAATGTAAAGCATATATTGGACTTTTAAAACATTCCCCAGTAACAGGGTATGAAGTGAGTAAACAAACAGGGGTACCTCGTTCCATGATTTACGAAGTGCTTGGTAAGTTAATGGATAAAGGAGCGGTGCATATCGTTCCGTCAGAACCTGTGAAATATGTCCCAGTACCAGCTACGGAATTAATGAATCGAATGCGAAAAGATTTTGAGAAGTCCTTTGAATTTTTAGATGAGAAATTAAATTGTTTGGAACAAGAGCGACAAATAGATGTAATTTCGCATATTCGCTCAAATGATCGTGTTTTAAAAGAAATATGCAATATAATTAATAGGGCAAAGGAAGAGTTATGGATTTCTGTATGGGAAGATCAAGTGCATGAAATTGAGCCGTTCATTCATCGGAAAGAAGAAGAAGGCGTACATATATTTTCAATCTTATTTGGCGCTCCCAATACAAAAATAGGCGCGACGTTTCACCATAATTATATGACGCCCCACGTTGTTGAAAAGAGAATGGGTGGTCATTTAACTGTAATCGCGCGTGACGGGGAAGAAGTATTAATTGCGAACTTCTCAAATGATAGCACTTCATGGGCCGTTACAACGTATGACCCAGCATTAGTTCTCGTTGCTACAGAGTATGTGCGGCACGATATTATGGTTGAAGAAATCACGAAGGAATTTGGGGCTGATAAGTTAGATACGTTATGGCGTGAAAATATAGATTTAGTTCATGTCGTAACAGGAAAACGAACTTTAGAAGGAATGGAGGATGATAAGGATGAGTAAAGCTCAGGCACATGTAGCTTTGCAGAGCGATGATACATTTCAACAAGGAGTAAAAGATTGTTTACCAACTGTATTTGGTTATTTGAGCATCGGTATAGCAGCAGGTGTTATTGCGAAAACAGCAGGTTTCTCCATCATTGAAATTGCTTTTATGTCCACTTTAATTTATGCAGGTTCTGCTCAGTTTATATTAGCTGGTATGTATGCAGCAGGTGCTCCTGCTTCCGCAATTATTTTCACCGTCTTTTTTGTTAATTTACGCCACCTTTTAATGAGTGCAGCACTTGCACCGTACTTTACAAAAATTCCTCTATTTAAAAACTTAGTCATCGGTTCACAAATTACAGATGAAACTTTCGGTGTTGCAGTGCAGCATGCAGCGCAAAAAGGATATGTAGGCGAAAGATGGATGATCGGGCTAAATGTAACAGCGTATTTAAATTGGATTCTTGCTACTATTATTGGAGGCCTATTTGGTGAGTGGATACCAGACCCTCATACGTACGGGATGGATTATGCATTACCAGCGATGTTTATCGGATTATTTGTTCTTCAGCTCATAAGTAGTAAACCGAAACTAGCAATTCATGTAACTGTTGCAATTATAGCAATTATTATCGCATATGTTTCACACCTATTTATGCCAGATAGTATAGCAGTTATTATTGCAACACTAGTAGCTGCAACGATTGGGATGGTGATTGAAAAATGGAAATGAGATTAGATGTATTATTACTTTTACTAGCAGCAGGAGCTGTCACACTCGTGCCACGCATATTACCTCTTCTCGTATTTAGCAAACTACAAATTCCAGATTGGGGTTTAAAATGGTTAAATTACATACCAATTGCGATATTAGCGGCACTGTTAGCACAAGTCTTATTTATGCATGAGACGACGCAGTGGGATTATCTTATCGCGGCAATTCCGACATTTCTTGTTGCAATATATACTCGTAGTCTATTAGGAACAGTATTAACTGGCGTGATTGTGATTATTTTGTTACGTTTCTTTTTCTAAAAAGGATTCAGCTCATTTAATAGCGAAAGGTGTAATAACATGAAAGATATAGGGGTGGTGTTATGATACTTTTAACGATAGGAGCAATTTTGTTAACGTTGTTTATTTTTTTTATTATCGGCTTTATTACGTTTATGATGTTTGTTGATAAGGCGACACCTCAAATATATTATACACCTTGTGAATCAGTGACAGTGAAGTCTAAAGGTAAACATAGAAGGAAGAAAAGTTGAAAGTGGACTTTTCTTCCTTTTTTTACATCCCCGAAAGAACTAACAACAATAACCCAAATAGAAAACTAATAAAGGAAAGAAACCCAATGGATATCGAAAACACACGATTATTTCTCCATTCACGCCAGAAAACGATACATCCTAAAATACAAAGGAAGAACCAAATGGGTAAGAAGATGAACGCACTAACCTTCTCGGGGAGTAACGAATAAAAAGTTGTTAAATATAAAATCCAATTTGTAAAAAATAAAATGCAAACGATAATAGATTGTAAGTAGGGACGTTTTAAAAATGTCCCTTTTTTAACTGATATAAAGATAAGAGATAGTACTGCAATAAAAGGAATGATAATGAATATGAGAGAAAGTAATGTAAGTTGCATAAAAAACTCCTTTATCGTATTGTTTGCGTAAGAAACGAATCTATTAAATTGTATGCTTTGTTTGTAGAGTGCTCGTTATACTTTTCCGAGTACGGATTTAGAAATCCATGCTCACCATGCAGTTGCTGTATTTCTATTAAAGGGTTATTTTGTTTCTTTAATGTTTTCATTAAAGAGGATACTGAAAAGCTAGCTTCTTTTTCAGGGAAAAGAAGCAATGTAGCGCATGTAGGCTTAACATGAACATAGTCACGTATACGGGAACCGTAACATCCGATAATAAAATCTATTTTCGGATTGTTACTACATAGCCATGAGATGGTAGCTCCAGCGCTAAAGCCAATAAGTCCAATGTGTGTGTAACTACTAGAAAGACGAGTAATGAATTCTTCAATTTGCTTTTTTCCATCATCAAATCCAATATGATTCATAAAAAACTGATATGCTTTTTCTTCATCATTATAATGAAAAGCATGCTGTGATTGTAAAAGACTAGGACAGAATACATCGATATGAGATGAAGTGAAGTGGTCAATTACGTGATGCATATGGTCGTTCACACCATATATTTCATGAACAGCAACGAGAGCTAATTTTTTCTTCATAGTTACAATGTACCTCTATGAAACTTAAATTCTTTCTCAACAAGGCAGATGCGCAGGTGGAAGTTTTCATACCATTGCTCACGGCCTCTTTTTTTCGCTTCTTTATGTAAGGCATTCTGTTTCCAATTGTCAATTGCTTCAAGTGATTCCCAATAAGAAATTGTGATTCCGAGACCCGAATGATCTCGTGCACTGTCTACACCTAAAAATCCAGGCTGCTGCTTTGCGAGTTCCTCCATTTTTTCGGCAATGGTACTATAATCTGTTGTATCAGTCGATAAATTAGAAGTGAATATAACTGCATAATAAGGCTTCTTTTTTTGTGAAGTATTCTCCATTCAAATGTCCCCTTTAAAATCATTTTATAGTTTGAATTTTAGCACGAAATAAAAAGAAAAGAAGCACGAGCTTCTTTATAGAAAAAAGAAAAATGCCACTTCAAAAAATTTGAAGTGGCATTGCTTATATTTCCTCTAAGCTATTAACTGGAACCGTTAATTCGCGTCCTGGGTTTTTAACTTCATATATGCGGGCGGTTTCGCTGCTTTCGTCGACGTGTTGAATCATAACAGGCATACCTTGAAAACTGACATTGGCATGTTCTGCTGATACAGAAAGCTCTTTTGCACGTTCTATATTCATTTATATTCCTCCCATCATTATTATCTTTGCTAAAAAGGAGGGATAATATACCATTTCGAGACATTTTTAAAGTTTTTGTATTATTTGTAATGTTTCTTTAATGAATGAAGAGAATATGGAATCGGGATAAGATTGTATGAATTGGTTTGCTTCTGTTATTTCTTCAAGAGCGCTTTTTTTATCATTAAGTTTTACGTAACAAAGAGCGCGATATGCCCCTGCTGTTGTAAGCCACGCTTGATCAAGTGGATGATTCATATAATCTGGTAGGATAGCACGTTGTAATGTTTTCAAAGCTTCCTCGTAACGTTTTAAACCGTACAAAGCTTTTCCTTTTTCAAGATAATATAATCCGTCATCTTGAAAAAGTGGTTCATCTTTTAGTTTTTCTCGAAATTGTTCTAGATGCTCTAATGCGATTGTATATTCATTAGTAATTGTATTGTAGTAGTACGCTTTTAAAATATCAACAATCGCAGCAGATAAAGTATCTTCTGTGAAAATGGCAAATTGCTCAGATTTTTTTATGTAGTGTAAATATTGTTCTTTATCAGCCGTGATGACTTTTTGATAAGATAATATGCGGTAAAATTCATCTGTTTTATAATACACTTGATGTGTTTTTGAAAAGGCAAGTGCATCTAAAATGACTCTTTCACAATTTTCATAATTACCACATGCAAGTAAAATAATTGCTTCATATAAACATAACTCGATATGTATGATAAGATCCATTTCTAAATGTTTCTCTTCATAGTCATTTCGGATACTAGCTATAAGTTGTAAACATTCAGCATACTTTTTACGTGTGAATATCGTATAAGATAATTTTAATTTTGTTTCCGTACTGTCACGGTATAAAGTATATTTTTCAAAAATAGAAGTAGCCTTTTCAACGTAATATTCTATATTATAATCTTTCATTATAGCTGCAGCGGTTACAAATTGTTTATATAAACGAGCCGTATTTAAAGTAAGAGGTAGCTCTTTTTGAACGATAGGTAGTAAAGTGTTATATACTTTATCACAATTATTTGCTTTTATGAGTTGTTCCATTTGTTGAATCAGTTCTACAATTTCTACATCATCATCTTCTAGTAAAAAACTCGTTTCGCACCCAAGTTTTTCAGCGATATATTGTAATGTTTTCATGGAGGGTGTAGCTTTTCCATTCTCAATTTGACTTAACATACTTTTTGTCAGTTCTGAGCCAGCTAGTTCTGTTTGTGTAAGTTTTTTTTCTTTTCGTAATGCTTTAATTTTTTCGCCGAGAGTTTCCATATTATTGCTCCTTTATAGTTAAAAAAGTTAAATACAATTAAACTTTTTGTTGTAAAAATTGGAAAGTTAAATATATAATAAGTTTAACACAATTTAACTTTTAGGGGGAGAGTGTCATTATGGGGGATGTAAGTATAGGTCAAAATGATTCGAAAATGAAGGTAGCAACGAGAAATATTATTTTAATGATGATTGGAAAAATGACGTCTTTGTTAGGGGCGGGTATTTATACGTTTGCAATGGGGTTATACGTATTAAAGACAACTGGTTCAGGGATGGGATTTGCAACTACACTTATTTGCGGATCAATACCAAGAATGATTTGTGGACCGATTGCAGGTGCTGTAGCTGACCGCGTCAATCGAAAATGGCTTGTCATTGGCACAGATTTATTAAGTAGTTTAACGATGCTTATTATGTTTATTCTTGCGACTACTTTTGGGCCGTCACTTCTGTTTATTTATGTTTCAGCAGCATTATTATCAATTTGTGCAAGTTTTTATTCTGTAGCATTAACTTCGTCTATTCCTAATTTAGTAGATGAGGAGCGTATTCAAAAGGCGAGTGCTTTGAACCAGACGGCAGCATCTTTATCGAATATTTTAGCGCCGATTATTGGTGGAGTTGTATTTGGTTTCTTTTCAATTAAATCTTTCTTCCTGTTAAATAGTATTACATTCTTTTTAGCAGTTATTATACAATTATTTATCATATTTGATTTATATAAAAAAGAATTGGCCGAAAGTAAAGAGCATTTCTTGACGAGTATAAAAGAAGGTTTTTCATATATAAAACGACAGCATGAAATATATGGTTTAATGAAAATTGCATTATGGGTAAACTTTTTTGCGAGTGCACTTTTCGTTTCACTTCCATATATTATTATTCAAAATTTGCATTTATCCTCGAAGCAACTCGGTGTTGTAGAGGGAATGTTAGCAGTTGGGATGCTAATTGGTGCAATCGTTTTATCAGTACGTAAAGAAGTGAATAATCCGTTTCGCTCTGTTTATATTGGGCTGTTTTTATTTGCGGGCTTGAGTTTATGTACAGTCTTTCCATTGTTAGTTACCATTCCGAAAGTAGCAAGTTTTATTTACTATATCACTTTTATGATTTTAACTGGTATATCAATGATGGTTGTAAATATCCCGATGCAAGTGCATATGCAAAAGACGACAGATCCAAACTATTTAGGGCGTGTATTCGGCCTACTTGAAACAATCGCTACTGCAATCGCGCCGCTTGGCATGATTGTATATGGATTATTATTAGATATGTTGCCAACTAGCATCGTTATGATGACATTGGGCGGAGGCTTATTGTTAGTTGTATTAGTTGGAGTAAAGCAGCATATGGCGAAAAAACAAGTGAATGTGCCGGCCTAAAAGAAAAATTTAACAATATAAAAATGACTAAATTAGTATTTTAGTTTTTGAAACTCTTTTTCATGTATGTTACAGTAAAGTGAGCAGGCAAAGAAAAGGAGAAAACATCATGAAAAAATTAAGTTTTGTTATGCTTTTTCTGTTAGTTGTAATGACTGGATGTAGTAATTATGACACGTATATTGAAACAGGTATGCAATCATTGAAAAATGAAAAATATAGTGATGCGGCAATGTGGTTTGAAAAAGCAGAGAAAGAGAAAGAGAAAGCAGGAAATGAAGCAAAATCATATAAAGAAGTTGCCGAGATAATGGATCACGGAGCAACAGCATTAAAAGATGGTAAGTATTTAGAAGCGAAAGACATTGCAAATGAAGTGTTACAAAAGAAAAAAGACGCTGCACTTGAAAATGCTGTGACATCAAATGCCGAGGATATGCTTCAAAAAGCAAAAGATGTGGAAGAGAAAGTAAATGAAAGAGTGGCAAAAAGGAAAAAGGTAGAAGAAGCAGGAATCGATAAACTTATTAAAGCTGTAGATAGTATAGATGACGTGAAAGAAAAAGAGAAAAAAGTTTCAGAAGCATTAGATAAGGCTGAAGAGGCGCAAGCCAAAATTGAGGAAAAGAAAAATAAATAGAGTTATAGTTTAAAAGGCTGTCGTGTATAACGACAGCCTTTTAAATTATATCAGAAGATACGAACATATCACTATTTTGAAGGTTTTTAGAACGCAAACTATAAGCAACTACCTTCTTTTTATGTTGTTTTACAACATCAACATGCTCTTCATGACTATAAATATAAAATGTAAAATCCTTTTTGCCATGTTTTGCATTGATAATTAAAGGAGTGCCCTCATTTAGCGGTGGTGCATAATAACGATCTAAATATAAACCTTCATTAAAATCATGAATAATTTGAGATTTCTTTTCGCCTTCTAAGCTCTTTCCATTGATTGTAACAGTCACATTCTCTTCCTCAAGTTGTGGATGTGTTTCGTACTTGCTAATAATGGATTCAATAACAGAGTTCGGAAGACTAGAAACGATAATTTTAAATGCTCCAAATACAACTAACATTACAATAAACCAAGTCGTCATAATATCATCCCCTTTATCCTATTTAATAATATAACTCATATAGTAATAGTACATATGGTGAAGTTTTGTATAATTTGTGAAAAATATTCCATTTTTACGGACGAAATATTAGAAAAATCAATTTTGTTACAAAAAATTGAAATCGAAGCATTTTAAAAGAAAAAGGTTTATAATAAAAATATAACTAATAACAACATTACTAATTACAAGGAAGTGTAACTATGAGTACTGTAGCAATCGTGTATGGTATTATTCTTTCCACAATTTTTGTTTTATTTTTCGTCGGGGTTTCACGTTATATTCATAAATGGAAAGAAGGCGTTGCGAAATTAAATCACATTGAAGAAGAACTAAGTGATTTAATGTTACATCATGGTAAGTAAACGTTTATTTTTTAACTAAACAATGTGAAGAATATCACAAAACATGCTCTCATTATGAAAGCATGTTTTTTGTTATGTAAACAAAAGGACGCTTATGAAAAAGCGCTCTTTTCTATTATGATACAGGATTTTCTAAAGAATCCATTGAATATAGATTAACAATAAGAAAGGAAGTTGAATAATGACTACAATATATTTCGTTCGCCATGCTCACTCTACATATACAAAAGACGAAAGGGAACGTCCCTTATCTGAAAAAGGGTACTTAGATACAGAGAATGTAACACGCTTATTAAAAGGTGAACATATTGATGTCGTGATTTCTAGTCCATATAAAAGGGCGATTCAAACTGTGCAAGGAATCGCGAATACATGTAATTTATCAATACAACTAGAAGAAGATTTGCGGGAAAGGTTATTAAGCGCAGAACCAGTACATAATTTTAACGATGCGATTCAGAAGGTGTGGGAAGATTGGAGTTTTGCACACGAAGGCGGAGAATCGAATGATGTAGCACAAAGGCGTGCTGTAATATGTATGCAAAATATATTAAAAAAATATGAAGGTAAGAATATTGTAATAGGAACTCATGGGAATATTATGGTATTACTTATGAATTATTTTGATTCGAAATATGATTTTCAGTTTTGGAAAACACTTCATATGCCCGATGTATTTAAGTTGACTTTTCATAATGAAAGTTTAATTTCTGCTGAAAGAATAGAACATACAGGTCATCAGATAAATATTTTGTAAAAGTTTATCAAAAAAGAAGGAAAGAGAGAAGTTATTGTAGAAATATGACTTTGTAACAAAAAATATTTGTTAAAGGAGGCTGTTTACATGTTTGAGAAAGAGAAAGAAGGGCTTATTGAGGTTCACAACGTATATGAAATTGTACCAGCAGATGGAACAATTATTGGTATGGCAACGGAAGAAGAAATGGAAATTGCTGCTGAACTTGAGTTACAGTACTATGCCCATTCTCGTTTATTAGAAGCAAATGTTCAGTTAGACGGTTCCTCCTATAAAGAGTTACTTCAAGAGTTCGAGGAGTACGAAAGAAAATCAATGAGCTTTTGGCGAGCAATACATAAACGTTTAGCTGTGCCATGGGCATGGGTACTACGTATTGATGTTGCGAATGGTCCTATATATGTAAGCAATGGGAATTCGTATTACGAAGAAATCAATGATGAAGAAGATTATGAATAGATAAGTAAGGAAGCAGCTTTAGTTGCTTCCTTTTTTTATTTGTAAGGAGAGGATAGCTTCGACGATAATATCTGGTCGGTCATTTTCTATTCCGTGACTGGCATGTTCGGCAAGTATATAATCGCTATGTATTGAGATGTTTAATTGTTCTTGAATAAGTTCTTGCCACATTGTTTCAAGTTGTGAGGCTTCTTCTTTTGGCATACCACTCTCAATCAATTGAGAAATGGAATAATGAGGATCTCTACCGATAATGATTAATGGTATTTCTAATGTTTTATATAACTCTTTTATTGAGCGGGCGCAATTTTTCCACTCCGATAGTTCAGAAGCTGTCGCTTTATATAATGAAGGAGAGATAGAAAATTCAATTAGCTGTCTTGATTGATCAACGAGCATAGACTTTAGTTCATTATACAGTGTGTCTACATTCATATTGGAGTACGTATTATATTTTTGAAGCCACATATCATCAGAATCAGTTTGATCAGAAATCGGTAGATGAAGTTCATCTAATCGGTGTAAGTTCATGGAAGTGGAATCAACTAAAATAAGTGCTTGCAGTCTATCATCATGTAGCATCGCAAAATGTTGTGCACATAACCCTCCATAGGAATGACCGATTAGAATGATGGGCTCATGAATAGCTAGTTTTTGTAGTAACATATGTAATTCTTTTGCTGCTTGTAACGTAGTACGTGAATGATTCCCTAGTTCACTTTTTCCATAACCGGGGCGATGGTATGAAACGACTGTAAAGTGTTTTGAAAGTTTTTCAATAATCGGAAGCCAATCATAGAATGAGCAAGTCATTCCGGTCTGAATGACTACAGTTTGTTTATGATTTCCTTTTATATATACTTCTATGTTTTGGCCCAATATCTCTACAAATTTATAAATAATAATTCCTCCTAAGCTTGAAATAATTTTTGACAAGCGAAAGCGATGCACCAAACACTTATACCAAACAGGACAGATGTACTAAGTGCAAATGAGTTTTTTAAGCCAATATAGACGATAAATAATAGTAGTGCTGATGCAGGAAATCCATATAATACGCCTAAAGCAAATTGACTCAATTCTTGTTTATTGCCACCTTCGAAAGAAATCCAAAATAGACTAAGCAAACTTACAAGAGGAAGGGCGGCAATAAAGCCTCCTATCGTACTATAATGTTTAGCGACTTCAGTAATAACACCAATAATAAGTGCCGAAACAATAACCTTAACGAGGAAATGCATATTGTGCCTCCTTCGCTAATAACGAAAAGGCTTTTTCGATTAATTGCTGTTCTTCTTTTGATAACTGTGATTCTAATATTTCTATCTTTTCTTTATCTAGTAAAGTATGCTTTTCTAATACTTCAATTCCTTCTTTTGTTAATGTAAGATTTACGACCCTTTCATCTTGTTTATTTCTTTCTTTAACGATGAAATCCTTTTGAATAAGGCGCTTTACGTGTTCAGAAGCTGTGTTATGAGAAAGACTAAGCTCAGTAGCGACTTTTCCAATTGTTATATCTTTCTCGCGGGAAACGATTTGTAAAATACGAATTGCTTGGTGTGAAAGATTGTCTTCATATTCATATCGTAAGTGATAATAAATGCTCTCCCAATGTTGATTCAAGTCTTTCATAATAATAAATCCTCCTATTTTTATATCGTATATTAAGATATATTCGCCAGATAAGAAATAAAATCCTTTTATTTGGATAAAAAATGTTGAAAAAGTTTATTTTTATTGAAATATAAGGTAATCTATGTGTAAAGGTATACATTTAGCAAGAGAGAGGATGATAGCTGTGAATACATTCAAATGGATGAGTCATGAACAGATGTATGTAGATGAAATACATGTTGAAAAATGTGGTCCTCTTTCAGTCGGCGTATACGGTGGAAATCAAGAGAGTGATGCATATGAAAGAGGAGATGCAGTGCTTGCTTGGTGGGATCCTGAATTACAATTTGAATTTGTTATGATTTTTGATACACATCATAAAACGAAAAATATCCATTATATAATAGAAGCGATTTCGGAAAGAAAAGAGAAACTAAAAGAGTTATTTTCATACCCGATACATTTAGCTTTTCATCATACACATATGTACTTATTAGCGTTATTTACAGATGAGTTATTTATTGAAAAATGTGATCAAGATGATGAGGAACTTGCCTGCTTAATTTGCTTGCGAAAAGGTGAATTTCTGTATTGGCTATCAGTGGGTGATTGTTTCGCATATTTATTCCATTCTGAGAAAACGAAGAATGGAAAAGGACGATTAAATAAACGAAAGAATTATGAATATATCGGTAGAAAAAATATCTTTGCAGCAAATACACCGTGCTTTACGTCAGGTGTAAGAGGATTAGAAAAAGGAATGAATCACATAGTAATGGCAACGGACGGTATTTTAGAGTGTGATAAACGAAGGTTTGATGATGATCAATCTTTAGTAGAAATATTACACGATGGAAGTTGCTTACAGATTGAGCCAGTATTAACAAATGTACTGCAGTGGAAAGGTAGAGATTGTGCTACGATTATTGGGTGGTCCATTGACACTGAAAATAAACAATGCGCGAATGAATAAATGAAAGAGAGTTCAAGGGATTTTGTCCTTGAACTCTTTTTTGTTAAGCAAAGATGAGAGAAAATATTTTTAAAGACGTTATATAGGGTGTAAAAGCTTTTACAAAAAAATAAGGGGAATCGCTACATGAAATCAAATGAGAAAAATTTTATAAAACGATTACAGCGACAAAAAGAAGATGCGCTAGAATTTGTTGTTGATACATACTTACCACTCATAAAAGGAATAACGCATAAAGTTCTTCTTCCTGTTCAAAATGATGGACTCATAGAGGAATGTGTAAACGATATATTTCTTTCCATATGGAATAACGCAAATAAATTTCATGGAGAGCAGAATGATTTTAAAAAATGGATTGCAGCGATTGCAAAGTTTAAGGCAATTGATTATTACCGAAAAGCGACTAAAAAAGTAGAAATTATATCAGATGAGTTTCATATCAGTACGGAAAAGTCAGCTGAAGATGAATTAATCGTTATGGAAGATAGGGAAGAGTTATTAAAGCTTATTAATCAATTAGAACCGTTAGATCAAAAAGTGTTCATTATGAAATACCTTCTCGGTATGAAGACAGAGGAAATAGGTGACAAGTTAGGATTAACTCGGGCAGCGATAGATAATCGAGTGTACCGTGGAAAAAAGAAACTACAACAAAATGCTACGAATATTAGTTTTGGAGGTAGTGCAATATGAAAGACATTTATGAGCTATTAAATGATATTGATATAGATGAAAAAGAACTAGAAGAAATTGAGGCTTCTGAAATTGAAAAAGAAAAAGTGAAGCGTAATGTAAAGCAATCGATACGTACGAAGAAAAAGATGAAAACTTGGAAGAAAGGTGTCGCTGCTGCATCTATTTTAGTCGGCGTATCGGTTGCCATGCTTGGCATCGGATTTCCTACATACGCTGGAGGACTACCAATAGTAGGGGACATATTCCGATTTTTAGATAATGGTAGAACAGGGGTATATGAAAATTATAAAGAGTTTTCGACTGAGTTGAATATGACGAGAGAGAGTAATGGGGTTAAGGTTACAATTAATGATGCTGTGTTCGATGGTAGAACAATTACAATTACATATTCTATTGAGAGTAATAAAGATTTAGGAGAGAAACCATTCATATTTGGAAGTCCGCAAGTTATGGGCTTTAATGGCGGGGCAGGTAGTTCGAATGTTACAAAGGTTGGAGAGAGGAAATATGTAGGCATGACTACTATGAGTGGTATTGAAAATGAAAGGCTAGATGTTGCAAATGTGAGATGGAACATGGAAGCAATTGAACTGGATTATGAAGGGAACTCAATAAAAGGAAATTGGGATTTTGAACTTAGTATAAAGGCGAAAGATGGTAAGGATGTGAAGGTTAAGGGTACTTCGGAAAAAGAAGGTATAAAAGTAAATATAGACAAAATGGAAGTTACCCCTATGTCGTTTATCATTTTTTACAATCAGGAAGAATCGAAGGCGTTAAGAAGTATATGGGATAGTGCGTATGTTGAACTGGAAATAAAAGATGATTTAGGAAATCGATATGCAGGTCAAGGAAATGGTGGAAGCAGTACAGTAGCAGAACCATATAAAAGTAGTTGGAGTGCTACATTCCAAAAATTAAACGAACATGCAACAAAGCTTATCGTTACGCCTCATGTTCATTTAAGAGTTCATACGCCAGAAAACTTTGGTGGAGTGGAGTTTATTGATGGAATCGAGAAGAAAATTGAAGTGCCGAATAAAGAAGCGAAAAAGAAAGGGATTATATTAGATGATATCGTGATTGATTTAAAGAAATAAAAGAGAGACTGCCTGAAATAAGTAGGCAGTCCTTTTTCATTAAGAACTGGTAACAAGTAACGCATGCGGATGCTGCGTTTTATATTCCTCTTTCCACGGAATGTTTAGTTGTTCCCACGATTCGCCGCTATCGTTGGATTGAAACAAGCCGTTGTTATTTAAAGTGTAAAATGTGTGTGGTTCTGCTGAATTTGTCGCAAACATCGAAATGACTGTACCAATTGCAGATGGTAGTCCTTGTTGTACTTGCTGGAAAGGAGTGTCTTTCGTTTTACGATATATATAAGATTCATAAGGAATACGGTGATGAGCGAGATCAGCACTTGGTGCGGCAGAAACGAGAATTGTATTACAATCAGCTGGATCGATAGCCATGCTGTATAAATAATGATGTTCAATTCCTTCACTACATGATATCCAACTACTGCCGTTATCGTAGCTTTCTAGATAAGCGCGATCAGGGCCACTCATAAATCCGTCACCACATGATGCATAAAGGCGATTTGGAGCTTCAGGGTGCATAAGTAATTGATGAGCGTCGATAGGAGCACCGAATTTTTTATCAATCCATGTATGCCCTCTATCATTACTTTGAATAACAGCACCAGCTTCGATTGAAACGTGTATTGTATTTGGATTGTTTGGATCCACTGTAATCCAGCGCACGTGATGAGTAAAAGGTCTAGGTGGAAAAGCCCACGTATAAGAAGATAATAATGATTTCATATTTTTAAGTTCAGTCCACGTTTCACCACCGTTTTCTGAACGGAATAAAGCGCTCGGTTCTGTGCCGACATAAACGACGCCATATCCGTTAACTTGTTCATTTGAGCTTATCGTTATGGAAGTGATAGAAGAGTGTAAAATACCATCCTCTTTAGGGAAATCAAAGTAACGATAAGAATCTCCAATTGGTCTCCATGAATCTCCGCTATCGTCACTTAACCAGAGACCTCGTCCAAATGTTCCGCAATATACACGATTTTGGTGGAACGGATCAACGGCGATACAGGTAGGTTGCATATTTTGTAAGTGATATGCTGTTTCATAGTTACCATATTGTTCTTTTACTACAACAAGTTCACGCTCCATACAGAGAAATAAACGTTTCATTTTAGTAGCCTCCTTAAAAATTCTTTCATTAGTAAACAATATGAAAATAAAAAAGAAGTAGTCTTGTTTTTATTTGAGAAAAAGGGATTATTTGAAAAATAGCGAAGTGAGTATACAGAGGAAGCGGGCATTTATGGGCAGTTAATGCGGGATAAAGATGGAGAGTTTGTTTCATACTAATGTACAGATATTGCATTTAAAGGAGCATTCGTATGGGACATTCACATGATCACGGTCATTCTAACAATAAAAAGGCGCTACTACTTGCGTTCTTATTAACAACAAGTTTTATGATTGCTGAAGTTATTGGGGGATTTGTAACAAATAGCTTAGCACTACTATCTGACGCGGGGCATATGTTAAGTGATGCGGTATCTTTAGCTTTAAGTTTACTTGCGTTTAAGCTTGGAGAAAAAACGGCAACTGCTGCAAAGACATATGGATATAAGCGAGTTGAGATGTTAGCGGCATTATGTAACGGTGTCGTTCTTATCGTCATTTCAGTATACATTTTTATTGAAGCCATTCGTCGTTTTAAAGAACCGGTTGAGATTGCTAGTAATGGGATGCTCATTATTGCTGTACTTGGTCTACTTATTAATATTTTATCAGCTTGGATATTAATGAGAGGCGGAGATGTGAAAGGTAATTTGAATTTAAGAAGTGCTTTCTTACACGTATTAGGGGATCTATTAGGATCAGTCGGAGCGATTATTGCAGCACTACTTATTAAATTTTTCGGATGGACTGCTGCAGATGCAATTGCTAGTATTCTCGTGTCTATTTTAGTCATTATTAGTGGATGGCGTGTAACACGTGATACGGTTCATATATTAATGGAAGGTGCACCGCAGCACATAAATGTTGAAGAAGTAAAAAAGACATTGTTAAGTATTACGATTGTAAAGGAAGTTCATGATTTACACATATGGTCTGTCACATCGGATTTTCAAGTATTAACTTGCCACTTGATTATTAAAGGTAATGAAACACAAAGTGTATTAAAAGAAGCTACGGATGTATTAAAGGAGAAGTTTCATGTAGAACATGTCACCATTCAAGTAGAAATTGATGGTGAATTTGCTCATAGTGAGACAACTTGCAAAGTATGAAAGAAAAAGGATACGAAAAAGTGTCATAACATTTTTCGCACGACATACATATATATAATGTGGCCACAAATACTTTGTAAGGTAAATATTTCATAAGATTACTTTACTTATTAAGAATCATCTTTTATAATCAAAAGTGGTAATTGATAAAGATTATCATTTTCAATGATCGTAGAAAGGAGTTTTTTAAAAGATGAGTAGTCAACTCCGTTTTGCTGTTGAAAATCGTAAGAGGTATTTAATTGATGAGTTAATTGGAGCAGGTGTGTTTAAAATTCGCGACCGACAATTATACGAGCTGTCTTTAGAGGAATTAGAAAAAGAGTATGAAGATATTGTAGATTACGCAGATATTCAGGCATAGCTATATAGATTAGTAAAAGGTGAGCTGGTTACGATTTTGTGTAACCAGCTCTATTATTATTTCATAGAAATTATTTTTTGTATTTCTTTCATGACAGATCCACTTTTGAGACATTATTTGTTCTATTCGCTTTTCATTTTACTTTTGAAGTGTTTGCTTTCCAATAATTGAGTGAAGACTAGCCATCGTCTCATAAATAATGGATACGTCTTCTAATTTAATTGGAGCAATTTTTTTGCCCAGGGACCATTTCCACTAGACCTCTAGAATTTATAATGCTTCTCTAACTGGTGATCTACTTACTCCAAGTGCTTCTGTCAATTCCCCATCATTCATTTTTTTATTAGGCTGTAATACACCTTCTATAATCCAAAGTTGTATAACTATCATTTGACATTTAGTGATACATAAAAGTGTGTTTATAGTAAGATTTCCGCATATTAATAAAATATGGGGGATAAAGGGGAGCATGCGAGATAGGTATCTGTGAATACAATTCCTAGAAGAGGTATGATGAAAAAATTTTTCAAAATGTGTATGGGGGGAGACGATGAAAAAAATGAGATGGGTGATTTTTTTGGTGGTGATCATGATGGGAAGTATTGCGGGTTGTTCAGAAAAACAGGAAGTGGAACAAGCATCAACAGAGTCAAAAAATAAAAATGAAGTGAGTAAATTAGTTGGAAATTGGCATAATGATGATTGGTATTTCACACTAAAGAAACAGAATGAAAATCTAGTGATGAGTCTAGAGGATGATGGGAAGTATTGGGATTTAACTTTAGAAGTACAAAATGTAAAAAAAGATAGAGTAGAAGCAATTGTAGTCAATTCGAGTTCACAATCACAAGAACGTTCCATTGGTTCAAAAGTAATATTCAAACTGAAAGGTGATGGTGATTTAGAAGAGATTATAGAGAGTCCTTCTGGTGTTCAACAAGTTATGGAATTCACAAAAACGGCGGAAAGTCGTTCTACATGGGCAGAGCAAAAGAAAAAAAGAGAAGCTACACGTGAAGAGCTTTCGGGGAAATGAGATAGAACTGATAGTGAATAAAAAAGAAAAACTTGTGCTTACGAAATAACAAGCGATCCTTCAGGTGAGATATTCGTCGTTTAAATAACTTGATTTTACAATGTGCAGGAGGTGGCAAATTGACATTATTGTTAAGATGTCTTTTCATGTGTACGCTTATTTTTACTTTTTTTATGCCTTGGTATAATGCGTTTGGAGCAAAAGATGTGAATGGATTTACAATTCCTATCTGGGAAGAAATTTCAATTTTCTTTTTTCTATACCTTACTCCTCTTTTTTCCGCAATTAGTATGTATAGAATGATTATAGGAAGAAACCCAGGGATTTTTTATTTATTATCTGGAATTCCAAATGTGTGTTTCTGGTTATTGTTACTTCTTACAGATAATTTATATGCGCCTTGGAAATATTCTTATATCGGTGGAAAAGTAGGTTTATTCGTTTCTATACTTGTCATCGTAACCTACTTCATTCCATTTTCAGTTTCGCAGGGGAGAAAAATAATCCATGGTAAGAAAAAAGATATGTAGGTATCCGCTTTAAATATTCATGCATGATTTTTGTGTAAATCATGAAATAGCGATAAATGAGTTGTATGGGATGAATATTGATAGGATTTTAAGAAATTGTGTTTGTATCATTTTGATAGAATCTATTCGCTTGAAAAAATTGGTAGAACATAGTTTTGATGTATGTGATTCGGGCATATAGAGGAGGAAGCGAATGAAACGTTATATAGGGATTTCACTTTTAACAATTGCGACAGTTTTTGGAATGGCAGCTTGTGGAAGTGAAGAAAAAGAGAAAGTCATGAAAGAAGTGAAGCAGGAAGAAACGAAAAAAACAGATGGAGTAAAAGAACAAAGTGAGAAAGTAAAAGAGCAGAGTGAAAAAGGAAAAGAAGTGAAAAAAAACGTTACATATGCAAAAGCTCCATTAGAAATTCAAAAACAAGAACAACTTTTATATGAAAATGAAAGTGGAGCGATTCGGTATTTAGGGTATGCAAAAGATAAAACAACAGGGTATACACTATTAGCATTACGATATGAAGGAGAAATCGCTCATTTAGATAGAGATAATATGGCAGTTACTGTTATTGCCGAAGATAGTACAAGTGATATATTTGTAGATAGCATGAAAATAGAAACGCGTATTACTGATGAAGGAGAAGTTCATTTATATAAAATGGGTAAGGATTTTAGTAGTAAAAAGCTTGTTCGTATGGATGCGGTATTCGAAAGAAAAGTAGATGGTGGTTATGAGGAAAAAGATAAAAAAACAATCCAATTAAAACCATCAAGTGGAACATTGGACATTCCAGGTGTTGAAGCAATCGATACGGCATCTTATAGTAGTCTATCCATGAAAAAAGAAGGAAAAGACATGGATGTGGAAGTGAAAGTAATTGAATTGTCGCCAGATTATAAAGAGATAAAAATTGCAGGTATTTTAGATTTGAAAAAAGATATACAAGACCACCCTGAAATTTCTTTCTATCAGCCTGTTACACGGTATGTAAGTTCAACAAAGGTAGGGATTAAATCTGAAACAAGTTCTTTATTTGCGGGAACAAAGATTCCATTTGAATCAACTATTAGTTTAAAAGAAACAGTAGGGAAAACAGATGGTGTCATTTATTTCTCTGTTGAAAGCGCACTGTATGCCTTTAATTTAGCAACAGGAAAAGAATTGGATGAAGTATCATTGACTGGATTCCCCGCGATAGAAACAAATCGGAGTAACAAATTACCTTCTACTTATGGATTTAAAGATGTGAGTGGAAAATCGCATTATGATGCCATGAAAGCAGTGGGTGCCGATTTCGATTTAGGAAGTGATACAACTAGATATGGAAATTATCAATATCCAATTGCGGATGATTTCAAAACTGTAACATTCAATATAGGAGCTGGAGAAGGACAAAGTGTTCATACAGGTGATTATATTGTTCGTGTATATGGGGACGATTATAAAGTAGATAAGGTAACGAAACAAATTGTAGGAACACCAATTATCGAAAAGAAAATCAGCAAAAATAGTCCGATGGAATCTGTTACAGTAGATGTAGAAGGAATAAAAGTTCTTACTATTCATTATGATACGAATGTAAAAACGCCCCAAGGAGAAAGGTCCTATATTCCAATGATTATTTCGGATATGCTCTTGAAGAAATAAAGTTCAATGGAAGATTACTATGTAACAAACTATGTAAATGAAAAAAGTGAAAAGTTGAAATTAATATTGTGAAATTTAAAGAAGCAAGATCCTAAAGAAGGGTTAATTCTTCATCTTTTTATGAAACAAAATCATAATTACAATGATAAAAAAATAATGAAAAGAAGAAATAAAAATATATATAGATAATAGTGGAGTACGCATCATGTTAATGATGTGTGTTTTTTTATGGGGAAACATAGCACTTCATAGTAAAAAGTTTTATGAAGACAAATATTAAAAAGGTTATTATCAGGAGATTTTTAATTGCTGCAAATAGCTTAATAAATAAAAATACAACATTTTTTTATTTTTTTCATTGCGAAAAGTAGCATCTACTTTTACAATAGAAAAGGTGTAAAAATATTATACTGAAAAAATAAATCGAAATAATATGAAAATTTTGTTTTGTCTTCGCTAATTGTATTCTACATACATATAAGCCGACATACATCATGTTATCGACTTGTAAGGAGAGAAAAAAATGAAAAGTGTAAGATTACCATCGATGCCAGAAATTATCATTCTTTTATTCCTATTTCTTGCTGTCGTCTTTTCCTTCCAAACGATTTTTGATCTCCCAATTCAATTAGCGCTTTTTATTTCATGGTTTTTAGTTATTGCGCTTGGATTAAGGTTAGGATTTCGTTATCAAGAATTGCAAGATGCAATTACAAAAGGGATTTCTAATGGATTAGAAGCAATTCTTATTTTAGTTGCAGTAGGGGCTTTAATTGGAACGTGGATTGCCGGTGGAGTTGTACCGACATTAATTTATTATGGATTAGAATTTATCCACCCAAGCATATTCTTACTGGCAACTTTAATTATTTGTTCTATTACTTCTATCGCGACAGGAACATCATGGGGAACAGTTGGAACAGCTGGTATAGCTATGATGGCGATTGGTGAAGGACTTGGATTACCACTTCCGCTTGTTGCTGGTGCAGTTCTTTCAGGAGCTTATTTCGGAGATAAATTATCACCACTTTCTGATAGCACAGTTCTTGCAGCTTCTATGGCGAAAGTAGATGTAATTGCTCACGTTCGAGCTATGCTCGTATTAGACGTTCCGGCTTATATTATTACCAGCATTATGTTTACTGTTGCTGGATGGATGTATGGCGGGGATAATGTAGATTTAAATAGAGTAGAGTTTTTAAAAGAATCTTTATTACAACACTTTGATATTAAAATATGGATGCTTGTTCCTGCTGTAATCGTTATTGTGCTATTGGCGATGAAAAAACCATCTATGCCAACAATCGCTATGGGAGCTTTAATTGGTGCAATTTGGGCAACTCTTTTCCAAGGAATGCACTTTGGAGAGGCAATTGGAACAGCATATAACGGATTCTCCATTCAATCTGGTGTTGAGTTTGTCGATAAGTTATTAAACCGTGGTGGAATTAACGGTATGCTTGGTTCAGTGGCCGTTATTATTTTCGGTTTAGGATTTGGTGGATTACTTGAAAAACTAGGTGTTCTAAAAGTAATCGTATCGAAATTTGAGAAGAAATTAAATTCGGCAGGTAATGTAACACTGTCTACATTAGTTGTTGCATTTTTAGCGAATATATTTGGCTGTGCGATGTACGTGTCACTTATTTTAACGCCGAAAATTATGGAAGATAGCTATGATAAATTAAAAATAGACCGTCGCGTATTAGCGCGTAACTCAGAAGTAGGTGGAACGTTAACTTCTGGTATGGTTCCATGGTCGGATAATGGTATTTTTATGGCTGGTATTTTAGGAGTGGCAACACTCTCATATGTTCCGTTTATGTGGCTAAGCTTTGTATCACTAATTTTAGCAGTTATTTACGGATATACAGGTAAGTTTATTTGGTATGCAGATGACGCAGATAAAGGAAAACAAGCGTCATAAATAAAAAATCACCTTTTACGTAATGTGGAAGGTGATTTTTTTTGTTTATTCGAGCGGGGATGGATAACCAGCTTATTAATATTTCGTTTTGATTCCGACACATTGCATGTTAAGGGGGGGATTGAAAATAAATATCAAATATTTATATATACGAGTGAGAATTCTTATCATTTGAGAAAAAGTCTGTTAATATAAAAGATGTAGGTATTATATTTTCAAGGGGATGAAAAAATGGAGTACAGAATTGAAAGAGATACATTAGGAGAAATAAAAGTTCCAGCTGATAAATTATGGGCAGCTCAGACGCAGCGTAGTAAAGAAAACTTTCCAATTGGAACAGAGCAAATGCCGCTTGAAATTGTAAAAGCATTTGCAATTTTAAAGAAGAGTGCCGCGCTTAGCAATCAAAAGTTAGGGAAATTATCAGAAGAAAAAGCAGAAGCAATTGTGAAAGCTGCTGATGAAGTCATTGCAGGGAAGTGGAATGAACATTTTCCACTTGTCGTATGGCAAACAGGTAGTGGTACACAATCGAATATGAATGTGAATGAAGTAATTGCAAATCGCGGGAATCAAATTTTAAATGAAAAAGGATCTGAAGTACATATTCATCCGAATGATGATGTGAATATGTCTCAAAGCTCAAATGATACATTTCCAACGGCGCTTCATGTAGCGTGTGTAATTGCAGTAGAAAATCACGTATTACCAGCAATTACGAAGTTAAAAGAAACTTTAGCAGAAAAAGTAACTGCATTTGAACACATTATTAAAATTGGTCGTACACATTTACAAGATGCAACACCGTTAACGTTAGGGCAAGAAATTAGCGGATGGCATCGTATGCTTGAAAAAACAGAGCGTATGATTGCAGAGAGCAATACGTATATGAAAGAGCTAGCAATTGGTGGTACTGCGGTTGGTACAGGTATTAATGCGCATCCTAAATTTGGTGAGATGGTATCAGAGGAAATTAGCCAATTTACAGGTAAACAATTTGTTTCTGCACCAAATAAGTTCCATGCATTAACGAGTCATGATGAAGTTGTATATACTCATGGTGCATTAAAAGCATTAGCTGCGGATCTAATGAAGATAGCTAACGATGTGCGCTGGCTTGCAAGTGGTCCACGTAGTGGTCTTGGGGAAATTATTATTCCTGCTAATGAGCCAGGAAGTTCTATTATGCCAGGTAAAGTAAATCCAACGCAAAGTGAAGCGTTAACAATGGTTGTAGCGCAAGTGATGGGGAATGACGCGACTATTGGATTTGCTGCGAGCCAAGGTAATTTTGAATTAAACGTATTTAAACCAGTTATCGCTTACAACTTCTTACAATCAGCACACTTATTAGCGGATGCCATTGTTTCGTTTAATGACAATTGCGCAGTTGGTATTGAAGCAGATGAAGAAGTGATTAATGAAAATGTGAATCGTTCATTAATGCTTGTAACAGCGCTAAACCCGCATATTGGATATGAAAATGCAGCGAAAATTGCGAAGCATGCTCATAAAGAAGGATTGACGTTAAAAGAAGCAGCATTGCATTCTGGATTACTAACAGAAGAGCAATTTGATGAAATTGTAGATCCGAAGAAAATGATCGCACCGAAAGAATAATAGAAGAAGCCAAGGTTCGTAGCTTAGAATCTTGGCTTTTCTATATTCAAGTGTAATTCCTTGTGGGAAAAAATTATATTTAAAGGGTTTTGTATGAATTAGTGGAGTGTTCATTTTGGAAGAATAGTGAAATGGATGTTTTTTCACTTTAAATTTCAAGTTAGTTACCTCGGTATACGTGTTTTGTAAATAAAATAAATCACGATATTGTAATGAAACGTAAAAATATGCAGTATTGCATATTTTTACGTTTCATTATTCGTGTAAACTTTTTTGATGAGATAAATATAAAAAAGTTTTTCAATAGTGGAGTGACATAAAGTGACGGGTATGAAAAGAGTGAAAATAGTATTCATAATTCATTGTATAATGATTAATAGTGGTTGTTCAAAAGAATTCGTTGAGGATAGAAATCGAAAACATGTATTTGTTCAAGCGAGTAAAGTTTTAGTAGAAGTTGTAAATAAAATATATAAAAGATAAAAAGGTGTTTTCTTATATGAAAACACCTTTTTATAGTTGGAATTGAATGCCGTATTTTATTTTTTTAAATTTGTATATGTTTTATGTGCAAGTTGTTTAACAGTAAACAGAGTGTCTTGAAGAATAGTCACGTTCTAGTTCACATCCTATAATCATTAGTTTATTAAATACATTCGCTTTTTATTGTTTTAAATCCTTTATAAAGATTATTAATAGATTTTTTTATAAAAGTTTATAAAATAGGCAAACGAAACGTTGAAATGTTTGTTTTTGGTATGTTAAGATGATGAAGAGATAATAAACGATATTATGAAATGTTTGTTTGAAAACAAACGTTTTGAAGGAGTGTTTAGTATGAGTGATATTTCAGAGAAGTTTTGGGAGGCATCGGTTGAGGAATTGAAGAAAGGATATGTGTTTGATGCAGCGGCAGAAGAATATATTTGTTTAGCTTGCGGAGAAACGTTTATAAAAGGGGTTATTTATCAAGATAATCAAGTTTTGTATGAAGCAGAGAAGTTTGCCCAATTGCATATTCAAAATGAGCATACGTCTATGTTTGATTATTTATTAAATATGGATAAGAAATTTACTGGTTTAACGGATTTGCAAAAGAAAATGGTTCAGTTTTTCCATATGGGATTGAATGATAAAGAGATTGTAAAAGAGATGGATGGCGGAAGCACATCAACAATTCGCAATCATCGATTTACACTGCGAGAGAAAATGAAGCAAGCGAAAGTATTTTTAGCATTAATGGAATTATCAGAAGAAAAATCAAAAGTGCAAACGAAATTTGTACCAATTCATAGAACAGCGACGATGGTGGATGATCGCTACAATATTACGGAAGAAGAAAATGATGAAGTATTAAAAGCGCATTTTATAGATGGATTAGATGGGCCGCTTTCTAAATTTCCGAAGAAGCAAAAGCGTAAATTAATTATACTGCGTCACTTAGTGAAAAAGTTTGATAGTAATCAAAAGTATGCCGAAAAAGAAGTAAATACAATTTTGAAAAATATATACCCAGATTTCGTAACTTTAAGAAGATATTTAATCGAATATGGTTTTTTAGATAGAACAGCTGATGGAAGCCAATACTGGGTAAAGTTATAATAATGCACAAAAGAAAATGAATAGAAGCACATCATTATAACAACTATACAAAGAGATAGAGTTTGAAAATAGATTTTGAATAAAAGGAGAAATGAAATTTGAAACCACCTGCAGAGAATAATAAAGAAGGTGCGGAGTCACATAAGTTAGAAAGTGAGAGTAAACCGATATGGAAATCAATGTCCATGTTTTTAGTGCCGTTACTACTAAGTAATGTATTACAATCAGTTGGACAATTATTCGGTATGGTAGTAGTGGGAAGATGGCTTGGTGTAAAGGACTTAGCGGCTATATCGGCTTTCTTTCCGTTATTTTTCCTACTTGTTTCATTCGTCATTGGAATCGGCTCAGGTAGTTCTATTTTAATTGGTCAGGCTTTTGGTGCTAAAAATGAAGAACGCTTAAAAGCTATCGTTGGTACGACACTTACGTTTACTTTTATTATCGGAGTTGTGCTGGCGATAATAGGTAGTATTTTTGCGATGGATATTATGCGCATTATGGGAACACCGGAAAATATTATTGAAATAAGTGTACATTATGCACGCATTTTATTTATATCTATGCCAGTATTATTTTTATATTTTGCATACACAACATTTATGAGAGGTACAGGAGATTCTAAAACGCCATTTTATTTTTTAATCGTAAGTACAGCGCTAAATATGATTTTATTACCGATTCTTATTTTTGGATGGTTAGGAGCCCCGAAATTAGATGTTTATGGAGCTGCATATGCTTCAGTAATATCTACAGTTATTACATTTATTGTCATGTTAATGTATTTAAAGAAGAAAGATCATCCACTACAACTAGATAGTACGGTGAGAAAATATCTTCGAATGGATTGGGAGTTATTAAAGTTATTATTAAGACTCGGTATTCCAGCTAGTATTAATATGATATTAGTTTCATTATCTGAAATTGCGGTAATCGCGTTTGTAAATCGTTACGGTTCGGATGCAACAGCTGCTTATGGTGTTGTGAATCAAGTTGCAAGTTATGTACAGATGCCAGCCGTTAGTCTTGGTATTACTGTCTCCATTTTTGCGGCGCAATCAATTGGTGCGAATCAATTTGATCGATTGCAGAAAGTTGTAAAGGCCGGAATTATCATGAATTATGTCATCGGTGGTGTATTAATATCTCTTATTTACTTGTTCTCAAGAGACATTCTATCGTTATTTTTGACGAGTCAAACTACAATTGAGATTGCTCATAGTTTAGTTATGATTACATTATGGAGCTATTTAATTTTCGGGCATGCGCAAATTATTAGTGCGACAATGCGAGCAAGTGGTACAGTGCTATGGCCAACTGTCATCGGTGTTGTATCAATTTGGCTTGTTGAAGTACCTGTAGCGTATTACCTTTCTTACCATACAAGCCTCGGAATAGAAGGAATATGGATTGGGTACCCGGCAGCATTTATTGTCAGTTTAATATTACAGTATGCATATTATAAGCTTTCATGGCAGAAGAAACGAATTACACGATTAGTTAGTTAAATAGTGAAGAAGTCCCTAGGTTATTATTTAAATCGACTAAACTAAGAAGAGGATAGTATGTTCAATATATGAGCATATATCCTCTTTTCTTATACATATTAGATTAGAAGATTTAGGTTGTTACTATTTTCGCCAACAGTAACTTGCTTCAAAAATGTTTCGTTTCTATTTAAGGAGTTCCACCCTAGCGCCATCAACTTAAGAATTCTATAACGCCCCAAAAATAAAAATTGTACATTTTTATTTGGAGATGCCAATCTTCTCGTTTTGGGGTATTCGCTTGTCTTAGCTTGATTGTGATGTGGCGGTACCCCTAAAAAATCAACGCAAAAAATAAAGCGCTTGCATAATTAAAAATACGAGTTATAATACTTGTATACAAGTATACTTGATTAACATGAGAAGGTGACGTTATGATGGAATCAATGGAATTTATTTATCCTGAAAAATGGCTTTCAAAAGCTTCTACTGGTGATCGTGTTGCGAGCGAACTTAGAATGCGTATTATTGCAGGTAAAATTGAAAACGGTACCATTCTATCGGAAAATAAATTAGCTGCCGACTTTTCTGTAAGTCGGTCACCCGTTCGTGAAGCATTAAAAGTACTGGCCTCAGAAAATATCATTCGCTTAGAAAGAATGGGCGCAGTTGTCATTGGTTTAACCGAAAAAGAAATTGAAGAAATATACGATGTTCGTTTACTCATAGAAACGTTTATCTTTGAACGGCTTGTAAAAATGGAAACGAATGAGTTAATAAAGGAACTGAATAAAATTATAGAAATGATGAAAATCGCCATTAAATATCATGATGCTGATGAGTTTTCTTATCAAGATATCTTATTCCATGAAACGATTATTCGCACTATTCATCATTCCCATATCCTGATGATGTGGAATAATTTAAAACCTGTTATGGAAAGCTTAATCCTATTATCAATGCGTACCCGTTTCAAGGAAAAATACGAAGACTTTGAACGGATTATAAAAAATCATGAGCTTTATATAAAAGCGATTGAATCAAAAGATCGAGCCCTCATGATTGAGGCCTTACATCAAAACTTTGATGATGTTCAAGGGAAAGTTGAAGACCTCTGGATGTCACAACAAATGTTATCTAAAGGAGTAGAGCAAGAACATGAGTAGCTATATGTTAGGTATAGATATCGGTACAACAAGTACCAAAGCAGTATTATTTACTGAAAAAGGTGAAGTCGCCCAAACAGAGAATATTGGTTACCCACTTCACACACCGGATATATCGACAGCGGAACAAGATCCAGAAGAGATTTTTCAAGCTGTTTTACAAGCGATTTCAAATATAACAAGGCATCATTCAGATAAAAAACCATCGTTTATTTCATTTAGTAGCGCCATGCACAGTGTCATTGCCATGGATGAAAATGACCAGCCCCTGACACCTTGTATCACCTGGGCAGATAATCGCAGTGAGGCATGGGCACATAAAATTAAAGATGAACTGAATGGCCATGAAGTTTATAGACGAACAGGAACACCCATTCACCCCATGTCACCATTAAGTAAAATTACTTGGATTGTGAATGACCATCCTGAAATCGCAGTCAAAACGAAAAAGTATATTGGAATAAAAGAATATATCTTTAAAAGATTATTTGATCAATATGTCGTGGATCATTCCCTCGCTTCATGCATGGGGATGATGAATCTACAAACACTAGATTGGGATGAAGAAGCTTTAAAAATTGCTGGTGTAACCCCTGCTCAATTATCTGAGCTCGTACCAACTACCAAAATATTTAGCAACTGTAATCCGGATTTAGCTAAAAAGATTGGTATCGATTCACAAACACCGTTTGTCATTGGTGCCAGTGATGGAGTGCTTTCTAATCTAGGTGTGAATGCAATTAGAAAAGGCGAGATTGCAGTCACAATCGGGACAAGTGGTGCCATTCGAACTATCATTGACAAGCCGCAAACAGATGAAAAAGGAAGAATATTCTGTTATGCCTTAACGGAAAAACATTGGGTAATTGGTGGACCGGTAAACAATGGAGGGATGGTCCTTCGCTGGATTCGCGATGAACTTGCTTCATCAGAAGTAGAAACTGCGAAAAGACTTGGAATTGATCCATACGATGTATTAACCAAAATTGCTGAACGAGTGAGACCTGGCGCAGACGGATTATTATTCCATCCATACCTCGCAGGCGAACGTGCGCCATTATGGAATCCAGATGTACGTGGCTCATTCTTCGGTTTAACTATGTCACATAAGAAAGAACATATGATCCGTGCAGCCTTAGAAGGCGTTATTTATAATTTATACACCGTATTTTTAGCGTTAATCGAATGCATGGATGGTCCTGTGACCCGTATTCAAGCAACAGGAGGCTTCGCAAGGTCTGACGTTTGGCGACAAATGATGTCCGATATTTTCTCATCTGAAGTCGTTGTTCCAAAAAGCTACGAAAGCTCCTGTCTAGGTGCATGTATATTAGGTCTCTATGCTACAGGGAAAATTGATTCTTTTGAAATCGTTTCCGAAATGGTTGGCAGCACCTACAAACACACACCGAAAGAAGAAGCAACACAAGAATATAGACAATTACTACCGATATTTATCAACCTATCAAGAGTATTAGAAGACGATTATACACGAATTGCTAATTATCAAAGAAATTTAATAAAGTAAAACTTTCATCAGTGATCCTCCACTCCTCGTCTCTCTTTAAATTTTGAGGTTGGAGGTTACTACAAAAAAATAGGGGATAAAGTGAAACTTCCATCATTGGAGCGGCTTTTCATCCGAAATGATGGTTAGCCTTCACTAATCGGGCTTTTATAGGCAGTTGACCCCCCCTCGCTTCTCTAAATCTTAAGGTGGGGGTCTTACTGCCCGCAAATAGCGGGATAAACACAAATACAGCTAATATTAAGGGGGAGTTACGATGCCATTAGTCATTGTAGCAATTGGGATTTTAGCATTACTTTTACTGATAATGCGCTTTAAATTAAATACCTTTATTTCATTAATCATTGTATCATTCGGCGTTGCTTTAGTACTTGGAATGCCGCCAGAAAAAATTGTTAAAACCATTGAAACAGGATTAGGCGGAACACTTGGTCATTTAGCACTCGTTTTTGGACTGGGTGCGATGTTAGGTAAGTTGCTTTCAGATGCTGGGGGCGCACAACGCATTGCTATGACCCTTGTAAAAAAATTCGGTGAAAAAAACATTCAATGGGCTGTTGTGACTGCCTCATTTATTATCGGTATTGCATTATTTTTTGAAGTAGGATTAGTATTATTAATTCCGATTGTATTTGCTATTTCAAGAGAATTGAAAGTTTCTATCTTATATCTCGGTATTCCGATGGCAGCAGCTTTATCTGTAACACACGGATTTTTACCGCCACACCCAGGACCAACTGCTATCGCTGGTGAATTGCATGCAAACATCGGCGAAGTATTACTTTATGGTTTTATGATAGCGGTTCCAACGGTCATTTTAGCTGGACCTGTATTTACTAAAATTGCAAAAAAACTAGTACCTGAAGCATTCACAAAAACTGGTAATATCAAATCTTTAGGTGAGCAGAGAGTATTTAAACTTGAAGAAACTCCTGGCTTTGGGATTAGTGTTTTTACCGCTTTACTGCCTGTTATTTTAATGGCAATCGCTACAATTATTACTTTGCTGCAAAAAACAATAGGATTTAAAGATAATGGTTTACTAGCAGCGATCCAGTTTATTGGGAATGCGGATACTGCCATGTTGATATCCTTATTAGTTGCGATCTATACAATGGGATTGGCAAGAAATATTCCAATCAAAAACGTGATGGAATCTTGTACAACAGCGATCTCAAATATTGGGATGATGCTCTTAATTATTGGCGGAGGCGGAGCCTTCAAACAAGTATTAATTGATGGCGGCGTTGGTAACTATGTAGCCGAACTATTCCAAGGAACTTCATTATCACCGATCTTGCTCGCATGGATTATAGCTGCCATCTTACGTATTTCATTAGGGTCTGCTACGGTTGCTTCATTAACAACTGTCGGTTTAGTGATTCCGATGTTAGGTCACTCTGACGTTAACCTTGCTTTAGTTGTCCTTGCAACAGGAGCTGGTAGTTTAATTGCTTCACACGTGAACGATGCGGGTTTCTGGATGTTCAAAGAGTACTTTGGTTTAAGCATGAAAGAAACATTTGCAACATGGACCTTGCTTGAGACTATCATTTCCGTAGCCGGATTAGGATTTACTTTATTACTAAGCTTATTTGTATAGACCTTTCTAGACAGTAAAAGGGGTACGGAAACGATTCGAAAAATAACCCGCTACATCTGAAATTTTTTCCAATCAAACTTTTGGGACAATTCATATGGGATACTTTTCCCTTAGGAAAAAGTATCCCAATTAAGTACACTCTAATTGATAAGGATGGAAGTTTCTCTTTATTTTTTAACTTGATGGCGATCGATGTGCCGTGTTCCTATGACATTTTGTACGCATCTTGGCGGAGAAAAATGAAATGAATAAGACGGATTATTTGATTAAATTGTTACTTTAGGTATATATACTGTAATATAGACAGAGTAACATGTATAGAAAGGAACGATGAAATATGCTAAAGCAACAAATTGGAGTAGTTGGTGTGGGCGTTATGGGAAAAAGCCTCGCACTTAACTTTGAAAGTAAAGGGTATTCTGTTGCCCTATATGATATTTCAAAGGAAAAAGTAAATGAAATTATTGAGGAAAACCGTGGTAAAAACATGGTTGGTACTCATATGGTTGAAGAGTTTGTTAACTCACTTGAATCACCTAGAAAAATTTTGTTAATGGTTAACGCAGGGGAAATTACAGATAAGGCGATTGATTCTCTGCTTCCTTATCTTGATAAAGGTGATATTTTAATTGACGGCGGTAATACATACTTTGTCGATACAATTCGCCGAAACAAACGTCTTGCCGAAGAAGGAATCAATTTCATTGGAGCAGGTGTGTCAGGTGGAGAAGAGGGTGCATTGAAGGGACCGTCTATTATGCCGGGCGGACAGAAGGATGCATATGAAAAAGTGAAGGATATGCTTGAAAATATCTCTGCAAAAGTGAATGACGAGCCTTGCTGTTCTTACATCGGACCTAATGGAGCGGGCCACTATGTAAAGATGGTTCACAACGGTATTGAATATGGAGATATGCAATTAATTTGTGAAGCATATTTCTTCTTGAAACAAACACTTGATTTGACTGCAGAAGAGTTTCATGAAATATTTGCTGAGTGGAATAAGGGCGAACTGAACAGTTATCTAATCGAGATTACAGCAGACATTTTCACGAAGAAAGATGAAGAAACTGGAAAGCCATTAGTGGATGTTATTCTTGATACTGCGGGACAAAAGGGCACAGGGAAATGGACAAGCCAAAGTGCACTTGATCTAGGTATTTCTCTTCCGATTATCACAGAATCTGTATTCGCACGTTGTATTTCTGCTTTAAAAGAAGAGCGTGTGCATGCAAGCAAATTATTATCTGGCCCTAAAGATAAACCAGCGCTTGGAATTGAAAAAGCAGAATTAATTGAAGCAGTGCGCCAAGGTTTATATATGAGTAAAATTTGTTCTTACGCGCAAGGATTCACGCAATTAAAGGCAGCTTCTGAGGAATATGACTGGAACCTTGATTTTGGCAGCATTTCTATGCTGTGGAGAGGCGGATGTATTATTCGTGCAGCCTTTTTACAGAACATTAAAGAAGCTTATGAGAAGAACACTGACTTACCGAACCTTTTACTTGACCCATACTTTAAAGAAATTGTAGAGTCATACCAAGGCGGATTACGTCAAATTATCTCATTGGCTGTACAACAAGGTATTCCGGTACCTGCATTTTCAGCAGCGATTTCTTATTATGACAGCTATCGTACTGCAACATTACCTGCAAACTTGTTACAGGCGCAGCGCGATTATTTTGGAGCGCATACGTATAAACGAGTAGATAAAGAAGGTACATTCCATACGAAATGGATATAAAATAAAAAATGGACCAAGATTGAAATCTTGGTCCATTTTTTTATCCTGCATTAATGGGCAGTTTCATTTTATTGAAAAAATAGCTTGCGCGCTGGTGCTGCATCTGTACCCATTAGTTTTAATGGAGCTGCGACCATAAAAAGACTTTGCTATGATTAGATTGAGTAGTCACTATCATCTGAAATTGGCCACCAATGGAAGCCGTTTTCTGCAAGCAAATCATCTGAAGCTTGAGGTCCCATTGATCCTGATTCATAAGTAAGTAAATCGGTTGATACATCCTGTTTCCATGCTTTAGAAATAACATCAACAAATTTCCATGATAACGCTACTTCATCCCAGTGAGTAAAGTTTGTTGCATCGCCTTGAATTGCATCATATATCAGTTTCTCATAAGCTTCTGGTGTATTTACTCCGTCTACGCAGTCATTGCAGTAATCAAGTTTAAATGGTTTCGTCTTTTCAGAAGTACCGATTTTCTTACCATTTAAAACAAGAGAAATTCCTTCATCCGGCTGAATATGAATAATAAGCAGATTTGGATGAACGCTGTTTTCTGATTTAGAATATAAATTCATTGGCAATTCTTTAAACTGAATAACGATTTTTGTTGATTTCTCTTGCATGCGTTTACCTGTACGAATGTAGATCGGCACACCAGCCCAGCGGAAATTGTCTATTAATAATTTACCCGCCACAAATGTTTCTGTTCTTGAGTTTGGATCCACTTTATTTTCGCTTCTGTACCCAGGAACTTCTTTTCCTTTGATTGTTCCAGGACCATACTGACTTCGTACAAAATATTGATCCACTTCTTCTACTGCTATTGGTCGAAGTGCACGTAATGCTTTAATTTTTTCGCTTCGGATTTCTTCAGTTGTTAAACGAATTGGCGGTTCCATTGCCAGTAAAGCAACCATTTGTAACATATGGTTTTGTATCATATCTCTTAAGGCACCTGAATTGTCATAGTACCCTCCGCGATCCTCTACACCTAAAGATTCACTGGATGTAATTTGAATATTAGAGATGTATCTATTATTCCACAATGATTCAAATATTGCGTTTGCAAAACGAATAACGCCAATGTTTTGAACCATTTCTTTTCCTAGATAATGGTCAATGCGATAAATTTCATTTTCCGCAAATGCGTGACGAAGTTCTTCATTTAATTTTTGTGCGGATGGCAAGTCATGTCCAAAAGGTTTTTCGATAATCAATCGATTCCAGCCACTTGAGTTTGTCACGCCCTCTGATTTCAAGTAAGAAGCAATTGTTCCAAAGAATTCAGGAGCCATCGCCATATAAAACATTCTGTTTCCTGGAATATTGAATTGTTCTTCAAGGTTAGTAATTAATGCATTCAAATCTTGGTATGAAGCAGTATTCGTTACATCAAACGCTAAGTAACGGAAATGAGTTAAAAATTCATCTAAATCATTCCCCGGTTCAATTTCTGACTCTTGAATAGAGGTTAATACATTTGCACGAAATATATCGTCGCTCCATTCACGTCTCGCTACACCAACAACAGCAAAATTTTTAGAGAGCTGCCCTTTTTTATATAGGCTATATATAGAAGGGAATAATTTTCTCTTCGCTAAATCTCCTGTTGCTCCAAATATAACCATAGTGCAATATGTATTGTTGTTATTATTCACTGGGTACCCTCACCTTTATTAATGTATATTGAATAGTATCTCACAAAAGTTTAACACAATTTGAAAGAAATCTTCTACTTTTAAGTATGCGTAGGAACGTGGAAATAAATCTTTTATTAAGGCGAAGGCTATAGAAAATCAAAAGAAAAAGCACGAAATCATCTATACCATGTAATTGTAAACGTAAACAACTCCAAAATATACAATAAAAGTTGATTTTGGAGTTGTTTTTTTATTTTGTTTTTATTTATTTTTTTACTTCATTTTTTTCGGAACACTGCAACTAGATGGTAAATCTATTGACCAAGGCAAGACTTTATAAATAGCTTTTTAAAGTTATATCAAAATGTTGTCTAATGAGTTTTTTATCACTCATATAAAACTCCCACGCTTTTTCAGGTTCACCGATAATCTCAAAGGATTCTTCTGTAATATATAAAGCACAATTATCCTCTAATGCAATCCCTTCTATATTACCTTGGTGATTTTGTAAAAAGGAATGAAAGGCGTTCATTCTGTTTAGTTGGTTATAATGCGGGCAAAATCGTTTGTTCACGATACCCCATCCGTTACTCTCGATATAGCCAGAACCCTCGTAATCCGATCGGATACTAGATGTGAACCAACACATAGCACCAGCGCTATATCCCGCAATAAGTGTTCCGCGTCGCAAAGCCGATAGTAACTTTTCATTTAATTCATATTCTTTCCACTGTGTAAGCATGTGAATATAATTCCCGCCACCGAGGTAAATGAGATCAGCTGAATGAATCATTTCGTCTATTTCATATTTAGAAGGTGTATCAGTTATAGTACGTAAAATTTGTACGTCACAATGTAATTGTTTTTCAAAGGTGTCTAAAAATAATTTTATATAGCTTTCATCATCATGGCTAGCTGTAGGAATAAATAATACTTTTGGGTACGGTTTATCCGTTAATTCTATAAGTCGTTCATTAATAGGCGAGTGATTGGAATCTTGTAAATCACCGCCACCAATGACAGCTAATTTCATAGTAAAGCACCACCTAATCATTTTTGTTATATAAAAATTCGATAGAAGAGAGTTACATTCCTTCCATAAATGAATGATGATGTGGAAGGAGTGGAGAGAAATTATATAGAAATAGTAAGAGAACGCTATTTTTTACATATTGAGGAATTAGAAACAATTGGTTGATAAATAATATGAGATACGTATCGTTGTAAAATATGGAAATCATCTAGCTAAATATTACGAAGAATCATTAAATGTAGAGTGTATATATATAACTAAGAGGAAATAGTAATGATTTTACAAAATGTTTTTTACTTTTAATGGGAACTTGTATTACAATATGGTAAAATTATTTAAATATATTTATTTAATATGAAATAAAGTGAGGGAGCGTGAAAGAGTGGATTTTCGATTTGAGTTTGCAGCGAAGGTAAAAGAATATTTAGATGATGAAAAAGATGAAAAAATAATAAAAGATGGACACAGAGATATCATTTTTCGATATTTATATCCGTTAGAGAGTGAAATTGGCATTTTTAAAAATCCTAACTTTACCTTTTTTGCATCTGGAAGACGCTCACATATAGTATTAGAAAATATTGAATTTAAAACAGAAGTAAACGTAGAAAGTAATATAATTGAAATTACAAAAATAGTGGATAATGTAGTAATTCCGTTAGATACTATCGTAGCGAAAGATAAGGAGTTATTTGCACTTGGACGTAATGAGCCGTTTAGTGTACAAATATTAGAGTATTATCTCTTTGAGACGTTTGGAGAAAAGTTAGGTTTACAATGAATAGAATGGAGTGCAGAGTTATAATGAGTGGATATTCGTTTATATGATTCGAGTTTGACCTTTCATTTAATTTATACTACAATCTGTAGTGTGGAAGGAGCCATGCTATGTTTACTCAAAACTATAAGTTAAATGAGCAAGGGTTAAATCACTTCTTTGGGCCGCTTGAAGCGAAAATTATGGAGATTGTTTGGTCTACTGAGGATATTACTATTAAAGAAGTGCAGCAGAAATTGAGTGAAGAATCACCTGTGAACTTTAATACTGTTATGACAGTTATGAACAGGTTAGTAGAGAAATTCCACTTAGAAAAACAGACTGTGAAAAGAAGTGGCATATATCGTGCAGTACAAACAAAAGAAGAATTCTTATCCAATCAAACGAAGAAAATGACACAGGAATTAATGGGGGAATTTGGAGATTTAGTTGTAACTCATATGCTAGATGAGTTAGAGCAGGCTGATCCGACTTTAATCAAAAAATTAGAAGACAAATTGAATCAATTAAAAAAAGAGGATCGATAAAATGAAATGGCAAATGCGTAAAATCGTATTGTTAGCAGTAATTGTAAGTACTCTCTTTTTCAGCATGTTAGTCTATTACGTTACATATCCATTTCTTTTTCAAAATAAGGCGTTCTTTCTTTCGAAATTTTGCTTGTTTCAGTTAGAAAAGCATATGAAAGAATTATCGCTCATTCGTATTATAATAGCTGGATTGTTATTACTTACTGTACTGATCGTGTGCAAAAGACTTTGGGGGCAATTTTTCTATAGTAAAAAATTTCAAAAAGTACTTTTTCCTTTCATTAGAAAAGGAAAACAAATATATATATTGCCGACTACGAAAGTAGCAGCATTTACAATTGGAATACTTCGTCCGAAAGTTGTTCTGTCGGAAGGGATACTTCAAATGTTTTCAGAGGAAGAAATTGATGCGATTGTATTCCATGAAGAATATCATCAAATCAATCGGGATCCGCTAAAATTATTTTGCTTTACGTTGTTAGCAGAGGGAATGATATATATTCCGATATTAAAAGGACTACTACAGCGATATGAGGCGTACCAAGAGTTAGCTGCAGATAAATATGCGATGCAAAAAATGAAATCTTCATTCGAGTTAGGTAGTGCATTATTAAAATTAATGAAAATAAAGAAAGTGGAAAATCAATGTGTTACAGCTTCATTTGCAAAAACAGCAATCAATTTGCGAATTGAGCAAGTGTTAAATGAAAAAGTTGTTAAGCTTAATATACCGTTACATACGAATTCGGTATATGTAACAGTATGTTTATTCTGTATGTCGATTGTACTTATTGTCGGAGAGTGCATATAGCCTCTTTTTTTAAGAATTAACACTACTTCGTGTAGTGTGATTAGGGGGAAGAAAAGTGAAGAAGTTAATTGCTATTATACTAGTAGGAGCGCTCGTTTGGGCGGGAGTCAACTTTTATAATTCAAAGAAAGAAGAGAAGGAAAGAAAAGCGAAACAAGCAGAATTACAAGAGAAAGAAATATTACCACAAGTAGGCTTCAAAGCGCCAAATATAACATTAAAGGGACTAGACGGAAAGCTGTATTCGTTAAACGATGCAAAGGGAAAACCATATGTTATTAATTTCTGGGCGTCATGGTGTGGGCCGTGTGAAATGGAAGCGCCGGACTTAGTTCATTTTTATGACAAATATAAAAAGGATATTGAAATCTTTGCAGTAAATGCAACTGTAAGTGACCCAGTACAAGAAGCAAGCGCATTTGCCGATCGCCATGGATTTGAGTTTCCTGTTTTATTAGATATGGATGGAGTAGCTGGATTAGACTATAAAGTATTTTCTTTACCAACGACATTTTTTGTTGATAAAGATGGTATTATAGTAGACCATGTACGAGGTGTATTACCTCCAGATCAATTAGAAGAGAAATTTAAGAAATTAATTGAGAAGTAAGAGGGGATTACGTAGTGATGGAGTGGATCGTAAGGTTACAACCCATATCTCTTATAATTGGAAGTCTAATTGGATTTATGTTTATGAAACAAAAGATGATACACCAAACTGTATCATATGAAAAAATGATGGATGCAGTAACAAATGCTTTCCTTATCATCGTATTTGTATGGAAATTTGCACCGGCAATTTTAAATCCAGTATGGGCTTTTGGATCACCATTGCAAGCAATATTAGCTGTAGGAAGTATGCAACATATTATAGTTGGATGCGTAATTGCGAGTATATATATTATTTGGAAAAGTAAAAAGGATCAATTTTCGCTTCGTGTTTTATTCGATGCATTGCCTTTTGGATTTTGTATGGGTATTATCTTTTATTTTCTATTCCATCGAGAAGTAGGTGTACAAACGACACTACCGTGGGGAATGAAAATATATGAATCTAAGTTTTTGTATCAGCCTATTTTCATATACGAGATCATCCTCGCCCTTTGTATAATGGGCTTGTTATGGGTCAAAAATGAAAGGTTAGGAAATGGAAAAAATATAAGTGTTTTTTTGATTTTTGAGGGAATTGCGCATATTATGATGTCGTTCATTAGTGAACAAAATGCGGTTCTATTTGGTCTATCCATACAGCAAATAATGAGTTTTGTTGTTATTAGTTTCGGGATTTTGTTGATACCAAAAAAATAGCCATGTACGGAAGGTGTCCGTGCGTGGCTATTTTTATTACATATATTAAAAAATCGGCGGAGTAACAGAAAATAAGACAATCGTATTTTTCTCAAATTGATTTACCCATTTATGCTTTAAATAAGCAGGTATTTTTACACTGTCACCAGTTTCTAATATGTATTCTTCTTCATTTAAATGTAATGTAATGGTGCCATCCAACACGAAGGCTAATTCTTCTCCTTTATGTTCTAGAACATTTTCTGATGAGGCAGTATTCGGTGGAATAGTCATAATTGCGGTTGCTAAGTTTCCTGTGAAATCAGGTGAAAGCATTTCATATGATAAATTATCGATAATCATTTTCTTACGTTTATGAGAACGTACGATTAAATCATCTGTATTTGTTTCTTCAAGTAAAAAACTAAACGTTGGAACATCAAGTGCTTTTGCGAGTACTTTTAACGTTTGAATGGAAGGGTTAGCAGAACCACGTTCAATTTGGCTTAACATAGATGGTGTAATCTCAGCCATTCTTGCTAGTTCTTTACTAGTTAAACCTTTTTCTTTTCTTTGTTTTTCAATCTTTTTACCAATATCTATATTTTCCATAAAACATTCTCCTTCATAATTATTAAATTATATTTAAGTAAATTAAATTAAAATTAACTAAAACTTCATTTTATGTTAAACTATATTAAAATTAATTTAATTATAATTTATTGTATAGTGAGCTACAAGGATATGAGGAGGAAACGGAATGAAGGAAATAGGGGAATTAAAAGCAGAATATCCATTAGTTAACAAACTTATTGCAACAGAAGAAGTATTTTGGGTAAATCCGAATATAGAAAAGTATGAAACGGCAATAAAAGATTCACCACTTAATGAAGAAGATGTAAAAGACGCGGAAGAGAGATTAGAGCGTTTCGCACCATATATTGCGAAAGTTTTTCCTGAAACGAAAGAAACGAACGGCATTATTGAATCACCTTTAGTGAACATACCTGCTATGAAACAATCTTTAGAGAAAAAATACGGGCAGTCTATATTAGGAGAATTATTATTAAAATGTGATAGTCATCTTCCGATATCAGGATCAATTAAAGCTAGAGGCGGCATTTATGAAGTATTGAAACATGCTGAACAATTAGCTCTGCAGCATGGAATGTTAACAGAGGAAGATGATTACTCCATTTTAGATAGTGATACATGTAGAGAGTTTTTTGCAACATATTCTATTGCAGTAGGTTCGACAGGAAACTTAGGACTAAGCATCGGGATTATGAGTGCGAAACTAGGTTTTAATGTAACTGTTCATATGTCAGCAGACGCGAAACAATGGAAAAAAGATTTATTAAGAAGTAAAGGTGTAAACGTTATTGAATATGAGGCTGATTATAGTAAAGCAGTAGAGGAAGGAAGAAGGCAAGCAGATGCTGATCCTAGCTGTTATTTTGTAGATGATGAAAACTCACATGATTTATTTTTAGGATACGCAGTCGCAGCATCGCGTCTACAAAAACAATTAGAAGAGTTAAAGATTGTAGTAGATGAAAAGCATCCTTTATTCGTTTACCTTCCTTGCGGAGTAGGGGGCGGACCTGGCGGAGTAGCATTTGGCTTAAAGCTCTTGTTTAAAGACAACGTACATTGCTTCTTTGCAGAGCCGACACATTCACCATGTATGCTACTCGGATTAATGACAGGACTTCATGATAAAATTGCTGTTCAAGATATTGGGATTGATAATGTAACAGATGCAGACGGACTTGCGGTAGGAAGACCATCTGGATTTGTTGGTAAAACGATGGAACCATTTCTAAGTGGAAATTACACAGTAAGTGATGAAGAGTTATATAGATTGTTAAAAGAACTAGCTGATACGGAAAATATTTATTTAGAACCTTCTGCGTTAGCAGGTATGGTTGGGCCAGTAAAAGTATGTAAAGAAGATGAGTATTTACAAAAGCAACAGTTAACAGAGAAGATGAAGACAGGTACTCATATTGTGTGGGGGACTGGTGGAAGTATGGTTCCAAAAGATGTAATGAGTGGATATTATAAGAAAGGTTTGGAATTAACAATATAAGAAAAATGAGGCTAATTGTAGCCTCATTTTTTCATGTACATAAAAATCTTTGTTATTTTCACAATAGTTCATTATAGTATATATAGAGGATAACTAATATTGAATAAATATAACAAACAGCTTTATTTTACATAATAAGAGGATGTGTATACGATGTCATTACAGACTAAATATATAGCGGGTATTTCGCTTGGGGTTATGGGAGTAGGCTTTGCGGCTTCTATCCCTTTTCAAGGAACGGTAGCTGGAGAGATTATACAAGGGGGATTTGAAGCTGGATTAGTTGGTGGACTTGCGGATTGGTTCGCAGTTACAGCTTTATTCCGTCATCCGATGGGAATTCCAATACCGCATACAGCGTTATTACCTAAAAATCGTAAACGAGTAACGAAAGGGCTCATCAATACGTTAGAAAATGAGTGGCTGACGAAAGAAAGTATTACGAATAAAGTAAAAGAAATGCAGCTAGCGCAAATGGTGCTGCAAATTGCTGAGAGAGAAATGCAGTCTAATGCTGTGAAAAAGGGGATTGTAACGATTGCGGAGAAAGCGATTGTTACAATAGATACGGAAAAGTTAGCTGTTATTATTGAAAAAGAATTAAAAACGTATTTGCATACAATTAATACAAGTAACATCTTACAAGTGCTTGTTGATCAATTAGTTGTGCAAGAATATGATGAAAAGACACTTGATTACATATTAGTAAAAGTAAAAGATTGGACAGCGCAAGATGAAGCGCGTTATCAGCTTGGAAGTTTAGGAATAAAGGCGATGGAAAATATAAAAGTAGATGGATTCCTGCAGTTTACTTTAAAATCATTTATGAATATCGTAGATGAAGATAAAATTGGAGGCATTTTGCAGAAGTTTATCATTAGTAATATTAACAGCTTACAAGATGCTGATAATAGCACAAGACAACTTATATTAGCAAAAATCCGTCAAGAAATTATAAATGTAAAAGAAAATGAAGCTTTACTACAGGAATTAGAAAATTGGAAAGAAAAGTGGATTGCGAATTGGGATGGTACTGACAAAATAAAAGAAATGCTTGAGCAAGTAAAACAAAGAGCAGTTGCCTTTGTCAACAATGAAGAATTTGCTGATAAATATGTTCTTCCATTTTTACAAAAACAAATGAATAAAATAAAAGAAGACGAAATGACTGTTCAAAAAATAGAAGAGTGGTTACAAAATCAAGTTGTTACACTCGTTGAAAAGAATCATTCGAAAATCGGAAAGCTTGTGCAAGAAAACCTTGATAAGTTAGACGATAAAACATTAATCGAAATGATTGAAAATAATGTAGGTAAAGATTTACAGTGGATTCGAGTAAACGGTGCTGTTTGCGGATTTATGATCGGATTAGTATTAGAAGGAATTAAAGCGATTATATGAGAAAAACCTTCCACAATTGTGGAAGGTTTTTTATTTTTCAATAACACTCATATTTAAATTGTAAGCTTTCTCAATGTTTAGCTTGTACGTCCCGTTTCCAGTTTTAATTGAACTTTTATACCAATGTTCTTGCTTGTCCAATTCTGGATTTTCTTCTGGAGAATTATTTTCTTTTTTCGTTAAATCTTCTACTTGTTCCCAAGGTGTGTTTCCGATAGCTTCTTTTTGATTTGTTACTGCTGTTAGAGATACGTCACTTTCTTTTATTAAATGAACAGATACACCTGAGCTTTCTTGTACAAACCAATTGTTTTGTAATTGACCTGGATAAAGAGATAGATCTCGATTAGACGCACGAATTTCTACATGTTTCGTTTGTGGGAGTACAAGCGTCGGTTTTACTTGTGGTTCCTGACCAAACATTCTTTGATGAAATGGTAATGACTTTAATGTTATATACATCGTTTCTCCAGTCGTTTGAACTGAAAGAAAATCTTCTTGTTTTAAATTGAGTTTTTCATTTCCTTTTGTCGTCATTTCATATGTTCCAAGAAGGCTAACTTCATTTGAATTCCTTCCGTCTATCGTTAGAGGATGATTGTCTGTACCTGCATCCACGACAATTTTATTGATGGATTCAGGAATATCAACTTTACTTTCTGGAATCGTGTTTGTTTGTCTAGTTGTATGAATGGAGTAACGAACTTCCTCTAGTAATCCAGTTGATAATAAACAGTAAAAAGCAATTCCGACGCTTCCTAAAACGCCGATAAAGAAAATACTAAAAATATCATATTTAATAAATGATTGTTCCTTCTTAGAAAATAGAAGGTATAGTAAAATTTCCACGCCAAGTATAATAAGTAAAACAGGCCACCATGCTGTTAAAGAATCTAATACTTGAGTTCCTTTTATAACTGAAAATAGTAAGAAGCAACCTAATGCAATAATAGAAAGCCCCATTGAGAATGTTCCAACACGCCATGTTCTCATTCGTTTGTCCCACCTTTGTTTTCTTTATTTCCAAGTAATAATTTAAAGCCGCCACCAATTAAGAGGAGCGCAACGATAGATGTTTGGAAATAGCGATAATATATTTCGCTAAGATGAATGTTAAATATAGTTGCAAAGTAATCATTCAAAATAGGAAGGACTGTTTGATCTAATAAATAATAACCACCTAATACAATTAATCCGATACCGATCCATCTTTGATGATTTATGAAATAATCGATAATAGGTTCATCATTTAAGCGTTCTTTTCCGTATTTTGCAGTTTGTTGTAACGCATCAAAAAAGCTATAAAACCAAATGATTGGTACTAAAAATAAAAATGCAGAAAGCCTTAATAAGTCAAGTAAGTATATTGAAAGTAAAAAGGCTGCCATAAGCTGAAGACCACGGTGTTGTAAGCCTAAATACATATGTCCTGCTCCAGGAAACATTGCTAAAATAGAAGCGAATGTTTTATTTTTCTTTCCTTGTTCACGGTGCTCTTCAAACTCTTCGAAAATAGTACGATCATCTAGCTGCTCACCACGTTCTTTTTTCTGTAGTTGTTGAACAACATCGAAGAAGTTGTAAATCCATAAAACAGGTAACGTAACAAGGAAGATAAGGAAACTCCCTTGGTTAGTTAATAATGTAACAAATATAATCATGCTGCCTAAGCCTGCGCAAGCGACTAAAAATGTAAGACCGCGTTGCATAAGTCCTAGTTGGAAATGTCCAAGTCCAGGGATAATTGATAGGAGAATGATATAAAATCGTTCGCTCTCTTTAGAGGACCCTGTCAATTCTCCAGCTGCTTGTTTTTTCGATTGATTTACAATCGTGATAACTAAATCTAGTAAATTGATTATCCATAACACTACTAGTAAAAATAGGGAGAGAAAGGTAATCTCATGCTCTCCTAATTGTGTCGTCCAAACCACTGCAAAGGTAAATAGTAATAAAGCTCCTCCGCTATATAAAATAAAACCTCCAATTTTCTTTAAATATAAATGACCAAGCCCAGGAATTAGCCCTAATACAAGTGCTAAAAAGGGATTTTTATTCATGCTTTGAACCTCCGTCCTGCTTTGATGTGTGCGCTGCTTTGTTTACAATTTGTTGTGAAATAGAAGTTTCATTTTCTTTGGAAGATTTCTCGAAATTTGATGTCGCTGTGAAAATATATTGGAATAAACCACTTACCATAAAAATAATGGTAGCCGCAGTCGCAATTATGTAATGAATAATCGTGCGCTTTAGTGAGTTTGTTTTTATATTTTCATTAGGTTGTAACGTTTCAAAATGTATTTGCGTCATAACTTCGTTTGTAAATGAATCATCATTTATCATTGGAAGGTTTTCATGTTGCTCATCAATACTTTCCATATAAAGTGCTAAACAATGACCACATTCATAAAGGTGTTCTTCCATAGATTCACGTTCATTGTTTGCTATAGTATCTAATGTATAATTGCGCCAATCTTCTTTTGAATAATGCATCATAGAAACTCTTCCTCCTTCCAATGTTTTTTAATCCATTTTCTTGCCCGATACAGTTTCATTTCGACTGTTTTCACTTCAATGTTTTCCTGTAAAGCAATTTCTTGATAGCTTTTTTCTTCTAAGTAATGTGCGAGAACGACGTCACGGTAATTTTCCGGAAGTTCTCTCAGCTTTTGAGCAATGATTAATTTTTGCTCTTTCGTCAATAATAAAGCCTCAATATTATGAGAGGATTTTATATTTTCCTCAGTTTCTTTACATAAGGAGAGTTCTTCGTTTTCTTTAGCTTTCTTTCTCTTATAATCAATAGCGTGATTGGTGGCAATACGCGCCATCCACGTTTTTAATCCGCGAAATTGATAATTAGGGAGAGAAGCATGAACTTTTACGAATACTTCTTGTGTCACATCTTTCGCATCTTCTTCATGTCTTAAAATAGCAAAAATAATTTGGAAAATATAATGACGATATGTTTGGACAAGGATGCGAAAAGCATGCTCACTACCTTGCTGTGCTTTTTCAATTAACTGTTTTTCTTCAATTGTGCTCTCCCTCCTTTTTGACGCATTCAATTATATAGACGTAAGAAACGAGAAGTCACCCTACACATGTTGTAAAAAAAGAATAATATATTTTTAGAGATGGGGCTATATGAAAAAGGTGTGAAAAAATGGTAGAGAGAAGTATATAATGAGCAAGTAGGAAATGATACGTGAAGAAAGGATGTGAATGTTAGTAGGGAAGGCCCATACTAACAAACATGAAAATTAAAATATTAATAGCAGATGATAATTCTTTTATTAGAGAAGGCATGAAAATTATTTTAAATACATACGAAGAATTCGAAGTAGTAGATACAGTAAATGATGGGAAAGAAGCAGTGGAATATTGCAAAAAGAATGAAGTTGATATTGTACTTTTAGATGTTCGTATGCCGAACATGAATGGTGTAGAGGCAACGAAGTTCATTTGTGAAGAAACGAAAACAAAGCCGCTTATTTTAACGACGTTTGATGATGATGAATATATTTTGGATGCAGTAAAAAACGGAGCGAAAGGTTATTTATTAAAAAATAATGATCCGGAGCGTATTCGTGATGCAATAAAAGGAGTATATAACGGTCAAACTGTCATGCAAGATGTCGTGCTTGATAAAATTAAGTCTAATTTAATGGAAAGTAAAGAAGAAGAGTCTAAAATAGATAAGAGCCTTTTTACTGAAAGAGAGCTTAGTATTATCGCATTAATTGCAAAAGGATTTTCGAACAAAGAAATTTCGAAGCAACTTTTCATATCAGAAGGAACGATTGCGAATTATATTACATCTATTTTAGGGAAAACTGGACTAGAACATCGCACACAAATTGCGATTTATTACTTAACAGGGAAAGTAGAGTAAAGATATGGAATTTTGGTTAATTGTAAGTAAATTAATTGTCTTTATATATATTGTGTTTAGTTACATCTATTTAAATGTTGCGAACTTATCATGGATTATACTTACTTTACTTTTATATCTTTCTGTAAACGTGCTAATTTCTATATGTAAAAAAGATACGTACAAAAGCATATTAACTTCTGTGTCAATTGGTGTTGTTATGTTATTTACATGGAAGATTCATCCGTTTTTTATTTTGTTTTTACCATTGAACTTATATGAAATTACATTTCGTTATATAGAGAAGAAATGGCAGCTCTTTATTATAATGATGATTCCTATTACCTTTACAGATGAAAGTATTCGAATGACATATGGATTAATTGTTGCATTTTCTTTCATTGTATTAACTATGGCAGAACGGTATATATCGCGTGTATTAAAGCTTGAATCACAAAATGATAAGATGCGAAAAGATATGCAGCGATTGACGAAAAGTCTAAATGAAAATAAAGAGTACATAAGGCAATCAGAGTACACATTTAAGTTAGAAGAAAGAAATCGGCTATCGCAAGAAATTCATGATAAAATTGGTCACTCGATGACGGGTGCACTCATTCAAATGGAAGCAGCGAAGAGATTAATGGAAATAGATAAAGAAAAATCTGCGGAGTTATTACAAAATGCAATTCATATTTCAAAAGACGGAATCGAAAGTATTCGCATTACGTTAAAAAATATGAAGCCACCAACAGAGCAAATTGGTATTCATCGTATGAAATTATTCATAGAGGAATTTGCCGGTAAGCATGATATAAATATTCCATTCGTATATAAAGGGAACTTAGATATGATTTCTCCAATTCAGTGGAAGATTATCGGTGAAAATGTTACGGAGACATTAACAAATGCGATGAAATATGCTGATGCGACAGTCATTTCAATCGATATTCATGTACTTAACAAGATGGTGAAAGTGCAAGTGAAGGATAATGGAAAAGGTGCAGTGCTTGTAAAAAAAGGTCTTGGTATTATGGGTATGGAGGAGCGAACAGCATCTGTAAACGGAAAAATTATTGTAGATGGGACAAGTGGTTTTTCAGTAACAATGCTGTTACCCATATAAGAAAATGGGACGAGGATGAATCATCTCATATGAAAAAAGTGAATATTCTCATGTGAAAAGAATGAAGTTCTGCACTAAGCAGGTTCATTCTTTTTGTTTATAATAAACAGCAGAGAAACCGAAATAGGGGTGAAATGATGAATACATTAGAAATTAAAAATTTAACGAAAAAATTTGGTGATTTCATCGCAGTTGATAATATGTCTTTATCTATTAAAGAAGGAGAAATATTTGGCTTTTTAGGATCGAATGGTGCTGGTAAGAGTACGACAATTAATATGATTGCCGGTTTGTTAAGAAGTAATGAAGGTGAAATTAGCATACTAGGAAAAAATATAAAGAAACATAATCGATTTGCGAAAATGAACATCGGCATTGTTCCGCAAGATATTGCGATTTATGAAGAGTTAACTGCTTATGAAAATGTGAAATTCTTTGCAGGGTTGTACGGGTTACGAGGAGCAGAACTAAAAGCTAGGGTAGAGGAAGCACTTCAATTTGTAGGACTTAGTGATAAACATAAAAGTTATCCGAAAAACTTTTCTGGTGGGATGAAAAGAAGATTGAATATTGCTTGTGCAATCGCACATAGACCGAAATTGATTATTATGGATGAGCCGACGGTTGGAATTGATCCGCAGTCAAGGAACTACATTCTTCAGTCAGTCCGAAAATTAAATGAAATGGGAAGTACGATCATTTATACGAGTCACTACATGGAAGAAGTAGAAGAGATTTGTACGAAAATCGCGATTGTTGATCACGGTAAAGTGATTGCAGAAGGTACAAAAGAACAGTTAAAAGCGATCATTACTGATACGAAAGACATTTGGATTGAAGTGAGATCTGTAGAAAATCTCGATGTAGAAAAATTAAAAGAGATAAGCGGCGTGAAAGCTGTTCAAATCGAAGAGAATGTAATTAAAGTAAATTCTGATTCAGGATTAAACAATTTGAATAAAATTATTCAGCACTTCATTAATCATGATATTGAAATTCGTTCGTTAGAAGAGCAGGCTCCGAATTTAGAAACAGTATTCCTTACGTTGACTGGAAGAAACTTACGAGATAAATAAAAGGTAAATGAAGAAAAGGTAAAGGGAGGTTCATCAATTGAACATCTTCAATATTGCAATTATGCATATTAAGAGAGATTTCAGGGACGTAAGAACTTTAGTTTTTATGTTAGCATTTCCGATTGTGCTTATGCTTGTGTTAGGGACAGCGTTAAGTGACGCATTTAATAGTGATAGTCATTCTATTAAAGATATACAAGTGCTATATAAAGATGAAGCGAGTAGTACGTTTTCTCAATCATTTGAAGCATTTACGAAAGAAGTCGATAAATCGGGTATTCATTTTAAAAAAGCTTCCGGCAGTATAGATGGGAAAGAAGAAGTAAAGCAAAATAAATATGCTGCTTATGTAGAGTTAAATAAAGATGGCGCAAAATTGTACGGAAGTGACAAAAGTAGTATTGAAGGAAGTATTGTGGAAGGTATGCTTACAACATTTGTTGATAAGTACAATGTAGTGACCGAAGTTGTAAAAGTAGATCCTAGTAAGGTTAACGCAGTTATTTCAAACGGAAATCATAATGATTATATAAAAGAAACATCTTTACAAGCTGCGAAAAACCCAGGTTCTATGGATTATTATGCGGTTGCAATGACGACGATGATTGCACTATATGCTGCGATGGGAGCGAGTTCTTTAATTCGAGGAGAACGAATACGTAAAACAGGAGATCGTCTCATTGCTGCACCTATAAGTAAGGCTGAAATATTCATTGGAAAAGTACTTGGTAGCCTAGTAGCAAATGCCCTGTGCATATTACTAGTCATGTTATTTAGTAAATTTGTTTTTCAAGCAAATTGGGGCGACCATCTTGGAATTATATTTATTATTTTATTAACACAAGTCTTTCTAGCAATTAGCTTCGGTTTAGGAATCGGATATATTACGAAAACAGCTGAAGCATCGAGAGCAATTATTATGGTAGTAGTGCAATTAGCTTCTATTTTTGGTGGTGCATATTTCGTAGTAGAAGAAAATTTTGTTACGAATTTATCGCCATTAACTTGGGCAAATACAGCTGTTATGAAAATTATTTATGCGAATGATGTAGGGGCAGCACTACCAGTCATTTTTTTAAACCTTGGAATATCAGCACTCTTTTTATTAATTGCAATTATTGCATTACGTAGACGGGAGGGGCTATAGTATGAAAGATATTTTATGGCTCATACAAAAAACGTTATCTGTACTTTTGAAAAATAAAAAAGGGTTATTCATTATTATTAGTTTGCCAATAATCGGAACGCTCATCTCTTTTTCGATATACGGAAATGCAGGGCAAGGAACGTTAAATATCGGGATTGTAAATAAAGAAAATGAGCCGATAGCAAATGACACGGTGAAATTTTTAGAAGGATTAGAACATGTAAATGTGAGTAAGGTTAAGGAGTCTGAAGTAGAAGATAAACTCACTTCCAAAAAACTTGATGGAGTTATTATATTAGATTCTGGTTTTTCAAAAAGTGTTCGAGAAGGGAAACCAGATCATATTGAAATTTCATCAATTAAAGGTGATCAAGTAACAGGATTTATAAAATCATATTTATACAACTATATTGATAATGTAGCAGCTATTAGTAAAGTGGCAGGAACAGATCAAAGTGCATTTGATAATATGTACGCAGGGTATCAAAAAAGTTCATTTAAAATGAAAACGGAGACGCTAGAAGATACTTCGAAAAATAAAGATATGACAAACCAAACGATGGGTTATCTTATTATGTTTATGCTGTTTTCAGCAGTGAACTTATCAGGATTTATTTTAAAAGAAAAAGAGAATAGAACGTACTTTAGATTATTATCAACACCAATTGACGGAAAGAAATTTATATTATCCAATGTCGCGGTAAATATGATGATATTAACATTGCAAATTGTCATTGCAGTACTATTTATGACGAATGTTTTTCATACAAATATTAATATGCCTTTCATAGTAATGATTGGTGTGATTATGATATTCGCTTTAATTGCAATTGGTTTATCATTAGTCATTGTGTCTTTTTCAAAAAGTTCAACTGCTTCAAATGCATTGCAAAATCTAGTGATAGTACCAACATGTTTACTTGCTGGATGTTATTTCCCGTACGACATTATGCCAAAAGCGGTACAAAAAGTAGCTGATTTTCTTCCGCAGCGTTGGTTATTAGATACGATAGCAAAACTACAGCAAGGAATTCCATTCTCTGAGTTATATTTAAACATTTTAATCTTATTCGCCTTTGCGATTGCGTTCTTCTTAATTGCTATTTATAAGTTTGGAAGGAATAATGATGCGAGGAACTTTGTTTAATGGAAAAAGGGTGTGACGTTAAGTCGCATCCTTTTTTTGTATGAAGCATGAAATCTAAATTGGAATGACAAAATAGAAAGGTGGAAAGAAAATGAGCGGAAGGAAATTAAAATGATTAAGAAAATATTACGAGTTACTTCTATCATTATTGGTATATTAGTTTTGGTTTTAATTTGGATGCATATTGATGTTACACTCGGACGGAAAATGGAAGCTGGGAAAAATATGCCGACAGAGTATGCCCCTCATTATAGTGACTTTCAATTATATGTAGAAGGAAAGCCTTTTTATAAACAGTTATTTACGGATATAAAAGAAGCGAAAAGTTCTATTTACACGTATTTTTTTATTTTGTCGGATGATAAAAGTAGCCATACTTTTTTAAACTTATTAAAAGAGAAGGCAAAAGAAGGAGTAAACGTCTATTTATCAGTTGATCGCATTAATGATTTATCATTTGAAAGAAAGATGATAAAGGAATTGCGGGAAAGTGGTGTACATTTTACATATAGTAGAAAACTGGAATTGCCGTTCGGATTTTATTCACTACATCACCGTAATCATCGCCGTATTACAACGATTGATGGGGAGATCGGCTATACAGGTGGGTTTAATATGGGAGATGAGTACTTAGGAAAAGATAAGCGATTTGGATATTGGCGTGACTATCATGTGCGGATAAAAGGAGAAGGAGCAAAAGATTTAGAAGAACAGTTCGCTTTAGATTGGAAACGAGATACGAAAGAACATATAAAGAGAAGTACGAATAAAGCTAGTAAAGGGAACACGTTACATACGATGGCTAGTTACAACGGGCATCACGTCGCTGAAAAATATGTTGAGTTAATAAACCAAGCGAAGCATTCGGTTGTCGTTACGACGCCGTATTTTATAGCGAAAAATAAAGGATTAATGAACGCTTTAATCGCGGCACAAAAACGTGGCGTCACAGTAAAAATACTTTGGTCATATAAACCAGATATTCCTCTTATTAAAGAGGCGGCCTATCCTTACATACGTCAAGCTGTTAATAATGGAATTAAAGTATATGGTTATAAAAAAGGGATGTTTCATGGAAAGTTAATGCTGATTGATAATGAATTAACTGTTATCGGTACAACGAACATAACTGCACGTAGCTTTTATATTAATGATGAGATGAATTTGTATATTCATGGTGGAACTATCGTATCAGAAGTGAACGAGGCATTAGCGCAAGATTTTCATGATTCAAAAGAAATGACGAAAGAGTTTTTTGAGAAGTTATCATTTTGGGAGCGGTGTAAGGAGAAGTTGGCAGGGTTGGTGGATTTTTATTTATGATGATTTAATGAAAATAATTGAAATGAAAGATATAGTGAGTGCAAAGAAGAAGTAAGAAAGAACCTTCAAAAACAGAAGGTTCTTTCTTGTTTTATAATTCATTATTGGTAGTGGGTGCGTTTAGTACACAAGGATTAAATATGGATTGGACCGTTTCGATTCAAGAAATTGCTGATGAAAGAAAACGTCAAGTTGATGATCATTTAAAGGAGAGATCAATGGAAGAGGGGGCGGTGTGCAAGAAAGCTCCCGAAAAATCTACATCCGAAAAAATTATAGATGGTATTTTAGAAGGTACAGGTCAAGCTGTTGAAGATACAATAGATGGTATTGTGGCACTTGGTAAATGGGAAACGTGGGAGAACATGGGATACGCTGTTACTCATTTAGATGAAACCTTACCTGCTAAGGGTGTGTTTTTACCTTATAAAGTAAATGACTAAGACCATAAAAAATATATTGATGGAAAAATAAATTCGATAACTCATTTAGCAAATTCATGGGGCAATATATATATATAGTGTATAGAAGGAGATAATTATAGTGATTTCCCTAAATTTTGGGGAGGAGCTGGTGCACCAATGATTAGTGAAAAAGCCAAGCAAGTGCTTGAACCTTTAATAGGCGATAATGTTGAATTCTTACCACTTTTACGCAATTCAACTAGTGAGGTATATTACTTGGTCCATGTATTGAATGTACTAGATGCAATTGATGGAGATAAAGCAATCTTTAAAAAACTGATTACAGGCCTTGTAGTAGGTTGTGAAAAGTTCGCGTTTGATTTTAATACTGTTCAAAATGAAATGATTTTTAAAGTTTACATAAATGGCAAAATTCACCCGACGGTTGTCTTTATTTCAGACGAGTTGAAGGCTCTTATTGAACAAAGTGAATTAAAAGGTTTTGGATTTATTGAAGTGTGGGATTCAGAAGAGCTCTCATAAATAAATTCTAAAATTATAAATAGTCCCCTTGTTATACAAAGTAGGGGACTATTTATCCTGCATTAACGAGCAGTAAGATTCCCACCTCGAAATTCGGCTGAAGTAAAGAGGCAAGGTGGGAGATCAACTGCTTGTAAAAGGCTAATAATTTCTAGAGATGAAGAAAACTTCCGATGCAAAATATTATTTTTCATGCACCAACATCGAAACATCATCATTAATCAACGTCCCAACATGTTCACCTAAACAAATTCTTTTCATCACACCAGGCTCATCAAAGTTAAAGACGTGTGCTGGTAAATTATAGTCCCGGGCAAGCAGTAAAGCCGCTTGATCCATTACTTGTATGTTTTGCCTAACAATATCGTTATAGTTTAGTTTTTTATACATTTTCGCTGATTTGTTATGTTTTGGATCACTTGTAAAGACACCATCTACTCCTTGTTTTGCAACTAATATGGCATCGCTATTCATTTCAATGGCTCTTTGTACACTTGGGTAATCTGTCGTAACGAATGGCTGCCCGTTACCGCCTCCAAAAATAACGATATAACCGTTATCTAAATGATGTACTGCACGCAAGTGAATATATGGCTCAGCTACCGCATTAAAAGGGATGGAAGTCATAACGCGTACTTCTTTATCAGTTTTACTAGTTAGAACACCGCGAAGCATTAAGCTGTTAATTATAGTTCCTAACGTGCCTATATTATCAGCTTCTACACGATCAATTCCCCATTCTTCAGCTAAATGACCTCTGAATATGTTACCACCACCAATTACGATGGAGACTTCGATGCCTAAATCAACGATGGATAAAATTTCATTCGCGATATGTTCTAATCGTTTCGAGTTAAAGCTATTTCCAGATTGATCAGCAAGTGCGCCGCCGCTTAATTTAATTAAGACTCGTTTATATGGCTTCATAATAATTCCCCCTATAGATAGCAATAAAAAAGGAACAAGGGCGAATGCCCTTGTTCCTTTTTATAAAAATAAAATAGAAAAGAAATAGATGTAATGAACTTCTTCGTATGATTTTTCATAACATCCACTCCTTTTCATCCTTTTTTGTTTGAATACATATATCTTTTAGATTATACGAAATAATCTGATGTTTTATCAAGTATATTTTATTTCTTTTTACGGAATATGTGTCAATGAATATTTTAAGAAAAAAAATTGAATTTTTTGTGACGAACTTGTAGGTTTTTGTATGATTTTGTAGGTTCGCCTATATGATGTGTGAGTAGCTTTTATAAATACGAAATGAAAGCGTTCGCATAAAGGGGATGAACATAAATGAAAAAATTCGGATTAGCAACACAAATTTTTGTCGCGCTCGTTTTAGGGATTGTGGTAGGGGCAATCTTTTATGGCAATAAAACGGCGATTTCTTATATCACACCAGTTGGGGATATATTTATTCACTTAATTAAAATGATTGTAGTACCAATTGTTATTTCAGCATTAATTGTTGCGGTAGCTGGTGTAGGTGATATGAAAAAGCTTGGGAAACTAGGCGGAAAAACAATTCTTTATTTCGAAATTATTACGACGATTGCTATTTTAATGGGATTACTTGCAGCAAATATATTCCAACCAGGTACTGGCGTTGATATGAATAGTTTGCAGCAAAGTGATATTTCTTCTTATAAAGAAACAGCAGATGCTACAGAGAAGAAAGGTTTTGCTGAAACGATTGTTCACATTGTACCGAAAAACGTATTCGAATCTATTGCACAAGGTGACTTATTACCGATTATATTCTTCTCAGTACTATTCGGTTTAGGCGTTGCGGCAATTGGTGAAAAAGGAAAGCCTGTCTTTAACTTCTTTGAAGGTGTGCTCGAAGCGATGTTTTGGGTTACAAATCAAGTTATGAAATTCGCACCATTTGGTGTATTCGCATTAATTGCAGTTACGGTTGCAAAATTTGGTGTAGGAACATTACTTCCGTTAGGAAAACTAGTGCTAGCTGTATACGTAACTGTTATACTATTCGTTGTGATTGTATTAGGTATTAATGCACGAATGGTTGGAGTAAACATTTTTACATTAATGAAAATTTTAAAAGAAGAACTTATTCTTTCATTTACGACAGCAAGTTCAGAAGCTGTTTTACCTAATATAATGAGAAAAATGGAAGAGTTCGGTTGTCCAAAGGCAGTTGCCTCTTTCGTAATTCCGACAGGTTATACATTTAACTTGACTGGATCGGCTATTTATCAAGCATTAGCGGCATTGTTTGTTGCACAAATGTACGGTGTACACATGTCACTGACGGAGCAAATTACGTTATTATTCGTTCTCATGTTAACATCCAAAGGTATGGCAGGGGTTCCAGGTGCATCGTTCGTTGTTGTATTAGCAACGTTAGGTTCAATGGGATTACCACTAGAAGGTATCGCGTTAATTGCGGGAATTGACCGTATTTTAGATATGATTCGCTCATCTGTCAATGTGTTAGGAAATGCATTAGCGGCCATTGTTATGTCGAAGTGGGAAGGCGAATTCGATAATGAGAAAGCAAAACAATATGTAGAAACAGTCAAACAAGCAAAAGCAGCATAAGAAATCGTTAAGGAGTGAAATAATCATGGCAACATTAACTGAAGTTAAAAATGGCGTGCGAGTTGAAAAAGATTTTTTAGGTGAAAAAGAAGTACTAAATTCTGCATACTACGGCGTACAAACGATGCGTGCAGTAGAGAATTTTCCGATTACAGGATACAAAATTCACGAAGGTTTAATTAAAGCGTTTGCAATTGTGAAAAAAGCAGCAGCACTTGCTAACACAGATGTTGGAAGATTGGAATTGAACAAGGGTGGCGCAATCGCAGAAGCTGCTCAAGAAATTTTAGAAGGAAAATGGCATGATCATTTCATCGTCGATCCAATTCAGGGCGGTGCAGGTACTTCAATGAACATGAACGCAAATGAAGTCATTGCCAATCGTGCTCTTGAATTATTAGGAATGGAAAAGGGAGACTATCATTATATTAGTCCAAACAGTCATGTAAATATGGCGCAATCAACAAACGATGCATTCCCAACAGCGATTCATATCGCAACATTAAATGCATTAGAAGTCTTATTACAAACGATGGGTTATATGCATGATGTATTTGAATTAAAAGCAGAACAGTTCGATCATGTTATTAAAATGGGTCGTACACATTTACAAGATGCTGTGCCAATTCGTCTTGGACAAGAATTCAAAGCATACTCTCGCGTACTTGGACGTGATATGAAACGAATTCAGCAATCGCGTCAACATTTATATGAAGTAAACATGGGAGCAACTGCAGTAGGTACAGGCTTAAATGCAGATCCAGAATATATTGAAGCAGTTGTAAAACATTTAGCTACAATTAGTGAATTACCACTTGTTGGTGCAGAAGACTTAGTAGATGCGACGCAAAATACGGATGCTTATACTGAAGTATCTGCAGCACTAAAAGTATGTATGATGAACATGTCTAAAATTGCGAATGACCTTCGTCTAATGGCATCAGGTCCACGTGTTGGATTAGCAGAAATTATGCTACCAGCTCGTCAACCAGGTTCATCTATTATGCCAGGGAAAGTAAACCCTGTTATGCCAGAAGTGATTAACCAAATTGCGTTCCAAGTAATTGGTAACGACCATACAATTTGCCTTGCTTCAGAAGCAGGACAATTAGAATTAAACGTTATGGAACCAGTACTTGTTTTCAACTTACTTCAATCTATTAGCATTATGAATAACGGTTTCCGTGCCTTTACAGATAATTGCTTAAAAGGAATTGAAGCGAATGAAGATCGCTTAAAAGAGTATGTTGAGAAGAGTGTAGGAATTATTACAGCCGTGAACCCTCATATCGGTTATGAAGCAGCAGCTCGCGTTGCGAAAGAAGCAATTGCAACAGGTCAATCCGTTCGAGAACTTTGTGTGAAAAATGGTGTGTTGTCACAAGAAGACTTAGAGTTAATTCTAGATCCATTCGAAATGACACATCCAGGGATTGCAGGAGCAACTCTTTTAAAGAAAAATTAAAAGAAGAGGGGGGACAAGCCCCTCTTTTTTGTTTACAATATAGAAATGTTATATATGAATAGAGGTAGGGATGTTATGAGTAAGTTTACAGTGGCTTCTAATGGGGCATTAGAAACAGCATTAAGAGGAGTAGAAGTATTATCAACACCACTTTTAAATAAAGGGGTCGCTTTCACGCAAGAAGAAAGAGAAGAGTTAGGTTTAAAAGGGTTATTACCGCCAGCAGTTTTAACATTAGATGAACAAGCACGCCGAGCATACGAACAATTCTGTTCTCAGCCGGATGATTTATTAAAGAATGTATACTTAACAGCGTTGCATGATCGAAATGAAGTATTATTTTATCGCATTTTAACGGATCATTTACGTGAAATGTTACCAATCGTATATACACCTACTGTTGGTGTAGCAATTCAAAGGTACAGTCATGAATACCGTAAACCACGCGGCGTTTATTTATCAGTTAACGACCCTTCAGGTATTGAAGAAGCATTCAATAATATCGGTGCAACAGCTGAAAACATTGATTTAGTCGTTGTAACAGATGGAGAAGGCATATTAGGAATTGGTGACTGGGGCGTTGGTGGCATTAACATCGCAATCGGGAAATTAGCTGTTTATACGGCCGCAGTTGGAATCGATCCTAGCCGTGTATTACCAGTAATTTTAGATGTAGGTACAAACCGTGAGGAACTATTAAACAATCCATTTTATATTGGAAATCGTCATCCGCGTATAACGGGTGAAGCTTACGATGAATTTATTGATACGTTTGTACAAGCGGTAAATAAACAATTCCCGAAAGCACTTTTACATTGGGAAGATTTCAGTTCTCGCAATGCACGAAAAATTTTAGATAAATACCGTCATGACGTATGTACGTTTAATGATGATATTCAAGGTACAGGTGCAGTTTCACTTGCTGCGGTATTATCAGCGGTGAAAGCTTCTGGTGTACCACTGAGTGAACACCGCGTCGTTGTGTTTGGCGCTGGTACAGCTGGAATCGGTATCGCAGATCAAGTAAGAGATGCAATGGTCCGCGTTGGCTTATCAGAAGAAGAATCACATAATCGTTTCTGGTGTATTGACCGTAACGGATTAGTTACAGATAATATGGGAGATCTTCTTGATTTCCAAATTCCATATGCAAGAAAAGAAGCGGAAGTAAGTGAGTGGAAAGCAAATGATGTAATTGGACTTGCTGAAGTTGTGAAACATGCAAAACCGACAATTTTAATTGGTACATCTACTGTTGCGGGCGCATTTAAAGAAGAGATTATTAAAGAAATGGCTTCTCATGTAGAAAGACCAATTATTTTACCAATGTCGAATCCGACGCCACTTGCTGAAGCAAAACCAGCAGATTTAATTGAGTGGACAGAAGGAAGAGCGTTAGTTGCAACAGGAAGTCCATTTGAACCAGTTACGTATAACGGTGTAACGTACGTTATTGGGCAATCAAATAACGCACTTATCTTCCCAGGACTTGGTCTTGGAACAATTGTTGTTCGTGCAAGCGTTATGACGGACGGAATGTTCGCAGCAGCAGCAGAAGCAGTTGCAAGCATGGTAGATACAAGTCAACCAGGGGCACCTATCTTGCCAGAAGTTGAAGAGTTACGTAATATCTCCGAAATGGTTGCAATTGAAGTAGCGAAAGTTGCAGTTGCAGAAGGTGTTGCTAGAGAGAAATTAAGTGATAACGATATCAAGATTGCAGTGAAAGAAGCAATGTGGATGCCAGAGTATCGCCAAATAAAAGCGGTAGAAAAGGTTAGAATATAGAAATAAAGCCCGTTTATTATTATAAGCGGGCTTTATTTGTACGATTGAAAAAATGGATAGGAAGTGGCACTTTTGAATTGGAATCAATTATGGAAGAATGATATGTCTCTTTTAATTATATTAATGGTCGTTGTTCCGATTGCCGGAGAGCTGAATTTTCATCCTTTTAATGATATGTTTCGTGTTAGCTTTGGGACGCCACTATTCTTCTTTTTATTACTGTTTTTAAGAAGAGTACCAGCTGCAGTTGCAGGTATTCTTGTTGGTATATGTGTAGTCTTATTCCGCGTATGTCTTGACTGGGTATTGCAAGGTTCATTTCATATGACAGAATCATTTTATTTGCGCTATCCTGTGTTCTTCTATTATTTTATTTATGGAAGTCTTTTTTCGCTTTGTAGAGTGAATAAGTTTCATCAGAAACCAATAATTATTGGGTGCCTTGGAATTACAATTGAAATTATCGCAAGTATGTCAGAACTTGCGATTTACCATATGGTAGTTCTCGGTACAACAATAACGGTTTCTGAAGTAAATAAGTTAATTATTATTGCTATTTTTCGTAGTTTCTTTGCACTCGGTTTTTTAAATATGATGAACTTATATGAAACGAAATTAAAAGAATCACAAGTGCGAAAAGAAAATGAAAATATGTTAATGCACCTGTCTAATTTATATGTAGAATCTGTTCATTTGAAAAAAACGTTACAAAATGCGGAGTTAATTACACAAGAAGCTTATCAATTATATCGGAACTTGCAAGTAATTGATGATTCGAATGGTAAAACAGCATTGAAAATAGCGGGAGAAGTACATGAAATAAAAAAAGATAATCAAAGAATTTTTGCAGGATTGTCTAAACTATTATTAGATAAAAATGTGGCTGAGTATGTAGAAGGACATGAACTTGCGGAAATGATTGTGAGAATAAATGAGAAGTATGCTGAAATGTTAAAAAAAGATATACGTTTTTCTAAACATATAGAAGGTGAGCATGCTGCATATCACGTGTATACAGTGCTATCAATCTTTAATAACTTAGTTGCCAATGCAGTTGAAGCAATTGAAAATAGAGGTCTCATTAGTATTAAATTATATAAACGAGATCAACATGTAATCTTTGAAGTAATTGATGATGGCCCTGGTATTTCACAAAAGTATAAAAAATTAGTATTTAAGCCTGGATTTACTTCAAAGTATGATCAAACGGGAACACCGTCCACGGGTATTGGACTTTCTTACATACACGAAATGGTAACAGAGCTCGGCGGAGAAGTAAGGTTAGAAGACAATGAAACTGGAAAAGGGTGTAAGTTTATCGTTTGTTTACCGGAGTGTAGTTTAAAGCGGGAAGGGGAATAGAGTTGTTTTATTATATCGTAGATGATGATGAAGTTTTCCGTTCGATGCTTTCGCAAATTATTGAAGATGGCGATCTTGGGGAAGTAATTGGAGAATCGGAAGACGGAGCGTTTATTGAAGCAGAACAGTTAAATTATAAGAAAGTGGACATTTTATTTATTGATTTACTAATGCCGATGAGAGATGGGATTGAAACAGTTCGCCATATAGCTTCTTCTTTCACTGGTAAAATTATTATGATTTCCCAAGTTGAATCGAAACAGCTCATTGGTGAGGCGTATACACTTGGTGTGGAGTATTATATTACGAAACCACTAAACAAAATTGAAGTTGAATCTGTCGTACGAAAGGTAATGGAACGGATTCGTTTAGAGCGTTCCATACATGATATTCAAAAATCATTGAATAACGTGTTTCAGTGGGAGCAGCCGCAAATGCGTAGTGAACCGATGCAAGAAGCAAAAAAGATAGCAGATTCAGGACGTTTCTTACTATCAGAGCTCGGTATCGCGGGAGAAAATGGAAGTAAAGATTTACTTAGTATGCTGGAATATTTATATGGGCAGGAAAAGGCGCAAACATTTGAATTTGGATTTCCTGCATTAAAAGAAATTTTCCAATATATTACGATAAAGAAATTAGGAGACGGAGCTTTAGAGGCGGATATTGATAAAGAGAAAAAAGCCTCTGAACAAAGAGTGCGCAGAGCGATTTATCAGTCGTTAAATCATTTGGCTTCTTTAGGATTAACAGACTTTTCAAATCCGAAATTTGAAAGCTATGCTCCGAAATTTTTTGATTTTACGATAGTTAGAAAACGGATGACAGAAATGACAAAGGAAGAATTCGCAGTTTCAGGTCATACACGAATTAACACGAAAAAGTTTATTCAAGTGTTGTATTTTGAGGCGAAACGGTTGATGGAGATAGATTGAAAAATACGATATAGGGTATAAATGTTGATAAACCAAATCTTACATTGATTTGGTTTTTTTCGTGTCGAAAAGTATTTTTTGAATAAATGAACAATTTGTGAAAAATGCTATTGAATTTGATAATAGTAATAGATTAATATATTTATGAGTTTCCAATAAAATGCAAAGAAAGGAGTTAATAGCGGAAACGTATGTATTTGAAGAAAAGGAAAGGGGATAATTAGTTGGGAGGAAAATATAAGCATTTTAAAAATGTATTAACAGTTTGTATAATTGCTATTTTATGTTTACAGTTACCAGGTTTTTATGTAAAGGCAAATGGAGAAGAAACGATTAAGGAAGACCGAAAATTTGAAATTAAGAGTGTGCAAGAGGCTGGTAAGAGTAATAATCCAGACATTTCAGTATCCACATTAGATGATAATGTGAAAGCGGAACAGCTAGCGAAAAAGCTCGTTGGTGATGGAGTGGAAATTCGAAATGTGAAATATAAAGGTGCAAATCAAGCAGCCGGCACATTTCAAGCGAAGCAAAATATTTTTGGAATAGAAGACGGAGTCATATTAAGTACAGGTAATACGAAGGGCATTATAGGACCTAATAAATATAGAAGTTATACAAACATAAATAACCAACCCGGTGATAGCGATGTAGAACAATTATTGTGGAACGGGACAAAAACATTTGATGCAAGTGTTTTAGAGTTTGAGTTTAAGCCAACGAAAGAAAAAATGAATGTGCAGTATGCGCTTGCTTCAGATGAGTATGAGGAGTTTTCGAATTATAATGATGCAGTAGGAATGTTTATTAACGAGGAGAATATAGCGGTTATATCAAATTGGAATAGGAGTCCAGTGACAACCTCCACGATTGATAAGTGGGATAATAATGGTTACTATATTTCGAATACAAATGCTTCTAAAAATACGGAAATGGATGGAATGACTACAGTATTAGATGCTAGTTCGAACGTAAAAGTAAACGATTGGAATAAGATCAAGTTAGTAATTGCGGATGGGAAAGATAACGGTGTAGATTCAAATGTGCTTGTTAAACCTTTTACATTTGAAGATATACCCTTCCCAGTAGAGTATGATTACGTTTATGTTGCTGGATGGAAAGTAGAAAATATAGGCGTTGATAAGGCAAAAGTCAGTGTTAATGTTGTAAGAACAGGAAATACAAATAAAGACGATAGCGTGGAATGGAACTTAATTCTTCCCCAGAAAGGTACTAGTGTAACGAAAGATCAGGGAAAGGTATTTTTCGAGAAAGGGGAATCTACGAAAACGATTCAAATAGAAGTAAGTAAACAAGATCGTGATTTGCAACTTTCTTTACATGGAGTGAGAGATGGGACAACTACTTTTCGGGATTCAATTAGTATATTTATGCATAGAATGGATATCGATCCCGAACAGATGAAATTAAAAGTTGGTGAGGGGAAAACGTTTAAAGTAGTGGCTAAGTACAATGATGGCCAAGAAAAAGATATTACTGAGAATGTTGAAATAGTCGTAAATGATACTAAGGTTGCGAAGTTAGATGCGGAAAATAAAATAATAGCACAAAATGCTGGAGTAACTAGTATGACCATAAAGTATGGTGAGAAAAGTATTCGAGCTCTGATAGAAGTCGAAAAAACATTAAAAGATATTGAACTAGATAGAGAAAGCTTTTCATTAGTAGATAAAAATGTAGGATATATCGGTGCAAGAGCAATTTATGATGGTGGATTAGTGGAAAGTATAACTGGAAAGGTAAAATTATCAAGCTCAGATGAAAATGTTGCACGTATCATTGGTTTTAATAGTTTTCGAGCTGTAAATGAAGGAGAGGCAACTATTACAGTAGAGTACGGTGGAATTAAGAAAACGGCAAAGGTAACTGTGAAAAAATCGAATCGTAAATTGAAGGAAATTCATGTTAGCCCTAGTATGGTAGTAATAGAAGGAGAAAGTTATCCTTTTTCTGTTATAGCATCCTATGATGACGGATACCATGAAGATGTTACGAAATCATCTGAAATATCGGTTGCTAATAAAGATATTGTTGAATTAATAAATGGTTCAATGTATGGTTCAATGTATTTGAAAGGAAAGAAAGAAGGAGAAACAAAGGTTAAAGCAACTTATGAAGGTTTGACAATAGAGGGGACAGTAACGGTAGAAAAACAATTGAAAGAGATAGTAACCGATAAACAACAGCTTACATTAAAGGAAGGGACTAAAGATAAAATTGTAGTAAAAGCAAAATATGACAATAGTGAGAAAGATGTCACGGATCAGGTAAGTTTCTGGATAAATGATGAGAAAACCGCTGAAATTATAGCTAATGGAGAGGTTAGAGGACTTAAACAAGGACAAACGACGCTTGTTGGTAATTATAGAGGGGAAATGGTACGTATCCCAGTATACGTTGAAAACGGTCTGAAAGACATTGAATTTGAAACATCAAATATAACACTACCTATTAAAGGTACGAAAAAGTTACAAGTAACAGGAGTTTATGAAGAGGATTACCGTTCATCAATTAATAATGAAGCGACATTCTCTAGTAACAACGATAACGTGAAAGTTGATAAGTTCGGAAATATTGTAGCGCAAAAAGAAGGAGAATCTATTATTACAGTATCTGCAAGAGATATAAAAAAGGAAGTGAAAGTAAAAGTAGAGAATCCACTTGTTGCATTACAAGTTGGTACGGAGAAAATTGCATTAAAAACGAAAGAAGCGTATGAATTAAAAGTTACAGGTTTATATGAAGATGGTTCGCTAAAAGATATTACGAAAAGTGCGAATTTTAAATCTTCAAATTCGTCTGTAGTAGAAGTAGATGCTTCTGGGAAGTTAGTAGCTCAAGATAAAAAAGGAACGGCAACAGTTACGATAACGAAAGATAAACAAAGTTTGAACATTCCTGTTGAGGTAACAGAGAAAGAGACTGGCTTATTACTAGAAGTACAAGATGGAAGTGGACGCGGAATTGATAATGTTAGCGTCGTTTTAGAAGATTCAAAAAAGAAAACACAAAAGTTAATAACAGGTAGCAATGGTACTCTGTCGTTAAAACCACAAGAAGGTGCTTATAAAGTATACGTTTATAAAAAAGGCTATAAACCAGTTGCTGTAGACGTAGTTGTAAAGAATGATGAGCGGACGAAGCAGAAAGTCATATTAGAACCTTCGCAGTTATTTGATGGGAAGATGAACGTAACTCAAATGTCGAAAGAAGAAATAGAGAAGGCTGGTATTGATGTCAATCATCCAGATAATCGCCATGTGTATAAGTTTGAACTGCATTTGAAAATAGATAATGAGGATAAAAAAGTTGATTACATCATTAATAATGTAGGTAAAGTTATACAAGGTGATTTAAACGTGTCGATTGGTAGTGGTGCAAGTGAGGTTAATGTGTACCCAGTTGTTATTCAAAATGAACGTTTCCAAGAAAAAGAAGCCCCTCCTGCAGTTGGATATATGGTAGTTCCAGGAAAAGTAAGTTGGTTGAAAGAGTTCTTTAAAGTGGAAGTGATGATTCAAAGTTTTGCGGATGAGCCATTTGAATTAACGAATACAAATGTATCGCTAAAGTTACCAGAAGGATTAAGTTTAGCTCCGATTTCTGAAAAACAAAGTGAAACAATCCATTTAGGAGCGATAGGTGGAAATGAAGTTAAGAAAGCTGAGTGGTATATTCGTGGAGATAAAAAAGGTGAATATCATTTAGGTGCTAATTTCTCATCTACATTATACCCGTTTGATGAGCCACTTTCTGCCGAGTTTAAAACAGCTAAGCCAATTGAAGTGTACGGGGAGGACGGAGTGAAGATGCATATTAAAGTAGATAAAAAAGCATATAAAGGTCTTCCGTATGTAGTTAGGGTAGGAATTGAAAATAAATCGCCAAACGTTATTTATGATTTACAAGTAGAGTTAAATGAAGCAGAAAAGAAAAACTTTGTTTATACACCAGGAACAGAGTTGAAGCGCGTTGTTAATTCTATTCCATCAGGGGAAACGGTATGGCTTGATTATTTATTACTACCTAAAATCTCGGGAGATTTAAATATTGGAAAATCATTCATTAAAAAGGTTGGAGACGGTATAAACATAGAGACTGTTCTTTCTACAATTGATGAATAATTCGATGCGGTTATCTTTATTTCATTTTGAATGCAAAAGGGGAATACGGGATGAAAAATTGGCTTAAAAAAGTAGCTCAATTGAGTATACTGTTTGTACTATTTATAACATTGATATTTGATGGTGCAATAGCGTACGCTGCTAACGAGGTAAATAAAAAAACAAATCCGTTTCATAGCGCAGCTGAAAATACAAATGAGCTTGTATTCAAGGATGTACCACCTTCTTACTGGGCTTATAAAGATATAAAGAGATTAAAAGAGTTGAAGATTGTATCTGGTAAGGGAGATGGGTTATTTGGTCCAGAAGATCGCTTAACGCGAGAACAATTTTTGTCGATGGTCGTGTTGCAACAAGGCTATAAAATTGTAAAAGACCAAGAGACATTTAAAGATGTACCAAGAAGTAAATGGTCAAATCAATACATTGAAACAGCAATAAAAGAAGAGATTATTGAAAAGAAAGAATACGGGGATAATTTTAAACCAGAACAAGAAATTTCAAGGGAAGAAATGGCGATTGTTATCGCGAAAGTGTTGAAGTTAAAAGAAGTAGATGAGGAAATAAAATTTGGAGATAAAGGTGAATTTACGAAAAATCCTAAATTGATAGCTGCATTAGTAAATGCAAAAATCATTTCAGGATATCCAGATGGAACGTTCAAACCGAAACAAACATTAACGAGAGCAGAGTCAACAGCAGTTATCGTTAAATTACTCGATTATGGATATGTATTTGATGATGTACCACCTTCTTACTGGGCGTATAAAGATATAAAGAGATTAAAAGAGATGAAGATTGTATCTGGTAAGGGGAACGGAATCTTTGGTCCAGAAGATCGCTTAACGCGAGAACAATTTTTAGCTATGATTGTGCTGCAACAAGGCTATAAGATTGTAAAAGACCAAGAGACGTTTAAAGATGTACCGAAAAGTAAGTGGTCAAATCAGTACGTCGAAACAGCGATAAAAGAAGGGATTATTGAAAAGAAAGAATATGGAGATAGCTTCAAACCAGAGCAAGAAATCCCAAGGCAAGAAATGGCGATCATTATCGCGAAAGTGTTGAAGTTAAAGGAAGTAAATGAAGAAATAAAATTTGGAGATAAAGGTGAATTTACGAAAAATCCTAAATTGATAGCTGCATTAGTAAATGCAAAAATCATTTCGGGATATCCAGATGGAACGTTCAAACCGAAACAAACATTAACGAGGGCGGAGTCGACAGCAGTCGTTAGTAAAGTTATTGATTTTAAGAAAGATGAGCCGACTACTGGGGATGGTGATACTGGTGGCGGTACGGGTAATGGAGGAGACGCTGAAAAAGCAGGTATCGTATACAAAAAGAACGTATATGAAGTGAAAGAACAATATAAACACGACATAGAACAAACTCAAACAGATACTTTCACATTCAAAAAGGAAGCAGCAAAATTAAAAGAATTGAAAAATGATAACATTTTAATTTTGCCACCAATCCCAAATAATCCACTTGGAGTTGTTATTAAAATCATCTCTATAACGGATGGCAGTGATGGGGAGAAGGTTGTAAAAGCAGTGCAACCAGATGCTAAAGAAGTAATTGAAAAAATAGATGTGAAGGAAAAAATATCAGTTACGAGAGACAATGCAGAAATTGTTTATTTAGCAGAAGGTGTAACGCTGGACGAAAAGCAGCCAGTTTCTTTTAATCCTTTTCAACAGCAAATTAATGGAGAGAAAGAAAAAAATCAATATGTTTTACAGGGGCCAGAGCATTTCTTACAACGTGCATTCGCTGAATATGACGTTGATAAAAAAGAATTCAGTACGAACACAAATGTTAAAATAACAGGTAAGGATTTAGGAATTAATGAGGATCTAACTTTTGCACTAAAAGGTAAAATGAAAATTAAAAATGTAGATGTGGATATCTTGTTTAAAGATGTAACTAATTTAGATGAATTAAAATTTATTCTTAAAGGTGAAGTTGAGAATAACGTAAAATACACATTTGATTACTCGCACTGTGTAGGAGCCCCAGTAAATTGTGATAAGAAAAAATCGGAAGGTCTAACATTTGAAGAATGGAAAGAAATGATTGAAAAAAAAGGTCTCTCACTGAAACCATTTAAAAAACCTTTGTTTATGGTTCGTGTACCACTGCCTGCTGCTCCAGCTATAGCTATAACGATGGAAGCTTCGCTTGTATTGAAAGCAGATTTATCAATAGGTGTAGAAGTAGATGTGAAGCAAATAGATTCGTTTAAGGTGGGAATTGAAAACGGCGGAATTGTAGGTAAACATGAGCAAATAGGACCTAATCTTCAATTTAAAGGGGAAGCAAAAATTGATGGGAAAGCAGGTATCGACGTTAATGGGGGGTTAACACTTGCTAATATAACTTTGATAGGGGCTAATTTTGAAGCAGGATTGAAATTAGAAGCGTTAGCAAGAGCGTCGTGGGGAATAAAAGACGTTGACTCTAGTAATATAAATGCGTTTGAAAGTATTTGCGCAAAAGGGTCACTTGGATATTATATTCAAGCTGGTTTAAAGGCGAGTATACTTAAAGCTGATATTTTATCTATAAAGAAATCGTTAATAGATATAAATGAAGAGATCGGAAAAATAAGTAATTGTGAAAAGTATGATTTACAATCAGCGCAAGATTATTTATTACTTGAAGAGGGAGAAGATACAAATTTAAAAGTAGTAAAAAGAATCTTTGATGAAAATCAATTAACAATGAAAGTAGATAAATTATCGAAGGATCAGGAAATACGAGTATCAAGTGAAAATACAGACGTAGTAGAAGCAAAACGAAAAGATGCCAATGATTTTTCAATTCATGCAAAATCAGGTGCAAAAGAAAAACAGAAAGTAGACCTATTATTTGAGTTAGTGGAAGATGGGAAAGTACTTTCAGAAATAAAAGTTCCAGTTTATATTGTCAAGCCAACGAAGTTACAAGTAGATCCTGAAAAAACATTTGTGATGAAAAAACAAAAAGAACAATTGCAAGTACGTTTAGCAATACCGGTGCCGGAAGAAATAATTGAGCAATATGAAATGTTAGGATTGCCGATTGAGCAGTACCGCTATAAAGAAGTAACACAACCGAACCTACTTACTTTCAAAAGTTCGAAAGATTTCGTTATCGTAAATGAGCTTGGAGAAGTGACAGTAAAGGACGATGCGAAAATCGGAGATACGACTGAAATTAATGTCGCTTATAAAGGATTGACAGGTAAGGTTAGTGCTCAAGTTTCGGGAAGTGAGGAAGATAAGCGAGCACTATCAGGTTTATCTTTACAAAGTGCTCAGCAATTAATATTAGATGCGGAGCAGCACGCAAATAATATTTTGCAAGCGGCAGTTAAATCGCCTGAAGAAGAAAAATTTGAAGACTTACAAAAACAAATGAAAAAGTTTTATGAGCCGAAATTTACAGGGAAGCAATTTGAAAAAGCTTATAAGTATAATAGACAGTGGATATTAAATCCGTATTACTTATATCCTGTAACGAATGTTTATAATACAGAGGCAATGAAAACATTCTCAAGTGTAAGTGAAACACCATCAACGTTAAGTGTGAAGGTAAGTGTACCAGTTCAAGGTGAGCAAGGTGAATCATTTACGTATACGTATGATTTAGTGAAAAAAGATGGGTCTTGGTATTTAGACGACATCAACTAATTAAAAGACAAGCGCCTTTCGTTATATAGAGAAAGGCGCTTGTTTTTCGTATGTACGACTTTACTTAATGGAGTATACATGTACAATGTTTATAGAATGAAATGAGGACGTAAGGAGTTGAACCATTGAGTTTTTATATAAATAAATCGATTATTAAAGAAGTATGCGGAGAAACCTCCTATAAAAGAGGTGAAGCTTATTATAAAGCAAATAAAGTAATCGTGAACCATTATGATGAAAATAAAGAAATTTGCGAGGCGACGGTACAAGGGAACGAAGATTTTCATGTTACAGTAGAAAAAGCTAAAAAAGGTAATGTTGTTGCGAGATGTAGTTGTCCTTCGTTAGCGTCTTTTCAAACGTACTGTCAACATGTTGCAGCAGTACTGCTACAAATAAATTATAATCAGCAAACAGGTGGAATGGGCTCTGTTAGTAGCAGAAATGATCAGTTAACAAACGGGATGTTTCAATTGTTTGCGGACAAACCACTGCGGCCCAAAAGTAAACAACATCGTTTTGATACACGTGAAATATTAGATGTTACGTTTATATGTTCACCAGTAGCGACGAAAAGCGGTGGGGCCCTTCTTGGAATTCAGTTAAAACTTGCGAAAACATATTCTATAAATCATATTAGAGACTTTCTTTCTAAAGTGGAAAAAAGAGAGTCATTTCATTGTTCAAATGAATTTACGTATACACCAGATGTACATAGTTTTAAACAAGAGACAGACGCAATTATTCAGCAGCTTATTAAAATGTATCATAATGAAAAAATGTATGAGGATGCGCTAGAAGTACATGCCAAACAAGATGAAAGTATGATATTCATACCGCCAGCTTCATGGAATGACATGCTTTCTTTACTTTCTAGAGTTGAGTATGTACAGCTGAAACAATATGAACAACTGTTTCACGATTTACAAGTTTCTAAAGGGTTATTGCCGTTACATTTCGAGTTTACGAAAGGGAATAATGGCGGATTTACACTTCATATAGATGGATTAAACCGTGTACAAGTTATGGATATGTATAACAATGCACTTTATGACGGGAAACTATATCATTTACATATGGAAGAGTGTATGCGGCTTATTGAATTAAAAAAGATGATGAATCGTTCAAATAGCAATCAGTTTTACATTCCTGAAAATAAGATGGAACATTTCGTAGCGAAAGTTGTGCCAGGCTTAATGAAACTCGGAACAGTTCGAATTGATGAAGTACTATCAGATCGTGTTGAAACACCGTCACTAAAAGCGAAATTGTATTTAGATCGAGTGAAAAATCGTTTGTTAGCAGGCCTTGAATTCCACTATGGAAACGTCGTTATTAACCCGCTAGAAGAAGACGGGCAGCCGTCTGTTTTTAATCGTGACGAGAAAAAAGAAAAAGAGATTTTAGACATGATGAGTGAAAGTGCCTTTGCGAAAACAGAGGGCGGTTACTTTATGCATAATGAAGAAGCTGAGTACAATTTTTTATATCACATCGTTCCAACGTTAAAAGGTTTACTTGATATTTATGCGACGACAGCAATTAAATTACGAATTCATAAAGGAGATACAGCTCCTCTAATTAGAGTAAGAAGAAAAGAAAGAATTGATTGGTTGTCATTTCGTTTTGATATAAAAGGAATACCGGAAGCTGAAATTAAAGGTGTATTAGCGGCTCTTGAAGAGAAACGTAAATATTACCGATTAGCGAACGGTTCGTTATTATCACTGGAAAGTAAAGAGTTTAATGAAATTAATCAATTTGTAAAAGAATCAGGTATTCGGAAAGAATTTTCACATGGAGAAGAAGTAAATGTTCCGCTTATTCGGAGTGTAAAATGGATGAACGGACTTCAGGAAGGCAACGTTTTAAGTTTAGATGATTCTGTTCAAGAGTTAGTGGAAAACATTCAAAATCCGAAAAAATTGAAGTTTGCTGTGCCAAATACTTTACACGCTGTTCTGAGAGAGTATCAAGTGTATGGATTCGAGTGGATGAAAACACTCGCTCATTACCGTTTTGGTGGTATTTTAGCAGATGATATGGGGCTTGGGAAGACGCTGCAAAGCATTGCTTTTATAGATTCCGTCTTGCCTGAAATTCGAGAGAAGAAGCTGCCCATATTAGTCGTTTCACCGTCATCACTTGTTTATAACTGGCTTAGTGAATTGAAAAAATTCGCTCCGCATATTCGAGCGGTTATTGCCGATGGAAGTCAAGCAGAGCGCCGAAAAATATTGAAAGATATAGTGGAATTTGATGTCGTAATTACGTCATATCCATTGCTGAGAAGGGACATAAGATTGTATGCAAGGCCGTTTCACACGCTATTTCTTGATGAAGCACAAGCGTTTAAAAACCCTACAACACAAACGGCAAGAGCAGTGAAAACGATTCAAGCTGAATATCGTTTCGGATTAACGGGGACCCCTGTAGAAAATTCATTAGAAGAGCTATGGTCTATCTTTCATATCGTATTTCCGGAATTATTGCCAGGAAGAAAAGAGTTCGGTGATTTAAGGCGTGAAGATATAGCGAAGCGAGTGAAACCATTCGTATTAAGGCGACTAAAAGGGGATGTATTAAATGAGTTGCCAGATAAAATAGAGCATTTACAGTCATCGGAGTTGTTACCAGATCAAAAGAGACTTTATGCTGCTTATTTAGCGAAATTGAGAGAAGAAACGTTAAAACATTTAGACAAAGATACGTTACGTAAAAATAAAATCAGAATTTTAGCTGGTTTAACGAGACTGCGTCAAATTTGTAATCATCCCGCGTTATTTGTCGATGATTATAAGGGTAGTTCAGCTAAATTTGAACAATTGTTAGAGATTTTAGAGGAATGTAGAAGTACAGGAAAGAGAATTTTAATTTTTTCTCAATTTACGAAGATGCTCTCCATTATTGGTCGTGAGTTAAATCGTCAAGCCATTCCATATTTTTATTTAGACGGGAGTACACCTGCGCAGGAGCGTGTAGAGCTATGTAATCGTTTTAACGAAGGGGAAGGCGATTTATTTCTCATCTCATTAAAAGCTGGTGGTACGGGTCTCAATTTAACAGGAGCAGATACGGTCATATTATACGATTTATGGTGGAATCCAGCAGTTGAGCAACAAGCAGCTGATAGGGCATATCGAATGGGACAAAAAAATACAGTGCAAGTTATTAAGTTAGTTGCTCACGGAACGATTGAAGAAAAGATGCATGAACTGCAAGAGAGTAAGAAAAATTTAATCGCTGAAGTGATTGAGCCGGGAGAAGAGAAATTATCTTCTATTACGGAGGAAGAAATACGAGATATTCTAATGATTTAATATGAAAAAGCTATGCTTTCAAATTTATGAGAGCATAGCTTTTTGTTGTAATAATTATATTTTGTTTTGTACAAAGTAAAGAAATCAAATGTTATTTAAATTACTTCTTTGCACCTTTACTTTTGTATGGTTTTGCAGCTGCCTTTTTCTTTGCACTTGATTGCCAACGGTTCCATCCTTTACTTCCTGTACCTTGTCCTACGCCTTTTTTCGGTTTTGCTTTCGTTTTGCTCATATGATCACTCCATTATATAAAAAATCTGATTTGATAATAGTCAATAATTTAGAAAATACTCTTGATAAATGACTATGTTTGCTTTAAGGAAAAACAAACTGCTTGAATGCTATAGTATATCATGAATTTGCAAGTAAACAGAAAGGAATTACAAAGAAAATGAAAATAATAAGAAATACTGCGGATTCTATCTTTCGAACGATTACATTACTTGTTGTGTATATGTTAGTTTCGGTTAGTGAAACGCTTTTCGGATTGACGAGGCAAAAGAAGTGAAAATGTTATATTAGAAACAATCAATAAAGCCGTAAAATAAAGAATTGAAAAACATTTTGAAAATTTTTGTTGACTTTCTTTATTTTTTGTATAGAATAATCATTAATAAAATGTTTCAGAGATGTGACAACAAAACGACTATGAAAGGACGAGTAGTAGTAGGATGTAGTCTAAGCGAGTCAGGGGTGGTGTGAGCCTGATACGAAGCCTATTATGAAGAACCTCCTGGAGTTGCTAACCGAAATCCTTTAGAGGAAAGTAGACTTAGCCGGGAACTTCGCCGTTACAAGAAGAGCAGTATCGAGATATTCCATCTCCGTACTGTATAAGTGAGCAACCTCTGTTGCTAATTTGGGTGGTACCGCGGAACCAAAGCCTTTCGTCCCAGTTTTTTGGGGAAGAAGGGCTTTTTTTGTTGGCTTCTTTTCACAACATCCAAACATTTTAGGAGGAAACCACCATGTATCAATCATTAATGACAGTAAGAGAGACTCAAATTGCAATTAAGGAAGTTAAAACATTTTTCGAGGATCAATTAGCAAAACGCCTTGAACTATTCCGCGTATCTGCACCATTATTCGTAACGAAAAAATCAGGATTAAACGATCACTTAAACGGTGTAGAACGTCCAATTGAATTTGATATGCTGCATTCGGGAGAAGAATTAGAAATTGTTCATTCACTAGCGAAGTGGAAAAGATTTGCATTACATGAATACGGATATGAAGCTGGTGAAGGTTTATATACGAACATGAACGCGATTCGTCGTGATGAAGAACTTGATGCTACACATTCCATTTACGTTGACCAATGGGATTGGGAAAAAATCGTTCAAAAAGAATGGCGTACTGTCGATTACTTACAAAAAACAGTACAAACAATTTATGGAATATTCAAAGATTTAGAAGATCACTTATTTGAAAAGTATCCGTTCCTAGGAAAGTATTTACCAGAAGAAATCGTCTTCGTTACTTCTCAGGAGCTGGAAGATAAATATCCAGAATTAACACCGAAAGATCGTGAACATGCAATTGCGAAAGAACACGGTGCAGTCTTTATTATCGGAATTGGTGATGTACTTCGTTCAGGTGAAAAACATGACGGACGTGCAGCTGATTATGACGATTGGAAATTAAACGGTGACATTTTATTCTGGCACCCAGTACTACAAGCTTCATTCGAATTATCATCAATGGGAATTCGTGTTGATAGTAAATCACTTGATGAGCAATTAACGAAAACAGGTGATGACTTCAAACGTGAGTATGATTTCCATAAAGGGATATTAGAAGACGTACTACCATTAACAATTGGTGGTGGTATCGGACAATCAAGAATGTGCATGTATTTCCTACGTAAAGCACATATTGGTGAAGTTCAATCTTCTGTATGGCCTGACGATTTACGTGCAGCTTGTAAGAAAGAAAACATTCATCTGTTTTAATAGAAGTGAGAAGAGTCAGTAGTATTTCCTAGGAAAGAGTATGACGATTAATTTGAGTGTTTTATAATGATTTTTGGATGTCAATAATATGTTAAAAAGCTGTTTGTATAGAATCTTGAAATCTATGCAAACAGCTTTTTATTTATAAATAGGAAGGAAATAGATTTATATGACTTTTGTAAGTTGCAATAAAAATATTAAATTATACCATTTGTACTAAAGGCTCAATTTTCGCCATAAATGATTGATGCAGCGCCTCAACACCTGTAACTAAATGAAGGCGGTCAATAACGACAGATACTTTAATTTCTGATGTACTTACCATTTTAATATGAATATCTTCTTCTTTTAAAGTAGTGAACATATTTGCAGCGACACCTGGGTTAGATACCATACCAGATCCTACAATTGATACTTTTGCTAAATGATTTTCATGTTCTACTGACTCATAGTGAAGAGTTTCTTGATTTTGTTCCAACACTTCTAAAGTTTCTCTTAAATCATTAGAGTGAATGGAGAAGGAGAGATGAACAGTTCCTTCATTTGTAATACTTTGAATGATAATATCTACATTAATGTGTGCTGCTGCTAATGTAGAGAAAACTGTTGAAAGTGAGCCTTGTTCCAATCCTTTAATTGTGACACGTGTAATATTATCCTCAAATGCAATACCTTTAACGATTGATTGTTGTTCCATGTTACATTCTCCTTTTACAATTGTTCCGTTTTCTTGTTCCATACTTGAGCGGACTTCTAAAACGACATTATGATTTTTAGCAAATTCAACAGCACGCGGATGTAATACGCCAGCACCGAGGTTGGCAAGCTCTAACATTTCGTCATAAGAAATTTCATCTAATTTGTAAGCCGTTTTTACAACTCGTGGATCAGTCGTGTATACGCCTGTCACATCCGTATAAATATCACATTTTTTCGCTTTTAATGCCGCTGCTAATGCGACAGCGGTCGTATCAGAGCCACCACGTCCAAGCGTTGTGATTTCACTTTCTATACTCATACCTTGGAAACCAGCTACGATAACAATTGTGCCTTCAGCAAGATAAGACTGAATACGATCTGTATTAATGTCAGTAATCCGTGCACTACCATGTACAGATTCTGTCGTAATACCAGCTTGCCATCCTGTTAATGAAATGGCGTTATAGCCTTTTGTTTGTAATGCCATTGTTAATAATGAAATGGTCACTTGTTCTCCTGTAGATAGAAGCATGTCCATTTCACGTTTACTTGGGTTTTCCGTAACAGCGTTAGCAAGTGCTACTAGTTCATCCGTGCTTTTGCCCATTGCCGAAACGACAGAGACAACGCTATGTCCCCTTTCATATTCTTCAATAATTAAATTTGCTACATGTTGAATGCGTTCGACGCTTCCGACAGAAGTGCCACCAAATTTTTGTACAATCGTTTCCATTACGAATTCCTTCTTTCGTCCATTTTTAAGAATAGGTTAGGACATATGCAAATCCCAATATTCCTGTAGTTACCAGAGAGAAAAACAAAAAACACCATCTCAAATAAGTGAGGATGGTGCTGTTACAGGAAAAGGGAAACAGAAAACGGAGCTAATAAAAAAACCGCCAAAAAAGGAATATCATGAAAATGATATCTCTTTTTTGTAGATAGCTCTTCATACGTACATGTTTGTACATATGACAGTTCTGTTTCTATTCGAAAACAGCCCCAATTGATAAATGCAGAGAAGTTTATCAATTTCGGCAACACTTCCTTTCTTCTAATTTCATAGACATCTCTGTGTCTCCATTAGAATACTTATAAGTATTGCAACCTCTATCTCACGTTTTAGGCGAGAGTGTTTGATTTATAAAGTTGTGGGTAACATTTGTTTTATAATAATTTAAATTTTCCGGGGAATCAAGTGTTTTATGTATTTTTTTAAAATTCTTTCTATTTACGGGGGAGTTTGTGAAAAATGTAGCAAAATAAACTCATTGCATGTACATTAAAAATATAGTGCACTGGAGGTGGAAGAATGCAAAGGAAAAAACCTATTTATGTTTCGATAGAAATGGAAACAACGATAGAGAAATTATGGGAATATACGCAAGAACCAGACATACATACAGAGTGGGATGCTCGCTTTACTGAAATTTCGTATTTAGAGAAAAAAGAGGGAGAACCGCAGCAATTTTTGTATAAAACAAAGATCGGATTTGGACTTGAAATAGCTGGGGAAGGGGAATCGATAGGTGAGATTAGAAAAGAAACTGGAGAACGAATTTCGTCTTTGAAATTTTGGACAGACAATCAATTATCGCTTATACAAATGGGGCGTGGGTATTGGAAGTATACACCGAATAATGAATACATTCATTTTGAAACGCAATATGATTATGATACAAGATTTGGCCGTATAGGAAATGTAATAGATTCATATATTTTTCGCCCGTTATTAGGCTCTGCGACTGCTTGGAGTTTTGATGCTTTAAAATTATGGTTAGAAAAGGGACTTCATCCTAAGTTGCTAATTAGAAGAACAATGACATATTGGCTCGTTTGTTTTTTATTTTCTTTTGTATGGCTATATCAAGGGATTGTACCGAAAATAATCTTTACCCATCCAGAAGAAGTGAAAATGCTTTCGGTCATAATTGGTTCAACTGAAAATAGTATTTTTATTCTTAAAATAATTGGGCTGTTAGAAGTTATTTTTGGTGTCATATGGTTACTTCCATTTCCAAAACGAAATGTATTTATACTACATATTTTCATGTTAATAGCCTTAACGATAGCAGCAGGATGTACGAATATCACAAGTTTTACAGAGCCGTTTAATCCAATTACGTTAAATCTGCTTCTAATTGGAGTATCGATTGTCGGTTATATGAATAGCTTCGATTTGCCAAGTGCAAAAAATTGCAAGAGGACGAGAAAGGGATAGTGTATGGCTAATATTTATGAAAGACTATTAGGGGATTCTTATAAAAAACTTCATCCGAAATTGCAGAAACGCTATGAGATTACAGAAGAGAATAGTTTTATTGGGGAAGGAAAGATGGATGAAATTTATGGTGGTTCTTTTTTTGTGAAATTAATATTAAAAATTGCATCGAAGTTTCGAATGTTTTTCTCTGAACGAGGAAAAAAAGTGCCTTTTGTAATACATAATACTGCTGGACGAGATAAAGATGGAAAAGAAATTGTAAAGTGGAATCGCACGTTTTATTTTCATGATAAGGAAAGATATTTTAATGCGGTTATGCAGTTGGATGAAAACGAAAATGAAATTGTAGATTATTTTGGTGAACCACATTTACTCGTCTCTACATTGAATTTTCATATTGATGGGTTAGGGGCAATGCATATTTCTTCAAAGAAACAATGGCTTTATATGTTTGGAAGAAAAATCTCTTTACCGAAACTTTTATACGGAGAGGCAAAAATTGTTGAAAGTTATGATGACGAATTACAATGTTTTCGAATTTATGTTCAAGTACGAAATCCGTTAATTGGTTCGCTATTTTCATATAAGGGAACGTTTGTGGAAAGGAAATAAACGATATGAGAAATATAATATTTGGTCTTGCTTGTTATATTGTTTTTCTAATATGTGAGTGGCCCGATGTAAATCCTGTTGAAGCAATTATATTATTATCTATTTTGTTATTTATACCGATGTCTTTTTGTATTATTGATAAAAGAACACGAAATGGATCGTATTTATTATTTTATAAATCCGTATCGTTTTTATATCCGGTCGCAGCAATTAGTGCAATGTTAGCTTTTGTAACAAATCAATATTTCTTTGCGATAATTTGGTTTGTATATACGGGGATCGTTGCGTTATTTGGTATAAATAGATTACTAGAAAGAGGACGGAAGCCATTAGAAGAAACGGCTATCGATAGTGCGTTTATTTATTTGTTTTTAGGTGGTTTTTGGTTTTTTGCTTCAGTAGCAAACGTATCGATTATGCAGTTTAGTTCTGACATTGTTTTACTTACAGCTGCACACTTTCATTATTCGGTATTTCTATTGCCGTTATCAGCGGGTTTAATTGGGAGGGAGAGAGAAAAGAGAAGTAAAGTATATGATGCAATTATGTTTATTATAGTCATTTCACCGATGACAGTTGCGATTGGAATTACATACTCAAGGATATTTGAATTTTTTGCAGTGTTCCTATATTTATGTGCTATTTATGGTTATGGGATTTATGTTTGGCGCACGAAATTTAATGCTATCAGCGCAAAGATTCTTTTAATCATTTCGTCTAGTACGCTCATGGTCACAATTATGTTCTCACTCATATATTCATATGGGAATTTGAAACAAGTAATGACGATTACAATTGTACAAATGGTTTGGGTTCACGGTGTTGTAAATGGGATTGGAGTAGCGCTACCGGCATTTGTTGGTTGGATGATGGAAAAGAGTGCTCCCAATTATAAATACTATGGAAAACCAATGAGTCGGTTAAGAGGAAGTGTAACAATTGGTGAGACGTTTTTACATAGTAGGAATTTAGTAGATAGTAAGGAATACAAAGGTTTAGTTGATAAAATGAATGACTTTCATAGTGAGGCATTTGACACAGCGAAGATTCCTTTAAGCATTATTCGTTTTTATGAAAATACAACAGCGTATAAGTTACAATCGCATATTAAATGGACTCGTTGGTTCCGCCCATTTGCATTTTGTTATGAGAAAATGAGTAAACGTGTTGGACAAATACATTTAGGAATGGGTGGCAAGTGGGAAACAATGTACGGTTCTATCCTTGGTGTAATCGATGAGAAAGACGGAAGAGAAAACGTAAGAGCTTGGCTAAGAAAAAATGAAGCAGGGAAGTCTATTTTTTTAGCTTTGTATTCAATGCATACCCATAAGAACGATACATATATGAATATCGCATTACCTTTACCATATTCGAATATGACGGGGATTTTAAAATTACGCAATGATAATAATGAGTTAATCATTACTAGTAAGCTAAGAGAAAATGGTAAGGGCGATGAGGGGATTTATTTACATACTCGTTTCTTTACAATCCGTTTACCGTTAGCAGAGACGTTTATTATTAAAGAGGGAAATGGTCAAATGCTAACAGCTCACCATAAAATGTGGATATTTGGAGTTAAGTTTTTAGAAATTGATTATGAGATTAAGAAAATAGAGGAAAAGTAAGAAAAGCTTGGAGAGATTCCGAGCTTTTTTACGTGTGGGCAATTGTCATAGCGACTTGTTTATCTAAATCTTTGTCCCAAACACGTTTAATTTCAAACGTACCTTTTTCAAAAAGTAATGGGGATCTTTCTTTAAACCAACCTTGCATAGGAAGATTTAGTGCTGTATTGATTGGCACCCATACTAATTCACCGATACGATAAACTTAACTAAATCTATACAATTCAATTAAATTTACACAAGTTAGTGCTTCATCGTGTTCTCGCAACCCCGAAGGGACGAGGGGTATAACATTCCACACGAGGCAGTATCGTTACCTCCTATTAACAAGCATTTATTTTACAAGTAAAACTTCATTGTTACGCTAGATCATACACATTGTATAGAGTTGGTGCTCGATGTTATGTGAATTTGGAGGCATAATGATGTATTCTCCTTTATATTTTTTTTTGATAATTTTACCATAGCATAATGGTTTCTTATATAATTGAAAATGTAATATTGGTAATTTTCCGTTATTATGTATGGATTCTATAGTCATTTGGAAAGAGGAGAGGGAAATGCAAGGAGAAATACAAAGAGAGAAAGGTTTAGGGTATGTTGGCAAATTACTGTTGCCAGTTAAAGTGTCACGGCATTTTAAATTTTTGTGGATTGGACAATTGCTTTCAACTTTAGGGAGTTCTATAACGATGGTTATTTTGCCAGTCGTTGTTTACTCATTAACTGGTTCAACGGTTGTAATGGGGATGACTATGGCAATGTACATGCTACCTAATATTCTTGCTTTACCGTTTGCAGGGTTAGTTGTAGATCGAATTGACCGGGTAAAATTAATGTTATTTACAGATATAATCCGCGCTATATTAATGCTATTACTTGCATCGCTTATATTTATGGATTTGCTAACGATTACCCTTTTATATGTCCTTGTTGCTTTATACGGACTTATGGAAGGAATATTCCAGCCGGCGTATTCAGCTGTAAGAGCAAAAGTGTTTGTACCAGAAATTCGTAATGCGGCTAATGCACTCACGCAAATGAGTAATCAAGGCATACGATTAATCGGACCGGCACTTGGTGGATTAATCGTATCAGTTGCATCTGCTGGGATAGGGTTTGGACTAGATGCAGCAACGTATTTATTATCATTTTTCTGTTTATTATTTTTAAAAGAAATTAAGTTTAAGAAAGTAAACTCGATTGAAAGGAGTAAGATCGATTATAAAAAAGAGTTTATGGAAGGGGTTTTAGTTTTAAAAAGTCATCCGTGGCTGTGGATTACAATTTTAGTGTTTTCTTTCGTAAACATTTGTTATGCCGGCATTATCGTCGTATTAATTCCATGGTTGTTTAATGTTCACCATCATTTTGAAGCTTACGTATATGGACTAGGCATGGCAGCTTCTGGTGTTGGTGCTGTAATCGCCGCACTAATATTTGGCGGGAGGGAACGATGGCATAAAAGAGGATTACTTGCCTATGGAGGTGTTTTAATTAGTGGTATCGCTCTACCAATTATGCCGTTCATTTCTTGGCCACCTGCTTTAATATTCTTAATGGCAATCGAAGGATTCGGTATGATGATATTTGGACTTATTTGGGAAACGAGTTTACAAGAACTTGTTCCAGAAGAAACATTTGGAAGAGTAGCAAGCCTTGATATGTTAGGTTCTTTCGCTTTATTGCCATTAGGATACGTAGTTGTTGGTTGGCTAGCGAATGTAATAGGTGGCGAGATAACGATTGTATTGCTAGCAATTTTAGTGATTATTACAATAGGTATGGCATTGTCTGTGCGGAGTATTCGTCGATTTGATTGATGATAGGGGAAAGGGGACAGCGTATATGACGATAGAAAATTTGAAAGATATAGTAGTAAGGCAACTAGAAAGCAAATACACTTTGCAAGAAAAGGTTTTTGAAGCAAAAAATTTCACGGTCTATATCGCTACTCATATAGAAAATAATATAGTATATAATCGATTATTATTAATAAAGCATTTTTATAATAAAAAGCCTTCTGTACATATTTGGCACAAGCAAATTAGTACGGAAGCAACTGAACTGGAAATTACAAAAGAAGTGACAGAAGCGATCCAATCAGGTTTCATAAATGAAGGCTAAGTTCAGAACTTAGTCTTCATTAAATACAAATGTTTGTTTCATCTTTTTATCCTCATTTACCGGATGACCGTTGTAAGAGAAATTATTTTCTTCCCAAGTAATGACGACTTTGAAATTATGGCTGTTAAAGTCTAATGGGAATACTATGTAGTCAAAGTTTGTATGACTTTTAGAAACTTTGTTATTTAATGTAGTAGGATTAAAAGTAGCTTTAGAGGTAGGAGTGTTATCAAGTATTTCCACAGCTACGTTTGATACATCATTACCGATATTTTTTACAAGTAAACTATACGTATCGTATACATCCTGTTTTGGCTGCACTGCTTGCTTCTTTACGTTATGAGATTTATCAATTTCGATATACCACTGTTTAGACTTTGACGCAATTGGTAGTGATTGAAATGTGTATGCACTTGCTTGTATTGGTAGTGCTAAACAGGTTAGTGCAAAGAGAGAAAATATTTTTCGTTTCATTGTTAGAGAGCTCCCATTCTTTAACGGATTTATTTGTTATTATCTTCTCTTTGTAAGAGGATATACCATAATTCAATTGTGAAAAGTATAGTCTCTCTTTGTGAATAAGATGGAGATATTTCTCTTGAGCTAACCAATCGATTGCAGCAATTGCACTATGGATTGGAACGATGTATTTATTCATAAAAAGAAAACCATATGTTGTGTCCTTAATTCCAGCAATCTTTATGACGCTCATGACAGCCATTTATATTTTAAATGCGAAAATAGGTTTTAATATTTCACTAAATACGTCTTATGTTGTAGGTGCGGTTATTACAGTTATTTTAACTGCTATATGTTTCATGAAAGCTGTGTAGAGATTTTTCTAAACAGCTTTTTGTAATATGAAAAAATTACCAAATGTATGTTAAAATAGTATTGTCATACAACAAGGGGGATTTGTTTTATGGAAAATGGACATCTTGCTAAAGTAGATGTAACGAAAAGAATAGAATCGAAATCTAAGTATAATAAGAAACTTGAAAAATACCAGAGACGTTTATTAGCGCTTCAGCAAATTGTAAAAGAGGAAAAAATTGCAGTTATGCTCGTTATGGAAGGCTGGGATGCAGCTGGAAAAGGTGGAGCGATTAAACGAGTGACTGAGCATCTTGATCCACGTGGTTTTCAAGTAACTCCGATTGGAGCACCTGCACCTCATGAAAAACGGTACCATTACTTGCAACGTTTCTGGCGGAAACTTCCTCAGTACGGGCAAATTACTATTTTTGATCGCTCGTGGTACGGCCGTGTGTTAGTTGAGCGTGTGGAAGGTTTTGCTACACAGGAAGAATGGATGAGAGCATATGATGAGATTAATGATTTTGAAAAATTATTAATCGATGATCATTACATAATAGGAAAATTCTTCTATCATATTAGTAAAGATGAACAATTAAAGAGGTTTAAAGATAGAGAGAAAAACCCATTAAAAAGGTGGAAAATTACAGACGAAGATTGGCGTAATCGTGAAAAATGGGACGAGTATGTTGAAGCGACGGAAGAAATGTTTGAAAAAACAAATAAACCAAATGCGAAATGGAATATTATCGAAAGTAACGATAAATTATATGCTCGTGTGAAAACGTTGAAAGTGATTATTTCGTAGAGCATGGTATAGAATTGCCTTCTTATTATTATGAAATGAAAGAAGGTAAGCAAGAGGGCTTTGAAACGAATCAAGATGTAATTGTAAAATAGTACGAAATTTGAATATGAAATATAACGAAGAACCATCCTGGAAATTTGAGAAACCAAATTACAGGATGGTTTTTATTTAGAAACATTTTACAATTAACAGAATAAGGTATATAATCAATAATCATATTAATATTGTTAATATGATTATTGATTATATACAATGTGGGGGTCTTATTTTGAAGGGAAGAGATGTTGTTTTAGGTTTATTGATGGAAAAAGAATTGTCTGGTTATGATATTAAAATTGTGTTCGAGGACGTATTTACTCATTTTTTTGATGGGAGTTTTGGAATGATCTATCCAACGTTACGACAGTTGGAAAAAGAGGGGAAAATAAAGAAAGAGGTTATTATGCAAGAAGGGAAACCGAATAAGAAAATGTACTTTATTACAGATGAAGGGCGTGAAGAGTTTTATCAATACATGAAAACAGATGTAGAGAAAGATGTTTTACGTTCAGATTTTTTAATGAGGATGTATTTCGGTAATTATAGCGATGATAAGGCAATAAAAAAATGGATTGAAGAGGAAATTAAAAGGAAAGAAGCATACATTGCGGATCTTCGATTGAAATATGAAAAGTGGAGAGTAGGTATTACTTTTGTCGAGGAAATTTCTCTCGATGTAGGTATTGCATCGTATAGTGCACAAGTAGAGATATTGAAAAGAAAACTAGAGCAATTAGAAACAAAAGAACACAATAAAAAGGAAGAATGAAAAACACGTTCGAAATAAAGGGGTAAATAAAGATGGAGCAATCAAAGGGTATTAAGATTGTCTTTTTAATGTGTCTAGGTATCTTTCTTTGTATGATTGATACGACAATTATGAATATAGCTTTACCGGCAATACAATCGAGTGTAAATACTTCATTAGAAAAGATGTCTTGGGTATTAAATGTATATACAATGACGATTGCAGTACTTGCTATTCCGTTAGGACGGATAGCTGATATTTTTGGGAAAGCAAAGATGTATATTCTTGGTTTGATAATTTTTGGTGGTGGATCAGTACTTTGTGCTTTTGCTAATACGGGTGATTTTCTCATTTTTTCTCGTTTTATACAAAGTGTAGGGGCGGCAATTTTATTTCCGACTAGTATGGTAATCGGCGTATCAGCTATGCCATTAGCTAAGAGGCATGTTGCACTTGCAATTTTAGGGGTAACGCAAGGACTATCAGCTGCGATGGGACCGGTAATAGGCGGAATTATTACACAAAATTTCGGTTGGAGATGGGTGTTCTTCGTTAATGTTCCAATTTGTATTCTTGGAATCATTTTATGTGGCATTATGTTACAAATAAAAAATGAAGAACGTATCATCTCAAAAATAGACTGGATAGGACTACTATTAAGTAGTACAGCAATTTTTTCTTTTACTCTCATATTAGTAAAAGGCAATACATGGGGATGGCAAAGTAATATAGCTTTGTCTTGTTATGTAATTAGCACTATTTCTCTTATTCTATTTGTTTTAGTAGAACGGAAGATTCATAATCCAATGGTGAATTTAAAGTTATTTCAAGATCGAATGTTTGTTGGAGCATCTATCGTTGTAATATTAAGTAATTTATTTTTAATTGGAGTAACTGTATTACTTCCAACGTTCTTGACGAAAATACAAGGTCGAACGGAAATTGAAGCAGCTTTTTTAGTGACACCTATTTCAGCAATGATATTTTTGGTCTCACCAGTTGCAGCAACATTAATTAAAAAGCTTGGCAAAGTAACTATTATTTTGTCAGGATTTCTTGTTATGAGTCTATCTTATTATTGGTTGCAAATGATTGACGTCACTTCCACAAATATAGAAATTATTATCCCATGTATGATATTAGGTGTTGGGTATGGCTTAGTAGTGGGACCAATTACTGTTTTAAGCGCATCTTCGTTTGAAGGGGAATTGTTAACTGCTTCTCAAAGTGTCGTATCGATGTTGCGGCAAGTTGGAATTGTATTAGCGGTAGCAATATTTGTATCTAACTTAACTCATAACTTAACTGTAAATAAAGAGAATGTATATCGTTATGCAGAAGAAAAAGTAGGAAATATTCATGTGGATCGTACTCAGCAAATTGAGATATTACAAATGACAAAAGAAAAAATAGAGAATCAAAGTATAGAAACGAATGTAGAAAAGCATCAAAATGAAACATTTGTAGGGTTAAATAAAGAGAAAAAAGACGAACTAATTCACCAAAAAGTAGATGAAGTATTAAATGCTGTTCCAGTAGAATATAGAGATATAAAAAGAGAAGAAGTTATGAATCAAGTGATAAAGGAAGTTGAAAAGCAAGAGGGAATTGTAAAGAAAGAGGCACTCGCATTTTCAGATGACGTGAAGCATTATGCTAAGAATCAGATGGCGATGAGTTTTACAGATTTATATAAAGCGAGTGTACCAATTATTTTAGTTTGTGCTTTAGTAAGTTTGTTATTTTGGGAAGGAAAGACTTTGAGTAAAAAGAGAAGGGAAAGAGTGGTAGAGGAAGCGTAAAAAAACAGGCTAATAGCAGCCTGTTTTTCTTACACTAGTATGGAAAATCTGGGTTTAATTCGTTAAATTTATGACTATAATGTCTCTTATTATTAAAGCCAACAAAATCTATTCCGACACAAGGCTCTAAATTGCCGTCTACAATCGTAGAATCCACGAAGCTAAAATGCTTTAATTTAGGTAGTTCTTTAATGAATTGTAGATTTTGTATGTTACCACAACCGGATAGAATGAGTGTTTCTAAATTTGTTAAATAACGTAAATAGTCGTGATTTTTCATTTTACTGCAATGATCGAATTCGATGTATTTTAATGTTGAAGCGTTGTTTTCAATCTCATCAATATGTTCTAAATTTCTTAAATAATTGAGTTCTAATTGCTTTAATTTAGGGAATGCTCTACATCCTTTTAAGGAGTTAATGTTTCCTTGTGTAATTCTTAGTTTTTCAAGTTTTCGTAAAGGTATTAATTCTTCAAGATTTTTTTGTTTCGGCTTGTATTTCCAAATGTATAGTTCTTTTAAGTTAGGACAAGATTCGAATCCTGTAATGTTTTTATTCCACTGTATGTAAAGTTCCTCTAAATTTGTAAAGCTTGCTAGTTCTGTTAAGTTTAGTGGGACTTGTGGTTCTTCTAGTGCTAAAGATTTTAAGTTTTTTAATTTATATAAAGCTGAGTAATCAGTAATACATGTACTACTAATGTGTAAGCTTTCAATTTGCGGACAGTGTTCTAGAAAATTAATATGGTTTAAACTATATCTAAGATCATTAATGTAAACATCGTTAAAGTTGTTTGTATTAATGAAGTGTACGTACTCATCCAGTCTATTTTCATGAATTTGTACGGTGCCATCCATAACTAAAAAGTTTTGTGGTTTCTTTTTAAAAGAGATAAGACGATTGTGACATTGACTACATAATTTGAAAGATTGGTTTGATTTGTCGAAATCTATGGCATTATGTATCGGATTATGTTTGCAAGCCTCACATAGTTCTAGGTTTTTTTTCATTGTGTTCTCCTTGCATATTGTGAATAGTAGTATTTTTAATATAGCATGGAGGAAGACGAATTGGGTTAGAGAGTTTTTTAGAATGAAAGCGAAGAATGGGAAATGCCATTGAATATGTAACGTTAAACATAGTACATTAACAAGAGGGTTTAATTTTAAAGGGAGGATGAGGAATTGTTGGATAAGGCGGGGGCTTTAAAAAGTAATCGTATGTATACAGAAGAAGAGCAACAAAAACTATATAAACGAACATTAATAATCGTAAGTATTTCACAAATGTTCGGCGGGGCAGGTTTAGCTGCTGGAATTACGGTAGGTGCACTTCTTGCACAGCAAATGCTCGGCACAGATGCATATGCAGGATTACCGGCAGCTATGTTTACATTGGGATCTGCAGTAGCGGCTTTTATTGTAGGAAAGTTATCACAAAAACATGGTCGCCGTATAGGGCTTGCAGCAGGATTTATAGTAGGTGGATTTGGGGCTATTGGAGTTGTATTGGCAGCTATAACAAATAGTATTATGCTTTTATTAGTCTCTTTACTTATATATGGTGCAGGTACAGCTACAAATCTACAAGCTCGTTATGCTGGTACAGATTTAGCGAATAAGAAGCAACGAGCAACTGCTGTTAGTATTACGATGGTCATGACGACTTTTGGTGCAGTCGCAGGTCCAAATTTAGTAGGTGTAATGGGAAGGTTTGCTCATTCAATTGGAATTCCTGAACTTGCTGGTCCATTCATATTATCAGCAACAGCATTTATACTTGCGGGTCTTGTCCTTTTTGTTATGCTTCGTCCAGATCCGTTACTTATTGCTAATATGATAGAAGCATATAAACAAGAACATACATATAAAGGGCAACCGGTAACAGAAGAAGTGAAAGAAAATAAACGAGGCATTACTGTTGGAGCAATCGTAATGATACTTACACAAATCGTGATGGTTGCAATCATGACGATGACGCCAGTTCATATGGGACACCATGGCCACGATTTAAGTGCAGTAGGTCTTGTAATTGGTTTTCATGTAGGTGCAATGTATCTTCCATCTCTCGTTACGGGAATGTTAATTGATAAAATTGGCAGAACTACGATGAGTATAGCTGGTGGAGTAATTTTACTAGCAGCAGGTGTCATAGCTGCGATAGCACCGAGTGATTCTTTAATACTATTAATTGTTGCCTTGTCTTTACTTGGATTAGGATGGAACCTCGGTTTAATAAGTGGTACTGCTCAAATTGTTGATGCAACTATCCCTTCCACACGTGCAAAAACACAAGGGAAAATAGATGTGTTTATTGCGCTAGCTGGAGCTTCAGGTGGAGCGATGTCAGGAATGGTAGTGGCGAATTCAAGTTATGCGGCATTGTCATTAGCTGGAGGAGTTTTAGCTTTCATGTTGATTCCTGTTGTGATATGGTCTCGAAAAGGAGAAAGAAATTAAAGAGAGGTTCTAGTTACTGACTAGAACCTCTCTTTATATAATTAGCTTAAATCCCACGCAACAATAAGCCCTAAATGCGTAAGACCACCACCGAATCCGTATAGTAAAAGTGTGTCTCCGTTATTTAATTTTCCTTCTTTACTAGCTAAATCTAAAGCGAGTGGAATGGAGACGGAGGAGGTATTCCCCATAAATTCCATACTCGTTAATGTTTTTTGCATTGGAATTTGAGATTTCTCACAAATAGCTTCGATCATTCGCAAGTTAGCGCTGTGAGGTACGAACCAGTCTATATCATCTATTTGCATATGTGCGGTATGTAATAGTTCTTTTATACCTGCTGGCACCTTGCGTGTTGCCCATTTATATACTTCTCTTCCATTTTGAACGATTTTTTCATTTGTTTGCAGTGGTGTGCCATTCATAGTAGTAGATAAGTTTGTTCTGTATAGATGAATTCCGCCGTCACCGTTTGTGCCCATATGAGCAGCGATAAAGCTTGGTTTGTTTTCATCTTTTTCTAATAAAATAGCTCCAGCACCATCGCCAAATAAAATACAGGTCGTTCTATCGGTGTAATCAGCAACTTTAGATAATGTCTCTGTCGCTACGACAAGGACCTTTTCATGTGATCCAGAAGTGATCAAACTATTACCAACATGTAGTCCATATGTGAAACCAGCGCAAGTCGCATTTAAATCAAATGCTATTGTATGAGGTATGTTGAAGTATTGTTGTATTTGACACGCAACACTAGGGAAAACATAGTCAGCAGTTGTTGTAGCGACGATGATACAGTCGATATCTTCTAAGTTCTTTTTAAATGTTTTACATAAATTTTCAATTGCTTTAATGGCTAAGTGTGAGGAGTATTCTTCTTCGCTAGAGATTCTTCTTTCCTTCATTCCTGTTCTTTGTAAAATCCATTCATCATTCGTATGGACCATCTTTTCTAAATCGTTATTAGACAATATTTGATCTGGAACATAAGTACCAATTGCAGTAATACGAGATTTAGAATGCATAGGAACATCTCCTAACTTATTTTTATAACTTGATACTAGTATCAGATGATAATAAAGTCAACAGATAGCTTTATAACTTAATATCTTTATGTATGAATTAAAAAAGGAGTTTGAGAGGGAATGTCAAAATAATATACAGAAAGCTTTTGAAATTGATAATGAAGGGGTCTGAGGTTCTTGAAAAGAATCATATATTTGTTGTCTCTTGTTTTAATTTGTAGTTTTATATTACCAGATAAGTCCTATGCTTGTGATTGTACTAAAGCATCACCAGAAGATAGGTTACAAAAAAATGATGTAGTGTTCGAAGGGAAAGTTTTAGAAGTTCAAAAGCAAGATGGGGGCGGGATTAAAACACTATTTGAAGTGAAGAAAATTTGGAAAGGAACAAATTCTTCGCAAATTATTATATATACAAGTATGAGCAGTTGTACATTTCGTTTTGCAGAGGGAGGAGAGTATCTAGTCTTTTCTTCTTATAGAGGGGAGGCAAAGTTAGAGACATCTATTTGCAGTGGAACGAAGAGATTAGATGAGGCAAAGATGGAGAAACAGGCTTTAAGTCATATTGCAAAAGAGTCAGCTCCAACGAAGAAAGTGGATTTAAAAGGTGAGATGGTGAACGGTTTAAGTTGGTGGCAAGTTGCTGTTATTTCTATAGGTGTGTTATTGATTATTGCAGTTGTTATTATTTATGTGAGAAGAACACGCAAAAAATGACGATTAAAGTAAATATATGAAGATTTTCTTTCGCGTGATATAGGTTGTTAAATCTTGTGAAAGCGAATTACTTATGCTACACTTTATGTAACTTAAAATGAACGGAGGGGCTTCCTTTGATCTTAATCAGATTACGTCTCAATACTTTGTGCCAATAATTGAATAGCGCTCAAAGGCTCTGTCTGTGTACAGAGTGAACGGGATTGGTCTGCCTATTTTAAAGGAACCCTTTATTAAGCTTATATGTGAAAAAGAGGGAGGGACGAATACGCCCTCTTTTTGTTTTGCCTTTATAAATAGAATGGGATAGTATAGGTGAACACTTAATGTGGATACGTATATTATTTTGAGACTTTTTTACTATGGAATAGGATGAAAGGATAGCTTTCTTCTATTTCTTTGGTGAACCCTTATCCGTTTACGAAAGCACAGGCAGTGACCTGTGTTTTTTATTTTACGTAATCGAAATGGAGGAATAAATATATGGAAGAAGTAGTACAAAAAGCAGTTTTAGTTGGTGTGAATTTAGGTAATGAAGATGATTTTGCATATTCGATGGAAGAGTTAACAAATCTTGCAGAAGCTTGTGATGTAGAGGTAATTGGGCAGGTAACGCAAAATTTACAACGAGTAAATCCATCGCATTATATTGGAAAAGGGAAGATTGAAGAAGTAGCAGCCTATGTTAACGAAGTAGATGCGAATATGGTCATCTTTAATGACGAATTATCTCCTTCGCAAATTCGCAATTTAGAAGCGGATTTAGATTGTAAAGTAATCGATCGTACCATATTAATTTTAGATATTTTTGCGCAACGTGCGAAAACGAAAGAAGCGCAGCTACAAGTAGAAGTAGCACATCTTCAATATATGATGCCTCGTTTAATCGGTCTTCGTGAGTCGTTAGGAAGACAGAGCGGCGGCGTTGGTACGAAAAATAAAGGTGTCGGTGAGAAGAAATTAGAGTTAGATCGTCGTAAAATTGAAGAACAGATTTCAGTTTTAAATAAAGATTTAGAAGCGCTTGTTGCTCAGCGTCAAACGCAGCGAAAACAACGTAAGAAAAATGAAGTTCCTGTTGTAGCATTAGTAGGTTATACGAACGCAGGAAAATCAACGACGATGAATGCAATGCTTGAAATTTATAATGGTACAGAAGAAAAACAAGTATTTGAAAAAGATATGTTATTCGCGACGTTAGAAACATCTGTACGAAATATTGATTTGCCAGATAATAAATCATTCTTATTAACAGATACAGTTGGATTTGTAAGTAAATTACCACATCATCTTGTAAAAGCGTTCCGTTCAACGTTAGAAGAAGTAGCGGAAGCAGACTTACTTATTCACGTTGTAGATTACGCAAATCCAAATTACGAACAGTTAATTGATATTACAAATGAAACGTTAAAGAAAATTGGAGTAGAAAATATCCCGACGATTTATGCTTATAACAAATCAGATATGGTGGATGTTGAAATTCCGAAAGTACAAGAAGATCGCGTATATTTATCTGCGAAGAAACATGTTGGAATTGAAGAGCTTGTAGAAATAATTCGCTCGCATATTTATAAAGAATATACGAAGTGCGAAATGTTAATTCCGTATGATCAAGGACAGGTAGTTTCTTATTTCAATAATCATGCGCACGTCTTATCTACGAGCTATGAGAATGAAGGTACGAAACTAGAAGTAGAATGTAAGACGAGTGATTACGAAAAGTATAAGCGTTTTGCTATTTAATAGAAAAGGCGACCCTAATTTATTTTAGGATCGCCTTTTTCTTATTCTGTAATAGAGGCCCACTTATAAGAATAAATTCCTGCAAATGGACGAATAACAACACCTTTTACTGTTGGTCGTTCTAAATATACAAGCCCTGATTGGAAGATTGGAGCGATAGCCGCATCGTCTTCTAGTAAGATTTTCTCTGCATCTTGGAACGCTTTCCAACGTGCTGGTAAGTCAGTTGCTAAAGTAGAACGCGTTTTCTCAATTAATTCGTCGTATTGTTTGTTTGAATAGCTCATCTTATTAAACGGTCCGTCTGTGACAAACATATTTAAAAATGTTGTAGGATCAGGATAGTCTGGTCCCCATGTGGAAAGTGAAATTTCAAAATCACCATTTCCTTCACGATCTAAAAATGCTTTTACTGGAAGGGGCTGTAATGTGATTTTTAATCCTGGTAAGTTTTTCTCCAGTTCACCTTTTAAAAACTCACTAATTTTTTTATCGTTAGACTCATCAGTTGTTATGATTGAAAGAGAAGCATTTTGTAAATTAGTTTCTTTTTTTGCAGTTTCCCATAGTGTTTTAGCTTCTTTCACATTTGTTTCTACTTTTACATTACTTGTACTGCGAAAATCTTTATTATCAGGTCCTTTTACGAATCCTTTTGGAACGAAGGCATTCGCAGGTATAGAACCATTATTTAAAATCGTTGTTGCGATTCCTTGTTTATCAAAAGCAAGCGAAATAGCTTTTCGAGCATTTTTGTTTGCCAATAAAGGATTCTTTTGGCTAAATCGGAAAAATGTCATAGAAGGACGTTCCATTTTCTTCAAGCTCGGATCTTTTTGATATTTATCAACAAACTCTGAATTAATTGTAATTCGGTCTACTTGTTTGCTTTCAAATAAATTAACGGCTGTTGAAGTGTCTTTTACGATATTTACATTGATTTCATTTAATTTCACATTTTTATTATCCCAGTAGTTCGGATTTTTTGTCATTTTATAACTTGTATCATGTTTCCATTCACTTAATTGAAACGGCCCGTTATAAACTACATTTGCAGCTTCAAGACCATAATTTTTCCCTTGCGCTTCTGTAACTTTTGGGTTTTGAGGATAAAATGTTGCAAATCCCATTAACCCTAAAAAATATGGAACAGGGTGTTCTAACTGTACTTCAAGCGTTTTATTATCAATCGCTTTTACACCAAATGAATCAATTGGTAATTCTTTTTTATTTATTTTTTCTGCGTTTTTAATATCGAACATAATATGTGCGTATTCAGAAGCGGTTTCTGGATTTACGGCACGTTTCCATGCATATTCAAAATCATGAGCAGTCACTGGATCACCATTTGACCACTTTGAATCGTGTAATGTAAATGTATAGGTTTTTCCGTCTTCGCTCAGTTTGTATGATTCAGCTGCCGCAGGAACAGGTTGATTATCAGGTCCAGGCATATATAACCCTTCCATTACGTTGTTTAAAGCAGCGTAAGAATGCCCATCAGTTGCGATAGATGAATCAAGTGTAGAAATTTCCCCAGCTTCTACAATATTTAATACTTGTTTTGAAGATTCCTTTTTCTTTTCCCCGGTAGTTGTTGCCTCTTGTTTTTGACCACATGCTGTTAAAAACATAGATAATGTAATTGAGAGTGCAACGACTCCTTTAGTTTTTTGCTTCATAGTTGTCATCCTTCCCTTCATCTCTGCCTTAGTATAAAAGAAAATATAGAAAATTTCTATAAATAAATCCGATAAAACGCATAGAAAAAATATATTATGTAAGAAGTGATATTTCTGGAAAAAGAAACGAAACCAGTATAGAATAGAAATGTTTCAAAAGTCAGAATTTATTAAGGTTAAAGTTTTACTTTATTACACTTACTTTAATAAATATATATTTTGTAAAGGAAGGAGAGATTCATATATGCAGGCAGTTTCGCAAAAAAACACAGTAGAAACACCGACAATATACCGAATATTATTTGCGATTAGTTTCGGTCATTTTTTAAATGATTCGATGCAAGCAGTTGTGCCCGCGCTGTTTCCTATTTTGGAAAAAACGATGAATTTATCCTATATGCAAGTAGGGTGGATTGCGTTTGCGTTAAATATGACGTCATCCATTATGCAGCCGGTTTTTGGTATGTATTCGGATAAGAAGCCGTCACCATTTTTATTACCGCTCGGTATGTTTTCGAGTATGCTTGGGATGATCGGACTTGCTTTTGCACCAAACTTTATTATTGTTATTATTTCTGTTTTATTTATCGGATTAGGTTCTGCAGTCTTTCATCCAGAAGGTGCCCGAGTTGCTTATATGGCGGCAGGGGCAAAACGAGGTTTAGCACAAGCGATTTATCAAGTGGGAGGAAATACAGGGAATTCCTTAGCTCCTATTTTTACAGCATTAATTTTCGTTCCGCTCGGTCAAATTGGCTCTTTAGGTTTTACCGCTTTTGCAGCAGTAGGAATCGTATTATTAATTTTCGTATCAAATTGGTATAAGAATGAATTAGCAACTGGTGCTGTGAGAAGGAAAAAGAGGGCTGCGCTTGAGGCAGAAAATGCAATTGTAAGTACGCATATTAAATTCGTTATTATACTTCTTGTTTTCCTTACTTTTGTACGCTCTTGGTACGGTGCTGGTATCGGGAATTTCTATCAATTTTACTTAATTGAGCATTACGGTTTATCTATAAAAAATGCCCAGTATTTCGTATTCGCATTTATGATTGCCGGTGTGTTAGGAACTTTCTTTGGTGGACCGTTAGCAGATCGATTTGGTAAGAAAAATATTATTGTATTTTCAATGCTTGGATCAGCGCCGCTTGCACTTTTACTACCTCACGTTTCTCTTGTGTGGGTCGTACCGTTATTTTTATGTATCGGTTTTATTAGTTCAAGTAGTTTTAGTGTAATTGTTGTTTACGCGCAAGAGCTTGTTCCTGGAAAAGTAGGAATGGTATCTGGATTAATTGTAGGGCTTGCGTTTGGACTCGGAGCTTTAGGATCTGTAGTCCTTGGGAAATTGGCTGACATATATAGTCTACAATTCATTATGTTACTATGTAGTTGTCTACCATTAATTGGACTTACTTCATGGTTACTACCAAGTGATAAGAAAACGATAGAATAGGGGATGCGCTATGAAATTATGTGAAAATATTACAGAATTAATAGGAGATACACCTGTCGTCCGATTATCTAAATTTATTCCAGAAGACGCAGCGGATGTGTATGTAAAACTAGAAATGTTTAATCCGTCACGCAGTGTGAAAGACCGTGCGGCCTATAATTTACTGCACGTTGCTGAAGAGAATGGTCTTATCAAACCAGGAGATACAATTATTGAGCCAACAAGTGGAAATACAGGAATAGGCTTAGCGATGAATGCGGCGGCTAAAGGGTATAAAGCGATTTTAATTATGCCGGATAATATGTCTAAAGAAAGAATTAACTTATTGAAAGCATACGGAGCAGAAGTAGTTTTAACACCAGCAGAACAAAGAATGCCAGGAGCAATTGCGAAGGCGTTAGAACTACAAAAGCAAATTCCAAATAGTTTCATTCCGCAGCAATTTGAAAACCCAGCAAATCCGAATATTCACCGTTATACGACTGCCCTTGAAATTTATGAACAAATGGATGGAGAGCTTGATGCATTTGTAGCAACGGCAGGAACGGGCGGAACGATTACAGGGACCGGTGAAACGTTAAAAGAGAAATTACCAAACTTATATATTGCAGTAGTAGAACCGAAAGGATCACCGGTTTTATCTGGTGGTGTTCCAGGTCCTCATAAACTAGTAGGAACTAGTCCAGGATTTATCCCGAAAAACTTAAATACAGAAGTGTATAACGAAATTATTCAAATTGCAGACGAAGAGGCTTTAACGACAATGAGAAACTTAGCTAGACAAGAGGGATTATTAGTTGGGCCGTCTTCTGGAGCATCTGTTTACGCAGCAATTATGATAGCAAAGCGTCTAGGAGTGGGAAAAAAAGTTTTATGTATTGCACCTGATACAGGGGAACGTTATTTGAGTATGGGATTATTTGAATAAAAGGGATAGAAGCAACTTAATAGTAAGGATGAAAATCCTCTATTAAGGTGTTTCTTTTCGAAAAATAGAGAATGGGTGAGTGGTGAGAATGACAATGAAGTTATTGAAACCAGCATATGAATATAGCGAACAAATTATAGAGTATAGGCAGACATTTTTACATGTAGGAGAACAACCACACGGCAGCTGCTCTTTACAAAATTTTGATTCTCTCGATGGATGGTTTGAAAAAGTGAGTATACAAGAAGTGGGAGAAAACTTACAAGCTAATCGAGTACCGTCTAGCCAATTTTTAAGTTTTGAAAAAGGGGAACTTATAGGTTTTGTGAATATTAGACATCGATTAAATCCAGAATTATTACTGGAAAGCGGTCATATCGGTTATAGTGTCCATCCGAATAAACGTCGTCAAGGTTACGCTACGAAACAACTACAACTTGCGTTAGGTGAAGCAAAAAAATTAGGATTGCAGAAAGTGTTAATAACTTGCGATAAGGTTAATGTAGGTTCTGCTAAAACGATTCAAAAGGTTGGCGGTGTGTTAGAGAATGAAGTAGTTTCTTCTCATACTGGCGAAATTGTTCAGCGTTATTGGGTAGAAATTTGATTAAGTGTGAATTTGAAAAGGTAATATAATATGCAATATCGAAATAGATAAATAAAAAGCGAGGAGAGTACTGCGGTATTAGGGGGGAATGAAATGGGATTAAAAGAGAAAGCGATTGAAATTTCAGAGATTTATAGACAAAACTCGAAAATCGAATCCATTATGTTAGCAGGTTCAGTAGCTAGAAAGTTAGAAGATGAACATTCAGATATCGAATTACATATTTTATGGTCAGCGCCGCCAGAGGATGAGGATCGTAAAGGGCCTATTAACTATATTGGTGGCACTATTTTGTCATATCATCCTTACGAAGAAGAAGAATGGTCGGAAACGTATTTGACGAAAGAAGGAATTAAACTAGAGATCAGTAATTTTTTGACAGTGACCGTAGAAAAGGTTATTTCAGAAGTTGTAGAACATTATGATATAAATTATGAGAAACAATGTATTGTATCATCCGTTCATGATGGTGTGAGTTTGTATGGAGAAAAGAAAGTGAATGAATTAAAAGATAGAGTGGCGGTGTATCCAGAAGAACTAGCGAAACGGATGATTTCAGAAAATCTTTGGTTAAGCAATCGTTGGCATAATCGAGAGGCTCTTTTAAAACGAAAAGATTGGCTTATGCTATATGATGTTATTTGTGAAGTGCAAAGAAATATATTTGGGACCTTATTTGGTTTGAATAAAATGTATGTGCATCATCCTGCATTTAAATGGATGCCGCATAATGTGGAACGAATGAGTATTAAGCCTGAAAACTTATATGAGCGTATGGCGAATACGTTGATAGAGAAACCGGAGTATAGTGTGCAGGAGTTAGAAATGTTAATAAAAGAGGTATTACATTTAGTAGAACACCATGCTCCAGCACTAAATATTGCTGAGCAACAAAAACATATTCAATATGCAAAATAAAAAGAAGAGATGTAACAATGAGTTACATCTCTTCTTTTTATTTTACTAACTTGCCTAATACAGGTAAACGTTGAATACGATCACCAAGAATATGCGAAGCAAGTCCACTCGTTAATACGAATAATAGATAAACCAGTCCTCCTGCTGTGGCGCATATAAATACAATAATTAGTGATTCTATATAAGATTGGCCAGGAATAATCCAACTTATAAATGTTTTTAATGCAATTACAACAGCAGACATTGCCGCTGAGTAAATCGTAATAAGAAATACTGTTTTTGCTGTTTCACCAATTTTAAATTTCGCAAACTTAATGATGCAGTACAACATAATAACATTGGAAACGAGGTATCCAAGAATTGTTCCAAGTACAGCACCGTGTCCGCCAAATAAATGTAAGAGCGGTGTATTCACTACAATCTTAACGAGAATACCGATTGAAAATGCAATCATTGTTTTTCTTTGATAATCAATTCCTTGTAGTATAGCTGCTGAAACTGTGAAAATTGCACTTAATATAGCAGAAGGTGCAAATGAAATTAAGTATTGTGATCCATCAAGTGCAATTTTAGGGTCTACATAAACCATGCGGAATGCATCGTAAGCGATACTAGCGAGACCGAATGCAGCTGGGATCGTGAAGAATAACAATACTTGGAATATCTTTGAAATTTGCCCTTGTAATTCTTCTAGTTTCCCGCTTGTATAAGATTTCGTTATAGCCGGAATGATCGTTAACGAGAATCCAGTTGCAAGTGAAGCTGGAATCATAATTAACTTTTGTGCATAGTTCGTTATATAAGCAAACACTGCATTCGCTGTTTCTAAAGGCTCTCCCATCGCTCTAAGGACATCAGCTACTGTATATTGATCTACTAACGTATAGAGCGGAATTGCAATACCGACAAATACAATTGGGATTGCATATCGAAGTAATTCTATATAAATATTTTTTAACGGAATATTGGATGCCCTTGATTTTAATTCGCCTTCGGGAGGTTTTAATCGGTTATACTTTTTCCAGTACATCATTAAAATAGAGACGCTGGCAAGTGCACCGATAACAGCTCCAAACGTAGCAACTGCAACAGAAGAGGCTACGGAACCTCCTAATATTTTTGAGACGATGAAGCTACCAACTAAAATGAAAACAACACGTGCGATTTGTTCTACGACTTGAGAAACAGCACTCGGTTTCATATGTTGAAAGCCTTGGAAATAACCACGTGTAACACTCATAGCTGGTACGATAATAAGTGCGAAACTTAATGCTCGCATCGTAAGTGTTACGTCAGCGATAAATTGTGGATCTGGTGTTTTAGAACGAATAATAAATTGTGATATGTATGGTGCTCCAATAAATAAAATTAAAAATCCTAAAAAGCCCATAAACAGCATCAATTTTACACTAGAGTTATATAATTTTTTACTTGTACTATAATCACCGAGCGCATTATGTTTTGCAACAAATTTAGAGACGGCAATAGGAATGCCGGCTGTTGAAAAGCTTAATAAAATACCGTACCAAGAGTATGCATATCCGTATAAAGCGACCCCTTGCGTTCCAACTAATAATTGAAAAGGGAAGAAGTATATAAACCCTAAAATACGTGAAATCATTGTGGCACCGCTTAATAAAGCAGTTCCTTTTAAAACTTTTGACGTAGACAAAATTCTTTCCTCCTACTCACGCTATCTTACATTCATCGTATACTACTATAAACCTGCTAGAGAAGTTAATACAGTATAAACCATAAATGTTCTAATACTATTCATTTAAAAGTCATATTTTGAATTTTTAAATAGAATGTACTACATAAAAATTCAAAATATAAGTTGACACTATTTTTAATGTATGATAAAAATGATAGTAATCAATTCGGAAAATAATATTTGGGCAATGAAAGGGTATAGTAGTGAAAATCTCCCTATTTCAGAGAGCTGATGGTTGGTGTGAATCAGTATATAGATTATTCATGAAGTTCGTCCTGGAGCATCTTTCATAAATCTCGCGTTGTGAGGAAATGAAAGACGGTAGTGTATACCGTTATCAAATAAAGTGGTGAAGATTTTGTTCACAACTAGGGTGGTACCGCGATATATATCGTCCCTACGTATTTACGTAGGGACGTTTTTTATTTAGGTCTTACTTTGTTGTGGCTTCATAACTAGGGTGGTACCGCGATATTTTATCGTCCCTACGTATTTGCGTAGGGGCGTTTTTTATTTCGGTGGTTTCTTAGTGATTTTCACAACTAGGGTGGTACCGCGATATTTTTGTCGTCCCTACGTATTTACGTAGGGGCGTTTTTTAGTTGAAGGGAAGTGGTTGTATTAGATCGGAGTGGTAGCAGAACAATATAAGCATAGACAGATTATAGCGAAAAAAGAAATAGAAACAGAGAGGAGATAAAAAGATGAATTCACAGCAATGGACATCGAAGTTAGGTTTCGTATTAGCTGCAGCAGGTTCTGCAATTGGACTAGGGGCGATTTGGAAGTTCCCGTATATGGCTGGTATTGGAGGGGGCGGAGCGTTCTTTCTTATTTTCATCGGTTTCACATTATTAATTGGATTACCGCTATTATTAGCTGAATTTGTTATTGGTAGAAGTACACAAAAAGAGGCTGTCGATGCGTATAGAGCAATCGCACCAAAAACATTATGGCCATGGCTAGGTAAATTAGGGATTGTAACATGTTTCATACTACTTTCTTTCTACAGTGTTGTAGGAGGTTGGATTTTATTATATTTATGGAATGCAATTACAGGTAGACTATGGGAAGGAAATGGATCATACGAAGCTACGTTTGGTGAAATCATTTCCAATCCGTATTTAGCAGTGGGGGCACAGTTATTATTCATTCTTATTACTATTTTCATCGTAAGTAAAGGTGTACAAAATGGTGTTGAAAAAGTAAATAAATATTTCATGCCGGCATTATTCGTTTTATTCTTTGTTTTAATTGTTCGTGCACTTACGTTAGATGGTGCTGGAGAAGGGGTTCGTTTCTTCTTACAACCTGATTTCTCACATGTAACATCAGAAGTTATTTTATATGCGATGGGTCAATCGTTCTTCTCATTATCAGTTGGTGTAGCAGTAATGGTAACGTATAGTTCATACTTACCGAAGGAAGAAAGTTTGCCACGTTCGGCATTTTCTATCGTAGCTTTAACGCTTGTTATTACATTACTTGCAGGACTTGCGATCTTCCCAGTTGTATTTGCATTTGGATTAGAGCCATCTCAAGGACCAGGACTACTATTTATCGTATTACCTGCTATTTTCAGTAAAATGGCGTTCGGAAAAGTGTTCTTCGTTATTTTCTTATTGCTATTCTTCTTCGCAACGATTACATCAGCTATTTCTATGCTAGAAATTAGTGTTGCGTCATTAACATCAAAAGGAAAAGGGAATCGCGAAAAAATGGCCTTAATTGTAGGGTTATTAATCTTCGTTGTTGGAGTACCATCAGCATTATCATTCGGTTTGTTAAGCGATGTGAAACCATTTGGAAAAACAATTTTTGATTTAGCAGATTATACGGTTAGTAACATACTAATGCCACTTGGTGTTCTATTAGTTTCCATCTTTGTTCCTTTAAAAATGAAGAAAGATGTATTAATGAAAGAACTTGGTGTAAGTAAAAATAAAGGCTATAAACTATTCGTTTTATGGTTATTCTTACTTCGCTTTATCGCACCAATTGCCATTATTATCGTGTTCTTAAATGTACTTGGAATTATTTAATAAGAAAGGTAGCGTATCGTGATATGATACGCTACCTTTTTATTTTGCTCTTTTTTGCAATTCGTTTACTGTTACGAATTGATAACCCTTTTTAGATAAAGAGTCTAAGATACCTTCAATGGTCTGTAAATTTTCATTAGATTCATCATACATAGAGTGCAATAAAATAATAGAACCAGGTTTTATATTCTTATTGACGTATTCAATTTTATCAGTGGCGGATTTATAAAAAGTATCAGGTTCAAGGTCCCATGTAATCGTTTCGATATTATTTTGATTTAAATAGTATGGTAGCCCTATTAGCTTCTTACCGTTAGGTGGCCTAAAATCAATTTCGTCTGTAAATCCTGTTTGACGGATTAATGAATTCGTTTTTTCTATTTCTTCTTTAATAAAAGAAGGTGTTTTGAAAACCATTCTATTATGAGAATATGTATGATTTCCAAGTTGATGTCCAGATTGAACAATCGCTTTACCTAATGATAAATTATTTTCTAATTCGTTTCCGATAACAAAGAAAGTAGCTTTCGCATTGTACTTATCTAAAAGCGGTAATATTTGTTCAATATTTTTTGTAGGGCCATCATCAAAAGTTAAGGCCACTATCTTTTCGTTCGTTTCAATGCGATTTGTCAGCTCACCAAATAATTGAAAGCTTCTTGCGTTCATTAATTTGTATGTTCCGAATAATGCTATAGTAATAATGAATAGTGTAACTATTGTAATGATTAATTTCTTCTTCATAATGCAACCTCACTATACTTTTTGATTGAACTAAAAAGTATTATATCAAACTGCATAACTTGTTGCTTCAAAAAGTATGAAGATGCAAGTGGTGGGAATTTATCATATAATAAAATGAAATCAAAAGGTATATTAGGAGGTGTTTATATGGCGATTACAATTCAATTGCCAGACACTGCAACGTCTCATGCAAAGCCAAATATGGAAATGGCGATACTTTGCGTGAGGTAGACAAGTAATATACGATTAATCGCCAAAATGAGTTCGTATCATTTTTTATATTTGGCTTTGCACCTTATTGAAATGAACCATAAAAAATAAGGGGCGAGCAGAAATGAAATACGTAAAAGCTAAGGCCGTTTTACCAGAGAGTTTAATTGCTGAAATTCAAAAGTATATACAAGGTGAAACAATTTACATTCCAAAACAAGAAACGCAACATTATAAATGGGGTACGCGATCTGGTGGTAGAAAACATCTGGATGAAAGAAATAAAGCAATAAAAGATGCTTTTAAAAGTGGAACTGCCATTCAGCAACTTGCAGAAGAATATTTTCTTTCTGGAGAAACGATTAAAAAGATTGTGTATTCTAAATAAATAAAAGTAAAAGAGTTTGGTTCATATATTATTTTGAATCAGGCTCTTTTTGTTTTGTACGTATTGGATATATGAGGGAGGAATGGGCATGATAATAGCAAAAATGAATCGTATAGAAGTATGAATGGGCATTAAAACGTTATATTTCATATTACAGAAAGGTGAGCAACTATGAATCATCTTGGACAAATAACGATAGAACTGTTTTTTGGTTTTTTTATTCTATTGATTGCTACTAAAATATTAGGGAAAACACAAATATCGCAGTTAACGCCATTTGATTTTATTTCTGCTATTGTTCTCGGAGAATTAGTCGGAAATACTATATATGATCCGAAAATAAAAATATGGTCTATTTTATATGCCGTACTTGTATGGGTAGTGTTAATCTATTCAATAGAAGTGATAACACAAAAATTTAGAGGGACGAGAAGTTTTTTTGAAGGCTCACCTTCAATTATTATCCGTAATGGATATATTGATCGGGAACAACTAAGTTCAAATCATTTGGATATTAATCAACTACAACAAATGCTAAGACAACAAAAAGACATATTTTCAATCCGAGAAGTTGAATATATGGTTTTGGAACCTAATGGAAACATAAGTGTTCTGAAAAAAAGTAAATACGAATCTCCCACTATAAATGATTTAAGTTTAAAACATAAGCCTGTATACTTACCGATTTCATTAATTAGTGACGGAAAAGTAGTGAAAGATAATTTGAGAGAAGCTGGCTTTGATGAAGGATGGCTGTATAAACAAATAAAGCAAAAAGGGATTACTAAATTTGAAGATGTATTATATGCAGAATGGAAAACAGACGATGGTTTCTTTTGTCAGGAAATAAAGCGGTAGAACATATCGAAGTATGTAATATTCGTTTCTAAGTTATCTTTTACATATCAAAAAGCTGAATCTTTGTATACAATAAAACTAGATTAACAATTTGTATGGAGTGATAAAGATGGAAGCTTTTATTAGAAGTGATCAATACAATTTTATAAAATCACAAGCTTATATTTTAGCAAATGGGCATGCAACGGCAAATGATAGAGGTGTAATTCAAGCGTTAAAATCACTTGCAATTGAAAAGATAATACATGTATTTGAGAATTTAACGGATGAACAGAAAGAGTTAATTGATACAGTATTAACAGTTCAAAATAGAGAAGATGCAGAATCGTTTTTACTGAAAATAAATCCGTATGTAATTCCGTTTCAGGAAGTTACAGCACAAACGTTAAAAAAATTATTTCCTAAGGCGAAAAAATTAAAGCTTCCTGATATGGAAGAACTGAATATGAAAGAATTATCTTATTTAAGTTGGATTGATAAGGGATCAAGCAGGAAATTTATTATAGCGAAAAATGATAAAAATAAGTTTGTTGGTCTGCAAGGAACGTTCCAAAGTTTAAATAAAAAAAGTATTTGTTCATTATGTCATGGGCATGAAGAAGTGGGAATGTTTTTAGTTGAAATTAAAGGTGATGTACCTGGAACCTTTGTTAAAAAGGGAAACTATATTTGCAAAGATGGTGTAGCGTGTAATCAGAATATGAAATCGCTTGATAAATTGAACGATTTTATTGAGAGATTGAAGAAATGAATAGAATACCTCTAGTTTATAAACTGGAGGTTTTTATTTTTGGAAGAAGTAGTAATAGGTTTCTTTTAAAGATGTAGATTAAAAAGAAAGTTTGATAAGAAGGTATGTTTTGATATATTTGCTTATTTTGAAGGAGGAAAAACATGAATTACATTTCACCGAAAGAGGAGGTGTTAAAAGTGAAACGGTGGCCTAAAGATACGATAGCAGCAGGTCGTGGTCATACAGTTGCACTTAAATCGGATGGCACGGTGGTAGCAGTGGGGCGAAATAAAGAGGGGGAATGTAATGTAAGTGGCTGGTGTGATATTGAAGCAGTCGCAGCGGGTAATGTTCATATGGCGACGAATACGGGTAATGCTCATACAATCGCTCTTAAAAGTGATAATACTGTGACAGCAGTGGGGTGGAATAAGCATGACCAATGTGAAGTAAACGACTGGCATAATATTGTAGCGGTTGCAGCGGGTTGGCGCCGTACTATTGGCCTTAATTTGGATGGCACGGTAATAGCGGTGGGCCGAAATAAAGAAGGAGAATGTAATATAAGTAGCTGGCGTGATATTGTGGCGGTCACGGCGGGTGACTGGCATACTGTCGGTCTTAAATTGGACGGTACGGTGACGGCAGTTGGTAATAATCGATATGGCCAATGCAATGTAAATGGCTGGTGTGGTATTGTGGCGGTCGGGGCAGGGTATCTTCATACTGCTGGTCTGAAACGAGACGGTACGGTGATGGCAGTGGGTAATAATAAGCATAATCAGTGCGACGTAAGTGGCTGGAGAGGTGTTGTAGCAATAGCAGCTGGTACGAATCATACAATCGGACTTAAATCAGACGGTACAGTGGTGGCAGTGGGCTGGAATGAGTATGGTCAATGTAATGTAAGCGATTGGCGCGATGTTGTAGCGATAGCGGCTGGTTGTGCGCATACTGTCGGACTTAAATCAGACGGCACGGTGGTCGCGGTAGGTAATAATGAATTTGGTCAATGTGATGTAGGTAGCTGGCGAGGTATACGGCTGCCGGGTAATTAGTTACTAATTGTAAATATTTGTTGATGAGGAATAAAAACAGTGAAATTACAATACGGATCCAGTAATATATTTCTACTTCAGGAGTAATTATGGAATAAGGTATGTGGAAAATAATCAACCTTACATTTGCTGAATAAGAATCCTTTTTCAAAATGGATTCTTATTCTTTATTTCAAATCTACAGTAGAAAACATATTTTACAAAGAAGGTATAAAAAGAGGTGAATAAATGTTTAAAAAGTTTGCACTTTATTTACCAGATGCTTTGCTTGTGTGGGTCGTTCTCTACATAACATATACAAATTCTTTTAGTTTTGGACAGATGTTAGTAATTTCAATTGCAATCGGAATAATAGGTGCTCTTATTACAAGAATATGTAAGGATGTATTTACTTTCATCTGGTGGACAATTAAACAAAAAAAATCTTGAATATGTTTACTTGTTATAAGGAGAGATAAAATGACTAATAAAAAGAATAGAGTTAAAAACGAGATAATACTTTGGACATTAACAGCGATTGGTTTTGTAATCGTATGGTACCTGTTTCAAAGATAAAAACGCATCGCACTTTAAAAGAAAGCACGATGCGTTTGTATTATTTTTTTTGCCAATTTTCTTTAATAAAGTCTTCACGTCCAGATTCCTTTTGCTCAGTAGCATATTTCTCTGGATTCTTTTTATAAAAATGTTGATGGTATTCTTCAGCCTCATAAAAAGGTGCAGCCGGGCGAATTTCAGTTACGATTGGTTCTTTAAACATACTGCTTTCTACAAGAGCTTGTTTTGATTTTTCAGCAAGTTCTTTTTGCGTTTCATTATGATAAAAAATAGCGGTACGATAAGATGGACCACGGTCAAAAAATTGTCCGCCATCATCAGTTGGATCGATTTGTGGCCAATATAAATCTAGTAATTTTTCATATGGAAAAATAGAAGGATCGAATGTAATTTGTACAACTTCTAAATGACCAGATGTACCAGCTTTTACTTGTTCATATGTTGGGTTTTCTACATGACCACCTGCATAGCCGGAAAGCACTTTATGAATACCAGGAAGTTCATCAAATGGCTTTACCATGCACCAAAAGCAACCGCCTGCGAAGGTTGCGAGTTCGTATGTTTTTTCGGACATTGCTGTAATCCTCCTAAATATATATGTTTTATATAGTATTATACAAAAAGTTTTATTGCGCAATAAAAAAGATTCGAAAATATATGTATTATTAAAAATAAATTTTGAAAACATGTTGACAATGAAAAGAACAACGTCCTATAATACGTTTAACAAATAAAAGTTAATTAAGAATTTTCTAACTTTATAGTTTGCATATGCAAAGAAGAGGAAAGTAGATGGTTATGATCGTTTCAGAGAGCTGCTCCTAGGCTGTGAGAGTAGTAACAATCGAATCATTGAAGATCACCTCGGAGCATCGCTTGCGAAAGGGAAACTGAGTAGAGGGCGACGGCATCGTCTCCGCTAAAAGGACGGGGGTCTAGTTGGACCTACAGAGCTTATATTTCGTGAGAAATATAAGGAAGCTGAGTGGTAACGCGAAACTCTCGCCTCAGCAATCAAAGCTACTAAATTGTAGTAGTTGATTGCTGAGGCGAGAGTTTTTATTTTAAACAATAGAATAAGAGAATGCGTAGAAGAGGAGAGTAAATGATAGGTATTGTTTCAGAGAGCTGCCTGGAAGCTGTGAGGGTGGTAACAATTTAATCATTGAAGATCACCTCGGAGCACTGCTTTTGAAACTAGTAAAAAGTAGCGGAGTTGTTCCCGATAGAAAAACAAAAGTCTCATTAGACTTGCAGAGCTTATATTTCGTGAGAAGTGTAAGGAAGCTGAGTGGTACCACGATTCCCTTGTCTCAGCAATGGATTGCTACAAGTATGTAAGTAATCGATTGTTGAGACGAGTATATTTTTAAAATTTATATACTGAATATTCTGTCGAAAATACTCATCTCAGCAATCGATGTAGAAATAGATTGCAAAAGTATAGAAAAAAAGAGGAGCGATGTGAGATGGGAAACCAGGAGATGTCACGAAACAATTAACTGAAGAATTTAAAAAGTTAACGAGAGAAAGAGGAGTACGTGTTCCTGGACTGGCGGAAAGCTTAATGTAGAAAGGGAGAGGAGTTAATCGAAATGAAGGCACAGCATACAGCATGTGAGGAGTTACAGTGCGAAGAAGTGACAGGAGCCGGGCACGTTATTCAATGCTTGAAAAAATTAGGTGTAACGACCGTTTTCGGTTATCCGGGCGGAGCGATTTTGCCAGTATACGATGCGTTATATGAAAGTGGATTGAAGCATGTATTAACTCGTCATGAACAAGCTGCCATTCATGCAGCTGAAGGATATGCGAGAGCTTCGGGAAAGGTCGGGGTAGTCTTTGCTACCTCTGGCCCAGGGGCGACAAATTTAGTTACGGGCTTAGCAGATGCTTATATGGATTCGATTCCTTTAGTCGTCATTACAGGGCAAGTTGCAAAGACTTTAATTGGTAAAGATGGATTTCAAGAAGTGGATGTTATCGGGATTACAGTACCTGTTACGAAACATAATTACCAAGTTCGTGATGTGAATCATTTATCACGCGTTGTACAAGAAGCTTTTTACATTGCCGAAAGCGGGCGACCAGGACCAGTATTAATTGATATTCCAAAAGATATTCAAAATGAAAAGGTAACAAGTTTTTATAATGAAGTAATTGAGATTCCAGGATACAAACTGGAGTCTATGCCAGACACTATGAAGCTTAAAGAGGTGGCTAAAGCAATTTCACAAGCAAAACGCCCGCTTCTTTATATTGGAGGAGGCATCATTCATACTTTGAATGTTTACATGAATTAAAGTTAATTGTTGATTTAATGTACGAAGGTGGATTAACGAACATGCGCCATTCTATTTCAGATACGGCTGAGTTTGGAGATTATGTAACAGGATCGAGAATTGTTACAGATGAAACGAAGAAAGAGATGCAACGAGTACTTACAGAAATTCAGCAAGGTGAATTCGCGAAGAAATGGATTTTAGAAAATCAAGCTGGGCGCCCAACGTATAATGCGATGAAAAAAGCAGAGCAAAATCATCAGTTAGAAAAAGTAGGAGCAGAGCTTCGTGAAATGATGAGCTGGATTAAGGAGCCAGAAAAGAAAACGTTAGTAAAGAAATAGATTGAGATATTATAAGTGAAAAATATGTAAAAGGGGATTTGACAAGATGAGAAGTGACATGATTAAAAAAGGTTTTGATAAAGCTCCGCATCGTAGTTTATTAAAAGCAACTGGTTTAAAAGATGAAGACTTTGATAAACCGTTCATAGCGATTTGTAATTCTTTTATTGAAATTATTCCAGGGCATAAGCACTTGAATGAGTTTGGAAAGCTTGTAAAAGAAGCAGTACGTGCGGCAGGTATGGTTCCATTCGAATTTAATACAATTGGAGTAGATGATGGTATTGCGATGGGACATATCGGTATGCGGTATTCGCTTCCGAGTCGTGAAATTATTGCAGACTCAGTAGAAACGGTTGTAAATGCACATTGGTTTGACGGCATGATTTGTATCCCAAACTGTGACAAAATTACACCTGGTATGATGATGGCTGCCCTTCGTATTAACATTCCAACTGTGTTTGTTTCAGGTGGACCGATGGCAGCAGGTAAGACTTCTAAAGGAGAAGTAGTTGATCTAAGTTCTGTTTTTGAAGGGGTAGGAGCCTATCAATCTGGGAAAATTTCAGAAGAAGAATTGAAGGATATTGAAGATCATGGCTGTCCATCTTGTGGCTCTTGTTCGGGTATGTTCACAGCGAATTCTATGAATTGTTTATGTGAAGTGTTAGGTTTAGCTCTTCCAGGTAACGGGAGTATTTTAGCAATTGATCCAAGGCGTGAAGAGTTAATTAAACAAGCGGCAGAGAAATTGAAAATATTAGTTGAAAGAGATATTAAGCCAAGAGATATTGTGACAGAAGAGGCAATTGATGATGCATTTGCACTTGATATGGCGATGGGAGGATCTACGAATACAGTATTACACACGCTAGCACTCGCACAAGAGGCAGGGCTAGATTATGATATGAGTCGTATTGATGCTGTTTCAAGACGTGTACCGCATTTGTGTAAAGTAAGTCCGGCTTCTAACTGGCATATGGAAGATATCGATCGAGCAGGCGGGATTAGTGCAATTTTGAAAGAATTAAGCCGAAAAGAAGGGGTACTTCATTTAGATCGTATCACTGCTACTGGACAGACGTTAAGAGAAAACATTGCTCACGCTGAGATTCAAGATAAGGAAGTTATTCATTCTCTCGAAAACCCTCATAGTGAAGAGGGAGGCTTACGTATATTAAAAGGAAACCTTGCGAAAGATGGGGCAGTTATTAAAAGTGGAGCAACTGAAGTAAAACGATTTGAAGGACCTTGCGTTATTTTTAATTCACAAGATGAGGCGCTTGCGGGCATTATGCTTGGGAAGGTTAAGAAAGGGGATGTTGTTGTTATTCGTTATGAAGGACCAAGAGGCGGCCCTGGTATGCCAGAAATGTTAGCACCAACATCAGCAATTGCTGGAATGGGATTAGGCGCTGATGTTGCGCTATTAACGGATGGGCGTTTCTCTGGTGCTTCACGTGGTATTTCGGTCGGGCATATTTCACCAGAAGCAGCAGCTGGTGGAACGATTGCACTTCTTGAACAAGGGGATATTGTATGTATTGATGTTGAGGAACGCTTGCTAGAAGTAAGAGTGAGTGATGAGGAATTAGAAAAGCGTAAAAAAGAATGGAAACGACCAGAACCAAAAGTGAAAACTGGATGGCTTGGGCGTTATGCGCAAATGGTAACATCGGCGAATACAGGGGCTGTTCTGAAAATCCCGAATTTTGATTGAGCCAATTTAAAAAAGATAAGGATGATATAAAATGGTGCACAAGGTAAAGGAGAGAGTGAAAATTGAAGATATCTTAATGGCTCATAATTGCATGAAAGATATCGTGATTAAAACACCGTTACAACGTGATACAGTTTTATCTGAGAAATATGATTGTGACGTTTATGTGAAACGAGAAGACTTACAATTGATTCGCTCTTTCAAAATTCGTGGTGCGTACAATTTGATTCAAAGCTTACCGAAAGAAAAGTTGCAAAACGGTGTTGTTTGCGCAAGCGCCGGTAATCACGCACAAGGGGTAGCTTACACGTGTAACTTATTGAAGATTCCGTCGAAAATTTTCATGCCTACAACAACACCTAAGCAAAAAGTATCACAAGTACAATTTTTCGGTGGTGATTTCGCAGAGATTGTATTAGTTGGTGATACATTTGATAGTGCTTTCCAAGAAGCACAGCGTTATTGTGAAGAAAATAGAATGACATTTGTTCATCCATTTGATGATCCGTATGTCGTTGCTGGTCAAGGGACAGTTGCAGTTGAAGTTATGCATGATATGGAGAAATCGGTTGACTTTATCTTTACAGCAATCGGTGGTGGTGGGTTAGCATCAGGCGTTGGTACATATGTAAAAGGTGTTAGTCCTACTACAAAGGTCATTGGTGTAGAACCGATGGGAGCTGCATCTATGAAAGAGGCTTTTCTCCAAAATGAAAATGTCGCATTAGATAAAATAGATAGTTTTGTTGATGGGGCAGCTGTAAAAAAAGTAGGGAAGTTAACATTTGAAACTTGTAAAGATGTAATTGATGATATTGTTTTAGTACCAGAGGGAAAAGTTTGTACGATGATTTTAGAACTATATAAGAAAAATGCGATTGTAGCAGAGCCTGCTGGTGCGCTTTCTATTGCAGCACTTGATCTATACAGGGAGGAAATAAAAGGAAAAACAGTTGTGTGTATATTAAGTGGTGGAAATAATGATATTGATAGAATGCAAGAAATGAAAGAACGTTCGCTCATTTATGAAGGATTACAGCATTACTTCATCATTGAATTCCCGCAGCGTTCTGGAGCACTAAGAGAGTTTCTTGATAAAGGGTTAGGGCCAGAAGATGATATTACGCGCTTTGAGTACATTAAGAAACATAATAAGGAAAATGGGCCAGCGTTAGTCGGTGTAGAATTAAAACATAAAGAGGATTATGAGCAATTAATTACTCGTTTTAAAGAAAATAATATTCAATTTATGGAGCTTAATAAAAACCCTGTTTTGTTTGATTTGCTTATTTAATAGAAGGAAAGAGTTAGCATCCAAATAAAAAAGATAGATACAAGCAAGGGAAATATAATGCTTGTTCTATCTTTTTTATAGTTAAACTAGATACTCATTAAATTCAAGAAGAATAAAGCTAGCTAACCAAAAAAATATTGCAATACGAATAATTACGTACATAGTGAATTCAAAGGTAGAAAGTTTTCTTTCTCGCTTTATTTTTTTTAGAAGTCTAACAGAAAAAAAGGAGCATAAAAGTAGAATCGCTATGGACATTTTATAAATGTTCTCTAACAAACTTACATTTTCTAATAAGTCTTTCAGCATGTTCATCACCTATTCTGTAATATATGTTACAGAGAAAAGGGTTTTCTGCTGTTTAGTTACGTTTGTTTATTATTTTCCCTGTATCATCAATTTCTACATCAGTTGAAACTGTTTGTAAATATTGTAGAGCTTGTTTCTTTTCTTCCTCATTTACAGGGGAAACTTGGTTGTTACGGATGATATAAGGATTGAATGACATTTGGACATCTTTTCCTTTAAAAGTTAAAGTTAATACGCCAGTTTCGGCGCTTTTTCCGTTCACATAACTTGGGAATAAAAAGTTTCCTAATGAGTAAGCGACAGGAACATTATTATAATATTCAAACCCTTGTAACCAATGTGGATGACTTCCGACGATCGCGTCGGCTCCTGCTTCAACTATTTTAGGTACATATTGTTTTTGGTATTCTACCGGGCGATTCGATTTTTCAACGCCCCAATGCATATAGACAATTAAATAGTCTGCATCTTGTTTTTGCTCTTTAATTGTTTTTGTTACTAAATCTAGATCATATCCGTTCGCAACACCAGGTTTATTGTCACCAGCTACCCAAGTAAAACCAGGCATAAATCGAACGAAGGAAAGAAATTTAAACTTTTTTCCTTTTACAGTCATTTCTCGTGCAGTATATGCATCTTTTGCGTTCTTTCCGGCTCCAATGTAAGGGAGCTTTAATTCTTCTACATGAGAGATCGTATCTAATAATCCCTCTTGTCCATAATCAAGTGTATGGTTATTTCCAATATTTACGATATCATATCCAGTGTTTTTAATAGCTTGTAGTGTAGATGGGTCACTTTTAATCCAAAATAGTTGCCCAGGTGCTTTCTTTTCTTTCGTTGTAAATGCTGATTCTAAATTCACAAAAGAAATATCAGCTTTTTTTATTTCTTCTTTTACATGTTGGAATGGATAATCAGCACCGTTTTTTTCGATAATAGGACGCAATTGCCAATCGAACATTGTATCACCAGAGAAGGTGAGTGTAATCTCGGGATCTTCTACTTTCTTTTCGCTTTTTGAAGCTGTTTTACTCGATGTGTTTTGTATATCGGGTTTGTCCTTCGCTTTTGAAATAAAAGAGTAATTGATTAATAACACAATTGGTGTAATGCAAAAGGCTATTAACAAAAATCGTTTTAGTAAAGTTTTCATAAATACCTTCCCTTTTGAGTTTATCCCGCAATTAGATTAACAATGAATCTACTAAAGGTAACTGGTCTATGTATAGTTACAAAAAATAGCGGGTTATAGCAGTGGAAATTATTTGTTAATATTCTCAATATTAAGTTAACATATAGATAACCTGTAAATCAATGTGTAAACCAAAATATAGAAATAAAGAATTCGAAAGGTGAAGAATGAGAAATGGTTATATTAGGGGCAGTTGTTAATGGGATTTGTATTATATTTGGTACTTTACTTGGTAAATTATTTAGTAGGATTCCAGAAAGTATGAAAGGGACAATTATGCACGCAATCGGTTTAGCGGTTACTGTGCTTGGACTTCAAATGGCATTAAAAAGTGAAAATTTTCTTGTTGTGATACTAAGTTTAGTTCTTGGTACGGTAATCGGGGAATGGCTGCAATTAGAAGGGAAGTTAAAAGTTTTAGGGGATTGGCTAGAAAATAAAGTGGGATCGAAAGGGAAAGGAAGCATATCAGAAGGTTTTGTAACAGCTACTTTAATTTTTGCAATTGGCGCGATGGGGATACTTGGAGCATTGGATAGCGGGATTCGCGGGAATCATGACATTTTATTTACAAAGGCGATTATCGATGGATTCATTTCTATTATATTAACGACAACTTTAGGGATTGGCGTAGTATTTTCAGCAATTCCCGTTATTTTATATGAAGGAGGTATCGCAGTTTTTGCAACACAAATTAACAGTTTTGTTCCGAAAGAATTGATGAATCAATTTATAGTGGAAATGACAGCTACGGGCGGTATTATGATAGCCGCTATTGGATTGAACCTACTTGGTGTTATTAAAATTAAGGTGGCAAATTTACTGCCAGGTATATTGGTAGTTGGAATAATCGTTTCACTTATTTATGGTTACGGTTTAATAGTAAAGTAGTAGGGGATGGAGATACATATGGAGGAATTCCAATTTACAAAACGTGTTCATAACATATTGAAGATTGCAGAAGAAGAGGCTGAATGATATTACATTCAGCCTCTTCTTCTATTTACAACTAAAGTTGAATGTATCGAGGAAGAGTTTGGAATATATGTTCTGGTATGTTTTCTTCTAAGATGAGGACACCATTTTGTGAAGTCGCCCATACTGTTGTAGTGGTGAAAGAAAACATAGATTGTAAAGCTTCTTGAAATTCTTCATGTTCTATTATAGATTCGTTGTCAAAAAGTGTAAAAAAACGAAAAGATGCAATAAGGATATCCTTATTTTGATATAACGCTTCATACTATAACTTTTCTTTTTCTGTTTCATAAAACGTATCGGTATAAAAGGGTGTTAAGATAGATAAAAGTAATTGACATTCCCGTTTATGTAAGCGAGCTTTGTGGATACCTACTTTGTTTCCCGCAACTAAAAACCAGTTATAATCCTCAGACAACATGGCCTCATTAATTTTTATATCTTTCCTATAATACATTTTTAATTTTTGAATCATAGGAACACTCCCTTTTATATGAATTAGGCTTCATTTTTCGCTATTCGTTAGGACAAGGTAAATTAAAAACTTGAGGGGAGGATTTCTTTATCTTGTATTAATGTTTAATTTTCATCAATCCGATTTTAATAGAAAGAATATATTTTATAAAAAAAATTTTTCTTTTGTAGGCAATTCAATTCATAGTTTGCATTACAAAATAAAAATATAGAATAAGTTTGTTGATAAATAAAAAGTTTTAAAAAATTCAGAAAAATATATTGCGGAAGGAAAAGTTGTGATGGTATACTTCATAACAACTGGTAATGACAACATTATATCATGATTGAATCTGTCATATACATAATCAATATAGTAGTCATAGTTTGTTAGTTCAACTGGTAGTGACATCATTATAGCTGCGTGATAGAAAGAACAAAAAATGTTTCTTACAAATAAAAACACTTATTTGTAAACGTTTTATTTATAAGGGAGAATACTAGGTTTAAAATACAAATCGATCGTTAGTTAGTTCAACTAACCATTAGTGTGTAATAAATGCACCGGTGAAAATGAGATGAAAAAGTGGCTTATATTCTCTTTGTCAGCATTGTTATTTCTAGCAGCAGGATGTTCTAATGGTGGCGAAAAAGCAAACACGTCATCTTTAAAAACTAGGTAGAAACATTTGGATGATAATAAGGAAATACTTCCACAAGACTTTAAGGAGGTGGTTCACCAAGAGGAATAATCAAAAGTAGCAGGGATAAGAAGAAGGGATAGGAGGAAGTATCAAATGGAAAATGTAAGAATTGGGATTATTGGTGCAGGACTTCGGAGTGGTATTGCAAAGTATTGGCATAATCCAGGTGGAAATTCAGTTGTCGTTGCTGCAGCCGATGTTTCGATGGAAAGATTGAAAACCTTTCAAGAAAAAATTAACAAACATGCAGATATTACCACTGATTATAAAGAGTTACTCGCTCGCACGGATATTGATGCTATTGCTATTTTGTCTCCCGATTATTTACATGAAGAGCATGCCATTGCGGCACTTCAAGCTGGAAAGCACGTCTATTGTGAAAAGCCCTTAGCGATCACAGTAGAAGGATGTGACCGGATTATCGAACAAGCGGAAAAGTCTGGAAAGCATTTAATGGTTGGTTTTAATATGCGTTATATGAGTATGTACCAAACAATGAAAGAGATTATTGATTCAGGGGTAATCGGTGATCTTAAAGCCGTTTGGGTAAGGCATTTTGTCGGATTAGGCGGATACTATTATTACCATGACTGGCATGGAACAGCTAAAAATACGACTTCACTTTTATTGCAAAAGGGTTCTCATGACCTTGATGTGATCCATTGGATTACTGGAAAATATACAAAAAAGGTTTCGGCTTTTGGGGGGCTCGATTTTTACGGTGGAGAGAAACCAAATACATTAACCTGTCCTACTTGTGATGAAAAGGATACTTGTACGGAAGCGAGTATGAACGTATTAACCCAATGCGCTTTCCGGGAAGAAATCGATGTTGAGGACAATAATATGTTGATTATGGAACTTGAAGGCGGAATTAAAGCTTCCTACTTGCAATGCCACTTTACACCAGATTATTCAAGAAACTATACCTTTATCGGTACAAAAGGCAGAGTAGAGAATGATGATGTAAATGAAAAAGTATATGTGAAAACGAGAAAATCAAACTCATGGAATGAACTTAGCGACATAACCTATGACATGAAAAAAGAACAAGGCAGCCACGGTGGTGCGGATCCAAAAATATGCAGAGACTTTGTCGAACTAGTTTTAAACAACAAGCAGCCTTTAACCACACCATATGCGGGAAGAATGAGTGTCGCGGTCGGCTGTGCAGCGACTGAGTCCATTCGCTCGGGTGGAAAGGTTATTAAAATCAATCAAGGTTCAACTGTCAAGTATGTGTGATTAGCTTCTGTATGAGAAGGGGGAGAGAATTTGGAAAAAATTATTCAAAGCGAGACTCGTATGCAACACGCTAACATATTAGAAAAAAAATCAGAAGCGTCCTCGTCAAAGTGGACAATTTTACAGAAGTCGTTCCGTAAAAATTGGGAACTTTATTTATTGATTTCTCCTGTAATCGCTTACTTTATTGTGTTTCATTATATCCCAATGTATGGCGTGCAAATTGCTTTTAAAGATTTTATTGCAACGCTAGGGATATGGGATAGTCCATGGGTAGGGATGAAACACTTTGAGCGTTTTTTTAATAGTTACTATTTTTGGAGACTTATTAAAAATACGTTGATTATTGGTGTTTATACACTAGCAGTAGCATTCCCGATTCCAATCATCATTGCCCTCATGCTAAATGAAGTAAGAAATTCTAAGTTTAAAAAATTTGTACAAACCGTTATTTATGCTCCTCACTTTTTATCTACAGTAGTAGTAGTCGGGATGTTGATCCTTTTTTTAAAGCCGGATGGATTAATCAATCAAATTATTATTCTAGTGGGTGGAAAACCAATCGCATTTATGTCGGAACCAAGTTGGTTTAAAACATTATACGTGTTTTCCGATGTATGGCAAACCATGGGGTGGAGTTCTATTATTTATCTTTCTGCTTTAACTGCTGTTGACTATTCTTTACATGAATCAGCAATGATTGACGGTGCTTCGAGATTGCAAAGAATATGGCATATTAATATCCCAACGATTATGCCAACGATTATTATTCTATTTATTCTAAATGCAGGATCTGTTATGTCAGTTGGATTCGAAAAAGTTTTCTTAATGCAAAATACCCTAAACATGTCGACATCAGACGTTATATCTACCTTTGTTTATCGCAGCGGTATCGAACAAGCTGAATACAGCTTTTCTGCTGCAATAGGGTTATTCAACTCAATCATAAATTTCATTATGCTTGTAATGGTGAATTTCTTTGCTAAAAAAGTTAATCAAACAAGTCTATGGTAGGTGGTGAACTAAATTGGAAAATACAGCATCCGATAAAGTTTTTGATTTTTTCAATTATTTCTTTTTAACAATTATCGCATTACTGGTTGTTTATCCTTTGATCTTTATCATAAGCGCGTCGCTTAGCAATCCACTCCATGTGTTAAATGGAGAAATTTGGTTTTGGCCAAAGGGGTTAAATTTCGACGCGTACAAAAAATTATTTTCAAATCATGATATTATAAACGGATTTCTCAATACGGTTAAATATACAGTGGTAGGGACTGCTATTAATGTAGTATTAACGATTATGGCAGCGTATCCACTTTCTAGGGCAGACTTTGTTGGCCGTAATGTGATTATGGGAATATTTGTTTTCACGATGTTTTTTAGTGGCGGTTTAATTCCTAGCTATTTGCTTATTAAAGATCTTGGAATGATTGATACTTTTTGGGTAATGGTTATTCCTAATGCCGTATCTGTTTTTAATATTATTATTATGCGGACGTTTTTCCAAACGACCATTCCACTTGAACTTCAAGAAGCGGCCATGATTGATGGCGCAGGAAATATTAGAATTCTACTGAAAATAGTTTTGCCTCTTTCTATGCCTGTTATTGCAGTTATGATTTTATTCTATGCAGTTGCACACTGGAATTCTTATTTTACAGCATTAATTTATTTACAAAATAAAGAACTTTTTCCACTTCAATTAATCTTAAGGGAGATTCTTATTCAAAGTCAAACGAGTGATATGGTTAAATCAACGAGTGAAAGCTTCTTAAAGCAGCAGATGAGTGTGGAAGGACTGAAATATGCGGTTTTAATTTTTGCGAACTTACCAATGTTGTGTTTGTATCCATTCTTACAAAGGTATTTTGTTAAAGGATTTTTGGTTGGATCTATTAAAGGATAAAATCAGGGGGATTGCGAAATGAAGAATAAAAAGAAAAAAGCTAGTATTCTATCGTTTGTTCTAATGAGTTCACTCGTATTAGGCGCATGTTCCAACGAGAAAACCACTGCCGACAATAAAAAGGAAACCACAATATCTAATTTAAATCAAACTGGAATGCCCATTGCAAAAGATAAGATTGAGTTGGAAGGGTTTGCGGGAAAGTTTTTTCAATCACAGGATTGGAACAATTTAATGCTTTGGCAAGAATATGAAAAAATGACCAATATTCATATTAAGTGGGATGCTGTCCAAACACAAAGTTTGAAGGAAAAACGAAATCTCATGCTTGCAAGTGGTGAGTATCCAGATTTACTATTCGCAGCTGCAGTGCCAAAGACGGATTTAATAAAATTTGGTCAGCAGGGTGTATTTATTCCTCTAAATGACCTAATTGATCAGTATGCTCCGAATTTTAAAAAGATTATGGAAAAATACCCTTTAGTGAAAAAAGGGATTACGATGCCTAATGGAAAAATTTATGGGTTTCCAGCTTTTTATGACCCTGAATTCAAGGGGCTCATTTATGGAACACCATGGATTAAAAAGGAATGGCTTGATAAATTAGGATTGAAAGAACCAACGACTCTTGATGAATTTGAATCTGTATTACAAGCCATAAAAGACGGTGATCCAAATGGTAATGGAAAAGCAGACGAAATTCCTTGGGGCGGGGCATATGGAATCGATGAATTTATTAGCTCCCTAAAAGGATCTTTCGGCTTAAATAATCATGGAACTGCGAATCAAAATGTTGACTTAGATCCGAAAACAAAAAAAATGCGCTATGTACCGACCACTGATGGATATAAAGAGCTATTGCAATATTTAAACAAGCTTTATACTAAAGGTTTAATTGATAAAGAAATCTTCACTCTTAAGACGGAAGAGTTTAGTGCGAAAGCTTCAAAGAATACCTTTGGCGTCATAAACGGAGTTGATCCTGGGACGACAGAAAATCTGAGTGGCTTTGTAGGAATGCCTGTATTAAAAGGCCCTCATGGAGATCGATTAAATACAGCAGTTGGTTCACCTTTAGGAAACATAGGGATGTTTGTTATTACGAATCAGAATAAGAGCCCTGAAGCGACGGTAAGGTGGATTGATCATTTCTATAGTGATGAAGGATCAAAAATGTTCTTTATGGGCTTCGAAGGTAAAACTTATACCAAAGATCCAACAACGGGTAAATTGGATTATGTTGATGAAATCAAAAAGAATCCGGATGGATTAACGCTAGACCAAGCAGTAAGTAAATACCTAACATGGCCTGGTGGTTATTACCCTGGTTTTGTTAAACAAAAATACTTTAACGGTGCAGAAAGTAAAGAGGCTACAACTGCAAATGCTCAACAAGCAGAACCGTTATCGCTTAAATTGGATGATGTTTGGCCAGCGTTTAACTTTACGGTAGAAGAACAGAGTGAGTTAACACCAATTTCAACCGACATGGATACGTATCTGAAAGAAATGACAGCAAACTTTATTACAGGAAAAGCAGATTTCTCTAAATGGAATGAATATAAAAGTACGTTAGAAAAAATGGGCGTTAAACGTTATCTAGAAATTTATGAAGCAGCATATAAGAGAATGGAAAAATAAAAAAGTTGATTGAACCGTACGGATGATATTGGCTCTCCGTACGTGTTTCCTTCTTAGGAAGAGGGTTATGGTGTTTATGGAAACTAATGGTCTAATATGGAAGTTTTATAATTTTTCGGAAATTGTCATGAAAATAGCCATTTTTCAAATCATTTGGATCGCCCTGACTTTAATGGGGGGCATTATCCTGGGGCTGATGCCTGCAACTGTAGGGTTATTTACAGCCATAAGGAAATGGCGGATGGGAAACGAACAACTCCGTTCATTAGTTGAAATTTATTGGATTACTTTCCGAAAAGAGTTTTGGAAAGCGAACACCATAGGCTTTGCTTTGTTTTCCATTGGGTTCCTGATCTATCTGAATTTTTCTGTTATTCGATTTACCAACGGGCTCATGCATCAATTATTATTTATTTTTATTATCACGCTTAGTATACTTTTTTTAATCCTACTATTATATGTTATCCCTGTTTTTGTTCATTTTGAATTTAAACTGCAGCAATACTTGACAATGTCCTTATTATTAGGAATATCCTTCCCGTTCCATACGATACTATTAGCTTTCGGTTACTATATTTTATTTAGGTTGTTTTTGTGGGTTCCAGGTTTAATTCCATTTTTTAGCGTTAGTGTTGTAGCCTTTTTTACTATGTGGGTGTCAATGAATATATTTCATACGATGGAGAATAAAGTGAGAGAGACTTCTAACTTTAAATTGTCCGGTTTGAATCCGTTCTTTCATAAAAAAACATTACCATCTGAAAACCAGACCAAGGGAGTTTAAAGAGACTTTAACAAATATAGAAAAACCAATATGTACATTTTTCGTTATTAGCGATATCCAATTAACATGCTGGTAGAAGTTCTGCTTGCTACTAAGTTATAAAACTGTTATCAAGAATTTTGGGACATGACAATTTTGGAGGGAAATCATGATAACTTACGATAAGAAAAGTTGGAAGATTCATAATGAAAGAATCTTCATTTTATCTGCGGCCATCCACTACTTCCGTCTTCCAAGGGCTGAGTGGGATGATGTTTTAGAAAAAGCAAAAGCTGGGGGATGTAATACAATTGAAACCTATATTCCATGGAATTTCCATGAGATGAAGGAAGGCGAATGGGATTTCTCTGGCGATAAAGATTTAGCGCATTTTCTTCAATTATGCGCTGATAAAGGATTATATGTCATTGCAAGACCTGGTCCATATATTTGTGCAGAATGGGATTTTGGCGGATTTCCGTGGTGGCTCTCTACGAAAAAAGATATTCAATATCGTTCGGCGCAGCCTAGTTTTTTACACTATGTAGATCAATATTTTGATCAGGTTATTCCAATTATTGATGAGTATCAATTAACGAAAAACGGTTCAGTTATTATGGTTCAGATTGAAAATGAATTCCAAGCTTACGGTAAACCCGATAAGAAATATATGGAATATTTGCGTGATGGAATGATTGCAAGAGGCATTGAAGTACCATTCGTTACATGCTATGGAGCAGTCGATGGTGCTGTGGAGTTCCGCAATTTTTGGTCGAGTGCCAACCGTGCCGCTGAGAGTTTAGATGAACGATTTGCCGATCAGCCGAAAGGTGTCATGGAGTTTTGGATTGGTTGGTTTGAACACTGGGGTGGAAATAAAGCGAATCAAAAAACACCTCAGCAGCTTGAACGTGAGTGTTACCAGCTCTTGAGCAATGGATTTACGACCATTAATTATTACATGTATTTTGGTGGCACGAATTTTGATCATTGGGGCGGACGAACAGTTAGTGAACAGGTTTTTTGTACGACAACGTACGATTATGATGTCGCCATTGACGAATATTTACAGCCAACCAGAAAATATGAAGTATTAAAAAGATACCATTCATTTGTTAAATGGCTGGAACCGCTATTCACAAATGCAGAACAAGCTGCTTCTGATGTGAAGCTGTCAAGTGGCCTTAAATCGGAGCGAATTGTCAGTCCTCATGGCGAAATACTATTTATTGAGAATAATAGGAATGAAAGAATTCAATCCCATGTGAGACATGGCAATGAGCTTGTTCCGTTTACGATTGAAGCCAATGCCATTTTACCGATTGTCCGTAATATCAAGGTAGGAAATAGTGTTACCATTAAAACATTAACGGGACAGACAACAGGTTTTGATTCTAGGCATGCGGTGATCTATCACGAAAATGGACAACGTTCTACTTTAGTTGTACAGCTTGACCAAAAGGCAGAAATTCATTGTCCAACACCAAATCGATTCGAAGAGTTAGAAGACGGCAGTATTGCTTTTCATTTATTTCATGGAAGTCAATCACAAACAATAAAGCTTTTATTTAAGGATGGCTCTAGCTATTCTATTGAAGTTGTCACAAGAACATCGCTGGATGTCATTGTTCCTAAGCTTGAAAAGGATACTGTACTAAATAAATTATCATGGAAAACGGCAGATGAACCTCTTTCTTTTTTAACAGGAAAGGTGAAAGAGGCAGAAAAACCGCTTGATTTCAGTAGTTTTGGACAGTTTAGCGGCTATTTAGGCTATGAAAGTGAATTTGATACAGAAGAAACGCAAACTACGACGGTTGTCTTTCCTCGCATCGAGGATCCAGTTATGGTTTTCTGTAATCAGCAATTTGTCGGGAAGCTTAGCAAGCTTGGAGCTGCTGAAATTGAGGTTCCAGTGAAAAAAGGGAAAAATACGTTAACATGCCTCGTTCAGAATATGGGACGCTTTAACTATTCTCAGGTGGTAGGGGAACCGAAGGGCATTAGTGAGCCGCCAGCACTTAACGGAAAATATTTATCCGTACGAGGAGAATGGCAGGTTGAAGGCTGTGGGGTTCAACATCATTTATCGCAAATACCAATGATTGAAGAGCGTATCGCCTTTTTAAGAAGCTTCGAGAATGAGGGTTATGATCGAGCGTTTCTCGTTGGTGAAGGCGTTTCGCGTGTTACAGTAAATGGTGAAAAGGGTAATATCTTGATGGAATGTCAAACGGGTTGGTCAAAAAACAGTGCTGTTTATGGAGTTGCAGATATAAGTGCTGCCTTAAAGCAAGGGGAAAATGTTTTGGATTTAGATGTTCAGAATATTACTAGTATTCGTCGTTTCGACCTTTACTTGTTTAATGAAAAGGAGCAAATTTCTGGATGGAAAACGAAAGCATTTGCCCAGCAACACGAGGTAAGGGAATGGAAGATTGTTAATAATAGTGATCAACAAACTATTAATCCCCGCTGGCATAAAAGTAGTTTTACCTGGAACCCTGACAATGGCTCTATTGTAAAGGTTCGTTTGAATCAGTTGAGCAAAGGATGTTTTTGGGTAAACGGCCAATGTTTAGGAAGGTACTGGAATATTGGACCACAGGAGGATTATAAGATTCCAGCATCCTTACTGAAAGAGCAAAATGAAATTGTTATTTTTGATGAAGAAGGTTTAGCGCCGGATCATGTTGTGATTCATTCCTACAGCCCATTTGTTCAGCCAGAAAAAAAACAGTTGGTTCCAGTCGAAGCTGGAAGCAAAGAATGAAACTTAAATATGAAGAAAGTTTAACGTCTGCAATGATTTCGGCAAATAGTCATTTAATTGCTTTTGCTGCTGAAAAATCAAGAATAACAGGTGAAACAATCTGTAACAGAATTGCAGAAAACAATGAAATAAGTGAAGTAAGGAATTTAACCTGTATCGTAAGAGTCACCTCAAAATGGGGAAATATAGGTGAAAAGAATTTTAACTGATGGAGAACCACTTTCCACTTCCATATGAGAAAGTGGTAGTAGTTCCTATTTCCATTCGTTATAATAGCCATAAAATGGTTATAACAACTTTATGGATGAGGGAGTAAAATATGATTGAAAAAGATAATCGAACACCACTATATTATCAACTGCTGGATATTATTGTAGAGTTAATTGAAACTGGGAAATTACAAGAACATGATAAGCTTCCGTCAGAGCGTGAGTTATGTGAGATTCATGATGTAAGCAGAACAACAGTAAGACAGACAATGCAAGAGTTAGAGAAAGAAGGATACATTTATAAAAAGCATGGAAAAGGAAGTTTCGTCTCACCTCGTGTATTTAATCAAAGTCTTGTTCATTTTTATAGTTTCACAGAAGAAATGAAAAAGTTTGGGAAAGTACCATCATCAAAAGTAGTATCCTTTACTATTATGAATTGCGACAAGAAAGTAGCGAAAATTATGAAGCTTGAGTTTGAAGAAGAAGTCTATCAAATTATAAGACTAAGGTTAGCTGATAAAGAACCAATGTTGTTTGAAACGTCGTATATTCCCGTAAAGTTTTTTCCGTATTTAACGAAGACAGAGCTAGAAGAGACACCAATGTATGAAATTTTTCGTGCAAAATATCAAGTTCATATTACACGAGCAGTAGAAAATTTTAAAGCAATTGCAGCAAATGAAGATCATGCAAAATGGCTGCAAATTCAAGTGAATGATCCATCTCTATTATTAGAGCGAATCGCATATGCAAAAGAAAATATAATGGAATACACAGAGACGATTGCTAGAGGGGATAAATTTACTTACACAGTTGAATTACAATAAGTATCATCATACTTATTGTAATTCAACTGGTAATGATGACGTTATAAGATATAAAATTATGTGAAGGGGGTTTGCACATGTTATTACATGCAAATGAAAAAATAAGAGAAACATATGGAGCGTGTTTTACCGCGAAAGAGATTGCCCAGCAACCAGATCTTTGGGAACAAGTATATTCAAATGTTCAAAGTAATCATCATGAAATTACGGCGTTTTTTTCCCATATTTCAAGAAGGCATGAGCAGACACGAGTTATTTTTACTGGAGCTGGTACATCAGCTTTTGTTGGAGATACAATCGTTCCATATATAAAAAGAATAGTAGATGTAAAGAAAACGCACATTGAAAGTATTCCAACAACAAATATCGTTTCAAGTCCTTATTATTATTTACAACCCAATATCCCAACTATTTTAGTATCGTTTGCTCGCTCTGGTAATAGTCCAGAAAGTGTAGCAGCAGTGGAGCTAGCAGAGCAAATGATTCATTCCGTTTATCATATTATTTTAACTTGTAATGAAGAAGGGAATTTAGCGAAACAATTTCAACATAAAGAGAATGTTTTCATAATGTATATGCCAAAGGAGGCAAATGATCGAGGGTTTGCGATGACAGGAAGTTTTACCTCTATGATGTTAACGGCACTTTTATTATGTAACTATAACGAAATCCCTCTTTTACAATCTAGCATTACGGATATTGTTCAGCTAGGAAAGAAGGTAATCGAAAAGCAAGAACGGGAAATGAAGCAAATTGCAGAAAAAGAATTTCATAAAATTGTATTTTTAGGATCAGGCGTATTCGAAGGCCTTTCTAGGGAGGCTGCACTAAAATTTTTAGAGTTAACGGCTGGCCGCATTCCCATTATGTTTGACACGCCGCTTGGGTTTAGACATGGACCAAAATCAATTTTAGATAAAGATACAGCTGTTGTATTGTTTTTATCGAATGATGAGTATACAAAAAAGTATGATCTTGATTTATTACGAGAAATTTATCAGGAGAAAGATAGAAACGATATTATTGTTATTGCGCATCAAGATAGCCAGGAAGCAAGGCAGTATTGCAATACATTTTTATGCCATGACGGAAACGATTTGAAGGATGATGTATATATTACGTTTATTTATATATTATATGGTCAAATTTTGGCGTTATATAAATCTATTGCATTAGGCATTACTCCAGATAATCCTTGCCCAAGCGGAAGTGTAAATCGCGTTGTTCAAGGTGTAACCGTACATCCCTATAAAGGAAAGGAATAGAAATGTATGAATTATTATGTCAAAGCATCAATGTATTTACTCGAAGATGGGGTACGTGAAAGTGGGTATTTACATATTGTAAATGGCTACTTTCTAAAACATGTTGAAGAAATAGTAGACGGAGCAATGGTAATGGATTTTGAAGGGCGTATTATTGCTCCGGGATTTGTTGATACACATATTCATGGTTTAGCGGGACACGATGTAATGGATTGTACATATGAATCGTTAAACAATATTTCTATTAAGTTATTGGAAAATGGTGTTACGAGCTTTTTGCCAACAACATTAACTGATTCTTTAGAAAATACTACAAAGGCTTTACAAAATATAGCTCATGCAAAAAGAAAGGGAGTTGCAGGAGCAACTATTATTGGAGCTTTTCTGGAAGGGCCTTGTTTTACTGAAGCCAATAAAGGTGCGCAAAATCCAAAATATTTTATTAATCCAACGATTGAGTTGCTAGAAGAGTGGATTGTTGAATCAGAAGGAACAGTTAGAAAAATTGCAATGGCACCAGAAAGAGAAGGTGCTATCGCCTTTATACAGCAAGCGGTAAAAAATGATATTCGCGTGGCAATTGGTCATACAGATGCGAACTATGAAGTATGCCAGGAGGCAATTCAAGCAGGAGCGACAATCTTTGTGCATACGTTTAATGGAATGAAGGGGCTACATCATCGTGAACCTGGCGTTGTTGGAGCCGCACTTTCTACTGAACATGTGTACAGTGAAATCATTGCAGACGGACATCATGTACATCCAAGTGCAGTGAATATTTTGTATAAATGTAAAGGATACGATAAAACTTGTCTAGTTAGTGATTGCATGCGAGCGGGCTTATTAGGAGATGGCATATATCATTTAGGAGAATTTGCTGTTCATGTAAAAGATGGAGTTGCTCAAACAGAAACAGGATCTTTAGCAGGGAGCACACTTCGATTTATTGATGGTGTGAAGAATATCAAGAAATGGACAAATGCATCGTTATGGGAAAGTGTTCATATGGGATCACTTATTCCTGCTAAAAGTGTTGGAGTTGACAGAGAAATTGGGAGCATCGCGCCAGGAAAAAGAGCAGATTTTCTTATATTAACAGACGATTTAGAGCTTATCGGAACAGTTGTTAGAGGAGAAATGAAATATAAAAAGAAAATGGAAAGGGTTTGAGAATATGCTTGTTTCAACTCAATTTATATTAAGAAATGCACAAGAATGTGGATACGCAGTTCCTGCTTTTAATATTCATAACTTAGAAACTTTTAAAGCTGTAGTTGAAACCGCGGTAGAATTACGATCACCTGTTATTATCGCGGCAACACCAGGTACGATAAAGTATATGGGAAAAGAAATTCTTGTGAATATGATTGAAGCGGCAAGAATGCGATATGATGTACCAATTAGCCTACATTTGGATCATCATGAAGATATAGAAGATATTAAAAGTTGCATTGATTTAGGGGTTCGCTCTGTTATGATTGATGCATCACATCATTCGTTCGAAGATAATATTCAGATTGTTCAGGAAACAGTTTCGTATGCAAAACAATACGGAGCAACAGTAGAAGCGGAATTAGGTCAATTATCAGGAATAGAAGAAAATATAGTAGTAGAAAACTCAATCTATACAGATCCGTATCAAGCAAAAGAATTTGTAGAGCGCACGAATATTGACTCATTAGCAGTTGCAATCGGAACAGCGCATGGTTTATATAAAGGAGAACCAAAGTTAGATTTACAAAGATTAGCAGATATTCAAAAGCAAGTTGATATTCCACTTGTACTGCATGGAGCATCTGGATTATCTGATAGTTTAGTGCAAGAAACAATCAGATTGGGCATTTGTAAAGTGAATATCGCAACAGAATTAAAAATCGCATTTGTCACAGCGTTACGCAATTACCTACAAACGCACCCAGAAGAAAACGATCCGCGAAAATACTTTGCAGACGCTATTGTAGAGATGAAACGAGTCGTTGCAGATAAAATAAAGATGTGTAAAAGTTTGAATCGTGTATAAGGAGCTATTCTTATGATTGCAACGATCACATTGAATCCATCTGTTGATATGCGATATGAGTTAGATGAATTAAAGCCACATGAAGTACATCGCACGAAAGAATATGAAAAAACAGCTGGTGGCAAAGGTATTAATGTATCGAGGGTACTTTGCTTATTAGGCATAGAAATTACCGGTAGCGGCCTACTCGGTGGTAGAAATGGCGATTTTATAAGAGAAAAGTTGAAAGAACTATCAATTACAGACGAGTTTGTTTCCATTAAAGAAGAAACACGCAATTGCTTAGCATTAATAACAAAGAATGCTGCTTCAGCTACAGAAATATTAGAAGCAGGCCCAGCTATTTCGGAAGATGAAATAGCTCTATTTATAAAAAAATATGAAAAAATTGTAGATAACTTTGAGTTTATTGTTGCATCGGGAAGCTTACCAAGTGGCATTCCAAAATCATTTTATAAACAGTTGGCGCAAAAAGCTGCTGAAAATGGTAAGAAATTTATATTAGATACAAGTGGGGAAACATTATCTCATGGTATACAAGGAAAGCCATTTTTAATTAAACCAAATATGCAAGAGATTTGCCAGTTTCTTCAAAAACAGCACGTATCACAGGAAGAAATGGTCGCAGCGGCAACTCAAATATGCCGGGGCGGTGTACAGTATGTTCTTCTTTCACTTGGAAAAGAAGGAGCGATACTTATAACGAAAGATGAGAGGTTTAGGGCAATTTTACCAGAAATAGCTTCTATCAATTCGGTTGGTTCAGGGGATGCAATGGTTGCGGGCATAACGTATGCACTCGCAAAAGGATATGAGATAAAGGATGCACTTCGATTTTCTGCTGCTTGTGGCATGGCGAATGCAGCAGAGCAAGCAACAGGTTATATACAACCTCAACTTGTAGAGAAGTTCTATAACGAAATTACAATTGTATAAAAGTAGGAAGGAGAGAAATATGGGGAAAAGCTTCGCTTGTTTTGATATTGGGGGAACATTTATTAAATATGCGATGATTGATGAACAAGGAACAATATATGAAAAAGGAAAAATCCAAACACCAGCAAACAATCAAAAAAACGAAATTCTGCAGCGTATTTGTGACACAATACGTGAATTAGAAAAGAATGATAAGATTCATTCCGTTGGGGTGTCGTCATGTGGACTGATTGACAATGAACGAGGAGAAGTTATATTTTCTGCCAATATTCCGGGGTATAGTGGCACGAACATAACAGACTATATTTATAGAGAAACCGGTTATACCGCAACTGTTGAAAACGATGTTCGTTCAGCTTGCATTGGTGAAATGTGGAAAGGGGTAGGTAGTGGAAAAGAACATATTGTTTTAATTACGCTTGGAACAGGGATCGGTAGCGGTATTATGATAAATGGTCAAATGCTCCAAGGTGCAAACGGACTAGCTGGAGAGCTCGGTCATATGACAATTGTCCATAATGGAGAAGCTTGCAGTTGCGGCGGGAAAGGATGTTACGAAAGATATGCATCAACTTCAGCTCTAATTCGTCAGTATCAAGAAGCTTCCAGATTGCAAGGGATAGAAATAAACACCATTACAGGTGAAGAAATTATAGAACGCATACATGGAGGAGAGCAGTTAGCAAAAGATGTATATGAACAGTTTTTACAATATGTCACTACCGGATTAGTGAATATTGCCCATATGTTCAATCCCGAATTAATTATTATTGGAGGCGGGATTGCTGAACAAGGGGAACCTTTCTTGCAACAAATTCAAGAAAGGTTTCACCAAGCAGTAATGGAGATTTATCGAAAAAAGACGGATATAGTATTAGCAGCATTACATAATGATGCAGGTGTGTATGGGGCTTGTTATGTGGCGCTCAACCGGTTGGAAAAAGAATTACTATTCTAAAATAGTAATTCTTTTTTTGTGAAAGTTGCTATCCGGGTCTATCAAAATATTAGATTGATAACCCCTCTCGATTTGTGCTTTGTAATTCTTTGATAAAGCGATCAAACCCCGCTCTACCATCTTTATTCATCTTATAGACACCAGCATCTTCTAAGACACGTTCAAATTTTTTTGCAACTTCAGTTTGAAGAAGGCTTTGGATGTTCTCTTCCGTATAGCCGCCCTGGACTTTTAATTCATCTGCCCATTTTTGATGGATTTCAGGAACAGTGGATTCCTTATCTAACAAGTACAGCTCAACTTCATGAAGCTCCTCAATCAAACGCGGAGGGAGAATTGCAAGACCCATGGCTTCAATAAGCCCGATATTTTCTTTCTTAATATGCTGTACATCTGGATGTGGATGGAAAATTCCATCAGGGTATTCTTCACTCACATTATTATCACGTAGTACAAGATCAATTTCATAATTTCCTTCGCGACGTCGCACAATTGGTGTAATCGTATGATGTTTTGTGCCATCTTTTGATTGTGCACGAATTTGTAAGAATTCATCTGAATAGTTCTTCCAACTTTCGTGAATGTAGGTACTGGCATTAATTAGTTCTTCTTTGCTGAAAGAAGAGAGGCGAATCACACTCATCGGCCAGTTGACAATACCACAAGAAATATTTGAGTAGCCAGACAGTTCAAACGTTTTAAGAACTTTAGCCTTTGCCATTGGAAAGGTATAGCTTCCAGCTTGATAGTGATCATGACTTAAAATAGATCCTCCTACAATAGGTAAATCCGCATTTGAACCAATGAAATAGTGTGGCATGATTTCTATAAAACTAAGTAAACAAGAGAATGCCTCACGAGAAATTTTCATTGGTCGATGCTTCTTAGATAATACGATGGAGTGTTCATTAAAGTATGCATATGGTGAATATTGAAAACCCCATTCTTCTCCATCTAGCTCGATGTTAATGATTCGGTGATTGCTTCTCCCTGGATGGTTAAAGCGACCAAAATACCCTTCATTTTCAATACAAAGTAAACATTTTGGATAATTGCCCTTCGGTGCATTTCTAGCCGCTAAGATCTCTTTTGAATCTTTCTCTGGTTTGGACAAATTAATAGTAATCTCAAGTTCACCATATTTTGATTCTGCTAAATAATGAATATTTTTTGCGATTTCACGGGTCTTTATATAATCATTGCGTTTACTTAGTTCAAAGAAATAATCCGTTGCTTGTTTAGGACTTTTACAATATGCCTCCTGAAAATTTGCATTGACCTTGGAGGGAAGTGGTGTAATCACATTCATTAAAAGCGCTTCGAACATATCACGATTGGCTTGGTTTTTAGAGATAATAAGATTTTCCGTCGCTTTATCTATGAGCGTATCTAACAGCACATGTGGATTCTTTTCGACTACGCTAGTAATCTCTCCCATTTCCGATTCGCCAATCAAACGTAATAGTTGATTGTGCGTATAAATTCGGTCATTTTCCTCAATGGCTCCATTCTCAATTGCAAGTGTAGTAAAATCATAAATTGCTTGACATGTGTTCATCGTCTCCACCTCATTCATCATCCAATCACTGTAGTTCCACTACCAATGTGTGCCACATAAAAGACAGGCGCATATCCTACAACTTTGATATATTCATCATAAACATTATTTTTAAAAGTTTGGGTTTCACTTTCTTTTACTAATGCGATGGCGCAGCCCCCAAATCCAGCTCCAGTCATACGGGCACCAAGCACACCCTCTTGTTTTTGCGCAGTGGCCACCAATGTATCTAATTCAATTCCGGTTACTTCATAATCATCTCTTAAAGATGTATGAGAAGCATTCAATAGCTTTCCGAATTCTTCTAAATCACCTGCAGTAAGAGCTGCTTTGGCTTTTTTTGTGCGTTCATTTTCGTAAACTGCATGCTTCGCGCGTTTAATTAGGACTTCATCTCCAATAAGATTTTGATTTGCATCAAATTTTGCTTCACTTAGTTCTCCAAGTGCATGAATCTCTAACTTCGTTTGGAGACGTGCGAGTGCTTCTTCACATTCAGCACGGCGCTCATTATATTTTGAATCTACTAGTTCACGACGTTTATTAGTATTCATAATTACAATAGCATAGTCGTCCAAAACCACTGGAACCATTTCATACTTTAACGTATTGGTATCAAGGAGAATTGCTTTGTCTTTTTCACCAAATCCAATGGCGAATTGATCCATGATACCAGAATTTACACCAATGAATTCATTTTCAACTTTTTTACCCATTTTCACTAATTCAAGTCGCGTTACGTCTAAGTTGAACAAGTCTTCTAATACTATGCCTACCAGTAATTCAAGTGAAGCACTACTTGAAAGTCCCGCTCCATTCGGAATCGTTCCCTCAACTAATAACTCAAAACCACAGTCTATTTTATGACCTGCTTCTTTCAGTGTTAAGATAACTCCTTTTACATAATTTCCCCAATTTGCATTTTTATCATAATCTAGTTCATTCAACGTGAAGCTAATCACTCCAAGTTCTTCAAAGTTCGTTGAGTAAACTAATACTCTATCATCCTCACGACGTTTAGCTACTCCGTAAGTTCCATAAGTAATAGAAGCGGGGAACACATAGCCACCATTGTAATCTGTATGTTCTCCGATTAAGTTGATACGTCCTGGAGAGAAATATTGAGTTGTTTCTTGAGGTCCAAATACCTCAGCAAATTTTAAAGTTAGTTCACGTTTCTTTTCCATAAGTATAAACCTCTCTTTTACATTTATTCTAAGCAAGGAAATTATCTCCGTACTCACTGGATCACTTCTAACAGTTCCTTATTATTTCTAGACACAACATCGTATTTTAAATAAATTCTGATAGCAGTATCTAACTTTTTCTATATATGTTTCTAACGTGGTATAAGGAATGTCGTATTCCCATGCTACATCTGACAAGGAGTGACCATGATAACAGCGCACAAAAACGAAGCCGTGGAAGAACGAATTAACCTAAGTCCGTAATCATATGGCAAAATTATTTTGATAAACTTAGCGTACAAAGTGAAAACTCATCTCTTGGTTTGTCTCGATAACAATTACGATTCGGGAGTTTTCACTTTTTTTATAGTCCTTTATGGAAAAAAATTCAATCTAACTTCATACAACCCTAACTTATGGTAATGGAGCAATAATATGAAATTCTGTCATCGTTTGATAAGTCGAATCCGCCCTAAGAACTATATCCCCAAAATCAGAATACTGTTCAGCACCCGGGGAAACCTGTGTTTCAAAGGTAATTCCGCCATGGTTTGCAAGTTGCTTGCCATGCATAAGAGGCGTATTCTTACCAAAATTCGCCGTAAAGATGACGACACTTGGTTCTTTTGTGGCTATTTCAATTGTAACCACTTCATCCGGGCTAATGAGTTTCACTGAACTATGTGATAGTTCAGGTCGGTTCAAGAAAAATGGGTGATCAATTCCATCCACTAATTCTTTTTGACCAAAAGTACTACTAAAGGTTTCTTTGAGTTTAACTGGCTTTCGAAAATCAAACGCAGTTCCTTCTACAGGCCGCTTTTCACCAATTGGAATACTTTTCTGATCAAGTGGTGCAAATCTATCACTATTCACCCATAATGTGTGTTCATTTACAGGTTGCATTACATCACCAGTTAAGTTGAAGTACACGTGATTTGTTGGATTAAACAAGGTATCTTTGTCACTTGTCGCCCTAGTTTCTACTTTCCAAACATTCGTGTTAGTTAATGTGTAACGTATCTCGACATCAAGGTTCCCTGGAAAACCATTTTCACCATCTGGACTCACCGTATGAAATATCACTGAGACCTCATCATTATTATCGATAACTTGATAGTGCCACTTTTTACTTTCAAATCCCGGGGTACCGCCATGTAAAGTGTTTCCGGTTGTCTCATCAATTTGTACTTTATAGATTTCTCCATCAATTTGAAAAGTTCCGTATTGAATTCGTCCAGCTACTCGTCCAATTGAGGCACCAATATATAAATCCTTTTCAAGATATTCCTGTGCCGTATCAAAACCAAGTACGAGCTCACGTAGACCATTTGTTGTTGGTACCTTTAAATTTGTAATGCGAGCGCCTAAATCTGAAACGGTCAATTGCAGGCCATTCAGATTGGTAATAGTGATAATCGTATAACCTGCACCGAAATCTTTTGTTATAATGTTCATTTTAGATATCCTCTACTTCTTTATTTAGAATGAGCAAGTGCAGCACTAGAATTGAACTCTTCAGTTGCATCCCCGCCATGATTTAGCTTTGCTTCTAGCTCTTTGACGATTTGTACAACTGCTAGTGTAGTCCCATTTACACCAAGTGATGAACTAAGTCGTGCAAATGTTGCCAATTTTTTCTTCGTTTAATCTTAATAAGGATATAAAAGCGTTTACACGTTAAACATAAAAAACTAACGAACTACATGAATCTTCTTCCTATGCTTTTCTATTTCAAGTATAGTTTAACAAGAAAGCGTTTTCTGTTTTATATCATTTTGTGACCTTGATTTAACCTTTTGTTGCATTTTTTCCTTCAAAAGGAAGATGAAGTTATAGCAATCACGAAGAGGAGAGAAGCCCATGGAACAAGCACTCTTTTTTAAAAAAGAACAGCGTCACTTCTCAAGCGATCTTTATTTCGAATTTTGCGGTTTTTCAAAAACACTGCCTTTTCATGCTTTTGGACCAGCTGTACGTAACAGCTACATTATTCATGTCGTGTTGGATGGAAAAGGAATGTACTATGTAAAAGATGAAAAATATTCATTAAAGAAAGGAAATATTTTTCTCATTCGCCCAGGGGAATCGACCTTTTATCGCTCGGATGCAGAAGAACCATGGTTGTATGCGTGGCTGTCATTTGGTGGGAAGATAGCAGACAAAATTATTCATTATTCGAGTTTTAAAGAAGATAACCACTCTGTTACTTCGGTTAATATTCAGAAATATTTGGATATTATCTTGGAGTGTATGAATTGTTCCAACGATACATTAGAAGATGAATTAAAGTTAAATGAGTTGACTTATCGATTTTTAAGAGTATTACTTACCGATGGTGGTGAATTCTCAAAAGGAGTAAAACAAAAGTCTTCACGACTCGCGATTGAAGCGATGACATATATTGGAGAGCACTATCTAGAGGAGATTACAGTAAGGAATGTGGCAGATCATCTCGCGGTCAATCGAAGTCATCTTTCACGAGTCTTTCACAATCATTTCGGGATGACCATGAAGGAATGGATTTTAAGGATGCGCATTAATTACGCAACGTATTTACTTTCAATGACAAATGAATCGGTAGAAAACATTTCTTATCAGGTGGGCTTTCGTAGTTTAGTAGTCTTTAGCCGCATATTTAAAAAAATGATTGGAGAAACACCTACGCATTATCGAAAACGTATGTCGAAAGAAAATTTCCAAACAATCTCTTTATTAAGCTTGAAGTTCTTACTTGATGAACAAGAAATTGTTTCACGGGCCACTTAGGAAGATAAATGGAATTTCCAGAATAACAATTATAAATTTAAAAAAAGTACGAAGAATTTAATTGGATATAATCAGTCATTTCAATTTTTAGGAAATATGATTGATCCAGTACTCGGGGGACAAATTGCAGCACATGCAGGTTTCCAATATGTTTTCTTCTCTACATCATCACTATTATTCATTGCGTGTATTTGGGTATATTTTCATAATAAGAACGAAGAGGTATTAGAGAAACAACATTTGGAAGTTAGTTAACTAAGTAAACAAAAAAGGATGAGGCAACAGTTGCTTCATCCTTTTTTCATTAAAATTGAAGACAGAGATAACTTAATGTACCGAGCTCGTAACTACGGTGAATGACTTCTCCGTTATTCTCACCACTTCCCATTGCGATAAACAAAGGAACAAAATGCTCTGCTCTTGGTACTGCTAATTGTGCATGAGGTGCATTTTTCTCCCAATTAAACAATGAATTTTTGTCATTATTCTGCATATGTTTAATAATCCAATCATCAAATTCAATTGCCCATTTTTCAGGTGTAGTCTGATTCCATTTCAGAGCTCTTAAATTATGAACAGTAACGCCGCTGCCAATTACTAAAATATCTTCTTGGCCAAGTCCTTTTAATGCTTCTCCAATTTCAAATTGTTCTTTTGCAGGAAGGAATGGATTTACTGATATTTGTACGACAGGAATATTTGCTTCTGGATACATGCGATGCAATAGTGTCCATGAACCATGATCTAAACCTCTCGTCATATTATGATGGACTGGAATACCTTTATTTTTTAATTTTGTTTCTAACATAGATGCAATGGTAGAAGAGCCTTTTGCTCGATATTTAATTTCATATAACTCAGGAGGAAATCCACCGAAATCATAAATTGTTTCATACTCGTTGTCTGATGAGGAGATTGTTAATACTTCACTTTCCCAGTGAGCGGTAAAAATGACGATTGCTTTCGGTTTATATGTTTGTCCAAGTGTTTTTAAAAAATCTGTATAATCTGTATCTTGAATAGCAAGCATTGGTGAACCATGTGCTAAAAATAGTGATGGCATCATAGTAGAAACCTCCTAAAAATATAATAATTACTTTATGTAAGTAACTATATAATTTTATTTCAGAGTCGTCAAGACAATAGTTGAATAATAAATAAGGAATTTGTCATAATGAAAGCAATTGCATATAATATATAGTAAGAATAATGAGTGAGTATTCATTTTTAAGATACATAATAGATTTGGGGGCTGACGAAATGAACGTACAGGAAAGTTTCGTTACGGCATTGGATGGATCGGAAATTTATTTACGAAAGTGGTTACCAGAAAGGAATCCGCGAGGGATTATTCAAATTGCACATGGTATGACAGAGCATACAGGTGTTTATACAGAATTTATTGATGCTTTATTAGAGGCAGGATATGGTGTTTACGCTCATGATCATAAAGGGCATGGAAAAACAGTGAAAAGAGAAGAAGACTATGGTCATTTTGAACCAAATGTAGGGTGGAATCAGGTTGTATCTGATGTAATCTTTGTTTCGGAAATGATAAAAGAAGAGCAGACATGTCCGTTGTTTTTACTCGGACATAGTATGGGATCTTTTTTATCCAGACGAGCTGTACAACTTCGAGGCGAATTATATGATGGATTCCTCATTTCAGGAACTGGTGGGAATCCAGGGTTTTTAGGAGTCATTGGTCATAAAGTAGCGACAATTGAGATGAAATTGCGCGGGGCAAAAACGAAAAGTCCGATGCTAAACTTTTTATCTTTCGGAAATTTTAATTCGAACTTTAAGCCAAATCGTACAAATTTTGATTGGTTATCTTCAGATAATGATCAAGTTGATAAATATATTGCGGATCCGTTATGTGGATTCATTTGTACGACGAGTTTTTATCGAGAATTATTTCATGGTGTATTAGAGGTAAATAAGTTAGAAGAATATAAGAAGACGCCAAGCAATCTTCCAATACATATATTCTCTGGGGATCGGGATCCTGTTGGAGATATGGGGAAAGGTGTAAAAGAAGTATACGAAAACTATAAAAAATGTGGTGTGAAAGATGTAACACTTCGTTTATATGAAAATGGAAGACATGAAATGTTTCATGAAGTGAATAGAGATGAAGTGTTTAAAGATTTGATTTCGTGGTTAGATAGACATATTGTATAAGAAGAAACCTCACTTTTTTGAAGTGGGGTTTCTTTGAGGAAACGGAGGAATTCTAAATCTGAAATATAAAATTTTTATCATCAATACATTTCCAATCCTTATAAAAAAGATAGATTATTTAAAACAAATGCTTGCATATACACTGAACCAAGGTTTTAAGGATAATTTCTAATCAAACTTTTTATCCTCCAAAAGTCTGCTCATAATAGTAGTATAATAATGAATGAGGTGTTAATAGTATGGAAGATAAAACGTTAGGTTTACTACTAGATGTTGTTGGTGAATTATTTTCAGATGAAATTTCAATTGCTGTTTCGAATACGAAAGAATATATCTACTATCGGCCAAGTAAACGAATTGATTTAAAGATTAGCGTCGGGGATCCTATAAAAGAAGGAACGATTGCCCATAAAGCAATGGTGACGAACCAAAAAGCCTCTGAGTTTATTAATCGGGATGTTTTTGGTATTCCTTATCATGGAATGGCCGTACCATTTTCAAACAATGGAAAGCTTGAAGGCTGCGTGACGGCAATTTATCCAGCTTTAACAGATGGAAAGTCAGTTGTTACTTTAAAAACAACAGACGGGTGGATTCCGGTTCCTTTTTCAAAGGTCATGTATTTAGAGGCGAAAGATAAAAAGACGTATGTGAATTCAGAGGAATTATCAGGAACACATAAATCCTCTTTACAAGAATTTGAATACTTACTGCCTAAAGATTCATTTATTAGATGCCATCGTTCATTCATTGTAAATGTAAATCATATTAAAGCAATATATCCTGATACTCATTCTACTTTTTTACTTTCAATGGATAATGGTGAGAGAGTACCAGTTAGTCAATCATACGCCAGTTATTTTCGTAAACTTCTAGGATTCTAGATTTTTCTGCTTTAGAACCTAGATTTGCTGTTCTATCTGAAATTTCGGCATTGTATACTAAAATCCCTATTTTGATGATGTTAATGTGTAAAATAATTATGAATATTCAATAGGAGAGGGATTACATATGGAGCATAATTTGGATAGAATTAGAGACCAACGTCTGAAAGATAGAGTAGTTACACCTGAAGAAGCAGCTTCCTGGATTCAAAGTGGAATGACTTTAGGCTTAAGTGGGTTTACACGTGCAGGTGATGTGAAAGCAGTCCCATTTGCGCTAGTAAACCGAGTTAAGAATGAGGAAGCTTTTAAAGTAAATGTTTATACTGGGGCTTCATTAGGTTCGGATGTAGATAAATTATTTGCTGAGGCAGGAATTTTAGGAAAAAGATTGCCTTTCCAAGCCGATGCGACTATGCGAAAAGGGATTAATAATGGAGACTTTTTATTTGTAGATCAGCACTTATCTCATACAGCAGAGTTACTTCGTGCTGACGTTATGGATATAGATTACGCTATTTTGGAAGCGGTTGCGATTACTGAGGACGGAATGATTATTCCAACGACTTCAATTGGAAATTCCTTAGCATTTTCCTTAAATGCTAAGTCTATCATTATTGAAATGAATATGGCCCAATCCGCGCAACTAGAAGGGCTACATGATTTATATGAACCAGGTAAACAAGGAGAAAGGCTTCCAATTCCACTCGTGAAAACGGATGATCGAATTGGAACAATCGGTATTCCAATTGATGTTGAAAAAGTGAAGGGTATTGTGTTTACGAACCAACTGGATTCGCCATCGACAATTGTTCCTCCGGATGAAGAAACTGTTATTATGGCACAGCATTTAATAGAATTTCTTCGAAAAGAAGTAAAAGTAGGACGATTAACAAATCGATTAGCACCGTTACAATCAGGAATTGGTTCAGTTGCCAATGCAGTCCTGCATGGAATGTTAGATTCGGAGTTTGAAGATTTAGAAGTGTATTCTGAGGTTTTACAGGATGCAGTCTTTGATCTTATGGATGCAGGGAAAGTCAATTTTGCTTCTTGCTGCTCTATCACACTTTCTGAAGAAAAAATGCAACAAGTATTTTCTAACTTTGAAAAATATCGTGACAAATTAATGATGCGCCCGCAAGAGATTTCTAATCATCCTGAAATCATTCGCCGCCTTGGATTAATCTCGATTAATACGGCTTTAGAATTAGATATATACGGAAATGTTAACTCTACTCACGTTTTAGGTACAAAAATGATGAATGGTATTGGTGGTTCTGGTGATTTTGCAAGAAATGCTCGCCTAGCTATCTTTGTTACTAAATCGATTGCGAAAGGTGGTAACATTTCAAGTATTGTTCCTTTTGTTTCACATGTAGACCATACGGAACACGATGTAGATGTTATCGTTACTGAACAAGGATATGCTGATTTAAGAGGGTTGGCTCCAAGAGAAAGAGTGGAACTAATTATTGAGAATTGCGCACATCCAATGTATCGTGACCAGCTACGAGCTTATTACGAAGAAGCAAAAACAAGGGGAGGACAAACCCCACATGTTTTAGAAAAAGCTTTTTCTTGGCATACGAATTATGCTAAAAATGGAACAATGCGTGAAGCGGTAGTAGAAACTGTATAGGTGTGTATGATAAGAAGTAGTAAAACAAATGATTCTTAGTATAGTATGCTATAAAGATTTAAAGAAAAGAACGCCAATTTTAGGAATGGCGTTTTTTTCTTTTAAAAAATTGTTACCTATAATATGGTGAAACGTTGTAGTTTTATAATAAAGATTAATAAAAGTGATCTCTTATCTATGAAATAAGAGGTTTTTTAAATTGCTTTTCGAATCATTTTAATAGCTTATATATTGAAGATGAGGAGAAAGAATCATGAAGATAAGAAAAGCGTTATAGTGAAGCGAATGAATTAAGTGAACTCGCACTACATTCAAAGGCAACATGGAATTATAGCGAAGAATTCATACTTGCTTGTAAGGAAGATTTAACAATTACAGAAGAGTACATAAAGAATAACTTTGTATATGTTTTAGAAAATGATAATAGGAAGATTGGCTTTTTCTCATTTTTACGAAATGATAAAGCTCTCGATTTCCTATACATTTATCCTCATTACAAAGGGAAAGGGTACGGGAAAATAATGTGGAAGTATGTAATAGAGCAAGCAAATGAACTAAGAATAAAAAGTTTTACAATTGATAGTGATCCGAATGCGAAAGGATATTACTTGAAAATGGGAGCGAAGTTAATCGGAGAGACGCCATCAACAGTATTTAAGGATCGACTTTTACCTCTTTTACAATATGATGTGTAAAACTATTAATAGCGGGGGAAGCTGAGAATGGATAATGTGAAGAAAAAACAAATATATGAAGCATTAATAAGATCTTGGTCAATAGAAACGAGTTCTAAGTGGACGAATGAGAATCCAGCCAAGGGACAATGTGGTGTAACCGCACTAGTCGTTCAAGAGATATACGGTGGAAAGATTAAAAAGACAAAAGTAGGAGAGGTGTGGCACTTTTATAACATTATAGATGAGCAGAGGTGTGATTTTACAGAGACACAATTTAATGGGAAATTGGATTATGTGGATGTGGAATCAAATCGAGAAGAAGCATTTGCAGATACAAATGAAAAACAATATGACATTTTAAAGGAAAAGATAACGAAAGAATTAAAATTATCTTTTGACTCTTAATCTTTAATAAGTTACTATAATGGTGGTAACTTATTAAAGGGAACTTCATAGAGTTGAAAGGGGAAATACTTTTGAAAACAGCTTATGTAAGCGCTACTATTGTAACGATGAATGAACAAAACGAAGTGATAGAAAATGGATATATCATTGTAGAAAATGATCAAATTATAGATGTGAATAGCGGAGAATTCGCTAATGATTTTGAAGTAGATGAAGTAATTGACATGAAAGGAAAGTGGCTTTTACCTGGACTTGTAAATACACATACACACGTTGTGATGAGCCTTTTAAGAGGTATTGGCGATGATATGTTATTACAACCATGGCTTGAGACGAGAATTTGGCCGCTTGAAAGTCAGTTTACTCCAGAGCTTGCGGTCGCTAGTACGGAATTAGGATTACTTGAAATGGTGAAAAGTGGTACAACATCATTCTCTGATATGTTTAATCCAATTGGAGTAGATCAAGATGCAATTATGGAAACGGTGTCAAAAAGCGGGATGCGAGCTGCTGTTTCAAGAACTTTATTTAGCTTTGGAACGAAAGAAGATGAAAAGAAAGCGATTGAAGAAGCTGAGAAATATGTGAAGCGTTATTATAAGGAAAGTGGTATGTTAACTACGATGGTTGCACCGCATAGTCCATATACATGCTCTACAGAAATGTTAGAAGAGTGTGCACGTATTGCAATAGAAAATCAAACTATGGTTCATATTCATCTTTCTGAAACAGATCGTGAAGTACGTGATATTGAAGCACAGTACGGAAAGCGTCCAGTAGAATATGCAGCAAGTTGCGGATTGTTTAAACGTCCAACAGTTATTGCACACGGTGTAGTATTAAATGAAAGTGAGCGTGCATTTTTAGCAGAACATGATGTTCGAGTAGCTCATAATCCGAATAGTAATTTAAAACTAGGTTCTGGTATAGCGAATGTAAAAGCAATGCTAGAAGCAGGGATTAAAGTAGGGATTGCAACAGATAGTGTTGCGTCTAACAATAATTTAGATATGTTTGAAGAACTGCGCGTTGCAACATTATTACAAAAAGGTATTCACCAAGATGCAACAGCGTTACCAGTTGAAACCGCACTTACACTTGCGACTAAAGGAGCTGCTGAAGTAATCGGTATGAAACAAACAGGATCACTTGAGGTTGGAAAGTGTGCTGATTTTATTACGATTGACCCGTCTAATAAGCCGCATTTACAACCAGCGGATGAAGTGTTATCACATCTTGTGTATGCTGCTAGCGGGAAAGATATAAGCGATGTAATTATTAACGGAAAACATGTCGTTTGGAATGGCGAATGTAAAACGTTAGATGAAGAGCGTATTATATTTGAAGCAAGTCGATATAAACGAGGTTTGCAAAGATAGATATTTACATGTCAGTTGAAAAAGCTATCCTTTTTTAAAAGGATAGCTTTTTGTCTTGAACGAATAAATATTCAAAAGAATGTCGCATCTTTATGTTAGTATTTCTGCTATAATATACGGCTTTTATAACAAAAGAGGGACAAATTGATGGATATGGCCTATTACAGGCGGCCTTTTTCGCGCTGTATGTAACATTATTTACTTGTTATTTTTTTCGGTTTTCAATTTTGTGTGCTCATTTAACCAAATATCTATTAGATTTCGTAATGTAATAGTTTCTATTTCAAGAGGGATTTCAATCTCATTTTCATCATACTTATTAAATATAAAAGTTTTATCTCTTCGAACATCTGCTCCAAAAATATTCGCACTTATTTTTTCATGATCACTTTCTTTATTTAAAACTTTATCTACAGTTTCTGCTATCCAATCACCGAATGCAGATACCTCTACATTTAAAAAAGCTTCTAAAATATCGAATTCCTTTGGTAGTCTAATAGCTAAACTACCTGTACTAAGTAACTCAAATTTGTAATCCATATTATTTTCTCCTTCAAAAATTAAATTATCGACCTTGTCTTGGAAATGCAGAAATAATTTTACCATTATCATCTAAAAACAAACGAATAGGTAGACCATCTATCCCTATTTCATCATAGATATTAGTAATACCACCCATGTGAATTTTATTGCTGTATGCCTCATTTATATTGTCTACGATTTGTTACGTATTTCAATCTTTAGGGAAAAAAGTAGTAAAGTTGACGTTAACGGCTCACCGCAATATAAAGTACACAATTCGAAAGGGAATACAGACTACATTACGGCTAGTAATGCGTATGTGAAGTAATATGAACAAAAGACCACCTATTACGGGCGGTCAATTTTTACTAATTATTTTTTAATGTTTGTTTTATCATTTTAACTGTTTGTTCAAGCCATTCTAATGACAAATTTTAATTTTTAGTACGTATAAAAAAGTGCTAACAAGTTTGCAAGCGAACTTGCTAACACCTATACGAAATAGACATAAAATATCGCTAATATGTCCCTTGATAAAATATTAATAAATAACCACTTATAATGTATAATGATTTATTATAATCAAAGCAACAAAATATAACGTTTTATAACATTTTATTTCTAAGGAGAACAATTCATGAAACGAAAAACGAGCCATTTAATGGTAATGGCACTTGTTACATCTTTATTTTTAACAGCTTGTAATAATAAAACGATTAAAAGTGACACAGAGGCTAAAAAACAAGTGTTAAATGTAACAGTATCAGAAGAAATTCCTTCCCTTGACACTGCGAAAACGATGGATGGTACATCAGCACATGTTATGCAAAACATATTTGAAGGATTGTATGTGCTAGATGATCAAGATCATCCTATTCCAGCAGTAGCAAAATCGTTTAAAAGAAGTGAAGATGGTAAAAAATATACATTTGAGTTGCGCAAAGATGCAAAATGGTCAAATGGTGATAATGTAACAGCAAATGATTTTATGTTTGCGTGGAGACGAGCGGTAAGTCATGAAACAGCGTCTCAATATGCATACATGCTCTTTTATGTGAAAAATGCGAAGGAAATAAATAAAGGAACAATGCCGCTTGATGAACTTGGGGTTAAAGTTATAAATGATTATACGTTAGAAGTGGAACTAGAACAGCCAATTCCGTATTTTTTACAGGTGTTAGCGTTACCTATATACTTGCCACAACATGAATCGTTTTTGAAAGAACAAGGAAAGAATTATGCATTGGAACCTAGTAATCTCATATATAACGGCCCATTTGTATTAGAGAAATGGAAGCATGAACAAGAATTTCAATTGAAGAAAAATGATACATATTGGGATGAAAAGAAAGTGAAGTTAGACGAAATAAACTTTCATATTGTAAAAGACACAATGACGGCTGTGAATTTATATGAAGCTGGTGATTTGGACCGAGTACCTATTAATTCACAATTTGTAGACAAGTATAAAGGGAATAAGGAATTACACATGTCGAGTGATCCTGGAATTGCTATGCTACGTTTTAATGAAAAAAATACGGCGTTAGCCAATAAAAAAGTTCGTCAATCCATTTCATTTGCGTTAAATAAAGAAGATTTTGTTGCTCACTTTATTAATAACGGGGCAAAACCTGCAAGTGGACTTGTACCAGTTGGTCATATAAATGAAAAGACTGGAAAAGATTTTAGAAAAGAAAACGGAAATATTTCTTCATATGATTTACAAACTGCGCAAAAGGTTTGGGATGAAGCGAAAAAAGAGCTTGGAGTAGACGAAGTAAACCTCGAGTTTTTAACGTATGAACAAGATAATGCAAAACGTATGGCAGAATATATAAAAGGTGACTTAGAAAAGGATTTGCCTGGATTAACGCTACAAATTAAACAGCAGCCATTTAAACAAAAGTTACAGTTAGAACAAACAGGTGATTACGATATAACTATGGCAAATTGGGGACCTGACTATAAAGACCCAATTAGTTACTTAGAGCTATTTACGACGGGTAATCCAAATAATAAAATGAATTACTCCAATTCTCGTTACGATGAATTAATAAAGAAAGCAAAAACTGATTTTGTACTAGAACCAGAGAAACGATGGATAGTATTGTTAGAAGCTGAGCAGGTCTTATTAGAAGATGCTGCTGTGGCACCGCTTTATCATATTGGTTCAGCATATGTACAAAAGGATTATGTAAAGGGAATTGAAAAGCATCAATTTGGTGGTGTTTATACTTATAAAAATGCTTATATCGATAAGAAGTAAATAAAAAACCTTACTTTTAAAAGTAAAGTTTCCCAACACTCTGATAAAAGAATAGTCATTGACTATTCTTTTATTTATTACCTCGGTATTCTACATAAAACTCGTTAAAGAATAAGATTTAAAAAAAGTATTTAAAATGACAAACAGACAGGGGGAGAAATAGATATAATTAAAATGGTTATCCATGAATATATATAGTCCGTATCATCGAGGGGGAAATACGTTGAAAAACATTGAAGTTCTAAATAAATACATTGAAGGGTTTTCTGATGCTCTCCCTACGTGGTTAAAGCATCTAATCGAGGCAGAAGAGATACATCAAAACTATGAGAATGTACAGGTACTTGGTGCATTAAAGACAGATGCGGTGTTGTACTATGTACACTGTACGCTGCAAGTGTTAGAGGGGTTGTCTTTAGATGAAGAAGCGTATCGCATTATTGAAAAGGTACTAACGTATAGTGAGCTTGCAAAGGTAGGTTCTTTAAAACAGCGGGAGCAATGGGAAAAAAACGGGATTAACCTATTGGTACATAACGAGGGTTCTGCGGATATCTTTAGTGATATTCAGTTTATCGAACGTTTAGAGACAAACTTAAACTCTACTGAGTATTTGTTTGTTCGAGATTTAATTAGAACACATGGATTAATTGGGCAGTATATCCGCGGTGAGGCTCGTTTGGACTCTCATATTGATTTGATTAACACGTATAGAGAAGAGTACGGAGACGGTAGGTTAAAGGAGATTCTATACTATCTTAACCATTGTATTATTGAGGGCGTATCAAAATCTTTGTGGAGTGAAGTAAAGGACAATGTGAAGATTACAATTGATGGTCTGTTTGATGGCTATGTGGAACCATTTACTTCTCGCATACATAGACTTACGCCAAAACATAAGGAGTCAGCATTTGAAAAAGATATAATTATGGGGAGCGAGAAGAGTGGTGTTCAAACCTTCTTATCTGATAAGGATTTGTGGTATGTAGAACCGTCTATGCATGCTCTTAGCTTCGAGGATATCTGGACAGTTTTTGTTATGTTAAAGAACGAGATAGGCACTGGAAAGGTTCAGCATATCCATTTCGAGAAATTGATGCAGCAGTTGCACTATGATTTCAAAGGCGAGAAGAAGGACAATGTGTATCGTAAGCGGGTTATTGAGAAATATCTACGGGAGTACCGTGAGAACGAGAAACCCGATACAACGCATGTTTCCTTTGAGGTTAAAGTCGATGAAGATATGAAGACTGCGTATGTGTCGTTTCAGTTTTCTGCTGTAGGTGAGGCGTTAATTACCTTCTGTGTAGAGGCAGAAAAGGTAGATATGATGCATGCTCGGGCAAATGTGCTGCTGTTTGATTTCTTCGGGTTACGTAAGGATGCGTATGATAGATTCCATAACGAAGAAGTGTATCTGGAGCATATGAATAGTTCGGCTGATGATAAACGAATTATTCTTGAATATATAAAGGGAGATACGGTTGTAGATGTCGGAGCCGGTGGTGGTGTCATGCTAGACATGATTGAAGAAGCGAACAAGGATAAACGAATCTACGGTATCGATATTTCCGAAAACGTGATTGATACGTTGAAAAAGAAGAAGCAAAACGAGGGTCGTTCTTGGGACGTCATTAAAGGGGATGCAATCAACTTAAGCAGCTCGTTTGATAAAGAATCGGTTGATACGATTGTATATTCATCTATCCTTCATGAGCTGTTCTCTTATATCGAGTATGAAGGTAAGAAATTCAATCTTGAAGTAATTAAAAAGGGTCTGCAGAGTGCCTACGAGGTGTTAAAGCCGGGAGGTCGTATTATCATTCGTGATGGCATCATGACCGAAGATAAAAGGTTAATGCGTGTGATTCGTTTTAAAGATGCGGGCGGAATGAAGTTCTTAGAGCAGTATGTCCATCAATTTAAGGGTCGTATAATCCAGTATGAGGTACTTGCAGACAATACAGTCAAAATGCCTGTTAATGATGCAATGGAGTTCTTATATACGTATACCTGGGGTGAGGATTCCTTCGTTCATGAGGTGCAGGAGCAGTTTGGAATCTTTACGCCAAACGACTATAAGGATTTCGTAAAGGGTATCTTTGGAGATAAAGTAAACATCATTCAAGCTATGAACTATTTGCAGGATGGATATACAAACCATCTTAGCGAGAAAATCGAGTTTCAAGATGAGTCTGGGAATACGGTTGCGCTACCGGATAGTACGTTCTTTATGGTTTTAGAAAAGGGGTAATGATGTTGGGGATTTTTAGAAATACAATTTTATTTGTTTTGTGTTTAGTAATTCTTAGTGGTTGTTTTACAAGAGAAGGAACTATCGTTGGTGGTAAAGTTCATGGTTCTTCAGATAGTGTATCTGGTAGTATATCTGGGGATTATAGAAAATTTACTGGATCTGCAACTCAAGATAGGAAAGTTAAAAAAGGTGAGAATTGGATATTTTCTTTTGATGATAAAACTAAAAAAGGAACTATAATTGCTTATGTTGTGGATTCAAATGATAATACAATACTAAAGTTGAATAGTGGCGAAGGCGAAAAAAATATTAAAGTAACTAAGGATGATACATATAAGGTTAAAATTAAAACGGAAGAACATGGTGGGGAATTTCGAATATCATGGAAAAAAGAAAAATAGTTTTTCCATTTTTAACGCATTATCCGAAAGAAGTCTCCTTCCTGGGGCGTGTGAAAGACGATAGTCTAGCGGTAGGTGGGAGATGAATTTCGGTTTGGCGTAGCCAAACATTTGATTTTCCTATTTATTTCGCCTCTGATATACGCAGTCTTATAAGAGGTAAAGTTTGGTATAACAATGAAAGTAGATAATAATCATGTTATTGTTCAGGTTGTGTGATCACCGTCATAGCTTATGGGAAATGAAGCGAAAAGTGAGATGAATGGATATGACAAAGTATAATAAGGCGTACAAATTTCGTCTGTATCCAACAGAAGAACAAGCACATCTCATTCGTAAAACTTTCGGGTGTGTACGCTTTGTGTATAATAAAATGCTGGCTGAGCGGAAAGAAATATACGAAACATACAAAGAGAACAAGGAAGAGCTAAAGAAACAAAAATTCCCTACTCCTGCGAAATACAAGGCGCAGTATGAATGGTTGAAAGAAGTCGATTCCTTAGCGTTGGCTAACGCTCAATTAAACTTGCAAACTGCCTATAAGAATTTTTTTAGTGGACAAAGTGATTTTCCTACATTCAAAAGTAGAAAAAGTAGAAAATCTTATACAACGAATCGAGTAAACGGAAATATTATGTTATTTCATGGTTATATCAAATTACCGAAATTGAAAATGGTGAAATT
>NZ_JBNNUI010000003.1:0-528494 GCF_050279585.1 Bacillus sp. NPDC094064
GTAGTTCAATCAGCTTTAGGGATTGCCCGCAGTTAACCCTCACTACTAGCCAATCACTTGACTAGCAGGGCTTACTGATATATTTAATTAACTTTGGTTATAATTGGTTAAATAAATCATAACAGTTAATTACCCTTTTTTATTTTATATATTCGTGGAAAGAAGAAAAGTGCATAAAAAAAGGGCGCATCATGTGCGCCCTTCATCTTATTTTTCATCACCGATATATGCCCATTTGTAGCTGTAATCTCCACCAACTGGATGGTGAACAATACCTTTTACTTTCGGTCTTTGAACGAGAGCATCACCACGTTGGTATAATGGTGCAATTGCAGCATCTTCAAGTAGCATTTTCTCAGCTTTCAGTAAGCTATCCCAACGCTCTTTCGTTTTCGTTAATAGCTCGCCTTTACCTTTTTCTACAATTTCATCATATTTCGGATTTGAGTATCCAGTTTGGTTATGAGGACCATTTGTAACGAACATATCAATGAATGTCATTGGATCTAAGTAGTCAGGTCCCCAACCAGCGTAAGATAAATCATAATCTTGTTCTGATTCTAATTTTAATTTTTGTTTAAACGGCTGATTTTTCAAATTCACTGTTAAGCCCGGTAAGTTTTTCTCAAGCTCACCTTTTAAGAACTCTCCTACTTTTTTCGCATTATCGCTATCATAGTTTAATAGCTCAATCGTTACTTGCTCTTTTCCAAGCTCTTTTTTCGCTTTTTCCCAATGTTCTTTTGCCTTTTTCACATCTGTTTTTAAAATATCACCGTTATCTTTACGGAAGTCTTTTCCATCTGGACTCTTCGCAAATTCTTTTGGCACTAAGTAATCAGCTGGTGTAGATCCGTCATTTAAAATAACATTCGTTAAGCCTTTTTTATCGTACGCCATCGCAATCGCTAAACGTAAATCTTTACTCTTTAACGCTGTGTCATGACCACCACGTTTTTGGTTTAAACGTAAGAAGTACGTTGATGGTGTTTTTTGTGTAAAGAAGTCTGGATTTGATTTATATTTATCAACCATTTCAGACGTAAGTCCAGTACGATCGATTTGCCCACTTTCATATAAGTTAACTCGTGTACCGCTATCTTTTACTACGTTAAAGTTGATTTCTTCTAACTTAACTGTTTTATTATCCCAGTATTGTGCATTTTTCTTTAATTTCCAACCTTCTTCATGTTTCCAGTCTGTTAATGTAAATGGTCCGTTGTATAACGTTGTATCTGATTCTAAACCGTATTTTTCTCCTTTTTCTTTTACGAATTTTTCATTTAACGGATAGAATGTTCCGAATGAAGTTAATTCTACAAAGTAAGGAACTGGATTTTCTAATTCTACCTCTAGTGTGTAGTCATCTACAGCTTTTACACCTAACGTATCCAGTGGTGCTTTTCCATCATTAATTGCTTTTGCATTCTTTATATCAAACATAATGTATGCATATTCCGCTGCTGTATTTTTATCTACCGCACGTTTCCAAGAGAATACGAAATCCTTCGCTGTTACAGGTTCTCCATTTGACCATTTCGCATTTTTATTTAATGTAAATGTATACTTTTTACCATCGTCACTCTTTTTATATGATTCAGCAACCCCTGGTGTTGCTTTATTATCTTTATCAAGTCGATATAAACCTTCCATTACGTTGTTTAAAGCAAGAAACGATACTTGGTCTGTCGCTTTTGAAGAATCCATAGATGGAATCTCTTGGCTTTCTGTTAAATTCAGTACTTGCTTCGCTGCTAATTTTCCGCCTTCTTTTTCACCGCTTTTCGGTGTTGTGCTTGCCTTTTCTTTTTCCCCTGATCCAGAGCAAGCTGTTAATGCCATACTCATTACTAAAACTGGTGCTACGACCGCTGTAAATTTTTTCATCTTTTTTCTCTTCATTTTCTTGTACCCTCCCCAATTATATGTACGATATTAACATTTAGAAGTTCTCTAGTAACTTTCGTTATCAGAAAATTCTTATTAATTAATATTCTACTATTTTTTCGCATTTTGTAAAGTAGTTTTGTAAAATTTCTAAATTTTTTAACTTTTTCAATAATAGAAACTTGTTATTTTACTATTATTACTGTACGAATTATTCCCCATCTACTATATGTACACCTATCTACTCTTATTCTTCTATATTTGTCTTATTAATGTTTAACCTCTGCTTACCACTCATCTAATCGATTTCTAAATTCCTTCTAATATACTATAGCGGCATTTTAACAGCGCTTTCTACAATGATGCGCATTCCTCTTATACATACTAAAAAAGCATTTCAAAAGCAGCTCAGCCACTTTTGAAATGCTTTCACATTATTTTTTCCCGCCATCCTCAGTTACATACGCCCACTTAAAGCTATATTCTGGACTGATGTTGTGTTTCACAATTCCTTTTACATTCGGTTTCATTACATATGATCTTCCCGTTTGATATAAAGGAACTAATCCAGCATCTTCTTCAAGGAATAATTTTTCTGCTTTTCCTAACGTTTCCCAACGTTTCTTCGGATCAGACAGTAATTCATTACCTGCTTTCTGTACCATCTCATCGTATTTCGGGTTTGAATAACTCATTTGGTTATATGGGCTCTTCGATTCAAACATATCAATAAATGTCATTGGATCCGCATAGTCTGGGCTCCAACCTGCATAAGAGATTTCATAATCTTGCGCTGACTCTAATTTTAACTTTTGTTTGAACGGCTGAATTTTCGTATTAATCGTTACACCTTTTAAATTTTTCTCAATTTGATCTTTAACATAATCAGCAATCTTTTTCGCAGTTCCATCATCATAGCTTAGTAATTCAATTGTAACTTGATCTTTTCCAAGTTCCTTTTTCGCTTCTTCCCATGCAGCTGCTGCTTTTTTCGTATCTTGTTTCAGACCATTTTTAAACGTATCTTGGTAATCTTTACCGTCAGGTCCCGTCGCAAGCCCTTTCGGAACCAATTGATCCGTTGCTTTTGATCCATTATTTAATATAACGTTTGCCAATCCTTTTTTATCAACTGATAATGCAATTGCTTCACGAAGCTTTTTGCTCTTTAATGGTGTATCTTGTCCGTTACGTTTTTGATTTAAACGTAAGAAGAATGTGCTTGATTCTGCATACTCACCGTATTCATCTTTGTTCGATTTATATTTATCTACAAATTCTCCTGATAGTAATGTAAAGTCGATCGATCCTGTATCATATAAATTCACTTTCGTAGCAACTTCTTTTACAACGCTATAATTAATTTCTTCTAATTTCACAGTCTTCTTATCCCAATACTTATCATTTTTCTTAAGCTGCCATCCTTGCTCATGTTTCCATGAAGACATAACGAATGGTCCATTATACACCGTTGTATCTGCTTCTAAACCGAACTTATCTCCTTTTTCTTTTACGAACTTTTCATTTAACGGATAGTATGACGGGAATGCTAATAAGTTTAAGAAATATGGCACTGGCTTTTCTAATTCTACTTCTAATGTATAATCATCTACCGCTTTTGCTCCTAATTCCGTTACAGGTTTTTCACCTTTATTAATCGCCTCTGCATTTTTAATATAATAGGCAATAAACGCATATTCTGCAGCTGTATTCTTATCAAGTAAGCGCTGCCATCCATATACGAAATCTTTTGCTGTTACAGGATCACCATTCGACCATTTCGCATCTTTCCGTAGTTTAAATGTATATTTTTTGCCATCTTCGCTTTTCGTACTAGATTCTGCCGCAGCAGGAATTGGCTTATTATCTTTATCAAGACGATATAATCCTTCCATCGTGTTTCCTAAAATTTGTGCACCTAACGTATCAGTAGATTTAGAAGTGTCCATCGTCGGAATTTCTTGATTTTCTGTACGATTTAATACTTGTTTCGCTGCATATTTAATATCAGATTGTTTTTCTTCCCCACTATTAGATGTAGTATTCGTTTTCTTTTCCCCACCTGATCCAGAGCATGCTGTCAATGCCATACTCATCGCTAAAACTGGTACTACAACTGCTGTTAATTTTTTCATCTTTTTTCTCTTCATTTTTGTATCCTCCCTAATTATATGTACATTACCAACCCTTGAGAGACCCTAGCTAACTTTTATTTTTCAGAAAATTAGAACTAATGTTATTCTACTCTTTTTTTCGCGTTTGTAAATAGTTTTATTTTAAATATTCTGATTTCTTTATTCGTAATTTAGTATGATTTATCCCCCATCTACTATATGTACATACTATATGCCTTATTCTTCTCTATTTAACTGCACTAAAAATTAATATTTTAAGCTCACTAAAAAAAGCATTTCAAAGTAGCTTAGCCACTTTGAAATGCTTTTGAATCTCTATTATTTTTCAGTTACATATGCCCATTTAAAGCTAAATTCTGGACTGATATTATGTTTTACTACACCTTTTACATTTGGTTGTAAAACATAAGAATCTCCACGTTGATATAAAGGTACAATCGCTACATCCTCTTCAAGTAATGTTTTTTCAGCTTTCCCTAACTCTTCCCAACGTTTTTTCGAATCATTCATTAATTCAGTTCCAGCCTTCTTCACCATTTCATCATATTTAGGATCAGAGAAGCTCATTTGGTTGTGAGAATGCTTAGACTCAAACATATCTAAGAACGTCATTGGATCTGCATAATCTGGGTTCCAACCACCATACGAAATATCATACTGTTGCTCAGACTCTAATTTTAGTTTTTGCTTAAATGGTTGAAGTTTAATGTTAACTGTTACACCTTTTAAGTTTTTCTCAATCTGGTCCTTAATATATTCTCCAACTTTTTTCGCATTACCAGTATCGTAGTTTAAGAATTCAATTGTAATTTCATCTTTCCCAAGCTCTTTTTTCGCTTCTTCCCAAGCTGCAGCAGCTTTTTTCTCATTTGGTTTCAAACCATTTTTAAATGTTTCTTGGAAGTCTTTACCGTCCGGTCCAGTTGCTAAGCCTTTTGGTACTAAAGAGTCAATTTCTTTTGATCCATCATTTAAAATTACGTTTGCTAAATTCTTTTTATCAATTGATAGTGCAATTGCTTCACGTAATTTTTTGCTCTTTAATGGCGTATCTTGTCCATCACGTTTTTGGTTCATACGAATGAAATACGTACTCACTTGTGAATATGTTCCAAATTCATCTTTTTTACTTCTGTATTTATCAACGAACTCTCCATTTAATAAAGCAAAGTCAACTTGACCGCTATCATATAGATTGACTAAAGTCGCAGCCTCTTTAACAACACTAAAGTTTACTTCTTCAAGTTTTACAGTCTTTTTATCCCAATATTGATCATTTTTCTTTAATTGCCATCCTTGTTCATGCTTCCAATCTTTAAGAACGAATGGTCCATTATAAACTGTTGTATCAGACTCTAAACCGAACTTCTCGCCCTTTTCTTTTACGAACTTTTCATTTAATGGATAGTATGATGGGAATGCTACTAAGTTTAAGAAGTACGGTACCGCTTGCTCTAACTCAACTTCAAGCGTAAGATCATCTACTGCCTTCACGCCTAATTCAGTTACAGGTTTTTCTCCTTTATTAACAACTTCTGCGTTTTTAATCGGGAATGCGATAAATGCATACTCAGCAGCCGTTTTTGGATCTAATAGACGTTGCCAAGCATATACGAAATCTTTCGCAGTTACTGGATCTCCATTTGACCACTTTGCATCTTTACGTAGTTTGAACGTATATTTTTTACCATCTTCACTTTTCGTGCTAGATTCTGCAGCCGCTGGAATTGGCTTATTGTCTTTATCTAGACGATATAAACCTTCCATCGTATTCCCAAGCATTTGTGAAGATACTGTATCCGTTGATTTAGAAGAATCCATCGTTGGAATCTCTTGTGTTACTGTTCGATTCAATACTTGTTTCGCTGCTAATTTTTCTCCTGAATTACTATCTCCACTAGAGCTAGAATTTGTGCTTGTCTTCTTATCTCCACCTGATGTAGAACATGCTGTTAACGCCATGCTCATTGCTAAAACCGGTGCTACAACTGCTGTTAGTTTTTTCATTTGTTTCTTTTTCATTTTCTGTACCCTCCCTAATTCTAAACGATATCTATTCAAGAATTTTCTGATAATTCTGTTTTTCTTTATATATTTATCAGACGATTCTTACTAATTCTTATTCTACTAATTTTTTGAATTTTGTAAAGTATTATTATTAAAAATTTTTAAAAAATTATTTTCTTACAGTAATATTCATAAAAATTCCATAGAATATTCACATTCTATTTCCCATCCATACAAATGTACCATTTTAATAGTATTTATTATATTTATAGATTAAACCTCTATAAGGTATTGTTAATAAATAATGTATATTTTTAGAAACTCCTTTTCTACAAAAATAAAAAAGTCAGCAATGCTGACTTTTTATCCGGCCATTTTCTCTCTTTTCATTTCCTCTACTACTCTCGTATACTTCTCATCATTGAATTCATTTTCACTTTTTGCAACAACTACAGTTGCAACACCGTTACCAATTAAATTAACGATTGCTCTTGCCTCTGACATGAAACGATCAACACCAAGTAAAAGTGCTAACCCTTCTAACGGGATAACATTAAGTGCAGATAAAGTAGATGCTAATACGATAAACCCTCCACCTGTTACCGCTGCTGCTCCTTTCGATGTAACTAGTAAAATAGCTATTATAGTTAATTGTTGACCTAGTGAAAGATCAATATGAAAAACTTGCGCTAAAAATATAGTTGCCATCGATAAATAAATTGACGTTCCATCTAAGTTAAAAGAGTAACCCGTTGGAATAACTAAGCCCACTACTGGCTTTGAACACCCGAAGTCTTCCATCTTTGTCATCATACGCGGCAGTACAGATTCCGATGATGATGTACCAAGAACAATGAGTAATTCTTCTTTAATATGCACTAAATATTTCCACAAGCTAAATTTATAAAGTTTACAAATAAAATTTAAGACGATAAAAACAAATAATGCCATTGTTGCATATACACAAATCATTAATTTACCTAGTGGTATTAAAGTACTTATACCATATTTCCCAATTGTAAAAGCCATTCCCCCAAAAGCCCCAACTGGTGCCAATTTCATAACAATTGATAATATGTTGAAGAACACTTTCGACAATCTATCAAAAAAATCGATAACAGGTTGTCCGTTTTTTCCAAGCATCGTTAAACCTGCGCCAAATAAAATGGAGAAGAATAATACTTGTAATATATCACCTTTTGCAAATGCCTCGAACATGTTGGAAGGCACAATATGTAAAAAGAAGTCCATCCATTGCATTTCTTGCCCACTTTGGACATATTGCGAAACATCTCCACCCTTTAATTTTGAAGGATCTAATCCATCTCCAGGACGTACGACATTCGCTACGATAATACCAATGATAAGAGCAAAAGTTGTAACAATCTCAAAATACAATAATGCTTTCCCACCAACACGTCCTACCTTTTTCATACTTCCCATACTTGCAATACCAAGCACAATTGTTAAAAAGATAATTGGTGCAATGACCATTTTAATCATATTAATAAACGTCTCACCAATTGGTTTCATTTGTTGTCCGACACTAGGCCAAATCGCTCCTACTGCAATACCACAAATGATTGCCACAATAACTTGGAATGTTAAATTCTTTACAATTTTCATTTTCAATACTCCCCTGTTTCTTTCATTTCTCTCATACTATTTCAATCAATGACAATCATTTATTTTATATAATAGCCCCCTTGCTAATTAAGTTGAATCCCCTTTATTATGTTACACTATTATACATAATTTTAAAATAGTATATAACAATTAATCATAAAAGATATACTATTAAACAAAAAAGTCCACCTTTTCGGTGGACTTTCTACTTTATAACGGTAAATCTCTCTTCCTAAATACCACAATTGCTAGTATAAAGATACAGAGTGCTCCAACAGTTAAACCTATACTTACTGGCCATATATTATACGTTCCATCAGCAATTTCTTTCGGACGAAACAGCGTAAATAATGACAGACTTCTCATCCACTCTAACTTATCGCTTAATTTGCCTACCATATCTAATACGAAAAATAAAATTGTTAAACTTGCTGAATAACTTAGTGCCTTTCTTTCATCATTACATATACAAGAAAAGAAAAATGAATATGCACTAACTACTAAAAATATGAGCCCACCGACTGCGTTTATTTTTAAAAATAATTCTTTATTTAAGTTATTATCTTTTAAAAACCATTCTGCACCTACTATACCCGCTACATACGTAACAAATACAATAATTAGCAGTCCTAATATGAGAACAGCAGCTTGCGTAATGGCAATTCTCACTCTAGATATAGGCGTCGCTAACAAGTATGCCATCGCTCCTTTATCTACATGACGAGCAATTAAATGCGTTGCAACTGTTACGCAAAAAATCGTTAAAATGATAATAAACAATAGGCTATAGTATTCACCAGCTAAAAAATCCATTACGTTTTGAATCGGACTTTCCATGCCAACAATTTTTTTCACACTATCAGGCATAGCACTTATTAATTCATTTAATCCTTTCGCTGATACCATTGAAGGGAATATCCAAATTAACAACCATAAATAAAGAGCTGCACCAGCTGCATAACTAAAAATACTTTTTTGCGTTTCTTTCAAACTAGCTAAAAACAATTGCTTATTCATGCTTTACCCCTTCTTTCTTATCGTAATAATGCATAAATAAATGTTCTAAATCCGTTGCTCTCGTTTGAAGTGCCGTTACATTATAGTTTGATAGTATTTGTAAAACAGTTTGATAGTTTCCTTGTACAATTATCGACGCCTCTCTACCTTTCACCGCTTCAAATTGCAAATCACATTGTGTAAGAGATTCAATCTCTTCCTCAGATGATACGGTTACATCTATCACTTGTCGTCTCATTCCTTGTAGATCATGAATATTTTCAACCGTTACAAGGCGACCATCTTTAATAATCGCTACTCGATCACACGTACGCTCAATTTCAGTGAAAATATGCGACGACATAAGGATTGTTTTTCCTTTTTGCTTTTCCTCTAATATTAAATCTATAAATACTTGCTGCATTAGTGGGTCAAGTCCTGATGTTGGTTCATCTAATATTAAAACCTCTGGATCGTGCATAAAAGCAGCGACGATCCCTACTTTTTGCTTCATTCCTTTAGACATTTTTCGAATCGGTGTTTTCACATCGAATTGCAGACGTTCTATTAGTTCATCTCGTCTTTTCTTATCCTTTAACCCGCGCATTCCTTGCATTAAATTTAGAAACTCTAATCCATTCATTCCTTCAATAAAAGAAATTTCACCTGGTAGATAGCCAACTTCTCTTTGAATTTTCGCTGCATCATCCCAGCAATCTAATCCGAAAATTGATGATTTCCCAGCTGTCGGTTTTATAAATCCCATTAAATTACGAATCGTTGTAGATTTCCCAGCACCATTCGGTCCTAAGTAACCGAATACTTCTCCTTCTTTTACATCAAATGTAATATGAAACAAACCTTTCCCATTCGAAAACTGTTTTGTGACATTTTGAACTGAAATCATAAGTCCACCTCATTTTTTGAAATATTTAATATATGATATTTCAAAATCATTGTACTCCTCATCTTTCATATTCGCAACAACTTTTTGAAATATTTATATGTCCATATTTCAAAAATATTGTTTTCACCTACATTTTCTTGTATATTTTAATTGAGGTGATTGTATTGAACGGCTTTGAAAAAGTGAAAGAAAAGAAAAAACGTGCCATTAAAGAAGCAGCCTTCATATTATTTTCAGAACGTGGATTTAATGAAGTGAAAATAGAACATATTGCAAAAAAAGCAAACGTTTCTCAAGTTACAATTTATAATCATTTCGGAAGTAAAGATGCTTTATTTAGAGAGCTTATACAAGAATTTGTAGAAAATGAATTCCAATACTATAAAGCGTTAGCAGATGAAGATCAGCCTTTTCATGAAATGATGCAAAAGATGATCATTAGAAAAATGAATACTGGCGGTTTATTTCAACCCGATATGTTGCTACAAATGATGCAAAAAGACGAAGCACTCCGAGAATTTATTTATCGTTATCAAAACGAAAAAATCTTACCGTGGTATTTAGAAATTTTAGAACGCGCACAACGTAAAAATGAAATTAATCCAAACCTTTCAAAAGAAATGATGTTACTTTACATTCAAATGTTTACAAAATTAGGTGATGATTTTGGAGCAAAACTTCTTGAAGAAAATCGCGAAAAACATATACAAGATATTGTAACGATGTTCTTTTATGGACTGTCCGTCCCAGAAAAATAATTTTTTCTAAAAAACAAATAAAATCACCAAAAAGCCCTTTGGATATTTAAATCTCAAGGGCTTTTTCATATGAAAAGATGACTAAAACTAACTTTATCTTAAAGAAGTTAAATGTTGCTTTATAGATAATACCTTATTATAGATTAACTCTTTTAGCATAACAGGCTGAATTGAGATAATCGTTTCACCTAAATTCAGAAAATAGTTCGAAATAAAATCGACTTCTTGTTTATTAAAATAGCCTGTTATAATGTAATTTTCATTTTCTTTTTGTATCTTCATGGAAGGATAATTTTCTTTATCGAAAATGTCTTTTCCTTTTTGATTAACAATGACACTAAAATCAATTGCATCAGGCTTTCTGTGAAAAGTAGTAAGATAACTTAATAATTCTTCAAGCTTTTTTGGATTAACATTGCTTGTTTCCACAATAGAAAGAATTTTATCGCATCTAATTATTTGAACACTATTTGTCCCAAAATTAAAAATTTTAGCATACCACTGGCCAAATTTAGATTCGATTCGAATAAATTGTGCGACCAGTGCTTTCTCCTCATCTTTTTTTAAATATGTTAAATGATACACTCGCTCAGCAAAAATCCCCTGTAAAATTTCTTTTAAGAACGGACTAAAATTACTATGATTTGTTACTTCAAAAGAAAGCGTTCGTTCCATAATTGAAATGTTTTTACGCACATCATCAGGTAATACATTTTTAAATTTATTTTCAAGCGCAATACTTTCTATATTGAATGGTTTTGTCTTGTATCCATTTAATGTAAGAATCGAGAAGTACAATGCATACATTTCATCCACACTAAAATAAATTGGTGATAATACACTATTTTCTATAATTTTATAACTTCCATTTCTGCCTAGTTCAGAATATATTGGTACCCCTATTTCTTCCAATGATTGAATATCGCGCAAAGCAGTACTTTTAGAAATAGTATATCTAGCCATTAAGTCTTTTAAATTAAAATATCTTTTATTATTTAAGAAAATAAGCATATCATTTATTCGTTCCGTTTTTTTCATATTTCCCTCCCAAAAAGGTGTCATGTATTGAAACCTTTTTAGTCTATATTATAATTATTAACTAATAAAGGAGTTATATTTATGACATTAGAAATAGCTATTTTTCTTTCAATGAATGGGCAAGCAAAGGAGGCAATTAATTTTTATACACGTAATTTAGAAGCCAAGAAGTTAATGATTGTTACGTATGAAGAACTGGCCAAAAGAGATAGTTCTTTTAAAATTACAAGTGAAAATAAAGAACATATTGCTCACTCTGTTTTACAAATTGGGAATACAAAGCTAATGATAGCAGAAGATACAATGAAGCCTACTGAACGTTATAACGTTGGAAATAACATGTCACTTTGCATTCAAAGTGCTAATTTAGAAGAAATACAAAGGTTTTATAATAATTTAATTTCCGATACGCATGTGAAAATAATCTCTCCGCTAGAAAAAAATATATTTAGTGAAGCGTATGGGATTATTGAAGATCCTTACGGCATACAAATCCAGTTAATGTATGACAAACGATTAAATTAAATAATTAGTCATAGTCGCACATTCCTAATAAAAAAGACACGAAATTCGTGTCTTTTTTATTTTACCGAAATGACTCTACCCGTTTCACTACTTTCAATCGCTAATTGAATCAGTTTAATAACATCTAAACCTTCTTGTGCTGTCACAGGTAATTTCTCACCACTTACAATACTATCTCTTACACCTTTATAATACATGTCATAACAGCCTACTTCTGTCGGAATACGCTCTAGCTTTTCTTCCGTATCTAAAGTAGCAAAATTCTCTTCAGCGTCTGCTCCATAACCGTTATCGCCCGGCTTCATTCCACTTTTCAACTGCTCTTCTTGTGAATCCATACCATATTTCACAATAGAACCTTTGTCTCCATGTAATGTAAAATGCGGTCCTGCTTGTTTCACGTAACTGCTACTATGTAAAATAACACGCTTCACTCCATAATGAAGTACAACGTGGAAATAATCATCAACCTCTGCACCTGGTCGTTGTTTGATTACATCTGCACTTATCGCATCTGGTTTCCCAAATAACGATAATGCCTGGTCAATTAAATGCGAACCTAAATCATACAATATACCTGAACCTGGTAAATTCTTTTCTCTCCAGCGATCACGTACATTAGGGCGGAAACGATCAAAATGCGCTTCATATGCGTATACATTTCCTACTCTATTTTCTTCTAATAATTTCTTTATCGTTAAGAAATCATTATCAAAACGGCGATTATGATATACACTCAATACGACACTATGCTGCTTTGCTAATGCGATAAGTTCTTCCCCTTCTTCGATTGAAACAACAAATGGTTTCTCCACAACAACATGCTTACCATGTAAAATCGCTTCTTTTACATATGGAAAATGAGTTGTGTTCGGTGAAGTAATGACGACTAAATCAACATCCTCTTGCTTTACTAATTCATCAATTGTACTGACGACATTGACGCTTGGTAACGTTTCTTTTACTACTTCTTCTTTTGAGGATAATACAGCACGAATATCATATTCTTTTATCGTTTGTAATAATGGGATATGAAACGTTGTACTAGAAAAACCAAATCCAACAATCCCTACACCTATTTTTTTCATATTTTGCCCCTCCATCTGTCCCGCTTTAACGGGCAGTAAGATTCCTAACTCGAAATTCAGCGGAAGCTAAGAAATTAGATCAGGAATCAACTGCTCGTAAAAGCGCGATTGGTTCAACTAATAATTAGTGGAAACAAAGCCCTCCACTGATTAAAGCTGAACTTTATGAGAACGATTTCATTTCAATATTATAACAAGATTATTTTCATACACATAATAATTTGCCTAGAAAAAAGCATCTCGCTACTATTCATAGCAAGACGCTTCCTTTATCCCGATTAGTGTGAGGCCCCCACACTAATTAAAATTCTGCTTTATTCCGGTCTTTTCTTCGTCCACGTTTCTACTACTTCACCAGTATCATTAACATCTAACACTAAACTACCGTTACTGTACCGGTCTTTATTTCGATACGCTTTCGGATCAATTTCTTCTACGATGTGTTTCTCTGTCTTCATGTAAACTAGTTCATCTTCTCGAACGATTTCAATACCGACAATACGGTACGGGTTACGTTTCAACTCTTTGAAAATAACAAGTCCTCGCTTTGCCCTCGTTGATTTCTCAATTTCTGATGCTTTTAGGCGTTTCACCGCACCACGCTGCGTTACGAGAATAAGTTGATCTTTTTCACCATTTAACGGTTTACCAGAAGCGACATAGTCATCTTCTTTTAAATTTATTGCTTTCACACCAGCAGCCCTAACACCGACTGGACTTACTTCATCTTCATGGAAAATCAGTGCATATGCACCATGCGTTGCAAGAACGATATCACTCGTTCCATCTGTCGCAAATATATCTACAACTTCATCTTCTTTTTTCAAGTTTACAGCAACGAACGCTCTTGAATAGCGCTGTACTTTATATTGGTTTAATTCCGTCTTCTTAATCATACCGTTCCGTGTAACAAATACGATAAATCGTTTTTCTTCCTCAAAATTCGGTACGACAGTTGCCCAAATAATTGTTTCATCCCGGTCGAGTGAAACGATATTCGCAACGTGCTGGCCTAAATCTTTCCAACGAATATCTGGCATTTCGTATACTGGCAGATATATATAGTTTCCTTTATTCGTAAATAGGAGGACTGTCTCTGTCGTATTCGTATCGAATCGTTCAAGTAAGATGTCACCCTCTTTCATACCGAAGTCTTTGCCATTTGAGGCATTATGCGAGCGCCATCCAGTACGTTTCACATATCCTTCTTTCGTTACAGTAACGATGACATCTTCTTGTGGAATCATCACTTCCACATCTATTTTAATTTCCTCAATTTGTTCTTCAATAATAGCGCGGCGATCATCACTATATGTTTTCTTAACTCTCTTTAAATCCGTTTTAATTACTTGAAGTAGTCTTTTCTCACTTTGTAAAATCGACTGTAGCTCTATAATTTTCTTACTAAGCTCATCTGCCTCTTGTTCTAGCGCTGTAATGTCTGTATTCGTTAAACGATATAATTGCAAGGATACAATTGCCTCTGCTTGCGCTTCTGTAAAACCAAATTTCGCACTTAAATTATCTTTCGCATTGCGCTTATCTTTAGAAGCACGAATCGTCTCAATTACTTGGTCTAAAATCGATAATGCTTTCTTTAACCCTTCTACAATATGTTGACGATTTTCCGCTTTTCGTAATTCATATTGTGAACGTCTCGTAACGACTTCTTTTTGATGTCCAATATACGCATCCAAAATTTTTGGTAACGTCATAAGTGTTGGACGACGATTATTAATCGCTACCATATTAAAGTTATATGGAATTTGTAAATCTGTATTTTTATATAAATAATTTAAAATTCCTTCAGCATTTGCTTCTTTTTTTAATTCTACAACAATACGAAGACCTGTACGATCTGTCTCGTCACGAACTTCAGCAATTCCATCTAATTTTTTATCTAGACGTAATTCATCCATTTTCTTAACAAGGTTTGCTTTATTCACTTCGTAAGGAATCTCAGTAATTACGATTTGCTGTTTCCCACCACGAACCGTTTCAACTTCTGCTTTTCCGCGAATAATAATTTTACCTTTACCTGTTTCATACGCCTTTTTAATACCATCAAGCCCTTGAATAATTCCACCTGTCGGGAAATCTGGCCCTTTCATAACTGTTAATAAATCATCAACAGTACTATTCGGCTTATCAATACGCATCATGGTAGCATCAATTACTTCTCCAAGATGATGCGGAGGAATTTCTGTTGCATAACCAGCGGAAATCCCTGTTGATCCGTTCACCAATAAGTTCGGGAACATTGCTGGTAATACAACCGGTTCTTCACTCGTATCATCAAAGTTTGAAACAAATTCTACCGTTTCTTTATCAAGATCACGTAATAACTCTGATGCGATCGGTGATAAACGGGCTTCTGTATAACGCATTGCTGCTGCTGGATCGCCATCAACACTACCGTTATTACCATGCATTTCAACTAAAACATTACGTACTTTCCAAGTTTGGCTTAAACGTACCATCGCCTCATATACAGAGGAATCACCATGCGGATGATAGTTACCGATAACATTACCTACTGTTTTAGCTGATTTACGAAACGCTTTATCATGGACGTTCCCTTCTACATACATAGAATATAAAATACGTCTTTGTACTGGTTTTAAACCGTCACGTGCATCTGGAAGTGCTCGGTCTTGAATTATATATTTACTATAACGTGCAAAGCGGTCACCTAACACGTCTTCAAGCGGGAGGTCATGAAACTTCTCTGCTTGCATGTTATTCCACCTCCGTTTCCATTATCATTTCATTTTCTAAAATATTTCCTTCTTCTTGCATACCAAATTGTACGTTGCGTTCAATCCATTTACGACGAGGTTCTACTTTATCTCCCATTAACGTTGTAACGCGGCGCTCTGCTCTTGCTGCATCATCAATTTTCACGCGAATTAACGTACGCGTTTCAGGATTCATTGTCGTTTCCCATAATTGATCCGCATTCATTTCACCAAGCCCTTTGTAGCGCTGTAACATATAGCCTTTTCCAACCTTTTTCGTTACACCATCTAATTCCTCATCTGACCATGCGTATTCAATTACTTCACTCTTCCCTTTACCTTTACTTACTTTATATAAAGGTGGAAGTGCGATAAATACTTTGCCAGCTTCGATAAGTGGTTTCATATATCTGTAGAAGAAAGTTAGTAACAATACTTGAATGTGAGCTCCATCTGTATCGGCATCGGTCATAATTACCACTTTATCGTAGTTAATATCTTCAACATCGAATTCATTCCCTACGCCGCCACCAATCGCATAAATGATTGTATTAATTTCTTCATTTTTAAAGATATCAGCAAGTTTTGCTTTTTCTGTATTAATTACCTTACCGCGTAATGGTAATACCGCTTGGAAACGACGATCTCGTCCTTGCTTTGCAGAACCACCGGCAGAGTCACCCTCTACTAGGTACAGTTCATTTTTTTGTGGATTACGTGATTGTGCAGGTGTTAATTTCCCACTTAACGTACCTTCTGATTTCTTTTTCTTTTTGCCAGTACGTGCTTCTTCTCTTGCTTTACGAGCAGCTTCACGCGCTTGCGCTGCTTTAATCGCCTTTCTCACAAGAAGAGTAGCTACATCCGGATTTTCTTCTAAAAAGTATGCTAAATGCTCAGATACAATCGCATCAATTGAAGAACGCGCTTCACTTGTACCTAGCTTCCCTTTCGTTTGCCCTTCAAACTGAAGTACTTCTTCTGGTACACGTACGGAAACGATAGCCGCTACACCTTCACGAATATCTGTACCTTCTAAGTTTTTATCTTTTTCTTTTAATAGCGAAACTTTACGAGCATACTCATTAAACACACGTGTCATCGCTGTCTTAAATCCAGCTTCGTGTGTTCCACCATCTTTTGTACGTACGTTATTTACAAACGACAGAATGTTTTCTGAGTAACCATCGTTAAATTGAAATGCTAGTTCTGCTTCAATCCCATTTTGTTCACCAGTGAAGTATACAACTGGATGAATGGAATCTTTTTCTTCGTTTAAATATGAAACGAAAGCTTCAATTCCTGTTTCATAATGAAATACATCTTCTAGATCATTTCGTTCGTCTTTTATTGAAATCTTCATTCCTTTTAATAAGAATGCTGATTCGCGTAATCTTTCACATAATGTTTCATAATTGTAATTCGTTGTACTGAAAATCGTTGTATCTGGTTTAAAATGCATCGTTGTACCAGATTCTTTCGTTTTTCCGATTTTCTCTAACGTCGTTGCAGGGATACCACCATTTTCAAAGCGTTGTTCATAAACATTTCCATCACGCTTAATCGTTACGACTAACCATTCTGACAAAGCGTTTACAACTGATGCCCCAACACCGTGTAAACCACCACTCGTTTTATAGCCGCCTTGACCAAACTTACCACCAGCATGAAGTACAGTTAATATAACTTCAGGTGTAGGTTTCCCAAGTTTATGCATTCCCGTAGGCATTCCTCGCCCTTTATCAATAACACTAATACTATTATCTTTATGTATTACGACAGAAATTTCGTCGCCAAATCCCGCTAACGCCTCGTCAACGGAGTTATCTACTATTTCATATACTAAATGATGCAATCCACGGCTATCCGTACTCCCGATATACATACCCGGGCGTTTTCGAACGGCTTCAAGTCCTTCTAACACTTGAATTGCATCTTCATTATATTGGAACTGATGCTTCGCCAAACTCCTTGCCCCTTTCCTAATCAAATCAGAACATATGTTTCTATTATAGAATAACGCCTCGACTATAGTTTTGGCAAGTTATCTTATCTCTTTTATATACCATTTTCAATAGAAAAATCCTTGTTTTTTTCACAAGGATTCCTCTAGGCTACTATTTCAGAAAAATAATCGTTTGTCAACGAGAATTGGATATGTATTCCAAGATTACACATTCCAAACCTTTATTATGATCCAAATGATCAATATCCAAAATGGGATAACAAGTAACAATCCCCAAAAACAGCCTTTAAAAAATCTCATGATGAACACCTCGTCCATCGGCCCTCCTTATCTATAACGGGGGCTGAATCAATCTTTCTATCTTTAAAATCCACACTATTTTGTCATCGCATGTTCTACTTTAATACAACGATCCATTATTACAGTATAATCTTTTTCTTTTAAAAGTTTATATGTATCTTCATCTTGTACTCCTAATTGTGCCCAAAAAACATCTGCATCAATCTCTACAAACTCTTTTGCAACGTCCATTAAAAACTCTGAGCGACGAAATACATTTACAATGTCAACGTGTTCTTTAATATCTTTTAGTGAAGAAACCGCCTTTTCTCCAAGCACCTCATCTACTGTTGGATTCACTGGAATAATGCGGTATCCAGCATCTTGCATTGCTTTTGAAACCATGTACGATGTACGTTCTGGCTTATCTGATAATCCAACAACCGCAATTGTTTTGCTTTTCTTTAATACTTCACCAATTTCCGTACGAGTTGGGTTTTCAATTGTCATAATTAATCCCTCCTATTCCTTTAGTATAGCCGATAAAGAAAGTCTCTTTCAACATGAAAGAGACTTTCTTTTATCCGCTATTTACGGACAACCTTACTAATTAAGGTTTTATCTTATTGATTCTTTGTAGCTGAATTATCTGCTAATGTAGCCGATTTCGTCATTTTTTGACCGTTACGGTAGAATGTCACATCTACTTTCTCGCCTACTTTTTTCTTTTCATATAAATATTTACGGAACTGAAGTGAATTTTCTACTTTTTGATCATCTAATGCCACTACAATATCATATTGCTCTAAACCAGCTTTTTCTGCCGGTGATACTGGATAAACTTTACCTAATACAACACCATTTGTTACTTCTTTTGGTACTTTTAATTGGTTTAATGCATAAGCTTGCACATCTTCTAATGAAACAACACCTACACCAAGAGCTGGGCGTTTCACTACACCATCTTTTTCAAGCGATTCAATAACTGGTTTTGCAACGTTAATTGGAATGGCAAATCCAATTCCCTCAACTTCTTGTTGAGCAATCTTACTTGAGTTAATTCCAATTAATTCACCGTTTTGGTTAAACAATGCACCACCACTATTACCAGGGTTAATTGCTGCATCTGTTTGAATAACTTGAGCTTGCCAGTCTGGACGTTGGTCTCCATCAATGTCTACTGGAATTTCACGTTCTTTACTACTGATGATACCTTCCGTTACACTACCATCAAATCCTAACGGGTTACCAATTGCAATTGCTTTTTCACCAGCACGAAGTTTACTGGAATCACCTAAAGTTGCAACTTTATTAACTGCAGATCCATCAATCTCTACAACTGCTAAGTCTAACCAAGGATCCTTACCAACTAATTTTGCATCAACTTGCTTGCCGTCGCTCATTTTTACCGCAAGTTTATTCGCCCCATCCACTACGTGGTTATTCGTTACAATATATGCTTTATTTCCTTCTTTTTTATAAATAACACCTGATCCTGTACCAGCTGTTTGCTCTTGTTCTGTCGGTTGCATTGCAAATGGATCAACAACCTTTTGCATATTAATTACACCAACTACAACATCCTTTGCACCTTCAACCATACCTGGTAAATCAGTTTCACCCTTAACTTTATTAACAACAGGAGCTACAGTACCCTCCACTTGTTGATTAGAATTGAATGACGAAACTGCCGCTCCATTATTTTGCATCCACGGCATGTAAGGTGCTGCAAAACTAATCGATACCGCCCCGACTACAGCTCCCACTAAACCTGTGAAAAAATATCCTTTTTTACTGCCTGATTTTTTCAATTCTCTCGTTTCACTATGCTCTTCATTCAAATTTGGTCCGTCGTAATATCCCATGTTTTATTTCCCCTCTCTGGTGAATTCGTATTTTCAGTATAGCCACGTTTTGTGTCCTTCTTGTGAACTCATCGTGAAATCCAATTAAAAAAATACTCCTATCTACCATAGTAGACAATAAAAGTATTTTTGTACATTCTACCTACAAAGGAGAATATAAATTTGCTATATTTTCAAGCTAAAGTACATAGTAACCTTTATGATCATTCTTCGAACTTGTAACCCACTCGAATAACAGTACCGATATGCTTCGCTTTATCTCCCAGCTTATTTCGTAGTTTTTTAATATGTGTATCAACCGTTCTATCATCGCCATAGTAGTCATATCCCCATAACTGATCTAATAAATGTTGACGTGACAATACAATTCCTTTGTTCTCCATTAAATAAACAAGAAGTTCAAATTCTTTATGTGTCAATATTATTTCTTCTCCATCTACTAAAACAGTTCTAGATAGTCGATTCACTTCTATTCCAGCTAAAGACATAGCATTTTCTTCTGCTACTCCTACCACGCCATCTGCACGTTTCAATAACGTCTTCGCGCGAGCTACTAACACTTTCGGACTAAAAGGCTTTGTCACATACTCATCTGCGCCTAATTCAAAACCTAGCAATGTATCGTCTTCATCCGAACGTGCTGTCAACATAATAATTGGTACCGCTGACTCTTTTCTAATTCGTCTACAAACAGACCATCCATCTATTTCTGGTAACATAATATCTAACATAATTAAATCAATTTCATGCTCTGCAAATAATTCTAACGCTTTTTTCCCGTCTTCTGCTTCGATTACTTCAAAACCTTCATTACGAAAATAATCACTAACAATTTCACGTAATCTTCTTTCATCTTCAACTAGCAATACTGTTTTATTCATATAAATCCCGCCTTTTTACTCTTTCAATCGAATAATACGTTGATTGGAGCTTCCGCGAAATGGAAGTGCTAAATCTCTTTTCTCGATTTCAAATCTTCCATCGACCAAAACATCCCCATAATGTAACAACTCTATCATATCATTATTTTGAGAACTCTGTATCTCTTCTAACGTATAACCTGTATACATCCATAAATTTTTCTTCAAATTTTTCACGGCTTGTGCTACTTTTTTCACTTCAGCAGCTTGAAAAAATGGATCTCCACCTGAAAATGTTACATCAGTTAATGGATTACTTTCAATCTCTTTCACAATTTCTTCTACTGTCATTTCAGTTCCATTACAAATATTCCACGATTTCGGATTATGGCATCCGAAACAACGATGCGGACAGCCCGCAAAAAACACGACTGTCCGCAACCCTTCTCCATCTACTACACTATCATGAATAATGTTCATAACTTTCATTTATGCTTCACCCGATCCATCTCTTCACTACGTTTCGCACTATTCCACTTCGACATATCTCCTACAAGATAGCCAGTTATTCGGCGAATTCTTTCTATATTGGCCTCATCTTCATTTCCGCAGCTTGGACATTCATTTCCAATGACTCCGTGATACTTGCAGCACTTACAACGATCAACTGGATGATTAATTGAGCCGTATCCGACGCCATTCTCGGCCATTGCTTGCACAATTTGCTTTAACGCCTTTTTGTTATGCATAGCTGCCCCGTCTAGTTCAATATACGTAATATGTCCTCCATTGCATAGAGCATGGAAAGGTCCTTCTAAACGAATTTTATTTATCGCTTGAATGTTATAATATACTGGAATATGGAATGAATTCGTATAATAATTATGATTTGTTATACCGCCAATTACCCCAAATTCTTCTCTATCCTTTTTCACAAACTTACCTGATAACCCTTCAGCAGGAGTTGCAATTACTGAGAAATTCAGCTCGTGTTCTTCTGTCGCCTTATCCATTCTCTCCCTCATAAAGGAAATGATTTCATACCCAAGTTTCCATGACTCTTCATCTTCTCCATGATGCTTTCCTGTTAAAGCTACTAAACATTCTGCAAGACCAATAAAACCAATACTTAACGTCCCTTGCTTCAAAATCGGTGCTACCGAATCTTCGGGCTGTAACGTTTCTCCACCACGCCATACGCCTTGTGAATATAAAAATCGAAAATCTCTCGCTCGCTTCGTACATTGATACGCGAATCTCTCTAATAGTTGCTTAATTCCTAAATCTAAGTAATAATTTAACGCTTCAAAAAACGCTTCTTTTGAACCACTAATTAACGCTAATTTCACTAAATTAATAGACGTAAATGATAAATTCCCTCTTCCAATCGCTGTTTCTTCTCCATGTATGTTAGACATAACACGGGTACGACATCCCATGTAACATACTTCACTTTCAGGTCGCCCGTCATAATGCACTGCATTAAACGGAGCATCTAAAAATGAAAAGTTAGGGAATAACCGCTCTGCAGTTGTCTCTAATGCTAATTCAAACAAATCATAGTTTGGATCACACTCTTCAAAATTCACACCTTTTTTCATCTTAAAAATTTGAATTGGAAAAATCGGTGTTTCTCCTTTACCGAGGCCAGCTTGTGTTGCTTTTAAAAGTTGCTTAATTAAAAGTCGTCCCTCTTTCGATGTGTCTGTTCCGTAATTAATAGAAATAAACGGTACTTGCCCCCCGCCCCTACTATGCATACTATTTGAATTATGAACAAAAGCCTCACACGCCTGATACGTATCATTCTCTGTTTCTTTCCATGCAAATTCCTCTATTTGTTCTTTCGTAAGCGGATATGACTGTAATCGATTTTTATGTCTCTCTACTGTTTTTCTTACATACGGAGCTAAATCAATATCAAAGAGTGCAAACGATTGACCACCGTGTTGCATATTTTGATTCGCTTGAAAAATAATAGAAGAAAGAGCCAATGCACTTTTAATGTCTTGCGGTTGTCTCATATGTCCATGTCCAGTATGAAAGCCGTTAGCAAGCATATGCGCTAGCGGAATTTGCGAACAAGTCGTCGTTCCTGTCGCATAGAAATCTAAATCATGTGGATATAATATATTTTGATTTATCGCTTTTTTTACTTGATCTGACAATAAATTTTTAACTGCATAATATTTTGCACTCTCAGATGCGAACGTTCCCATTACTCCCATTGGAGAGCGGCCATCTACATTTGCATTTTCTTGCATTAAGTCTTGCTCATTACCGTGGACAATCGTCTCAAATACTTTCATTAATTCTTCTCCACGTACATTTTGTTGTAACATTTATAACCCTCCACCAATATGTTGTTGTCTTTTGATTAAAATGTTACTACATATAGTCTTACTGTTTCTGTGAGAAATGTAACATTCCTGTGAAATTTTTTTCACGAATTAATGAATTTTTCATTTATAAAAAAGAAATGTGCTCTTTACAAATGTATGGTACAATATACGGGAAAAACTCTTTTTACCCTTTATCAACACATTTGAATAAAGGAGACTGAACTTATGATTACTACATATCTTTTATTTATCGTTGCCTACTTACTTGGATCGATTCCATTTGCACTAGTCGTTGGAAAAATTGGCTATGGAATCGACATTCGTGAGCACGGAAGCGGTAATTTGGGCGGAACAAATACATTCCGCACATTAGGGAAAAAAGCAGGTTTTACCGTTACAATTGCTGACATTTTAAAAGGTACATTAGCAACAGCCCTACCGATGATTTTCGGATTAGATATTCACCCACTATGGTTCGGATTAGCAGCTGTTCTTGGACATGTATATCCGATTTTCGCGAAATTCCGCGGTGGTAAAGCAGTTGCAACTTCTGCTGGGGTGCTATTATGCTACTCACCAGTTGTTTTCGCAATATTAGCTGTTGTATTTTTCACCCTTTTATTTACAACGAGATACGTATCACTTTCTTCTATGGTAACAGCTGTCGTTGCTGTTATCGCATCCATTGTTAGCGGGGATAAAATCTTCATTATTGCGATGTGTTTATTAGCAGGTATGGTTATTTATAAACACCGTGCAAATATCGGACGAATTATAAATAAAACTGAACCAAAAGCAAACTTTTCAAAAAAGCAAAAATAAGATCGTAACCCACATAACGCAAAAAGAAAACGTGAAGCATATTAATAGCGTCTTTTTGCGTTATTTTTTATACTAAAGAAAAAGCAACATAATTTGGAGGAACTACACATGAATCTTTCCGTAACAAAAGAAGCAGCACAATGGTATAAAAACGAATTAAACTTACAATCAGGTGAAACACTACGCTTTTTCGTACAATACGGTGGTTGCAGTACTGTGCAAAAAGGACTTTCTTTAGGTATTCGTAAAGATGATCCTGCTCACCCTGCTGTTCAAATTCAAGAAGAAGATATTAACTTCTTTATTGAAGGTGATGATGAGTGGTTCTTCGATGGACATAATTTATCTGTTACACTTAACGACGGCGATGATTTCCCGCAATTTAATTATGAAAAATAAAAAAACGTGGCTGCTGCCACGCTTTTTTATTTTTTCTTAATTTCCTCATATTTCGCATACCACTCAGGATATAACTTTTTAAACGATACAGGACGGAAGCCTTCTTTTTTCGCACAAATATTCGTTGTACTTGCAGTAATACAAAGTTCACCATCACCGTTATAAATTTCATATCCGTATACAACGCGGAGCGGGCTCACGCTATCGACCCACGTTTTTACGATTGCTTTTTCTCCATAACGCATCGCTTTACGGTATGAAATTTGCAAATCTAACACAGGAGAAATAATTCCCCCTTTCTCCATTTCAACATATGAAAATCCTAAGTCTTGTATAAGTTTCGTGCGACCTAGTTCTAGCCACACCAAATAATTTGAATGGTAAACAACACCCATTTGATCTGTTTCCGCATAACGGATTTCCACTTCATGTTCTGCTACAAACATATGTATTCGCCTTCTTTCACTTCTGCTACTTTGCATACATTTAATCATAATACAGTGACATCAAAAATAAAATAGAAACAGTGAATCTTTTCCTGAAAGGAGCAAGCATATGATTCAAATTGTAACTGTCCGTAGTGGTGATAGTGTATATAGCTTGGCATCAAAATATGGCTCAACACCTGACGAAATAGTAAAAGACAATGGACTAAATCCAGCTGAAACACTTGTTGTTGGTCAGGCACTTATCGTGAATACGAAAGGGAATAATTATTATGTACAGCCTGGCGATAGCCTATATCGAATTTCTCAAACATATAATGTTCCCCTCGCTAGTTTAGCTAAAGTTAATAATCTATCTTTAAAATCCATTCTCCATGTCGGACAACAATTATATGTGCCAAAAGGAACAAAACGAGCAGTAGAATCCATTGCTTATTTACAACCTTCAACTATACCCATAAAAGAAAGTTTAGTTAATTCTACACGTGCCATTAATCCATTTTTAACATACTTAGCCTACTTCAGTTTTGAGGCAAAGAGAGATGGTACATTAAAAGAACCAACTGAAACAGCTAAAATCGCCAATATTGCAACGCAAGGCAATACCATCCCTATGCTTGTAATTACAAATATTGAAAATGGAAATTTCAGTACCGATCTAACATCGGTTCTTTTACGCGACGCAACGATTCAAAATAAATTTATCACTAACATTTTGCAAACAGCTGAAAAGTACGGGATGCGCGACATTCATTTCGATTTCGAAAATGTGGCACCTGAAGACCGCGAGGCGTATAATCGCTTTTTACGAAATGTGAAAACACGTTTACCTAACGGATACACACTCAGTACAACACTTGTACCAAAAACGAGTTCCAATCAAAAAGGAAAATTCTTTGAAGCTCATGACTATAAAGCCCAAGGTCAAATTGTTGATTTCGTTGTCATTATGACATATGACTGGGGTTGGCAAGGCGGACCACCGATGGCTATTTCTCCTATAGGCCCAGTGAAAGAAGTACTTCAATATGCAAAATCTCAAATGCCACCACAAAAAATTATGATGGGGCAAAATTTATATGGGTTCGATTGGAAACTTCCATTTAAACAAGGTAATCCGCCAGCAAAAGCTGTTAGTTCTGTCGCAGCCGTCGCATTAGCACGTAAGTACAATGTTCCTATCCGTTATGATTTTACAGCTCAAGCTCCTCATTTTAATTACTTTGACGAAAACGGCGTACAACACGAAGTTTGGTTTGAAGATTCACGGTCCGTGCAAAGTAAATTTAATTTAATGAAAGAACAAGGTATAGGCGGCATTAGCTACTGGAAGATTGGTCTACCATTCCCACAAAATTGGCGCTTACTCGTCGAAAACTTTACGATTACAAAAAAGGGCTGACTTTTGTCAGCCCTTTTTTGTACATTCTATTAAGATTCATCTTTTATTTCACTTTTTAATGAATCAATACTTTCTAAACGTCTTTGATTTTTCGCTTCAATGGCAGCACGATCTTTTTCATTAGAAAGTTCCGCTGTTTCTTTTGCTTCATTAAAATTATCAATCGTATTTTGTACCATTTCTTGTAATTTTTCAGCGTTGTCATTTCGATTATCTGGATTCGGCATGTACTTCCCTCCTAATTCTTTATACATACCATCTTAAATTGCCTATGTTCCTTCAAATTTATACAAAAAAGGAGAATGCAACATTCTCCTTTTCTTTAACCGTTATCTACAATCGGTTGTTTGCCAGTTTGGTCTTGCATTTGCTTCCCTTTATTGCCGCCAGCTTTTTTCGATTGTGTTCCAATTTGATTTGGTGCAAAGTCTTTTGAATTCTTTTTCGGATTACCCATTACTATCGCCTCCTTAACACTAGTATCGTACCAGTGTTAAGAATTATTCAGCTTGCTTAAAAAGTTTCATTTCATAACGTTTTTCAATACGTTCTTCAATGCGATCGATTGCATCGCGATCGCTTAATAATTGTTGTTTATTTTCATTTACAAGTTCTTCAAACGATTTACGGCGACTTCTTCTCATGCTGCTCACCCTCTCTCCTTCGCTTTCTTATTACATAGTATGAGCAAAGGAAAAACTCTTTAATCAGATTTGCAAGAAAATTTTATGTTTTAATACTCCTAAAAAAACTCCATGTACAATAAATTGCAACACTCACAAAATCTGGACACATACCAAAACACCTAAACCATCCGCTGCAATTCACTTAGTACTTTTGACATATTTTCAAAGTATATTTTTCATATACATTGTTAAAAAGATAAATTTAATCGATCCGTTACCATTTCGTCCATATCTTAATTCGAAAAATATTTTGACTTCCGAGCAAATGTCCCTCGATTACTATTGGCTCTAATTGTAATATCCTTTACCGTATGCAATCCATTCCTTTTTCATATATTAAGTTAGTTCGTGCATTACGTATTGCTTCGTTAATACGAGCTATACGTAAATTAGTGTATTCTTTTCCTAATTTTTACCTCATAAATTTTTTAGACATATTTTTATAAAGTGTTCAAAATACAACAGATCGGCTATTTCTGTTTATTGAACACATGAAATATACAAACTATAATAACAAATATAAATAACCAACACTATGTTGATTAAAAAATAGGAGGCACTAAAATGAAAAACCAAGTATCAATAGTAGTTGAACATGAATTGAATAACGTAACACCAGAAATGATTGACTGGTGGTGGGATAATATTGATAACTCTGAACGATATAAACTATGGCACCCAGAAGAACATGTTGATTTTAAATGGTTAGTTGATCCTAAAGTACATGGGCATGTGGGAGCCATATCAGCTTCAATTGAATCTGCTGGGGATGGACTAGAATTTCCGCTAAGAATTAGATGGGAAGATCCTAAAGATTGTCCTATAAATACACATTACAGCCACGTTTTAATGGGTTCATGTTTAGATGATAATGACAATGTAATTTCACAAGTAATACACCAATATGAAAAATCCGATAACGGTACAGTAATGACTTCTACATTCATTTTCCCGAAAGGATTACCACCATTTATTAATCTAAGTGGTTTATATAAACACAACGTAGAAGAAATGAGTGAGTTCAGTAATTTTTTACCAGAACTTTTCAAAGAAAATTTGTAAGATAAATAAACAAATTTTCTTTTAATAAGTGACTAACTAGAAAACAAATTAGCCCCCATCATTTTAGATATGACTAAAACGATGGGGGCTTTCAATATCAAACCAATCACAATACTTCTTCTCAGTAATGTACTCTGCTCTTCAAAATAGCACACTGAGTTTTTATACCATAACGTTTAAATACTCTTTTAATTTCTCTTCTGCATTCACTTCACTTTCTTTATAATCACGCAGCGATTGCAGTACGAAATCATACTGTTCTAAAATATAACTTTCTAATTTCAGGACATCCTCTAAGCTATTAAGCATAATTCTCGTATTACCAACTTCACTTTTTAACGCCGGTTCACATGCTAAACTCGCACATATTTCTTTCACATCATCTTCTAATATCTCTGTTAATATGTATTTCTTTCGCCCTTTTACTTTTACTCTCATAACTGGATAAAAAGCTTTTATATCTAAATAACTTCCTACATTCATGCAACGAACCCATTCGATATCACGTTTATTTCGTACAAGCATCTTTTTTACTGCTTCATATACTGCTGTTTCATCAAGTACTTCCGTATCCGATTTCCTGTTTGTTTCTTCTTCAATAGATGCACATTTTTGATAAACAGCTGCACACGTAATACAGTCATCAAATGCATTATGAGAACTTAGACGAATTCCAAGCATTCGTTTTAACGTTTCAAGTTTATGATTAGGCGCATGCTTCATATATTTCTTCGCTAAGAATACCGTATCAATCACTTTATTTTCAGGCTCAGGTAATCCAAGCATATTTACATTACTTTTCAAAAAGCGCATATCAAAAGAAGCGTTATGGGCCACAATAACATCTGTATGTAAAAATGCTAAAAATAAAGGTAACACTTCTTCAATCGTCGGTGCATCTGAAACACGATAATTTGTAATACCTGTTAAACTCGTTATTCGGTCCGGAATTGGACGCTCTGGATTCACATAAGAAACAAATTGATCTACTAATTCATGATTACGATATTTCACTGCTGCTACTTGAATAATTTTATCATTATAAGGGTTAAATCCTGTTGTTTCAAAGTCAATTACAACATAATCTAACGGTAAGGATACATTCCCCACTCCATACCACTCCTTTATCTATTAACGGATATATTTCTTACATCATATCATGAAGTTATCACCACTTAAAAAAGAAAAGGCAGAAATGGCTACTTTCCACTTCTACCTTTTCACCGTTACTTTAATCTCGCAATTCGTTTTTCCATCTCTTTTTGCGTCATCGGTCCAATGAACTTATCTTGAATGACACCTTTCGTATCTATAAAATACGAAGTTGGAATCGTAATTACTTTATACGCTGTTGTCACATCAATGTTCTTGTCCAATAAAATAGGAAAAGTAATTCCTTTTTCCTTCGCAAAATTGCTTACCTTTTCTTCGCCCCCACCTTTTTCTGAAGGCGTATAGTTTATTGCTAGAATTTCTACGTTTTCTTTATGTTCTTTATAGAAAGCCTCCATATCAGGCATTTCTTGCTGACAAGGCCCACACCACGTTGCCCAAAAGTTTAAAATCACTTTCTTTCCTTTTAAATCTGATAACTTTACATTCGTTCCATCTAACTTAGTCAATTCAAAATCTGGTGCAACCTTCCCTATTTCAATACCGTTCCTTGCAATCATCTCTTTCATAACAGCTTCACTTTTTTCTTGCTTTTCTTGTACCGCCTGCTCTTTTTTTCCAAACTGTTCATAAGCTGCATATCCAGCTAAACAAAGTAATACGACAATAATCGTAAGCTTCCGCCACATTTTATATCACCCTAACGTATTTATCTTCTTTTAACATATTCATGAAAATACTATATACCTTATTTTAGCTTATACGGACGAGCTTGGAAATATTCACAGTCTAAAAAATCGGAATATTCTTATTTGAAGTGCAATTCCTTCCTTTTTATCCTTTTCGGCAAGAAGACTCCATCTGATTTGTGTTACGGGTGAAGCCCAACAATTCAGGTGGAGATGAATCGCCGTCAGCAGGTAGACGAAAAAATTTTGTTTCTTTTGTCTTACGATATAATCTGCCCTATATAAGGAGGGAATGGATTGTAAGACAACGAAATTGAATAATGATCATCATTCGGCTACTTGAGCCAAAAGAATTACGATGAAGAACATGTTCGCATTTTGTTCCATTTCGTTCCCAATATTGATTTGTCAAAAATAATTTTAATGAATGCTCTAAGAAAGGTGGTGAAAACAATGGCTAGAAAGAAAGCGGTAAAAGTATTACGTAAACAAAAGAAAAGAGAAACCATACAACAATTCACGCAGAAACAGAATATCGGACGAGCTTGCCTCACAGCTAAAGAATTTCGTTTACTTAAGTGCATGTCACATAGTTCAAAAGCATTGCGAAATGTTGGATTGTACACCATTAAACAAAGTTATTTGAACGATAATAAAATGGCTACTGTAAAGGAAGTAGATACTGCCATGCAAGCCGATATGAACTACTGGGGTATTCAATCAAACTCTGTTCAAGCGATTCGTAGAGCCCTATTTACAGAAGTGAAGAGCTTTTTTAAAGCGTTGGATCAGTGGAAGAAAAAACCTGAAACCTTCACAGGACGTCCTAAGTTTCCAAATTACTCTCGTTCCACTGACAAACGAATTATTGAAATCTATCAAGTTCCAAAAGTGGATGAGAACGGGTATTGGATCATTCCGATGAATGTGGCATTCAGAAAAAAATTTGGTTCTATTAGAATACGTATGCCTAAAAACTTAAGAAATAAAAAAATCTCCTACATTGAGATTGTACCGAAGCAAAAAGGTCGGTTCTTTGAAGTGCATTACACATATGAAATGCACGTTTCTCAAATGAAGAAACAACCCACGACTACGAGTAACGCTTTAGGTTGCGATTTAGGTGTAGATAGATTAGTAAGTTGCGTGACCAATACAGGTGATGCCTTCTTAATCGATGGAAAAAAATCGAAATCCATAAATCGATACTTTAACAAAATGATATGTAACCTCCAGCAGAAAAATGTGGGAAATGGACTTTCAAAACGAATTGTAACGAACAAAATCGCTGCACTTTGGCATAAACGAGAACGACAAATAAACGGTTACATTGCACAAACGGTAGGCCTATTGTTCAAAAAAGTAAAAGAATTCGATATAGGTACGATTGTTGTAGGGTATAACGCTGGTTGGAAACAAAAATCTCATATGGGGAAAAAGAATAATCAAACATTTGTGCAAATCCCGTTCCATAAACTGATAGCAGCAATTGAGAATAAATGTGTAAAAGAAGGCATCCGATTTTTGAAACAAGAAGAAAGTTATACTTCAAAAGCTAGTTTTCTTGATAAAGATCCGGTTCCAGTTTGGTCTAAGGGTGATAGGACTCAGTATCGCTTTAGTGGCAAACGAATCACGCGTGGACTGTACCAAAGTAAATCAGGGAAATGTATTCACGCTGATATTAACGGTGCATTGAATACATTGCAAAAATCAAGAGTTGTACAATTGGATGACAATCTCAAAGTGAAAACGCCGATTCTATTAGAAGTGCAAAAACGTAAGGCTGTTGCTTCGCGCATAGCTTAGTGGGTGTGTCAACCATCCATGTGTACTCGACTTGTCGGGGCTTGTAGCACACGCCGGATTCATCTGAGTGGTGGCTTCTTCCACAAGGAAGAACTGCTCTTTTTCGAAAGGGTGGTGCAAGTGGGAAAACGATCGTTCGTTGCCAGTACCAACCAAAAACACACTTGGGGTGTTACCATAAGGTGGCATGAAGGCTAGAGCGTCAAACTGTCTAGCGATAGACCGAAAAGACCTAGTGTTCTAACTCAAGCCTCCACTGAAACGCTTCGTCTCAGTGGGGGGAATTGACCATATAATTAGAAAAAACAAATGAAGTGTTACTCATTTTCTTCTGGACCTATTCACCTTTTTACTTTCATAGTTATATAAACTTCAACAAAAGGGGGATTGTGTATGAATTCATTCGAAAAAATAACATTATATATTCTTAGTTTTCTTTTATACCCCATCGGTATTATTACATGGATCATTTCACTCTTTAGTAAAGACCTTGAAAAAAAGAAAGTAGGACGTATTTGTCTTTACATCTCTCTAGTCTCATTTGTCCTTTTCTTAATCCTTGGAATTGCAACTTTCCTTATGACTGCTACTTTTAACGTAGATCTAAATCATTCAGAATCTATCGAATATCAAATAAATGACGTTGAATAAAGATAAGGGCACCGCTCTTATCTTTATTCACATCTCTTTCAAAATGAATGACTATTTATTAATTTTTCAGGACTTCCACATGCAACAATACTTCCTTCTCTCATTATGACAACACGATCCGCTAGTATCACTTTCTCTACATCATGTGTTGCAATAATTCTCGTTACATCTCTTCCTAGTCCTTCAATCATATTCCAAACGTTTTCTTGATTACTCGGATCTAACCCCGCAGTCGGTTCATCTAAAATAATAAGATTCGGATTTGAACCAATTGCTCGTAATAATGCAAGGCGTTTTCTTTCTCCTCCCGAAAACTCTTCTCCACTTTTATGTAGTACAGTTTGAATCCCCTTAGGTAAATCTCTAATTATCGACTTCATATTTATAAGTTCAATATTTTTTTCTAACTCGTTTTCTAAATACTCATCCCCGAAATATATATTCTCTTTTACTGTCGTCCGAAAAAAACGAGGTTCCTGCCCTACTGTAGTCATTCGAGCCTCTTTACCGTAATAAACAACGCTACCGTTAGATGGTTTATACAAACCTGTCATTAATTTTAAAAGCGTTGTTTTTCCTGCACCACTTTCTCCTACAATCATAATGAGTTCACCTGGATTAACTTGCAAATCAATGTTTTTTATCCTACATTTCTCTTCATCACTCTCCTGAAATGAAACATTTGTTACCGTCATCCCCATCGCTCTTTCTCGATTACATTCTGCCACTCGTTTATCTAAAAAGGAAAAAACTCTACTTGCCGAAGCGACTGCCACTTGTGTCATCATTAATAAATCACCCACGTAACGGACTGGGAAAAAGAGCATCTCTATTGTAGCTAACACTGCAACAAGTGAACCAACTTCCATTTCCCCTTTCATTATTTTTTGCGCTCCTATAACGAGAACAACGATATATGCACCCGTTTCAATCATTGTTCCAATTACTCCAATGCAGTGTTGTATCATCGTCTTCTTTACTTCTGTTTCATAAGATTGTGCCGTTACTCCTTTAAATAAGCGAATGGCCCATTTTTCTTTTTGCAAACTACGTAAATCTTGTATACCTTTTACAAACTGTGACATCATCTCTACAACACTTGATTGATTCTTTTGAGCAATGCTTGCAATATTTCTTACCTTTTCCCCCATGAACATCGGAACAATTGCACTTAAAAATAAAAACGGAGTTACCCACAAGATAAACTGTGTATCTATATGTTGCAGTGCTATAATTGCACCAATAAATTGTGCGATTGCATGTATATATTCTATTAATATAGATCCATATAATCTAATCCAATTCGGGATATCGGATACGACTAAAGTTTCTAACTCTCCCTGCTTGATTTTCTCACTCTCTTCAAATGGTAATAGAAAAAAATGACGCAATACATCTATACGCTTCATTCGTAATATTCGCTGACTCGCTTTTGAACTTATATAATCAAATAAAAGATTGTTTATCCACATCATAAAGCGGCTACCAGCAAACAATGCAATATACAAATAGGCACCTTTAAACTCCCGTTGAATAAGGTTATCTACAATTAATCCCATGAAAATTGGGCGCGATAAGTTTAAAATAGCAGCTATAATCCCACTACATATGGCTGACACTACTAATATTTTCTCTTGTCGTAACGGTAACAATATTCTTTTATATTCTTTCATTCTATTCCCTCCATTTTTTAGTAAAAAGAAAGGGATGAAACCAATTGGTTTCATCCCTTTGCATAAAATAAGGAAGCTAACATATGTCAGCTTCCTTATCATTCATTTCAATTATTTAGTTTGACACTTTAGACTCTTCGATTTTCTCACGAAGAACCATTTGCAGGATACCACCGTGACGGTAGTAGTCAATTTCAACTTCACTATCGAAACGAGCTACTACTTCAAATTGTTTTTCGTTGCCATCTGCATCAGTTGCAACTACTTTTACAAGATCACGTGGTCTAACTGTTTTGTCAATTTGAATTTCAAATGACTCGTTACCAACAAGACCTAATGTTTCAGCGCTTTCACCATCTTTAAATTGAAGTGGTAATACGCCCATTAATACTAAGTTACTGCGGTGAATACGCTCGAAGCTTTCCGCGATTACTGCTTTAATACCTAATAAGTTTGTACCTTTCGCAGCCCAGTCACGAGAACTTCCCATACCGTAGTCTTTACCAGCAACAACTAGAAGGCCTGTGCCATCTTCTTTATATTTCATAGCAGCATCATAGATTGATGTTACTTCACCAGTTGGCCAATATGTTGTATATCCGCCTTCTGTTCCTGGTGCGATTTGGTTTTTAATACGGATGTTCGCGAATGTACCACGCATCATAACTTCATGGTTACCACGACGAGAACCGTAAGAGTTGAAGTCAACTGGTTGTACGCCGTTCTCTAATAAGTAGCGTCCAGCTGGTGTGTGCTTACCGATTGAACCTGCTGGTGAAATATGGTCTGTCGTTACAGAGTCACCAAATTTACCAACTACGCGTAAACCTGATAATGTTTCAACTTCACCTGGCTCTTTAGATAATCCTTCAAAGAACGGTGGGTTTTGAATGTATGTTGAATCATTATCCCAAGTATATAAAGCTTCATTTGAAGTTTGGATTTCATTCCAACGCTCATTGCTGTTAAATACTTGTGCATATTCTTTCTTGAACAGTTCAGATGTAACAACGCTTTGAACTACATCTTCAATTTCTTTAGCTGATGGCCAAATATCGTTGAAGTAAACAGCATTGCCATTTGCATCTTTACCGATTTCATCATTTTTCAGGTCAATATCCACAGTACCTGCAAGTGCATATGCCACAACAAGTGGTGGTGATGCTAAGTAGTTCGCTTTTACAAGCGGGTGAATACGTCCTTCAAAGTTACGGTTACCAGATAAAACAGATGTTACTAGTAAGTCGTTTGCTGCGATTGTTTCTTCAAGTTCGTCTGCTAATGGACCAGAGTTACCAATACAAGTTGTACAGCCATAACCAACTGTTTGGAAACCTAATTGATCTAAATATGTTGTCAAACCTGATTTATCTAAGTATTCAGTAACAACTTTAGATCCTGGTGCTAATGATGTTTTTACGTACTCAGGTACTACAAGTCCTTTTTCAATTGCTTTCTTCGCAACTAGACCTGCTCCAATTAATACGTATGGGTTTGATGTATTTGTACAGCTTGTAATTGCAGCGATTGCAATTGCACCTGTTTTCATCGTTACTTCTTTATCTTCTAATGTAACCTTCACTTCTTTATCGAACTCTTGCTCATTAAATCCAAGTCCTTGTGTTCCAACTGGCGCTAAAACAGCTTTGTGGAACGCATCTTTCATATCTGAAAGTGGAATTAAATCTTGTGGGCGTTTCGGTCCAGAAAGGTTAGATTCGATTGTATTTAAATCAATTTCAACAAGATCAGTGTAAATTGGATCTTTGCTGTCTACTGTATAGAATAAACCGTTCGCTTTACAGTATTCTTCAACAACGCGAATTTGCTCTTCATCTCTACCTGTTAAACGTAAATATTCTAATGAAATGTCGTCGATTGGGAAGAATCCACAAGTTGCGCCGTATTCTGGTGCCATATTTGAAATTGTTGCACGGTCAGCTAAAGGCATGCTCTTTAGTCCATTACCGAAGAACTCAACGAATTTACCAACTACACCTTTTTGACGTAATACTTGTGTTACTTTTAATGCAACGTCAGTTGCTGTAGTACCACTTGGAAGTGTACCTGTTAATTTCACACCGATTACTTCAGGTACTGGGAAGTATGAAGGCTGTCCAAGCATTCCTGCTTCTGCTTCAATACCACCAACGCCCCATCCAAGAACGCCGATACCGTTAATCATTGTTGTATGTGAGTCTGTTCCAACTAATGAATCTGGGTATGCAACTAAGTCACCTTCAGCATTTTTCACTGCGTGAACAACTGGTGCTAAATATTCAAGGTTTACTTGGTGTACAATACCTGTAGCTGGTGGAACTGCACGGTAGTTATCAAATGATTTTTGTGCCCAGCTTAAAAATTTATAACGTTCTTCATTACGTTTAAACTCTAAGTCCATGTTGAATGCAAGCGAGTCTGCTGTACCCGCTCTATCAACCTGTACAGAGTGGTCAATTACAAGGTCTACAGTAATTTCAGGATTAATTTTATCAGGATCCCCGCCCATGTCTGCCATTGCTTTACGAAGCGAAGCCAAATCAACAACAGCTGGAACACCAGTGAAATCTTGTAAAATTACACGAGATGGTTTAAATGGAACATCGATATCTTGAACATCTTTCGTTCCCCACTTCGCTAAATTTGTAACATGTTCTTCTGTAATTACGCGTCCATCTACTTGACGAAGTACAGATTCAAGTAAAACTTTCACGGAATATGGTAATTGAGATACGTTGCCAACCCCTGCGTTTTCAAGCGCTTTTAATTGATAATAATGATACGTTTTTCCATCTACTTCGAAAGTTGCACGTGATTGAAATGGATTATGTTTGACCATTATGTTTCCCCCCTGTTAAACGTGACTAAGTTGTCTGAATATAAAATGTAGACAAACTTTTCAATACCTTACGATAATATCTTATTACAACTTTCTAAATAAGTAAATAATAAGAAACTTATAGATTATCATAAGTTTTCTTTATCTTTCTAAATTTGAATAGTGTTCATGCTCCTTATGAATACTATTACCGTAAAGTAAAGTACTCTTTCAGTGCTTCATTTTACGTTCATATATGCTATGAACTGTTCATCATTCAACCTACAAAAATTATTATAGAGGTGAAATCAAATGGGTAAACGAAAAGCAAATCATGTTATTTCAGGAATGAATTCTGCTTCTGCACAAGGACAAGGTGCGGGTTTTAGCGAAGAATTTGCAAACGAACCTTTAACTCCTGCAGAGCGACAAAATAATAAGAAACGTAAAAAGAATCAGTAATGAAAAATCCCAAAAGGTACGCCTGCCTTTTGGGATTTTTTCTAATGTTTATAGCGCAGCAATTCCGAAACCTTAACAAATCGATATCCTTGCTTTTTAAGCTCTGGCAAAATTTTTGCTAATGCCTCAACGGTTTGACTACGATTACTTCCTCCATCGTGTAACAGCACAATATCTCCACTTTTAGCATTTTTCAGGACATGATTTACAATGGATTCAACTCCTGGGTTTGCCCAATCACGAGGGTCTTGGTGCCATGACCATAGAACAATTTGATACCCAGCTTCTTTAGCTGTTGTAAATACGGCATCATTAATATATCCGCCTGGTGGACGGAATAATAAAGGTTCTTTCACCCATTTTTCAAAATACTTCTTTCCATTTAAAATATCATTTTTTAATTTCTCATCTGATGAGTTACTTGCGTACAAATGATCCATCGTATGATTTCCAATTTCATGTCCTTCTTTTAATACCCGCTTTACTAAATATGGATTACGCTGAACTCGAAATCCAATCATAAAAAAAGTCGCTTCTGCTTTGTATTGACGTAATAAATCTAATATTTGCGGTGTATACGTTGCATCTGGTCCGTCATCAAACGTAATCGCGATAACCTTCTCATTATTAGGTACTTCCCACGTTACATAACCAGTTGGCTCTAACTCTTTTCTTAACAACATTTTAGCTTCCACTTTGTCCACTTGAAATATATGTACTGCACAAATTAAAGAAAAAATTAATAGAATGATTTTTCGTTTCCGCATAGTAACACTAAAAGTAATGAGGTTGTTGGATACACAACAACCTCATTTACTTTTCTAATTGATCCACATTTCGCATAATATTTTGGAGATTATTTTCGTATTGCTCAAGTTGTGGACGTTGTGTTTCCGAAGCTACTTCAAGTGCATTTTGAATTTGTTCATACGCTTGTTGAACCTCTTGACGTAACTCTTTTAAATCATGACCGTAGTTTGGATCATTTTTCACAATATTGTTGAATGAATTTTCTGCTTGTGTAACCCCTTGCTGCGCTGCTTGAAAAGCTTGTTGTTTATCTTTATGATATGGCATTATACTTTCCCCTTTCTGTAATAGTTAGTCCCATTTATCTTTACCCTTTTTTCTAAAAACATTCTCGTATAAATTCGTAAACTTCTCTCATTCTAAAGAGAAAGAGGAGGTGTCACATACAATGGGAAAAAACAATCGTGAATCTAAAGAAAAAAAAGGACAACCTGAACCATTAAGCGGATCTCATAAAGTAAAAAATCGCAACCATTCACGCCAAAAAAACCATGCACATCATGATATGTAAAACAAAGGGCTCACACTAACTACTTTTGTCACATACACTGTTTATATTTTTCCATTTATTCTTCACCCCTACTTCATTCATGCATAACATAGTATGAATTGAGATTTTACGGAGGGTGTCTTACATGGGCAAGAAAAAGAAGATTTGTCTTTTTCATGTTGATGGTTTTGAAGAATGGATGGATCAATTTTGTTCTGATTCTTGTAGTAACTTTAGTTTCCCAAATCAAATTCATATTGACCTTTGCGAAACTGAACAAGAGTACATTTTGGAAACAGATGTACCAAATGTATCTGAACGAAATGTAGTCATTAAAAAGATGGAGACAGGCCTACACATTTGCATACTTCATAAAAACACTTCTTTGCAGCGGACCATTCCTTTACCTGCAAATATCATTTATAAGAAGATGCTAGCCTGCTCAGAGAATGGATTTTTAGCCATTCATATTTCCAAAAATGAAATTGCTAATAAGCATGAAAAGAAAGTTCTTTTTTCAAATTAAGAGTTAAAATAAATACAAACATAAGCCCCAGTTGGTTACTGGGGCTTATGTTATTTCGCATGCATTTCTATATTAGAATTTCTATCATATCTTTTTTTCAATAACCCTTTTGTAACTAAAAGAACCGGAAAGGCTACAATTGAAAATATAGATAGTGCTGAAAATACTACAAACCCATTTTGATACCCGTAATAATCAAGAAGTACGCCCCCAAACCAAGGACCAATTACTCCTCCAATTCCGGAAAAGCCCATCGCTCCAAAATAAGTTCCCTTTAGATTTGAGACAGCTATATCATCAATAAATACATCTGTCATTGAAAACATTAAAACTTCTCCCACTGTAAAAATAAATGTACATACAGCGGCCCCTAACGTAGATTCTACTATTCCAAATCCAAATAACCCTGCGCTCACAAATAAAGTGCCAACCATAATTGATGCTAATGGTGTATATCTTTTACACGTTTGAATAACAGGGTATTGAATAATCACTACAACAATTGCATTTAAAGCTAGCATATATGAGAACAACTTTACTCCATCCTGAAATATATGCGCATTCGCAAAATATTGAGATACCGTTGTCGTTAAGTGAGAAAAACCACAATTACTCAAAATAATACCGACTAATGCAACTAAAAATACGACATCCTTTCGCAATATACGAATTGCATTTAACATTGTCACAGGCTTTTCTGCATTTATTTTCTTGCGTTCCAGTGGATACTTCTTAAATTGGAACGCTAATATAGCTGTATATAAAATGTATACCCCAGCTGCTACTAAAAAAGGAATTGTTGATTTTGCGCTTCCAATCTGTAATCCAACAAGTGGACCGATCGCTACCCCAACATTGATTGCACCGTAACGCAAATTATATACGAGTAAACGATACTCTGGTTTCGTTAAATCCGATAATAATGCTCTTGACGTCGGTTCAAAAAAGGACCTACATAATCCATTCAAAGCATTTAGTAAAAAGAAACTTAAAACATGATCTGCAAGTGAAAAACCTAAGAATACAAACACCCAAACGATCATGGACCATAGTATAATCATGTTTCGGCCGAATCGATCCGATAAATTCCCCCCGATAAAACTAGCAAACACTCCAACAAGTGCACTCGTTCCGATAATAGCACCCGTCATTCCAGCTGATACACCTTTAACAGTCGTTAAATAAATTGCTAAAAAAGGAATACTCATTGACGTGGCGAACCTCGCAAATAAAGTCCCTACTATGATTGTCATTCCTAACGGATGAATATTTTGTAACTTCCCCTTCATCTTTAAACCTACTCTCCCTTTTCTTACATAAAAAAAGAAAGCAAAGGATCTGCTTTCTTTTCCTTTTTCTATACTTGAGTTGTTGATACCCGAGCCGTTCTCGTTATGTCCATATCAATTCCATATGTAAACTGTAATTCTTTACAAACATCTTTAATTAAAATTGCAACATTATACTTTTCATTAAATTGTAAAACGATGTTTTCTACTTCTTCGTATGTATACCTATATTCTCCTGTAATGACACTTTTTAAATCAAAACATTCATTGATGCAAAGTTGTACAAGTAGTTGGTCATATTTCTCTATTACATCTTCTTTCTTCCAAAGTAACTCTTTTACATATAACCGATCAAACTTTACACTTTCACGGTTACAATCCGTTAAAATCCGGGTCATTTCATTTAATTCTCGATATAATTCGGAAATATTTCTGCTTAAACTAAGCAATTTATCTACGCCATTTTCATATAACATGCTCATTCCACCCCCGCATTTTCTTTTTCTTATTATAGCAAGAAAATTCTAAAAATAGTTTCTTTCTTCTGAAATATTAGGAAACTAATTTTAATTGTTTTACAATGAAACTAGTGAACACGAAAGGGGAAAAAAAATTGGAGCAAAAACTATATTACACTGACGCTTATAAAAAAGACTTTACTACTAAAGTTATAAAGCAAGATTATGATAAAGACGGTAACTTATACGTTGTTTTAAACGAAACGGCATTTTATCCGACAGGTGGCGGACAACCGCACGATACTGGAACTTTAAATGGTATTGCAGTATTTGGTGTTGAGGAAGTCGACGAAGAGATCCGCCACTTCATTTCAGAACAATTACATACAGAAGAAGTAGAAGGTAAAATTAATTGGGAACGCCGTTTTGATCATATGCAGCAACATACAGCTCAGCACATTTTATCTGCTTCTTTTTGGGATCATTTTAACATTCCAACTATCGGATTCCATCTTGGAAAAGAAACAGTAACAATTGATTTAGAAACAGAAAGTCTTCATGCGGAAACGGTTGAAAAAGCAGTGCAAATTGCGAACAAAATTGTTTTTGAAAATCATCCCATTCTCATTAAATGGATGAACTTAGAAGAAGCGAAAACTTTACCTCTTCGCAAAGAACCAACTTTAACAGAAAATATACGCGTTGTTATGATCGAAAACTTTGATTATAACGGCTGTGGTGGAACGCACCCGAGACATACAGGTGAAGTAGGTCCTATTCAAGTACTGAACTGGGAGCGCAATAAAGGTGGCATCCGCTTAACATTTATCGCTGGTTGGCGCACACTTAAATTAATGGGGCAACAGCAACAAATTATGAAAGATGTTTCTAAACAATTAAACAGTAGCGAAACTGATATTCCAGCAAAAGTAGCACAACTTCTTACTTCTCAAAAAGAAAATGAAAAAGCAATACAAACAATGACTGAACAACTATTATTCGCAGAGGCAAATGAATTGCTGCAACAGCCTACAGAAATACATGCTGGAACACTTATTTCTAAAGTATTTACAACTCGTTCTATGCAAGAAATCGCAAAACTTTCTGCTATTATTACAGAACAACAAGAGCATACCATTACATATTTTGTTATTGAAAACGAAGACAAACTACAATGTATTCTCGCTTGCGGAAAAACAGTAACGCTCGATATGAATGCCCTTTTAAAAGATGCCCTTCCTGCAATTGAAGGAAAAGGTGGCGGTAATAAAAAAAGTGCGCGTGGCGGCGGGAAAGCGATTATGAGCGGAGATGAATTTTTAAATCAGCTTGTTTCTTCTTTACAGTCAGCGGTGTAAAACATTTTTAGGAAGGATAGCTTACCAGCTATCCTTCTTCTATATTTAAAGACCAATATTTCGTTTCAACCCTTGATAACTCCCTGCATTTGCAAACCCTTCACTTATAAGAGTTATAAAAGTTTCCGAAAAACCATAATGACCTAATTCTATAATCGGCGCCATTTGCACATCATGAATTGGATTATTATCAAATTCATTTGATGGTAAAGTAATTTCACCTTCAATCCTTTCAAGCAGAAACGTAATATGCAATAAAGATGGGCTAGCATCCGGTTTATCACAAACATAGAGTAGCTTCTTGATTTTAACTTCTAACCCTGTTTCTTCTCTCATTTCTCGAATCATCGCTTCTTCTAACATTTCCCCATTCTCTACTCTTCCTCCAGGTAAAGACCAATTCCGATTAGCAACTTTTTGCTTTACTAGCAATACTTTTTCATCTTCAATTAAAATTCCAGTAACACGAACTTGCATTACATTTTCCATATGTCATCTCCTCTTCCCATTATATTTACAAATTAATCCTTCCATAAAAAGAACATATGTTTTATAATTAAAGAAAATTATGGAAGAAAGAAGTTGCTATATTCATGCGTCCACCTTTAACAAAAACTATATCTCTTGAAGATTTCCAAAACTATTATTGGTTAAAAGCTGATGCAATTGCTGCTTGGAACGAAATAAAAACAAAACCTGGTAGCAACGCCTATATTCCTCAAAAAGTAGAGAACTAGTTACCTTGCTAGTCTTCTACTTTCTCAAATAATAGAGCAAGCCCAATTCCACCACCAATCCCTAATGTCGCAATTCCATATTTCATATGCTCCCTTTGCGCTTGATAAAACAAGCGCGTTACAAGCATAGCTCCAGACGCACCGTACGGATGACCGAGTGCTATCGCACCACCATTTACATTTAACTTTTCATACGGAATTTGTAACTCCTTTGCACAAGCCACAATTTTCGAAGCAAATGCTTCATTTATTTCAAAATAATCAATGTCCTCTACTTTTAAGTTCATTCCATTTAATAATTTATTTACTGCAAATATCGGACCAGTTCCAGGGAGATTTGGATCCACTCCAACTACAACACTGCGAACGAAACGAAGGACAGGCTTGTATCCTAATTTTCGGGCTTGCCCCTCTTCCATTACAAGAACGGCACATGCTCCATCATTTACGCCACACGAATTACCTGCCGTTACTGTGCCATTTTGCCAAAATACAGGTTTTGTTCTCTTAATAATTCTTTCATACTTCATTTCTTGCTTTATAGCTTCATCTAATAATCCATTAAGTGACAATATTTCATCTTGTATATATCCATTTTCTAACGCTTGTAATGTCCGGTTATAGCTAAGACAAGCGTACTTGTCTTGCATTTCTCTCGTTATGTTATAACGCTCTGCAACATATTCAGCCGCTACTCCCATATCAGGATCACCGATTGTTTCAGGTGAAAAACGCGCTCTCTTTTGAAAAGGTGATGTACTTGTACTCTCTACTCCCCCGGCGATATAACAATTACCTGCTCCCCCTTGAATGAGATGACACGCCGTACGTACTGCCTCCAATCCCGCACCACATTGCCGGTCAATCGTTACACCAGGAATATGATAACCGAGCCCCGCCTCTAAAGTAGACAGCCTTGCAATATTTCCTCCCGGCCCAACAACATTCCCTAATATAACATCGTCTATTTCTCTCTCAATTCCTTTACTTAAAAACGAAAGAAGTGGTGCCGCTAAATGCTGAACTTCATAATCTTTCAACATCCCATTCTTCTTACCAATAGGTGTTCTTTTCGCCTCTACAATAACCGCTCTATTCATATATCTTCTCCCGGTTTTCAATCATATTTTTTGCTGTAACACGAGCAATCTTTCCACTATTTGTATACGGTATTTCATCAACAAAATGCCATTCTTTCGGTATTTTAAAAGAAGATAATCGTTGTAAGCAAAAACTCTTTAATTGTTGCTTCGTAGCACTTCCTTTTACGATAGCGACAGGCTTTTCACCCCAATAATTATCCTTTATACCAACTACAACAATTTCTTCGACAGCTGGATGAGTATATAACACACTTTCTATTTCTTCTGGATAAATATTGATTCCTCCAAATAAAATCATATTCTTCTCTCTACCAACAATATATATGAAACCTTCTTCATCTTGATAGCCTACATCTCGCACTGTCATCCAGCCATCTGCAGTCAACTCCGGAACTAAAACCCCTTCTATTATGTATCCCATAAAAAACTGATCACTTTTTACATAAATAGTTCCTACATCACCTGTCTGTACGATTTCTCCTACTTCATTACATATTCGAACTTGCACATTGTGACAAGGTTTTCCTACTGAATTTAGCTTACCGCTCTCTTCATCGACTAGTGTTGTTACAAAACTAAGTTCAGATGCACCGTAAAATTCATATTTTTTCGCATAAGGGAATATACTCTTTATTTTTTCTTTCGCTTCAGCTTCCCATTTCGCTCCTGACGAAATAATTTTCATTTCATTATCTATTACTCTATTTTCTTTATATAAAGACTCCAGCATTGTTGGTACTGTATACATAACCGAAATATTTTCAGTTACTAACTTATCTAACACTTGATTTGGAATAAACTTTCTCATAGTATGTACGGTTTGCCCCATATATAGTGCACTTATTGCTCCGTATAAGAATAAAGAATGAACACACGTCCCAGCTATTAAAATAGAATCTTCCTTTTTCATATGAAAGTCATGTACATTACAATCAAAACTATGAACCCACGATTGTTGTGCACGTAAAAATGCCTTCGCCTTCCCAGTTGACCCTGATGTAAATCCCATATAAAAAGGAGCATGTTGTACACATTCTACAATGTGCTCTATAGGAAGATAGTTCTCTATTATTTGTTTCCATTTATCAATTTCAATTACTCTTCCTTCTTCACCCGATAGATCATTTACCTTATATCGCTCTGTCACAATCATATTCGGATTACTGATTGCAATTCTTTCTTTGAGCTCATCCTGTTTCCACTTTATATCTAATGGCACACAAATCCATCCGGCCATAGCGGCACCCGCAAATAGTTGTAAAAACTCGATACTATTTTCTAATACAATTGCTATCGTTTTATTCTTCGATTCTTTTTCATTTAACCAGTTTGCTACTTTACAAACTGACTCGAACCACTCTTTATATGTTAATACTCTATCATTTTCCTTTATCGCTATTTTATTTGGTTGCAAAGAAGCATGCTTTTTATATTCTTTTGTAATCCCCATATGAGACGTCCTTTCTTTACAAAATAATAAAAAGAAACACGCATTAGCGTGTTTCTTCTCTCTTATCCCGCATTTGTATATTTTCTATTCTTCAAAGCAGGCGTAATAATATGTTTCAATGAACGATGTAATTTTGTCACGAGAATTGCTGCTATAATCGCTTTTATGCAATCACCTGGTAAAAATACGACACTTACTTTCATCGTTTCCCATACGGAAATATCCATTACGAAAGCTTGTACAATGATACCAAATACATAAACTACGAAAATACCACCAATTATATTAATGCATAATACTTTTATAATAGAAACTTCACGTAAACGCTCAATTAAATAACCAATTACAAATGCTCCTACAATATAACCTAGTAAATATCCTGCACTTGGACCAACAAATACACTTGGACCACCACGTCCACCTGCAAGTAATGGTGCACCAACTCCTACAATAAGTAAGAAAACGAGCTGACTTAGTGCTCCAAGACGTGATCCTAACAGTCCACCCGCAAGCATAACACCGAGTGACTGTAAAGTAATCGGAACTGGTGTAAGAGAAAGAGCAATTGGAGGTATTAACCCTAGCACTCCCATAATAGAACTAAATAAAGCGACGAAAACTAAGTTTTTTGTATTCATGTTTGCTTCTCCTATTTGTAAACTTAAAGTTAAATTCAGATAACATATTACAAGAATTATATTAGCTTTCAACCCCGCTTTTGTCAACTTCATTTTAACGATAGTTTACAAATAAGAATTCCATTATTTTCCTTTATGCAAATGCTCTAGTTCTTTCCGAAGCGCCTGTTTTAAAAACTTCCCAACAGATGTTTTCGGTATTTCTTCCATAAATACAATATCATCCGGTAACCACCACTTCGCAAACTGTGGTTTTAAAAACTCATATAACTCTTCTTTTGTAACAGTACTATTTTTCTTTTGAACAACGCAGGCAATTGGTCGCTCTTGCCACTGTGGGTGTGGAATTGCAACGACAGCTGCTTCAAATATAGCGTCATGTGCCATTAAAGCGTTCTCAAGATCGACTGAAGAAATCCATTCTCCACCGCTTTTAATAACATCTTTCGTACGATCAACAATTTTTACGCAGCCTTCCTCATCAACTGTAACAACATCGCCAGTATATAACCAACCGTCACGGAATCCTTCAACAGTACGATCATCGTTATAATAGCTTTCAGCGATCCAAGGCGCTCGTAAACATAATTCTCCCATCTCCGTACCGTCCCACTTCACTTCACCATTTGTACCGACTACTTTCATCTCAACACCCGGAACAAGATATCCTTGTTTAGAGCGGATTTCTAATTGCTCTTCATATGACAAGTCTGTTTCATAACTTTTCAAACGCGCAAGTGTTACGAGCGGGCTTGTTTCAGTCATGCCGTATGCATGTATAAAAGGAACATTATATTTTTGTTCAAACGCTTTAATAACGCTTTTCGGTGCAGCTGCGCCTCCGCATAATATTCTCGTTATACTAGATAAATCGTAACTATTATTTTCTAACTCTTGTAATACACCAAGCCAAATTGTCGGCACACCCGCAGCTATCGTTACTTTTTCAGATTGAATCATCTCTAATAAAATTTTCGGATTAAACATCGGTCCTGGGAGAACTTGTTTTGAACCAAACCAAGCAGCTGCAAAAGGAAGTCCCCAAGCATTCACATGAAACATTGGTACAATCGCCATCGCTGCATCACTTTCCGATAAAGCAGCTGTATCAGCTAAACCGAGTGCCATACAATGCAATACAGTACTACGATGCGTATATACAACACCTTTTGGGTTTCCTGTAGTCGCTGACGTATAACACATACCAGCTGGTGTATTTTCATCAATATCTTTTACAAATTGGAAATTTGAATCGCCTTCTTCTAAAAGTTTCTCATAATGATATACAGGCTGAAGTGTAGTTTTTGGGAGCTCATCTTTATCAGTCATAACAATGTAGGCTTGTACAGTTGATAATTCGGATTGAATACTTTCAACGAGTGGTACGAGATCTTCATCAATAAGTAAAATTCGATCTTCAGCGTGCTGAATAATGTATGAAATATGTTGGGGAGATAAACGAATATTAATTGTGTGCAAAATGGAAGCAATACCCGGAATAGCAAAATATGCTTCCACATGTCGATGATGATTCCATGCTAACGTTCCTACACGTTCGCCTTCCTTAATCCCAAGCTTTTTTAACGCACTAGAAAGTCTTCTCGTCCTTTCTCCTAGCTGTTTATACGTTAATGTCGTAATGGTATCATGTGTACGAGAAACGATTTCTTTCTTTGGGAATAACTTTTCTGCCCTTTCCATCATAGAACTAATTGTTAGCGGTACATTCATCATCATATTGGTTACATCCTCCCTTTAAAGCGTTTTCATTTTCATATATTATAACAGACTTCAACAAATATTTACGATATTTTTCAGTATTTTCTGAATTATTTCTTTGGAAATAATTCAAATCAATAAAAAACATGTTTTGAATACACTGATCCGAAACATGTTTTTTATTTTTTATAAACTATCCACCTTTTTTCTGACTTTCTTTTTCAATTTAAAAATAAAACGATTACTATATTCTTTATTTTCTACTAAAATCCGGTACGTCTCTAACACTCCTAAAACACGAACAAAAAGATAAAATCCAATAGCAATAAGTACAACACAGTAAGGATAATACTGCACTAGCTCTCCTGAAGTGATTCGTTTTTTTTCAAATAAAAACGGTATTGCTCCTGCTGCTATGAAACAAAATCCAACAACCACTACTGCAGCATATTTCTTTTTAATAGTCGCATATCTTTTTGTCAATTCTTTTAGAAAGTTTTGATCAAATAGTAGTTCTTCTTTTTTCAATACATTGTATCGACTCTCTTCTATCGTTACAGGTACCATCATCGCTCCAATCCCCAGCACTGCAATAATAATGACAAGAAACGTAGACATTGTTGCATTTTCTTTAAATAGTAAATACGGTATTGTCGATAAAATGAGCAAACTAAATCCTAATGCAATATACTTAGAAATTTTTTGTCCATACACTATATACCCTTCTGCCATTTCCTTACTTACGTAATAACCATTTTCCTTTTCATTACTTTGTTCAGCAGTTTCTTTTAATAAGTAATCAAGAGATACTTCGAATACATTTCCAATCATTATTAACTTTTCAGTTTCAGGAAAACCTTGACCATTTTCCCATTTACTAACCGCTTGCCTTGTCGTGTTTAATTTCTCAGCTAACGCTTCTTGAGAAAGTCCCTTTTCCTTTCTTAATTTAAATAATTTTTCACCAAATTCCATATGTGTGTCCCCCTTTGTTTTTCTTAACTAAATTGTACGTAAACATTGCGCTTACCTCTATCTTCCTGCGGTTGCGCTTTGTCAACTTACGGTTGCGATTGTGTTATATTGCGGTTTTATATACGATTTAGCTAGTTTCTTCTATGATTATGACGTTAATAAAACATTTTCTTCTAATAACAAATTATAACAATTAAAGGTAATTATTGTTATAAAAAAAACGAAAAACTCCCTTATTTATTTAAAGGAGTTTTCAATAAAAACTATTTCATTGGTTCATATATCTTTCCCTAGATATATGATACTTTTTCGTATCACGATACTTACCTTTAACGAACAAATCATTTTGAAGCGTACATTCATACTCCATATTCAAACGTTTCATTAATCTTTCAGATGCTTCATTTTCCGAGTTACATCCCGCTTCAATACGATTAAGACGTAACTCATGAAAACCATGGTTAAAAAAAGCTAATGCAGCCTCGGTAGCCAATCCTCTTCCCCAATATTTTCGTGATAAAGCGTATGCAATTTCTGCTTTATGTGCAGTTGAATCATACTTTATAAACCCACAAGTCCCTATAAGTTTTTGCTCCCCTTTTAACACTATGCCAAGGGGAGCTACTTGTTCTTTCTCGTACCCACTCACAATTCCTTCTATATATTCAGCTGTTTCATGCAACGATTGATGAGCATCCCATACAGTATATGTTGTCATCTCTTTATCAGCAGCATACTCAAATATATGTAAACTATCACTCATATTAATTTTCCTTAATATAAGTCGTTTCGTATATAACGTTGGATACGACCACTTCTCAATGATCATAACGGCTTCTGCTTAAATTTTTCATAGTTCCGTACCTTTAATAAAAGGATATTCCCGCAATCTGTACAAATATAAGCATCCACTGGTGAAGATGTGAACATCGTCTCCTTTTTCCTTATTTGTGCATATCCGATAAACTCTCCTTCCCCTATGTTTTGAGAACCACAATGAGAGCATGTCTGCACGTCTTTCTGTTTCATGAGAGCACCACCTTTAATCTGTTTCCACTCCCTTCGACAGTTCACTTCCATTTCCCTTCCAAAAAACTTCTTATTCTCTTACATTACAACAGGAATCTCTGAGCAAAAATCGTATATGTACTATAAACTATATTAATTGACGGAGGAATCTTATGAGTACAATTATGACACTTGATGCAGCCAGTGAAATTGAAAACGCGGAAATAAATATGCTTTCTTCTAGATTAGAGGCACTACAAGAAATAAATGGAAACCCAATGCAAGTACAAATGAAAAAATTCGGGAGTGCCACTGCCTTTTCATCAAAAGTGATTGCTGGTCCTACTTTTAATACAGTAAAAGGCATTACATTTACAAATACAGATCAGATAGATGAAATCATCTCTTATTATCAATCACTACAAATTCCTTGCCGCTTTGAAATCACACCAGCGCAAGGCACAACTGAACTATTTCAATATTTATCTCAAAAAGGTTTTTACCAATCCAGCTTCCATACTGCTTTATATAATATACCGAGAGAAGATTCATCCCTTCTTCCGTCTAACATTTCAGTACGCCAACTAAAAGAAAATGAGTTTAATATTTTCGCAGACATATATGTAAGCGGATTTAATATGCCGTCCTTTACAAAAGATGGCGTCCATCAAAACAACGAAATTCTTTACAATAAACCTGGATGGCATTTTTTCATAGCTGAAGTTCAAAATATCCCTGCGGGCATTGGTGTTCTGTATATAAATCAAGGGATTGCCTCATTAGCCGCTTCTGCTACTTTGCCAGAATTTCAGCGTAGAGGCTGTCATACTGCATTAATTCAAAAACGAATTGAGACAGCTATTGAATCCAATTGTAATTTAATAGTTGGACAAGCAAGATTCGGTAGCGGCAGTCAAAATAATATGGAACGTGCCCATATGAAAATCGCTTATACAAAATCAATTTGGACTGCAAAAGACATGTAATTAACATTCTTTCTCTTTCCATTACAGTCTTATACATTTTATGACAGCTTCTTTTCTATCCTATTAATAATATTCAAACTACAAGAAAGAGAAGTGTATGACTAAGCATGATCATGGTTTAAAAGAAAAAGCACATGCATATAAAAGAATATAAAGAAGGGAAATAAAAAAGAGCCCGTCGGCTCTTTTTTATTTTCCCTCACTCTTCTCTAACACATATAAATCTTCTTCTATATTCGTTAATTTCTCACTTACAAGCTTTCTTGCATCTCCAATTGCTTGATTGTATGCAAATGGTCCAATTAATTTAATCATTTCTTCTATTAAACGTTCTGCTTGAAATCGTCCGATTTCATCTAAATCTTCTTCCATGAAAAATTGCTGAATTTGTGCTACAAGCTCTTCTTTTTTATCGTTCGTTATTTTTATATTCATCATTATTCGCTACTCCTCTATATTTAAGATAGTACATTTCTTAACTCTACCATAGAAAAACGATTCCCAGGACAACTTTTTGTCACGCCTTCTAGCTCCCTATGACCGAGTATATTTTCTTTCTTTATAGCAAACTGCTTCATAAACATTTTACATAAAGAATATAATGCATTCATTTGCGGGGTAGTTGGATCATATTTATCGAAATTACCCGTCATACATATTCCAATTGTATCCCTATTATTATCTTTCGCATGTGCTCCAATATGTAACCCTCGCCCTTCCACTACAGTTCCATCTTCTTCAATAAAATAATTGTAACCAATTCCGCTCCACCCTCTTACAGTTTGATGAAATTCGTGTGTTTTATACACATCCCATCCATCTTCTGATGTATGGTGAATAATTAGTTTATCTATTCTTTCTAAAGGAACTAATTCATCTTTAAATGTTAGATTTGCACATTTAATTTCCATTTGAACTGCCTCCTCTCAAAAATCAATCATTACAATTGTTTTATCGTCTGGTCTGATTCTATCTATTCCTTCTAACTCTTCAATAATTGCTACGTATTCATTTATACTATTCTTTCTTATATATGCAACAGTTTGTTCGAGTGGCCAATCTGGGTGGAATAATCCGTCTGAACAAATAAAAATCCCACTCACTTCATCTATATGTAATTCACCATGTTGTAAGTAATTCATTGCTTCTTTCATTCCGTTTGCAACAGAATAGCCACCCTGCATATTTGCAAGATAACGATTGTATTTTAACTGTTCTCTAACATCTTGAAAAACATGTTCTTCTAGTACAGATAAACCTTTTTTACGATCTTCTTCCCTCTTCTTTTTTGCACGTTCACTAATTCCTTTAACCGTGTCTTTCGATACTACTCGCATCGTTCCATTTTGAAGAATTGCAACGATCATACAGTCACCCAGCTGCGCATATTCAATTTTCGCACCATCTATTTGAACTGCCGCAATACATGTGCACCACAAGTGCTCTTTTTTTCTCGTGTCTACTTTATATTCCAGCATTTTGTTTTGCAATGCTTCATTTGCTTTCGCAACTGCAACTTGTAAACTATGCTTTTCTCGTAATGCAGTAAAATAACTTGCAAATAAATGTGAAGCGATGTACGCTCCATTATGTCCCTTTTCATCACGAAACGGGACGAGTGGTGTTGCACCATCACACACACCATAAATCATTTGATCTTCATTACAAAAATAAGAATCCTCACATTCTTGCTTCAATGGACTTTTTTGCTGATACGTATTTACTCTCAAATTTGCATCCCCTTTCAAATTGCGAAATAATCAAACGGTTTTGATTAATCTAATTCTACAAAATAAACTGTTTTTACCCAAAACTTTCAATATCATATATAATCTTGAAATAATATGAATTTTTTAGTGAAGGAAGGGAAAGAGATGATTAGATTTCTTGGTGTTATTATTGGTTCTATTATTATTGCAATTGCCTTTAATCTTTTCCTTATCCCCCACAAAATTTTAAGTAGTGGAATTGGCGGAATCGCTATTATTTTAGGGATTGTAACTCCTGTGAATACAGGGATTATTAACTTCGTATTAAACTTACCTATCCTTATTTTAGGATACATAGGTCTTGGAAAAAAAGTAGTTTTTAACACTGTTATCTCTGTAATTGTATTATCTGTTGCATTATACTATGTTCCAGTAAAAGTCGTAGCAACAGATCCACTTTTATCATCTATCTTCGGTGGTGTCATTGCCGGAGCTGGTATCGGTCTTGTTTTTAACTGTAATGGATCAACTGGTGGATTTGATATTATCGGTATGTTATTATCCCGCAAGCGAGACATTAAACTTGGCGGATTCCTTATTGCTTTAAATGCAGTCGTTGTTGTTATTGCAGGATTCTTCTTCACTTGGGATGTTGCACTTACAAGCTTACTTTCCATTTATGTAACTGGTAAAGTAATCGATGCTGTTCATACAAAACATAGTAAAGTTACACTTATGATTGTAACAAATGAAGCAGAAAAAATGAAACAACACCTTCTTTCAACCGTTGTACGCGGGATTACATTACTTGACGGAGAAGGTGCTTACTCAAGCGAGAAAAAGCGTGTACTTATGACAGTCGTTTCTCGTGAAGAATTAGCAAGTATGAAATTAACAATTTCTGAAATTGACCCAAATGCGTTCGTTAATATTACGGAAACTGTAGAAGTTTTAGGACTTTTCAGAAGAAGTTAAAGACTAGGCGGGAATCCACCTAGTCTTTATTTTGCATAAATTCAACTCGATTTCCAAATGGATCAGACACGTAAAATCTAATTACATCTGGCCGTGCATGATCATCAATCACTTCGACACCTCGATCTATCAACATTTGCTTAAATTCATTAATTTCATTCACATAAAAGGCGGGATGTGCCTTTTTAGCTGGGATAAAGTTTTGCTCCACACCAATATGGATTTCTTGATTCCCACACTTAAACCAACATCCACCACGCTTCTTTAATTCCTCTGGCTTTGGGATTTCTTCCATGCCAATTGTATTACCATAAAATGCTCGCGCTTCTTCTTCACATCCTGCAGGTGCAACAACTTGCACATGATCGATTCCTTGAATATAATTTTTCATTTTCTCTCCCCCTCTTCTATTCTAATGTTATAAGGAACCCCCCCCCCTGTAACTTACAAAAGATTTATAAAACAATATAAGCTCCTCTTATTACCATCTTATATTTCTTTCACTAAAAATAAAGAAAATAAATTTTTTCTGCAACTTCCATTTTTTATAGAAATACACATTACATCTATATTATAGTTAGTAATAGACAAATCTTTTTAGATGCTAGTTGTACGGAGGAAATATTATGAGTCGTAAAAAATATTCATCTACGCAAAAAAAACGTCCGCCTAACATATCTGGTCGTTTGCGAAACCATATACAAGATCGTTCTTTAGTAGAAATGTATGCTTCTCTTTTTGAACACAACCCTGATAGTATTATTTCATTGAACTTAGAAGGCGTTATTTTGCATATTAATCCTTCTGCTGAAAGAATACTAGGTTACTCTTCAGAAGAATTAGAGCGAATAAACGTTACCTCTATTTTAGAAGCTCATATTTCTGATCAAGTGCCACAATATATAAAAAATACTACAGCTGATAATCAAAAAGAGTATATCATCTCTATTTACCATAAAGACGGCTATTTATTAGATGTTGTAACAAAACTAGTTCCCACTTTTGTTCGTAATCGTCTAACAGGTGTATATGCGATTATGAAGCCCCTTGAAAAATCAGAAAGAATTGAGAAAGTGTTAAAAGATAGCGAGAAGCGATTGCGTACATTGATGAATTCAATGCCTGCGTTTGTTATATTTAAAGATCATGAAGGTCGCTGGCTTGAAGCGAATGATTATGCACTTTCTTGCTTCAATTTCCATCATGTACCTTATCATGGAAAAAGGGATAGTGAACTCATTCAATACAATGAAGCGTACCGAGACGCTTTTTTACACTGTGAAGAAGTAGATGAACTGGCATGGCAACAAAGACAAATTATTCATGGAGAGGAATTCATTATACATAGAGAGGATTTCGACCTAATTTTAAGTATATCAAAAGTTCCACTTTATCATCCCGACGGTTCTCGAAAAGGTCTTATCGTGATGGGAAGAGATGTTACGGAGCTAAAAGAAACTGAAAAGTTATTACGAAAATCAGAAAAGCTCGCAGTAGTCGGACAACTAACAGCTGGAATTGCCCATGAAATTCGAAATCCGCTCACTTCTCTCAAAGGTTTTTTAACATTGCTACTTCCTGAAATCAATGAGGAAAATAAATGGTATGTCGATGTTATGTTAAGTGAGATTTCACAAATGGAATCTATCACGAGTCAATTTATGGCGATGTCTAAACCGCAAGTTTTATCTATCAAAACTTACAACATACAAACTTTAATAGAAGAGGTAGTCACATTCATTTTACCGACTGCCATCATGCATAGCGTCCACATCATTATGGATCATTTTAACCATAAACATGACATTCAATGCGACGGTAATCAATTAAAACAAGTTTTTATTAACGTATTAAAAAACGCAATAGAAGCGATGCCAAATGGCGGAAATATTTTTATTCAAATCAAACCGTTAGACGATAATTTCATTGTAATTCGTATTATTGACGAAGGCTGTGGCATTCCTGAAGACCGCATCTCCCGTTTAGGCGAACCATTTTATAGTTTAAAAGAAAAAGGTACTGGACTAGGATTAATGATGTGTTACAAAATAATTGAAGAGCACCATGGTAAATTACACATTTCAAGTGAACTACATAAAGGTACGATCGTTGATATTCAATTACCACTTTCTTCATCCCATCTCACAATTCAATCTTAACAATACTAAAAGCATCTGCTAATCGTTAGCAGATGCTTTTAGTATTATTTACAGCTTATAGAATTATTTTATCATACCACTCTTTTGCTTTTTCCACTTCACCGATTGTTAATTGATGCCCTCTATTTTCCCAATGCATCATTACGCTTGCATTCGCACTTTCTAATAACGTCTTCAATTCCTCTGATTCAGAAGGTGAGCAAATCGGATCATTTGTTCCAGCAGCAATAAATACAGCTTTTTCTGCCAAATCAGGCAATTGCATCCCTCTTCTAGGCACCATCGGGTGATGAAGAATCGCACCTTTTAACGCATTTTCGTAATGGAACAATAAGCTTGCCGCAATATTCGCTCCATTTGAATAACCAATAGCTACAATGTTGTTTCTATCAAATTCATATGTTTTTGCTGCTTCATCTAAAAAACCATTTAATTCCTTCGTACGGAAAATCAAATCCTCTTCATCAAAAATACCTTCTGCTAATCTACGGAAGAAACGTGGCATACCATTTTCTAATACATTTCCCCTAACACTTAATGCTGAAGCTTCAGCGTCAATTCTTTCTGCAAGTGGCAATAAATCTAGTTCATTACCGCCAGTACCATGAAGTAATAACAACACTGGTTTTGACGTATCTGTTCCTTTTTGAAAAACATGTTTCATCATAATCCTTTTCCCCTTTCAATCACTTTAATCTAAATTTCTTACTTCAAACGGTAAAAGCGTTTGTTCAATCTGTTTTCTATGTTGTTCATATTGTTCCGGTAACTTTAATTCCTCGCCCATCGTCTCTAACGATTCGTCATGAGCAAAACCAGGAGGATCTGTTGCAATTTCAAATAAGATTTCACCGTGTTCTCTAAAATAAATCGCATTAAAATAATTTCGATCTTGTACAGGAGTTACGCCGTATCCAAATCGAGATACATGCTCTTTCCAATCTAGTTGATCAGCATCGTCACTCGCCCTCCAAGCAATATGATGAACTGTACCAACACCCATCTGGCCGCGTCCGATTGTTGTTAATTTCAAATCGATTATATTTCCAATGTCAGCAGAAGAACGGAATCGTACAAACTCACCTTCTTCTCCAACTTTCTCAAGACCCATCACATGCTCTAACAACTCAGCTGTTTTTTGAGGTTGTGCCGATAAAAGAACCGCACCGCCAAATCCTTTAATTGCTACTTCTGGCGTAACTTCTCCAAAAGTCCAATCATTTAATTCGCCTTCTTCTCTTTCAACTAATTCTATATGCAAACCATGCGGATCATCAAATTCTACATACTGTTCTCCGAAGCGAGTCATCTTCGTATACGGAACATCAAATTTCTCTAATCTATTTTCCCAAAACTCCATTGCCCCTTTTGGTACAACATAAGAAGTGATGCCTACTTGACCGTCACCGATAATTCCTTGACGAGCACCTGCCCATGGGAAAAACGTAATAATTGTTCCAGGTTTTCCTCCCTCATTACCAAAATAAAGATGGTACGTACCTGGATCATCAAAATTTACGGTTTGTTTTACTAAACGTAAGCCTAATACACCAGCATAAAAATCTACATTTTCTTGTGGGTGTCCTACAATCGCTGTAATATGATGTATCCCCATTGTTTTCTTTTCCATTTCGCCCGCTCCTTTTTTATTTCATTATAAAAATTGTTTTACATTAAGATTCATTATTCATTTTGTCCATACTACAAAGTAAAATCCATCATTATAATTTTATCTTGAATCCGAGATATTGGTTATGAAGCTACACATTGACTTCTAACCTTTCAAAATTATCTCGAATTCGAGATAAAACTCCGAAAAATATTCATTCTGTCTATAATCAATCTTTATTTAAAATGTTATTTATCTCGAACTTAATATTTATTATAAGTTACTTACTTTTCCTTGTCAATAAGTTACTTATTTCATTTCAAATTTAAAAAAAGCCATACAAATGTATGACCTTTAACACGTATATTTTATCTCCTATTTACAATAGGGAATAATTCCGACAACGGAACAATTCTTCCCCTTTCATCCTTAAATACGATATGCTCTCTCGTTAAATGACGCGGACTCTTCACTCCCGCTGCTGCTGCTAACGAAAATAAACTATATCTCATACTAATAATGTAATTCATGACCCGCCACTTCTTCTCATATGGATCTAACGCTTTTTGATAATGAGGATTCGTCGTGGCAACACCAGATGGGCACTGTCCAGAATTACATTGAAGCGCCATAATACAACCGCTCGCCATCATAAAACCACGCGCTGAATTTACAGCATCTGCTCCAATTGCTAAAGCAATCGCTACCTTATCAGGGGTAATTAACTTCCCGGAAGCAAACACTTTGAATTTATTACGTATACCATAATGATTTGCTGTATCAATGCATGTAAGTAGCGCTGGAATAAGCGGTAATCCCATACTATCTGCCATGGATTTGTAAGTTGCGCCTGATCCACCTTCCGAACCGTCAATGGTTAGAAAATCTGGATACACGTTTACTTCTTTCATTGTTTTGAATAAGTCTTCCAAAGGCTCCTGCTGACCAATTACAATTTTCATCCCGACTGGTTTACCGCCTTTTTCTTGCAACTGTTGAATAAAATAAAGGGTATCCGCTGCATTGTTTAAAAATGAAAATCGATTCGGTGAATTAATTGTCTCTCCTTCTCGTACATTCCGAACAGAAGCAATTTTCTCATTTACTTTTTGCCCCTCTAAATGACCACCACGTATTTTAGCACCTTGCCCAAATTTTAATTCGAATGCTTTAATATTACTTTCTTTCGCCTTCTCCATAAACTTCTCCATTGAAAAATTACCGCCCTCATCACGGTATCCAAATAACCCTGGACCAATTTGTGCGACGATATTCGCACCTGTATGTAAATGTTCTGGAATAACGCCCCCTTCGCCAGTATTAATCCACGACCCGCCTGCCATTTTCGCTCCAAAACCGCTCGCTAAAATATAATTTTCTCCAATCGCACCGTAAGAAGTCGCAGATGCCCCGAACATGCCATGTAGTTTCCACGGATATTTACGATTTTCACCGACTATAATTGCATCGTCTTCTTCATACAACCAAAGATTTGTTGTATCCGCTGTCAATTTTTCTCTTCTTGAAAATAACCCTTCTTTATGAATCACATACTTTTTACCTTCCCGCTCTTGCAATAGATTCACACTTAATTCCTCAGTTAATATCGGAAACAATGTATTAGCAATATAATAGCCAGAAGCTTCAAAATCTCGTTTCGATCCAAAGCCAAGTATTTCAGAGCGATATTTCGCTAAAAACATAACACTTTGAAAATCATAACGCGAGAACGGCTTTCCATCCGTATCGTGATCAAACCAATATTGCCGAAATTCAGGCCCTATCTTTTCCAGTAAGTAGCGCATCCTTCCTAAGTATGGATGTAATTTCAAAATAGAATGATGCGTCCGTTTTTTTATAAACAATGTAATGATAAAAAAGACGATTAAAATCAACATTAAAAATAGTAATATACTAATAATAACGAGTAGCGCTTCACTCATCCCGCTTCCCCCTATGAAATCCCATAATAAAAGGAGAACACTCGATGTGTTCTCCTTTATCTTTATTCACACTAATGTTGCAAGATGCTCTTTCGCGTCATATTCAACTAAACTTTCAGCATGTTTAATTCGATGAACAAAGTCCGGATTTGCAATTAACGGTCTTCCGAATGCAGCTACGTCAATTGTTCCTTCTTGCAGTGCTTCTTCGGCCTCTTTCGGATTCAAATTACCAACACCAACAATCGTACCATCCCAATATTTTCTTACTAATTGATGAAAATTCTTTCCGTCAGCAATCACTTGCGTATAATTCATCGTCGAAGGATGGATCATCATTAATCCAACTTCTTTAAACATATTTACGAACGTTTCAATCGCAAGTTCTGGATTTTCCCACATATAAGTAGGGTTATCTCCTTTGAAAGCAGAGAAGCGAAGAAGTGTTTTATCAGCTCCAACTTCTTCTATTACAGCCTCTGTTACTTCTTTCATAAATGTTAACCTTTGCTTTAAATCACCGCCGTATTGATCCGTACGCTTATTCGCAAATTCATACGTGAACTGATCAATTAAATATCCGTGCGCACCGTGAATTTCTACTCCATCAAATCCAGCTTCGATCGCGTTTTTCGCAGCTTGTGCGTATTGGCCAATAACTTCTTTTATTTCTTCTAACGTCATTGCTTCCGGTGTATCAAACGGTTTACGAAAACGCGGAACATTTCCTTCTGCAGCGATTGCAGACGGTGCTTGCGGCAATTGACCACCAATTATTTCATGATGACTCATACGCCCAACATGCCATATTTGAGCGATAATCGTCCCACCTTCTTTATGTACTGCCTCTGTAACAGGTTTCCAAGAATCGATTTGTTCTTGTGTATAAATTCCCGGTACTCCTGGATTCCCTTTCGCTCTTGAACTAATAACAATTCCTTCTGTAATAATTAATCCAACTCCGTCAGCAGCACGTTTTCTATAGTACTCCACTACATCAGCACCCACTACACCAGTCTCATTATCTGCAAAACATCTCGTCATCGGTGCCATTGCTATGCGATTACGAAGAGACCAAGATCCAATTTGAATCGAATCAAACAACTTCGTTTCTTCAATATTTTCAAAAGACCCCCAAGCGTTTATATTTGTTCCTTCATAAATACTTGCCGCTTTATTATTTGCACTTGTCATTTTTCTTCCCCCTAAAAAATCTAACTATAATCGCATCATACTTACTTTTAGATAGTAACGTCAATTTATACGACTTCACCATAAAACATTCGAATATCAAAAAAATAGAATGCTATAAATAAAATTAAAAAGGTTCCCTAAGTAGGAAACCTTTTTTAGTTGACCATATATGGCTGTCAATTCGTTTATCTCTTTTATAGAAAGAATATATACAATGATTATATATTCACATATAATAAAATCCCTTATCAATAGAAGTGAAAATGGTTCAGTATTCTTCTAAAAATAATAACTTATATACCTAAAACAATGAAAGCCCTACCTCTCTTTCATCCTTACGGCTCCTCGTCCGTGCCAGTGTGAATCAGGATTGCAAAAATTAAGTAACTATTTTATCGAAGTATTGAATTAAACTTCGAACATTCGTAAAAGAAATTAAAAAATAAAAATGGATTTGATTGTAGTAATAACAAAAGAGGTTAATGCTCTAAAAGTGGTTTGAAAGAGTTGAATGTCTTTGAAATGATTGATTCTCTATAATTATACTCCCAAAAAATTCAAGATCTTTTTTGGGATATAATACATTATTCATAATGAATCTTAACAAAAGCTTTTTATTTGATTTTCTGTGATACCTTCAATTAATCCCAGTTCACTAATCAAAAATTCATGTGCGTTATCTAACATTTTCTTTTCGCTTGCATTAAGTGCTTTTTCTTTCTGCATACGTAATAAATCACGCACAACTTCAGCACCTTCTTGTATTTTACCCGTCTTTATTTTATCTGTATTCACTTTATATCTTTGTTTCCACGTAAGTAATCTATCTGATTCTCCATGCTGAAAAATATCTATTATGTGTGTTAATGCCTTTATATCCGTGACTGGTCGTATATTTGAATTCAATATTTTCCCTTCAGGAATCATTATTTCCATATTACTACCCGACATTTTTATAACATAATACTGTTGTTTTTTTCCTGCGATTTCTTTCTCTTCTATGGCTTTAATTATACCTGCTCCCTGCATTGGATAAACAATGTTATCGCCAATTTGAAACAAATAATCCACCTCCATATATGGTAACCTTCTCAATCTTAACACACATTCATTTTTTTAGCAAAATTTTTATAATATCATAAAATTATTTTCCATGTCAATTTATTTAAACAGAAAAATTCAATCTGTACAAAAACACTAAAAAACCCGCGATTTTGTTACCTTTTCACACCCATCCCTTCCGATTTTATATACGTTATAAAATAAAAAATACATCACTACAAATAAATAGTGATGTACTTTTATATAATGCGCAACACGAAAGACAAAAACGTTTACTTCAAAACTTCACACACGATTCCTCATCTATATACTAACCTGTTTACTAATCGTTTCTCGTGCTAAAAGAAAACTCATAATCACTTGCGCTGCTACTCTGCTCGTCATATCCCTAAAATCAAGAGTTGGATCAATTTCTACTATATCCATCCCTTGAACGAGCGGTTCTTTGCCAAGGAATTCGATCGCATCAAGTAAAGTTGCGCTATCCATTCCTCCAGGGCCAATTGCTGGACAACCTGGCGCAAACGCTTGGTCTAGTACGTCCATATCAAGAGAAATATAAATAGACGTCACACCTTGTTTTCTTAATACTTCAATACTTTCCGCGATAATATCTTTTATTTCTCTTTCTCTTACATCCTTCATTGTATACACTGTCACACCATGCTCTTTTGCATATTCATGGTATGCTCGTGCATTTGAAAAATTACGAATTCCAATTTGAACGAGTTGTTTTCCTGTAATGACATCATTTTCTAGTAAACTACGGAACGGTGTACCATTTGATGGACCACCATCATCTAAATTACGTAAATCATGATGGGCATCAAATTGAATAATACCGACCTTTCCTTTACTATTTGCAAAACCTGTTACACTAGGAAAACTAATCGAATGGTCACCACCAAGAATGATTGGTATCATTTTCGGATTTACTTTCGTTAAGTGACCAACTGTTTTCGCAATTCGGTTATGACTTTCTTTTATATCCGTCACATGCATCGTAATATCACCGCAATCATATAAGACACTTTCTTTCATATCGTGTTCTTCTGTAATTGCGTATGTGCTATATGCATCTAACATCGCACGAATTGTTTTTGGCGCAAAACTTGCTCCGGAATGACTAATAGATGGCTTAGAAAGGGGTGCTCCAATTAAGGCCGCACCGAATATTTCTACACCTTCCTCCCAATCTTTAATCATCTCACTCCATTTCGTTACTTCGCGATCGATAAACTTTGCATTTTTCTTTAAATAGTGGCCGTGCTCCACGATTGTTCACCTCTTGTATATGCGATATTACCATTCTTCCATACTGTGTTTACATGACTTACGCCGTAATGATACGGTACGTAAGCATAATTGTAAGCATCCCATAAAACTAAATCTGCCTTACGACCCACTCTAATTTTCCCAGCTACATCGCCTCGATTAATGGCATATGATGAGTTAACTGTTACAGCATTCCAAACTTCTTCTGGTGTCATTTTCAGTTTTAGCATTGCAATGCTCATAATAAGCTGAATGTTTTCCGTTGGACAGCTACCTGGGTTAAAGTCTGTAGCTAACGCAACTGCAACACCTTCATCAATCATTTTACGACCACGAGCAAAGCTTTCTTTATTTAAATAGAAAGTTGTTCCTGGTAATAATGTTGCGACTGTATTCGAATTTGCAAGCATTTCAATTCCTTTATCAGAAGCGCCAACTAAATGGTCCGCTGATGCTGCACCGATTTCAGCCGCTGCTTCCGCACCACCAAGAGGGTCAATTTCATCTGCATGAATTTTAACATCAAAGCCAAGCTCTTTCGCTTTTAATAAAAACTCTTTTGATTCTTCTACAGAGAACACACCTGTTTCACAGAAAATATCAACGAATTCAGCTAGTTGCTTCTCTTTCATTTCTGGTAGTAAGTCTAACATCCATTGTAAAAATTCTTTTGATCTACCTTTATACTCTTTCGGAACTGCATGAGCACCTAAAAACGTTGAAACTAAATCGATTGGATGCTCTTTTTGTAATTGTGCAGTTGCCTCTAATTGTTTCCATTCTGTCTCATCATCTAATCCGTAACCACTCTTCGCTTCCACAGTTGTCACACCGAAAGATAGCATACGATCTAGATGGAATTTCGCTTTTTGAACAAGTTCTTCTTTCGACGCTTGTTTCGTTGCATTTACAGTTGAAAGAATACCTCCGCCTTGTTCTAAAATTTCTAAGTACGGAACTCCTTGTAGTTTTAGTGCGATTTCATTTTCACGAGATCCACCAAATACAAGATGAGTATGCGGGTCAACAAGACCAGGAGAAACCATTTTCCCACCGCAATCAATCACTTCTTTCGCGTGTAATCCTTTCGCTTCTTCCGCTGTTCCAACGAAAGTAATTACGCCGTTTTCAATTCCAACCGCACCGTTTTCGATAACAGGAAGCGTGTTCATCGCTTCCCGTCTTAACAAGCCATCTTCTTGATCCATTGTTAGTAATTGACCGATATTTATTAGTAAAGTGTCCAGCATGTTTTCTCCTCCTTATTTCATCATCGGAATGTTAACGCCTTTTTCTTTCGCAGTTTCCACAGCTAAGTCATATCCTGCATCCACGTGACGAACAACACCCATACCAGGGTCAGAAGTTAATACGCGCTCAATACGTTTTGCTGCCGCTTCTGTTCCGTCTGCAACGATAACCATTCCAGCGTGAAGTGAATAACCCATACCAACGCCGCCACCGTGGTGAACAGACACCCAGCTCGCACCGTTTACACTATTAATTAATGCGTTTAAAATCGGCCAGTCAGCTACTGCATCACTACCGTCTTTCATCGCTTCTGTTTCACGGTTTGGAGATGCTACTGATCCACAATCTAAATGGTCACGACCGATAACGATTGGTGCTGATAATTCACCATTTGCAACCATCTCATTAATGATGCGTCCGAATTTCGCGCGTTCACCGTAACCAAGCCAACAAATACGTGATGGAAGACCTTGGAATTCAACTTGCTGACGTGCCATACGAATCCAGTTACATAAATGCTCATTGTCAGCGAATTCACGTAAAATTACCTCGTCTGTTTTATAAATATCTTCTGGATCACCAGAAAGTGCTACCCAGCGGAATGGCCCTTTTCCTTCGCAGAATAATGGACGGATAAATGCTGGAACGAATCCTGGGAAATCGAATGCATTTTTCAAACCTTCATCGAAAGCAACTTGGCGAATGTTATTTCCATAATCAAATGTAATTGCGCCTTTTTCTTGCATAGCAAGCATTGCTTCTACATGTTTTGTCATGCTTTCTTTTGATAATTGTACGTAACGTTCTGGATCTTCTTCACGAAGTTTTGCCGCTTCTTCTAATGTGTAACCTACTGGAATATAGCCGTTTAATGGATCATGAGCAGATGTTTGATCCGTAACTAAATCTGGCGTAATATTGCGCTTCACTAGCTCTGGTAAAATTTCTGCCGCATTTCCTAATAAGCCAATAGAAATCGGTTCTTTCTTCTCTTTATACTCGTTCGCAACAGTTAACGCTTCTTCTAATGATTCTGTATACATATCACAGTATCTCTTTTCAATACGACGATCGATGCTGCGCTTATCAACATCAATAGCAATGACAACACCGCCATTCATCGTTACAGCAAGAGGTTGTGCACCACCCATACCACCTAAACCAGCAGTAAGTGTTAATGTACCTTTTAATGAACCATCGAAATGTTGACGTGCCGCTTCACCAAATGTTTCATATGTTCCTTGTAAAATCCCTTGTGTTCCAATGTAAATCCAGCTACCTGCTGTCATTTGTCCGTACATCATAAGACCTTTTTTCTCTAGTTCACGGAAGTGATCCCAGTTCGCCCACTTCGGTACTAAGTTTGAGTTCGCTAACAGTACGCGAGGTGCATCCTCATGTGATTTAAAAATAGCAACTGGTTTTCCTGATTGAACAAGTAACGTTTCATCGCTTTCTAACGTTTTTAATGAATCTACAATCGCCTGATAGCTTTCCCAGTTACGAGCTGCACGGCCAATTCCACCATATACAACTAATTCTTCTGGTTTTTCAGCAACTTCAGGGTCTAAATTGTTCATTAACATACGAAGTGCAGCTTCTTGAACCCACCCTTTCGTTTGTAGCTCAGTACCTCTTGGCGCACGAATTGTTTGTTTTACTTTTTCCATTTCAATCTCTCCCTTTTCTCATTTTATAGTGCTGCGTTTACATCTAATCTTTCTTTTATCGAATAATTCGTTTTTAACCAATGCGTAATATTTTCAATATCCGTTGAGAAGATGCGATCATTTGTAATAGAAGGTACTTGCTGACGACCTTGATGGTAGAAACTCTTCGTCACTGTACTCATGTTTTCAATACCGCGATATTCTGCTGCTTGCATCGCACAAATCATCTCAATTGAAAGAACACGTCTTACATTTTGAATAATTTGATGTGCATGGCGTGAAGCAATTGTTCCCATACTTACGTGATCTTCTTGGTTAGCTGATGACGGGATTGAATCAACACTCGCCGGATGTGCTAACGTTTTATTTTCAGAAACTAGTGACGCTGCAGCGTATTGCATAATCATTGCACCAGACTGAAGTCCTGGTTCTGGACTTAAAAATGGTGGTAAGTCATTTAACTGCGGATTTACTAAGCGTTCAATACGGCGCTCTGAAATATTTGCAAGTTCTGCCATTCCAACTTTTAAGAAGTCCATCGCAAATGCAATCGGTTGACCGTGGAAGTTACCACCTGAAATTACTTTTTCTCCGCCATCGAAAATAAGTGGGTTATCTGTCGCTGCATTCATTTCAATTTCTAATTTTTCTTTCACATAATTTAAAACTTGCCAAGAAGCACCGTGTACTTGCGGAATACAACGAAGTGAATATGCATCCTGTACACGAAGTTCTCCTTGTTTTGTTGTTAACTTACTATCATGAAGGATGTCACGGATTCTACTCGCTACTTCCACTTGCTCTTTATAACCGCGTGCTTTATGAACATTTTCATCAAATGCATCAATAATGCCTTGTAATCCTTCAATTGTCATAGATGCAATTAATTCAGCTTGATAAGCCGTTGCTTCCGCTTCTATATAAGACAGTACGCCTTGCGCTGTCATCGCCTGCGTACCATTAATTAACGCCAGACCTTCTTTTGCTTCAAGTTCAATTGGCTCAAGACCTTCTTCAGTAAGGGCAACCATTGCGTGAACTCGTTTTCCCTTATAGAACACTTCACCTTCTCCTAATAAAACGAGAGCAAGATGAGATAAAGGTGCTAAATCTCCACTCGCACCTAGTGAACCTTGTTGCGGAACGACTGGATGAATCTTACGGTTTACAAACTCAAGAAGCATATTTACAACAAGCGGTCTAACACCAGATACTCCTTTAAGCATCGTGTTCGCTCGTAAAATTAACATACCGCGTGATACTTCTTCTGGGAATGGATCGCCTATCCCACATGCATGTGACTGAATTAAATTGTGCTGAAGTGCCTTTACATCTTCTTTTTGAATTAGCACATCACTAAACTTTCCAAATCCAGTTGTAATACCGTAAACGACTTTTCCGTCTTCTACGATTTTCTCAACTACTTCACGGCATTCCGCTACCTTTTGCATACTATTTGGACAAGCTGTTACACCTTCTCCTTCAAGTAACAACCTCTTCATTTCTTCAACTGTCAATGTATGTCCTGTTAACGTAATCATTCTTTTTTCCTCCTTAAAAAGGCAAAAGGGGACCTTATCTTTTTAAGACAGACTTCTGTCCTAAAAAAGTAAGGCCCCCTTCTAACTAATAGACTATGGGCAAATCATATGTGATTAATTCCTAAACCAATCGCCTCATGCTCAGATCCTTTTACAGGTGCACCAATCGTTCCATATAATGCAACAGCAACCCATTCGCCTTCTTTTTTTCCGTCGTATGGTGTACCGCGCACAATCGCAAAACGAAGTCCTACTGTACGAAGAACGTCTGCTAACTGAATTTGACCTCTCGTCACTCCGTACAAAGCTTCCATAATTGCATGATAAAGTGCATGTGTTTCTCTGTAAACGTCTGTTTCAATAACTTGGTTGCTTTTAGCCGCTGTTTCCATTGCTGCTACAACTTTTTGCGAATTCATCGAACCCACTTTCCCCGTACAATATTTCCAACCTTTTGGAATAGATAATACAGGGCTTTCATTCTCATCCGCAAGTGCCAACAGCATGGCCATACGACCAATTCGATGTGTTCCTTGAAGAAGCATGTGACTCTCTCATTTCTTTTGAATTATTTGAATATTACTTAATTTAAGAATATATGAAAACGGTTAAATCGTCAATAGTTTAAACTCATATTCAAACATTTTTTTCATCTCCTCCATTTGTGTACACAAATGATTTACACAAATTTTTCAGGCGTGCTATAGTCTCACTAACAGATGCAAAGGGGCGAGATTTCAATGACGAAGCGAAAAGATATTCATTTTCGAATTGAAGAAACATTACTTGAAAGGTTTGAATCGGCACTCCATTACGAAGGTTTAAAGAAAACCGACGTATTAACACATGCGATTCAGCAATTTTGCACAAAAGTGGAATGCGAAAAAATGAATGATGTAAAACGCCAATACAACGTAAGTAACCATTTACAAACACGTATCGATACGCATAGACATTACGAAGAAAAACAAGTGAATTTAGATGAAGTCGTCATGGAACATTTACAACTTCAAGGAGACGAAAAAATATTAGAGGTTGGGTGCGCTAATGGAAATTTTCTTTCCCTATTACAAACTAACGGTCATACAGGAAGACTAACCGGTTTTGATCAATCGAAAACGATGCTTTCTGAAGCAGCCATAAAGAATAGCATAATTGAATGGAGACTAGGTGATGCTGGTAAACTTCCTTTCAAAGCTAATTGCTATGACTGGATCGTCGCAAGACATATGTTATATCACATGAAAAATGTCAAAAAAGCAATTCAAGGATTCCATAAAGTAATTCGTCCTGGTGGCTCACTCTTAGCTACAACAAATTCTAACGTTACATTACCTCGTATAGTTGAAATGTGTAACCGCATGTTAGACGCATTTGATTTGCCGAAAACAACATCATCAGTCACTCCATTTTGTTTAGAAAATGGCAAAGAGATATTACAGTCTGTTTTTCCAACTGTTGAAGTAAAAGTTATTCATAATGCTCTCGTTTTTCATCATGCTACTCCGATTTTAAACTATATTTCTAGCATGTTTCCGTCGTTAAATATACCTGATAATACATATCTTCACGCAGAAATGAAGGAATGGCTAAAAGAAGAAGTAGAAAATGAATTATCACTTCATAACGGTATATGGCGTGATCCAAAAACGTTAGCCATTTATCGATGTCAAAAAGAAAAAAGCTAGCATTTGCTAGCTTTCACACGTTTTCTGGTAAAAGCTTCTCCATCATCACATTGCCCTTACCGCCATAAAAATTCGTATTATGTTCGTTCGCTATTCCAAAGTAAGAGGCAATGGCTATTCCGAATGGTACAAATGCATGTCCTTGTGCTGTAATGATATTTGAGTGTTGCACAACTTCTTTATACACAAAATTTTCTACTGGAAAAAAATCAAGCTTTTGATAATCTATGGTCACTGTATACGAGATTTCTTTGAATAAGCCTGCTCTTGCTAGCGCATACGGTCCAGCACAAATAGCGGCTACTAATTTTTCTTGTTCGTGAAATTGACGGATGACTGAAAATAGTCCCTCTGCATCCTTCATGTGTATCGCATCTCCGCCCGGAATAATAATCCCCTCATATTCTTCTACACGCACTTCCCTTAATTCTATATGTGGTTGCACTTGCAAACCTGTTTCACTTATAATCAATTCTTGTGTTAAACCCACTGTAATGATTTCAAATTTATTTTTCAACAATGCCGTTGCTACTGTTATTTCAAACTCCGCAAATGTTGGGTATACAAACAAAAGTATTTTTTTCATAGCCCTCTCTCCTTTAACCAGTCCGTAAAATATACCTCTAAATCGTCCACTGTTAATTTATTCGTGTCCACATAAGTTACCGGAAATTGTTTATACCATTCTTTTTCAGTTTCTACTAATTTAAATTGCTCCTCAAATGTACTTCGTTTTCTAGCTCTATCATTATTTTTTCTATCATATACATTTTCTTCCGAAACATCTAAATAAAAAATTGCATCCGAACGATACTCTCTTAATTTACATAAATCATCTTGTAATTCTGTTTCTATATCCCACTCTTTTCCTATAAGTTTTGGATAGAAAAGCGAATAGAACTCTATATCTTCTGGACCACGATCAAAAATCACGACTGAACCTTTCGCACTTTGAAGCTCTTTTATTTTTGCTTCCATAAACATTTTTTGATTTGTAAGAAAACCTTCTTTTGAACTTATATCTAAATGTAATTTTTTTCGCTTTTCTACAATTGGATAAGGATTTTCATATACAACCGAATATCCTCTCTCTTCTAATCTTTTAGCCAATGTTGTTTTTCCGCTTGCCATCGGTCCTTGGAGTGAAATTATATATGTCATCCCTCTCATTCCCTTGCACTTTAGTACACTTATAATATACAGAATTTTGAAAACTATCAACATTATATATATCATCTTGTTTCTTATTCTTATGTAACTTATAATAAAAAATAGAGATCATGACGGACGCATCAATAATGTAAGCTTGGAGACCCAAGCTTACATTATTTTTTGCTTTCTCTTTTCTAATAAAAAGAGTATACTAGATTAGAACGTATGTTCTTAACGATTACATACAGTAAGGAGATATAACAATGGTATACGACACAAAAGCAATTTCTTGGAATGAATCTTTAAAACAACTTCAACGCCGCTATACAAACAAACAAGTTGACCGAAAAGAATTTGAGGATATTGAACTAATGGAATTCTTCCGCGATAACGACTACATTTCTTTACCTACACATATAAGCGGCTTATCAACAGCACGTTTTACTTCTTACTCTATTTTCACAACTGAAGATAAAGATCGTAAAGTTGGCACACTTATTATTGAGTACATTGAAGAAGATAATAATAATTTATGTGTTGAACAACTATACTTCGTTTAAATGATAACGCTTGGTCAAAATAGCCAAGCGTTCTTGCTTTCTATGAATCTCACTGTTTATAATATGAATAAAAGAAAACCGTAATCATTAAGGGGGGATATACTTGCTCGAAGGATGGTTTAGTTGGTTCATTGTATTGTGGACGGTTATTTTATTAGGACTTATGTCTATCGGTGGATATTTTATGTTCAGAAAATTTTTAAAACGATTACCAAAAGAAGATGGTATGTCCATTTTAGATTGGGAAGAGCACTATATTAATAAAACGAGACATCTATGGGCTGATGAACAAAAACAATTGTTAGAAGAGCTCGTAAGTCCCGTTCCAGAACTATTTCGTGATGTGGCCAAATCAAAAATTGCTGGAAAAATTGGAGAACTTGCATTACAAGAAAATGCCTCTCAAATTACACAAGATTTAATTATAAAAGGATATATCGTTGCCACACCGAAGCGTGACCATAAATTTTTAGTTAAAAAACTGCAAGAGAAAGAGATTGATTATTCTAACTATAAATCTTTACTTGCAAAGTAACTTCACATTATTTTTGATAAAAAAGACAGCGCCTTTGACGCTGTCTTTTTTATTTGATGCATATACAGTTTTAAGTTAATTTCATATCTTTTTCATTATAAAAATCATCTTCTTTTTCCATTTCCTTCTGTAATTTCGTAAAGGAACGGTACATTGCAATTCTCCATGATACAATCATCGCGAACGCAAGCAAGAAGAACATGCCGCTAAGTTGTCCTAAATCAAGAGATTGGCTTAAGTATGTTTTAAATACAATCCGCACTACAAGTAATCCAATTAATATAAAAACAAATGCTTTTGAACGCTTCAAATAAATCTCTTGTCCTCTAATTTCAAATTTAGATGTTTTAATAAGAAAAATAGAGAAAAACAAACCAACACCAATTGCTTCTAACATTTCTGCTGGAGTTAATCGAAATTCAGGAAAAACATACATCAATGCTCCCGTACTCATAAAAAATGGTGGAAGTATAATTTTTTTCAATGTTGCAGGTTTCTTAGCTGCTTTTAAACGAATAAACATCGCACCGACAGCCATACAAACAGCAACCATACTGGATAAAACAACTATGTTCATATTTTCTCATCCTTTTTTGTGGCTATATGCAAAATATACTTTCATTATATGCTTTTCCGTTAGTATTTCCAACATTTTCACAGAATAATACTAAAAACCGGTAAAACCACCAAATAAACTTGAGAAATATACGATAATCTTTGTCATCCAGTTAAAATAGAGGAAGATACCCATGACAATCATAACGTATCCTCCAATTTTCATGAACTTCATACTATTTCTTTTAATCCAAGACATTTTCGTAATAAAGAATGATAGTACGAAGAACGGAATAGCAAATCCAAGTATGTATGCAATCATATAAATCATTGCTGATTCTGGATTTGTTGCTGCTAATCCAATAACAGACACTAAAATAGGTCCTGTACAAGGCGTCCACCCTGCAGCAAAGGCCAATCCAATTAGAACGGATCCAAAATAGCCACTCGGACGATTTTTAAACGTGAATTTACGATCTTGCATTAAAAACTTCGGCTTAAACACACCGACAATAATTAAACCGAACACGATGATAAATATACCACCTAACTGTCTAATTAAATCTTTATAATCTGTAAAAATGCCCCCGATAAAACTTGTACCAAATCCAATTGCAATAAATATAATTGAAAATCCAAGTAAGAAAAACGCTGTATGTATCATACTTCTTTTTCGAAGCATTGCATTTTCTTCTTTCAACTCTGAAACCGACATACCTGTTATGTACGATAAAAATGCCGGATAAAGCGGTAAGCAACATGGGGAAATAAATGATAAGAATCCTGCGCCAAACGCTAAAAAAATACTAATATCTTGCATTGTTCCACTCCTCTCCCTAAATATTGTAGCAAAAACACATAAAAATACTATGAACAATTCGTGAATTCACTTTTCCAACGTGGCAATAAGAAAAACTACTCTTTCACACAACTTCTAATAAAACGTTTTCATTTCCTTCTATTATATAGAAAAATCTCAACCAAATTATGAAACTCCTCTATTTGTTATTAACATAACAAAGGTAACGTAGTTTCTCAAATGATTAGCACGTCGCAAGTACATCTACATACATATTGATAAAAAAATATTTTTTTCAAATGCTATCTTTATACAATACAATGCTGTTTTTACAATACTTCTATTATTATTAATTTCAAGATTATGCATAAATATCATACTTTTATTATTATTCTATAAAATGTCGCACTTTTCTTTCATTTGACCCTTCATTTTTAATTTTGTATACTTCCCTCTAGTTATATATTTTCGATACGGAACTATTTCATATAGATGGGAGGAATTTTTCATGCTTCGTTATTCTCTATTAGTTTTATTAGGAGCGTGTAGTTATGGAATTTTAGCTATTTTTGTTAAACTTGCCTATGCAGAGGGGTTCTCACTTGGAGAGGTAATTGGCAGCCAATATTTGTTCGGTTGGATTATTTTGCTTGCTATTACACTTCTATTTTCTAGACACCGTGTTCCATTAAAACAAGCTTTATTTTTATTCGTAGCAGGAACATCTGCAAGTTTTACTGGGATTTTTTATTATGCTTCATTAAAAACAGTGCCAGCATCTATTGCCATTATTCTTTTATTCCAATTCGTTTGGGTCGGAATTATCATTGAAGCAGTTGCAACAAAAACGCTACCTTCAAGAGAAAAAGTTATTTCGGTTATTTTCTTACTTATAGGTACATTTTTATCAAGTGGTTTATTAGAAAAATCAGCAGGTGATTTCGATATGACTGGAATCATTTTAGGTTTATTATCTGCTGTTACATTTGCAACATATATTTTCGTAAGTGGTAAAGTAGCGGTCGAAGTTCCTTCCTTACCACGTGGTGTCCTACTAATGGCTGGTGCTTTAACATTAGTCATGATCGTATTTCCACCAACATTTATTTTTAGCGGCGCTATTTCTCAAGGCCTTTGGAAATATGGATTAGGATTAGGGATATTTAGTATCGTTATCCCGTCTATCGCCTTTACAATCGGTATCCCAAAAATCGGTTCTGGCTTAGCGACTATTCTTGGTGCAGCGGAACTACCAGTTACAACAATCATGTCTGTATTCGTTTTAAAAGAAGCTGTACTATCTTCACAATGGTTCGGTGTATCACTTATTTTAATTGGTATTGCAATCCCGCAAATTGCATATGCAATGCGTGGTCGTTATCAAAAACATCCTACACATAAAAAAGTTGCCGCATAAAGTGAAGGCTTTTACAGGATAAGCGAGAGAGGGTTTTCATTTGAGAATCCTCTCTTTTATTATTGTATACTTATAGTAAATACTTTATTTTAGAAAGAGGGCATTATAAGTGGCATCAGATCTAGAGCAATTAACTGAAAAACTAATTTCTATTCGTCGAAATTTACATGAGCAACCAGAATTATCATATGAAGAATTTAAAACGACGAAGGCTATAAAAAATTGGTTAGAAGAGAAAAACATTACTATTGTAAATTCTAGTTTAGAAACGGGCGTTATTGCTGAAATCGCTGGGAATGATAGCGGACCAATTATAGCAATCCGTGCTGATATTGATGCCCTTCCTATTCAGGAAGAAACAAATTTACCCTACGCTTCAAAAACCCACGGAAAAATGCATGCTTGTGGGCATGATTTTCATACAGCTGCTATTATAGGTGCAGCCTTCTTATTAAAAGAAAGAGAATCTTCCCTAAACGGAACGGTTCGCTTTATATTCCAGCCAGCTGAAGAGAGCAGTAATGGTGCTTGTAAAGTTATTGATGCAGGACATTTACAAAATGTGCAAGCTATTTTCGGCATGCATAATAAACCTGATTTGCCAGTAGGTACAATTGGTATTAAAGATGGTCCACTAATGGCCGGAGTCGATCGATTTGAAATTGAAATTCATGGAGTCGGTACACATGCAGCTGTACCAGATGCGGGCGTAGATCCAATTGTCGCATCCTCTCAAATTGTTATGGCACTACAAACTATTGTAAGCCGAAATATAAGTTCATCTCATAATGCAGTTGTTAGCGTTACAAACATCCATTCAGGAAATACGTGGAACGTTATCCCTGAAAAAGCAACATTAGAAGGTACTGTTCGTACTTTCCAAGCTGAAACACGCGAAAAAATTCCAGCCTTAATGGAACGTATTATTAAGGGCGTTTCTGATGCACTAGGTGTAAAAACAGAATTCCGTTTTTATCCAGGTCCTCCTGCTGTTCATAATGATGCAAGTCTTACTCATTTATGTACTCAAATTGCAGAGGAAATGTCACTAAACGTGATTACACCTACCCCTTCCATGGCTGGAGAAGATTTCTCCTTTTATCAACAACACATACCAGGATCATTCGTCTTTATGGGAACAAGTGGTACACATGAATGGCACCATCCCTCTTTCACTATCGATGAACAAGCATTACCTATCAGCGCAAATTATTTCGCTTTGCTAGCTGAAAAAGCTCTTAAACAATTAACATAAAGAAAAGCCGTTAAGAGAGATACTTAACGGCTTTTCTTTATGTTAAATCACGTTTTAAAAATACAGTATAAGAAACACCTAAAAATACAAATAAATAAAGTAGTAGCATACAAGAAGCAAACGGGAATGTTATTCCATCAATAAAACTTCCGCTCTTTGAAATACCATATAAATTTGTGTTTGCTGGTAACAAATATTTTGCCCATTCATATCTAGATGCTGGAAGTAACGCGATATTTCCTGATAAAGCAAGAAACAGTGAAATACCGATTGCGCCTCCGCTAGATCTTGTTAAGACAGAAATCATAAACGCAAACGCTGCGTACACAATAGTTGGCAACCACGATAAAATATAGTACTTGCTTGCTTCTACAAAAATATTTTGTTTTATAATATTTCCATCTTGGAAAATAAACTCACTCCATGCAGGTTGTTGGAATTTATAAATAACAAGTCCACATAAGGCGGAGAAAATCATATTAAATATAAACAATAAGGCTGCAAATATCACGATTGCTAAAAATTTTGCTGTTAAAATTTTAAATCGACTCGCTGGACGGATCGTTAAAAATTTATATGTTCCCCAGCTGTATTCATTCGCAAAAATTGTACTTGCATACACAAGGATAAATGGAAGCAAAATTGGAAATACGATAAACCCTGTATCTCTTATGAAAGAAAGTGGAGAACTGCTTGCCGGTGCTGTATCCGTATCTAAATGCTTCATTTTAAGCTGATATTCCTTTACAAGCTCGTCCCCTGACCTTTCTGCTAAAATAGCTTCTTTTTTCATGCCAAGTTTTTTTTCAATTTCTACAGTTCGTTCTGTATAGTCTGCTTTCCACTCTTTTGTATCTGGCTCTAAATACTTTACCGTAACCCATCCTAATCCAATAATTAATACCGCAATAACTGCAAAAGGAATAATCGTTCTTTTACGTTTAAATATTTTATACAGCTCGTTATACACCAAATTAAACAATATCTTTTCCCCCTGTTAATTCTAAAAATTGCTCTTCTAACGTTTTTCTTTCTTCATATACACGATACACTTGAATATCTTTCTCAAGCAATGTACGAATAACATTTGGGATTTCTTCATCTTTTACATTAATAAGTAGATCATTACCTTTTATTAAAACATCTTGTTCTAACATTTTTGCAGCTTTATTCGCATCATCTACACGTATACGGATTGTCTCCATCTCTTCGCTTTGACTATGCTGAATATTTTGCGTCGCCACATATTCCCCGTGCTGAATAATGATAACTCTATCACACATTAATTCAACTTCTGAAAGTAAGTGACTAGATACAAGAACAGCTTTTCCTTGTTCGTGTGCAATTTTCTTTATGTACATACGCATTTCATGTATTCCGCTAGGGTCTAATCCATTCGTTGGTTCATCTAGTATTAATACGTCCGGATTGTGAATAAGCGCCTGTGCGATTCCTAAACGTTGTCTCATACCGAGTGAATATGCTTTTACTTTGCGGTCAATTACTTGTCCCATCCCTAACAATTTCACTACTTCATCGATACGTTCTTCTGACACATTACCATTCATTCGTCCAAAATATGTTAAATTTTCATAGCCGCTCAAAAAAGGATAAAATTCTGGCGCCTCAATTACAGCACCAATTTTCGCAGCAGTTTTTTCAAATTGCTGTTTCACAGATTGACCATCAATCCACACTTCACCTTCTGTCATACGGATCATACCGACCATCATTCTCATTAAAGTCGTTTTTCCAGCACCGTTTGGTCCGAGTAAACCAACAACCTCGCCTTTTTTTACTTCAAAACTAATATTTTGTACAAGTGTCTTTGAACCGATTTTCTTCGTCAATCGCTCAACTTTTACAATTGATTGTTCATTTGTCATTCTATATACCCTTCCCTTTCCATTCTTTGTAAGGTCTTTTCACTGTAACATGATTATTTTTATGTGTAAAATAGAAAAAGGCATGATTTCTCATGCCTTTTTCTTGAAATGAAACGAATTTTTATCTTGTAAACTTTGAACAAATCGAAAACATTGCACCATCGATAATAGAAGGATAACGATCATAATCATACTAACTACTACTATTGCATATATTGTAATCGGTGCACTATTTATCCCTTGTATTCCTGCTATTTTCATAAAGATAATCGTAAATAATTTTAAAAATAACATCCCATTAACTAATCCAAAAATAAACGCCGTTCCATAAATAAATAATTGCTCCTGACATAATAAACATAGCACTTCAGTTCTCTTCCTATTCACTGCTACATAAGATTTAACTTCTTCTTTCCTCACTTGCAGAAGAGAAGAAGTCATTTTATATGTAATAAACATACATATGAAAATGACTACGATAAACAGCATGGAAAAACACATTTGAAATACAAGTGTATCCCCTAATTCCCCAACGGCTACTTCATTAAATTGTAGCGATACCATAAAAAATAAAATGATAGTACTCATAGCAATCCATATAAATTGCTTCATCCTTTTGGCAGCAAATGTTCTTATATTTTTTCTCGCTAACCGACATAAAGACATAAATTTCTTCCCCTACCTTATAACATACGCATTCTATACTACTAGTGTATAAAAATATGACATTTTAAACATCGCACTACAATCTGAATCTTTTCTAAGCCTTTAGTCCTAGAAAATAAAATAGTTAAAATTCCATTAATATACTATAATTGTAAAAAAGGAGGGGTTATATGCGTTTGAAATTGCTGTTTCTTCTTTCTTTATTACTTTTCACTAATTGTAATCCATTAAAAAATAGTGAAGGTTCCACTGTTAAACCACATAAGTTAACAAAAGAGCAATCTGACATTTTACAAATGACTCCTATAGGTGAAGGAAATAGAATGTTTTATGATGTTACAATCAAAAATAATAAAGATGAACTTCAGGCTAAAATTGAATATTATCAAAATGGTAAAAAAGTAAAAGAAATCGCGAACATAGCTGCATCATATTTTGTAGAAAAGAAAATAAAACTTTCTTTCATAGCACCAAATCTCCAATTGAATAACAATATACATGGAAAAGGTCAATGGTATATTAATATTGACGGTGGTTCCACGCTTGTTCCTGAAGATGAGCCACCAAACGTAAATAGTTCTGCAACTACTACAATTCAATCTGCAAAAAGTTTAAGATACAATCAAAAAACAATTTTAGCTGCTGTAATCCAATCCAGTAAAGAAACTGTAAGCGTAAATGCAATTGATGAAGAAACAGGTATTGACGCACTCTTAAAAGAAAATGAGCACGTTTATCTATTTAGTATTGAGCTAAAAAAAATACAATAAAGCGGAAATGCAATTTAGTGCATTTCCGCTTTATTGTTTAACAAGGTGTACTTTTATATATCTGAATTAAACCGTTACTGTTATTACGCATCTTCTACTTCTATTCTTTTCTTCTCTCTTGCAATTTTTAAAAACTCTAAAAGCTCTGGATTACTATTCATTTTTTTGTAAGCCACTGACATTTCTGCAACAAAATTAGAATCACATAACTCTTTATATACGACTTCTGTTTTATACAATTTATTTGCCGATACAGGTATTACCGTAATTCCGATTCCTGCTGCTACAAGTCCCATAACTGTTTGATATTCCGTTGCTTCTTGTACAATACGTGGACTAAACCCAACTTCTCGGCAAAGAGATAAAATTGTATCATACAACGCCGGCCATACTGGTCTCGTAATAAATACGAACGGTTCATCTCGTAAATCTTCTATATGTATTTCCTCTTTCTCAGCAAGTGGATGCGCCTTCGGTAAACATAACGTACAAGGAAGCCTTTGAATTGGTTCTAATTCTAGTAATTGTGTTGAAATTGGTGGACGTAAAAAGCCAATATCAATACGATTATCATGAAGTGCATGCACTTGATCTGGCGTAGACAATTCATGTAATGCAACAGATACTCTCGGAAATTTCGTTCTATACTCCCTGACGATAGATGGTAAAATATCATATATCGCCGCTCCTACAAAACCAATTGAAAGTGATCCTACTTCTCCCCTTTGTGCACTTTGTGCAACTTCTACTGCTTTTTCAATTTGTTCAAACGCTTTTTTTACTTCTTTTAAAAACATTTCTCCCGCTTCTGTTAATTCAACTCTTCTCTTTGTTCTTGAAAATAACATAACTCCCATTTCTTTTTCTAATTGCTGAATTTGTTGACTAAGCGGTGGTTGTGTCATTTGTAAACGAGCAGCCGCTCGTCCAAAGTGCAACTCTTCTGCCACTACAACAAAATATTGCAAATGCCGTAATTCCATTTTGGACACCCTTTTCACTTTCGATTAATACACCTAATATATTAATACCACAAAATTTATATATTAGACAAACATTTCGAATGAACGTATAGTAGAAATTGTTAATTCTTTTTTACAATTTTTATAAAAAAAGAAAGAGGTGTTTACTGTATGAAATGGTGGAAATTAAGCGGCCAAATTTTATTATTATTTTGTTTCGCTTGGACAGGCGAATGGATTGCAAAGCAGGCACACCTCCCAGTTCCAGGAAGTATAATCGGTATTTTTTTATTATTAATTTCGTTAAAATTTAACATAGTGAAAAAAGAATGGGTACAAGATGGCGCAGACTTTTTATTAAAAGAACTTATTTTATTTTTCATCCCTTCTGCAGTCGCTGTCATACGCTACAAAGATACATTATCACAATATGGAATCGATATCATTTTGATTATCATGATTAGTACACTTTGTGTCACTCTCGCTACAGGACTTTTAACAGAATTGCTACTTAAGCGGAAAGGATCAACGCAATGATCGGCTTTCTTTGTTTACTATTAACACTATTCACATATTGGATATCAAAAAAATTGTATCAACGCTGGAATTGGAGCCTACTTTCTCCTCTTCTTGTCTGTCCAATTATTTTAATTGCTTTATTGCTTGGATTGGATACCCCTTATGAAACATACGAGTCTGGTGGTCAATGGCTAACAGACTTATTAAAACCTGCAACAGTAGCTTTTGCATGGCCAATCTATAAATACTTTGATTTATTGAAAAAACACGGCATAGCCATCTTGCTTAATGTCATTGTCGGTTCATTTTTATCAGTTATTACTTCCGCACTACTAGCTAATTATTTTCAAATTGATTCAACACTTGAGCACAGTTTAGCCCCACACATTGTAACGACACCGATTGCAATGGCAATTTCAGAAATGATTGGCGGTATGTCCCAATTAACAGCAGTATTTGTTGTTTTAACTGCGTTAACAGGAGCATTGCTCGGCCCATCTCTTATACGTATATGCCGCATTAAAACTGCGCTCGCAAAAGGCATTATGTTAGGAACAAGTGCAAATGGAACCGGTACATCAAAAGCTTTTGAAATCGGCCCTGTTGAAGGAACAATTGCCAGTTTATCCATGCTTTTAACAGCAGGAGCTAGTTTAGTTATCGTTCCGCTTTTCTTGTCATGGATACATTAAAGACGCAAGTATTTAAGTACTTGCTTTTTTATTTGCGTATTGGCATATTAACTCGTAACCCACCGGAAAAGCTAACGATAATGTTTCAACTTCATGTATTCCTTTCCAAGCAATTTCATGTATTAACTCATCAGGATCTTGTATTTTCATATTACCGCCTATTTTTTCTACAAAGTAATAATGAACATAGACGGGAATTCCATATGTAATACCTTCTTTTTCGTATATTTTATTTATAACTTTCACACTATAACCTGGTTCCTCTTCTACTAAAATTCGTCGTTGTTTATCAATTTCTCCCTAAAAAAAAAGAGGAAAATCGGTAAACAATGACGAAAACTTACATCAACTTCATAGACAATCCCTTCTTAGAAATTAAAACCGGAAGGATGAAAATATGATTTCTAAATACGTTGTGGAATGTGTCTTTTGTGAAGAAAATCGTAATCCTCGCCAAGCTATTGTTACAGTTCCCGCCACTTCTCAGCTACTGGCAATTGAAAAAGTGCGTGCGGAATGTAAACGTCGCTTCGGAAAAACTTTATTATTACAAACCGAGATTAAAGAAGAGCTAGTTTTTGAACAAAAAGAAAGCTGACCATCAATTGGCCAGCTTTCATATCCGATCATATTTTCACATGAAGATTAGGGGCATCCTCTTTAAGGATCGGGATTTTCCCATTATGTACGTTCCATAATGGGCATCGAACAATATATTTCTATACAATTAAATATTGAATAGAATAGGGCAAAACTTGTTCGCATTTTTAGAAAAGGGATAGGGATATAATTCAAGTAGTACTTCGAATACTCGAACTTTATACTCATAATATTAAAGCAAACCCTCATATATGTGAAATATGAATTACTTACATAATTCATTCGTAAAAGATATTAATAGTTTTCTACATTAGTTTTATTCTATCAATAGCATACATCCAGCCAAAATCGGTGTCATAATCATTGAAAACCTCAAAAGCATGCGTGGTGCATAATTTGTAAATTTTGCACCAACGTATGCACCTAGCATAGTCCCGATCAATACTTGCAATAACAATATGTAATCTAAATACCCTTCCGAACTATATCCAAGCCCGCCCCCAATTGCAATCGGCAATATAACAAGCATAGTCGTTCCTACAGATTGCTGAATCGTTAATCCTAATAGAGCCATTAATCCGAGTTGAATAAATGGTGCAGAACCAATCCCAAATGAACCGGCCATCATTCCAGTAACTAATCCGAGGCATATACATTTCATCAAGTTGTTTATTGAAAGCTCTTTATGTTTATATAAAGACGACTGTTCCCTGTTTTGGAACATAATCAATTTCATGAACATAAAAATTGCTGATAAAAACAACATTCCTGCCGTAAACCAATGAAGAAGATGTGCTGGTATGAGTGAACCAAACTTAGAACCGATATAAGAACCCAATGCTCCAAATCCACCAACAATCCCGCCTATAATAAGCACAACATTCCCTTCACGATAATGACTTACAACCCCAGATAATGTCGTAAATGCCATAGCTGTTAAAGATGTTGCAAGAGCAACGTGGATAGGAATATGGAATACTAAAGTGAGTATCGCGATAATGAAACCGGCTCCCCCAGCCCCAACGAACCCTAATAAAATCCCCATCACTAACATCGTTATAATAATTGCCACATACTCTCCCCCCAGTACCCCAATTATCTACTATACGCTCTCTTTCACACAAATAAAAAGCATCCTAGACGGATGCTTTCACTACTTTTCTATATTGATAATATGTACTTAGTCTTGATTAATCAAAATAACTGCAGGACCAGCGACCACTACTCCAGCTACTTCTATCTTTTCAAATTCCTTCACAGTAATAGATATAACTCCTTCTCTTTCCATCAATTCTTTACTCAGGACATCAGTCGGTATTGCCTTCACCGTCTTACCTCCTTTTCATTTTATACAGTGCTACAAAAAAGAACCCAATGCATCTATATATATGCATCACATCCGCTTTCATTCCTTATTCCATTCAAACCTCCTATTCCCCTTCTACAATGTATTGAAAAAGAAAAAGAAGTTATACAATATATAACTTCTTTTCCTCACTATATTAATCTCGTTGCACCTTATATTCTATAAATTTCCCATCATTATCAAATTGTAAAACAAGACGTTCACTATCGATTGAAGTCAACTACCTCCACTGTATGGAATGAGTCCTACCATCCTTACTTTTAACATTTGTTCTTTTTCTTTATTACGATTCTTAGAAACATATAATATAGCTCTTTGAATCATGACTAATATAATAAATGGCATGACTACCACAAAAATACTCTTTACACTTAAGGACATATGAACCATATCAATAACGAAAATAAACGCAAGATACATTATTATATACAAACAAAAATAAACATACAAAATGCCATGTAATATAGCGTTCAGAAAGCTCTCCCCTTTTTAATTCATTCTACTAATCATTTCTCGAATCGTTTCTAATTCTTGTTCTGTATATATTACTTTCCCTGTTAAGATTTCATTTCTAAAGAACGTTACAATTTGCTCCCTATCTTTTAATCTCGGCGTTTCTTCTTCAGAAAGATCTATCAATTCTTTACCACTTTCATTATAAAAATATACAACTGGTTTTACATTTTCTTTTACAATATCAACTTGTATTTCTTTCAAACTATTGTATAAAATGTGAGATAGTTTCTTCGCTTTACATACTGGATTCCCTTCATTTTTCACTTGTAGCGTTAATGCATCTTCACCTGTAATCCATTCAAACGTCTCTTCTTTCTCAACTTCTAGTTGATACTTACCAATTTCATCAATCATAAATGAATATATACTAGCATTTTCTTTCGTTAAACCATGAATTAATTTCCCCGTCCATTCTTTCGTCTCAAGTAGATATATGCCCGTTTTACTTAAGACAAGATGATGAATTCGAAAATCATTTCCTCCACGCTTATTTCTAACGAAAACGTTCGGCATAATATGAAATTCATTATCTACTATTATTCCTTGCTCTACAAATCCTCGCTTCATATAATATAATGTTTCATGTGTATTCACTTCAGCGCCATTTTTAGTATACTCTCGTAAATCTGCAATTAGCTTTTGAAACATATGTATTTCATTACTATGTTTATCTTGCATTTCACTGCGTTCTTTACTATGTTGCATAGCTAACTGATTTTTCATCATACGCATATTTTCAAGTTCTCTATTTGCACTTACTTGTAAATCATTGTATTTCTTCTGTTCCATATTTTTCAATGTATTTTGTTGTTCTTTATGTTCTATAACCGTAGCTGCAATTTCATTTTCATACGTTTCAATTGCTTGCTTCTTTTCAAATTCCACTTGCTGACTCTCTGATTCTAACTGTTTATTTTTATAAAACAGTACGAACACTCCAGCTAATAATAATAAAATTATACCTATTAGCACATACTCCATAGTTCGACTCCTTTTGTATACATATTTCTACTACATTATACTATGTTATCAATATATATTTTGTAAAAATTTCACGTGCAATGAAAAGGCCTTGTAGCTCTACAAGGCCTTTTGTAAACTTCCTTTATTTTGTAGTAAATACATATTATAATACAACCCTTGTTCACTCAGTAACTCTTGATGTGTTCCTCTTTCCACTATCTCTCCATCATGCATAACAAAAATTTGATCTGCATCTTGAATTGTAGATAATCTGTGCGCAATCGCTATTGTCGTTCTACCTTTTCGCATTTGCTGCAACGCTATTTGGATAGCCTCTTCTGTTTCTGTATCAATATTAGCAGTTGCCTCATCTAGTACTAATACTTTTGGATTAGTTGCTATCGTTCTAGCAAAAGCGATTAATTGTCGTTGCCCGCTAGAAAACGCAGCCCCTCGTTCTACTACTTCTGTTTCATACTGCTCTGGTAATTTTTCAATAAACGTATTGGCTTGCACAAATTGCGCAGCTTCCTTTACTTCTTCATCCGTAATTTCTTCATTGTACATACGAATATTTTGCTTTACATTTCCCGCGAATAAAAAAGCATCTTGCAATACGAGTCCTATTTTCTTTCTAATTTCTCGTTCTTCAAATTTCTCTAAATCCACACCATCTATTACAATATTTCCTGATTTAATATTATAAAATCGCATTAATAAATTCATAATCGTACTTTTCCCGCTACCAGTATGCCCAACAAAAGCAACCGTTTGCCCTTGTTTCACGTGAAAAGAGACATTTTTTAAAACATCACGCTTTCCATCATACGAAAAAGTAACATTTTTAAATTCAATATCCCCATCAACTACTTGAGGGTTCCCATTCCCTTTTTGAACGGGCGCTAAATCTTTCTCATCCATTAAATGAAATACACGTGACGATGAAACAAGTGCCTGTTGGAAAAATGACAATTTCATCATCATCTCATTTACAGGTTGGAAGAAACGATGAATATAGTTAACAAAGGCATATAAAACCCCTACTTCAACCGGACTTTTTAAAGCATCAATTCCAAATAAGCCAAGTACTAACGCAATTGCTATAATATGAACTAAATCTGTAGCTGGACGTAAAAGTAATGCGTCTAACTTTAACGTCCGTCGTCCTGCGCTATAATGTTTAGTATTAACTTCTTCAAACTCTTTTCTCATACGCTTTTCTTGTCTGAACACTTGAATAATATTCATCCCTTGAATGGACTCGTTTAACTTTGCGTTTAAAACACTCAGTTGGTTACGTACTTCTAAATAAAAAACGGCACTTTTCCGGCGATATAGCACCATAATTGCAAACATAATCGGAATTAATACGAGAGAAAATAACGCTAATTTTACATCTAATAAAAACATCGCTACTAAAATACCGAATAAAAAGACTACATTTTTCACAAATGTTGATAATACACTGACATAAAAATCTTTAATTGCTTCCGTATCATTCGTTATGCGTGATACAAGCGTCCCAATCGGCGTACGATCAAAGAAACTTAATGATAACTTTTGAACATGCTCGTATACTTCAACACGCATATCTTGAACAATTTTAAAAGCGATATTTTGAAAATACAATAAGTCTAAATAAGTAAATAATACTTTTAATAAGTGAGCAATAATATACACTACAAATAGAGTAACAAGTGCCGATTGATCAAAGTTACGTGGTACTAAGTGTTCATCAAGAAATTGTTTAATTAAAAAAGGACCCATCATTTCAGTTACAGTTGCACCAACTAGAAATAAAAATGCTAATGCTAATAATCCTTTATATGGTCTCATATAAGAAAGCAATCTTCTTAAATCACTCTGTTTTTTCTTAGCCATCATACGCCTCCTTTCTCGACTAATGCTTCTAACTGCTGACTTTCGTACATTTCTTTATACCAACCGTTTTCTTGCATTAATTGCTCATGTGTACCTCGTTGTACAATTCGACCTTCATCCACAACAAGAATAAGGTTAGCATGTTGAATTGCACTTAAACGATGAGCAGTAATAATCGTCGTTTTCCCTGCTCTTTCCCTCTTTAATGCATTTAAAATCGTTTCCTCTGTTTTTGCATCTACCGCAGATAGACAGTCGTCCAAAATTAAAATTTCAGCATTTGTTAATAAAGCACGCGCAATTGAGATTCTCTGTTTCTGGCCTCCAGATAAAGAAACGCCTCTTTCACCAACTACTGTCTCATATCCTTCTGAAAATTGAAGTATGTCATTATGAATACAAGCAATCTCTGCAGCACGAGTAATTTCATTATACGTAGCATCCGCCTTTCCGAAGGCGATATTCTCCCCAATACTCGCTGAAAATAAAAAATGATCTTGCGGTACATATGAAATAGCAGAACGGACACCGTAAAGTGTTACATCTCGAATATCTCGCTCCCCAACTTTTAATTCACCATTAAAATGGTCATACTCACGGATTAAACATTTTAATAAAGTTGTTTTCCCCGCACCTGTACGTCCTACAACTCCAAGCGTTTCACCCTTCTTCAAATCAAAATGAATATCTGTTAAATGTAACAATTCATTTTTCTTATATGAAAATGAATCAACCGCAAATGAAACATCACCGCTCGCTATTGTATGTACAGCGTTTTCTCTATTTACTACATCTGATTTTTGAGAAAGGATTTTCTCTACACGGTCATACGAAGCGCGTCCACGCTCCATAATATTGAACAACCATCCAAATGCTAACATCGGCCAAACAAGGGTACCTAAATATGTTGTAAATGTAACTAATTCACCGACTGTCAATTCACCTCTCACAACTAATACTGACCCGTAACATACTGCAATTAAAAAAGAAAACCCAACGATAAGAGCGATTGTTGGATCAAACAATGAATCAATACGTGCGACTAACATATTTTTATGTACGACATCTTCTGACTTTTTTCGAAACGCTTGTAAATCTTCTTTCTCTTGTCCTAGTGATCGAATTACCTTCATCCCACTCATACTCTCTTGCACTTTGTCATTGATTTCCGAAAACGATTGCTGTGCTTTATGAAACCTTTTATGTAATAAAGTTCCATAATAATTCGTAGAGATCGCTACAATTGGCATCGGAATTAAACTTAATAACGTCAACTTCCAGCTAATTGTAAAACCCATCGCTACGAGTACACATCCTCCAACAGCTAATGAATCAACTAGTGTTAAAACACCCGATCCAGCCGTTTGCTGAATTGCTTGAATATCATTAGTCGCATGTGCCATCAAATCGCCTGTACGACGTGATTGATAAAAAGATGGGCTCATCCTTGTAAAATGTTCATATAAATTCTTTCGGAGTTGACGGGCTAGTTTTAAAGAAGATCCAAAAATCATAATACGCCATAAGTAACGTAATATGTACATCGTAATTCCTACAACTACTAATAGAATAACCCATTTCAATAATTTTTCAGATGTTAATGTTCCATCACTAATTTCATCCACTACGATTCCTAGTACTCTTGGCGCGACAAGTTCAAGAAGCGCGACACCAAACAACATAATAATTCCGATTATGTACGCTCGTTTTTCTTGCTTAAAAAACCAAGCTAAATTAATAAATACCTTCATGTTTTTTCCTCCTCCCTTAAAATGAGCGATGTTTTCAGTTTACCAAAAATACAGAATTTTTAAAAGTTTTGAATTCTATAATCAATAAAAAGAAAAGACACTCTTAGCGAGTGTCTTTTAGCGCTTATTTCATTTGTTGCTTGTTCATCGCGCTCATCATTTGATTGATTTTCTTTTGGGAAGGTTTTTGTCCCATTTGCATCATCATCATTTTTAACATTTGTTCGTTAATTGGTGGATTTTTTTGTAAGTAATTCATCATGTATTTGCGGGCAATGAAAAATCCTAACGCCACGCCTGCTACTAGTGCTACTACGCCCACTAGAATACCTAACCAAATTGGCATATATTTTCCTCCTTCATGTTGTCTACCTTACAGTGTACTAAAACCTTTTCAATAAGACAAGATACAATTCGACATTTTTTACACATATGTTCGTACTTGTTTTAGAGGATTCAGCCATCCGTACTTTGTATTTTCATAATCCATAGCTAAAAATGTTAATTCACACTTTCGAAGCACCTCAAAAAACGTCGTTTCCATAGAGACATTTCCAGAGGTATTCATACGAATATAGTGTGGTTTCACCATTATTTCGCCATATTCGGCTCCTGTAAAAAGTGTATGTGTATGATGTGTTCTATCATATCGACCAAGAGCACGTAAAGCTTGCTCTAATTTATGATGAATTTTCATTACTTGTAATGGCATCGTTATATACATCATTTGTTTGTATAACACTTTTTTCTCCGAAAGGGACCCAGATTCTGAAAATCGAGCAAATAAATCAAAAAATAAATATTCACGACCAAAATAAGCTTTCGCAATATCCTCTTGAATTAAATACAATTCATACGTTTTCATCTTCAGCCTCCCAATCTGGACAACCTTTTCTCTTCATTATATAGAAGAAAATTTGCAATGATTGTCTGACTGCGGAGAGATAAAAAACTTTTTCTGTCGAAAAAACTCATTTACATAGAAAAACCTCTCCATGCCGGAGAGATTTTTCTGAAATCATTAAAGCATTTCTTTTACTTTACGAACAACGTTCTCTACAGTAAATCCATACTCTTCCATAATCTTCTCACCAGGAGCAGAAGCACCGAATGTATCGATACCTAGCACATCTCCTTCAAGACCTACGTAACGGTGCCATCCGAATGTAGCACCCATTTCGATTGCGAAACGCTTCGTTACTGCTTTTGGTAATACAGATTCTTTGTACTCAGCAGTTTGAGCTTCAAAGCGATCCATAGATGGCATGCTGACAACAGATGCGTCAACACCGTCTACTGCTAATGCTTTTTGTGCTTCAACAGCTAGACTTACTTCAGATCCAGTTGCAAGTAAGATAACATCAGCTGTTTCTTTCTTGCTTGCAGAAACTACATATGCACCTTTTGCTACTTTTTCATACGTATCGTCTTTTGCACCTTCTAATGTTGGAAGATCTTGACGAGTTAATACTAAAGCAGTTGGTTTGTTTGTAGATTCTAAAGCTAGTCTCCAAGCTGCAACAGATTCGTTACCGTCAGCTGGACGAATAACAGAAACATTTGGCATTGCACGAAGCGCCGCTAATTGCTCAACTGGTTCATGTGTTGGACCATCTTCACCAACAGCGATACTGTCGTGTGTGAATACATACGTTACTGGCAATTGCATTAATGCTGCAAGACGAATTGCTGGACGTAAGTAGTCAGAGAATACGAAGAACGTACCACCGTAAGTTTTTAAACCGCCATGTAGCGCAATACCGTTCATTGCTGCACCCATTGCGAACTCACGTACACCGTACCAAATGTTTTTACCGCTGTAATCTTCTCTTGTAAAGTCTTTTTCGTTATTCATGTATGTTTTATTAGAGCCAGCAAGGTCAGCAGATCCACCGAAGAATGATGGTACAGACTCTGCAATTGCATTAATTACAGTACCTGAAGAATTACGAGTTGCTGCTTTTGATCCTAATTCATAAGTAGGTAAACTTTGCTCCCAACCTTCTGGAAGTTGACCGTTCATTGCCGCTTGGAATTCGTTTGCTAATTCTGGATATGCTTGTGCATATTCGCCTAACATTGTGTTCCAAGCTGCTTGCGCATTTTCACCAACATCTTGTACTGTTTTGCGGAAGTTGTCATATACTTCTTCTGCAACATGGAAGTCTTGTTCAGCAGTCCAAGCGTATGCTTCTTTCGTTAATTTTGTTTCGTCTGCACCAAGTGGAGAACCATGTGAAGCTGATTTTCCTGATTTGTTTGGAGAACCGAAACCAATTGTCGTTCTTACTTCAATTAGCGTTGGGCGTTTTTCGTCAGCTTTCGCTTCTTCAATTGCTTTTGCGATAGCTCCAATATCGTTTCCATCCTCAACACGGATTACTTGCCATCCGTATGCTTTGTAACGATCTTCTACACTTTCAGAGAATGAACGATTTAAATCGCCATCTAATGAAATATCATTTGAATCGTAAAGCACAACAAGGCGACCTAATTGTAAATGTGCAGCTAATGAAGATGCTTCAGCAGAAACGCCTTCCATTAAATCTCCATCACCACAAATAGCGTATGTATGATGATCTACTACATTATACGCATCACGATTATATTTAGCAGCTAAATGTCTTTCAGCCATTGCCATACCTACAGCTGTTGCAATACCTTGTCCAAGTGGACCAGTAGTTGCATCTACACCTGCTGTATGACCGTACTCAGGATGTCCTGGAGTTTTGCTTCCCCATTGACGGAAGTTCTTTAAGTCATCCATTGTTACATCATAACCAGATAGGTGAAGTAGGCTGTATAATAACATTGAACCATGACCTGCAGATAATACGAAACGATCACGGTTAAACCACGTTGGGTTATTTGGATTGTGTTTCATAAATTGAGTCCATAATGTATAAGCCATTGGTGCTGCACCCATTGGCATTCCTGGGTGACCAGAGTTTGCTTTTTCAATCGCATCGATGGATAATGTGCGAATCGTGTTGATAGAAAGTTGTTCGATTGAATGTGACATGCTATTCTTCCCTTCGCTTATATTAGTAAACGTTTTATACATTTATATGATAGCTTCCCACGCAAGATTATACAACATGTATCGACAAATATGTTGATGTTTTTTTGATTTCCCATAAAAAAATCAATGATTCCAGGGATGTATGGGCATTCAATATGACATACTTTTTTATTGTTTTTATTTTAAAAAGAAAGGAAATTATCTGTATATTTATTCATCATTTTCAAATTCCATAATGCAAAATATATCCTTCCGCATTTTTCACTCTGCGAAGCAAACGAATAAAAGACTCTATTTCTAGGCATAATGTATCTCGATTAAATACATATTTTTCATATTTTCCAGCAGTATCATTTTCATTTTCCCATTGAAACTGTCCTGTCAGTTCGATTGTTTCTGGCGCTAAAGAAAACATGCTAATCAGTAAAGAAAATAACTGTTCTGCTACCACTGCCCCTTTCTGTTCAATTTTTGTAATACCATAATAATGAATTCCAAATCCTTCTGCTCTTTTAGCAGGGTAATAAACCGGAATCCAATGGATAACATCTAATAGATACACGATTAGCTCATCGCTTAATACAACACATTCCTCTATCGTCGCCTCTTCTTTATACAAGAAACAATCTTCAATCCAATTCACACCTTCAAGATCCAATCCTTTTTTTCAAATGAAACAAATACAAATTCATGTTGTAAAGCCAAAATATCCCCCCTGTTATTCAATGATTTCCAAATTAATTACTTTATATTATACAAAAGAAGCACCTTCTATAGGTGCTTCTAAAATCATTTATACGAGTTTCTTCCGAATCGAACTTGAAATAAAGTCAATGATAATTACCATTAAAATGATGCCTAATAAAATAATTCCTACGCGGGACCAATTCCGTGAACTTAAAGCAAAAATTAGCGGTGTACCAATACCCCCTGCTCCAATAACGCCTAATATTGTAGCGGATCGCACATTAATTTCAAACCTATATAACGTATAAGATAAGAAGTCAGGTAACACTTGTGGGAATACCGCGTACCAAAGAATTTGAAAACGGTTTGCTCCTGTAGCAATTAGCGCTTCGGTCGGTCCCTTATCAATATTTTCGATTCCTTCCGAATACAGCTTTCCTAACATCCCGATAGAATGCAATCCTAAAGCTAGTACTCCAGCGAAAGAACCTGGACCGACAGCTTTTATAAATAAAAGTGCCATTACTAACTCAGGAAATGTACGGACAAAACTAAGTACAAACTTCCCAGTTCCTGAAGTTAATTTTCCACTACTCATATTTGTTGCTGCCCAAAAAGCAAATGGCACTGATAAAAAGGCGGAAATAAATGTACCTAATATCGCAATAGCCAACGTATCAATTAAACCATGTAATAAATCTTCTCCATCTGGCAAGGATACATACGACCAATCTGGATTCAATACCCCTGTCATAATTGCTTTTGTAATTTCTCCCGCGGTATTCTTTATTCCCTCTAGCGGTACTCCTGAAAAGGCCCATACATATATAACCGCAAGTGCTATAAAAATAATCCAGCGATACACACTTGGTTTCTTTCGTTTTGGTATGATCATCGTCGATTCACTCATTATAATTTCTCCCGCAACAATGTACTTATATAATCAATTAACAATACAACAACAAGAGTATAAATAATAATAGAAGCAGTTTGTTGATATTGTAAAAATCCAAGTGTACGATCATAATACAATCCAATGCCCCCTGCCCCTACTAACCCTAATACAGCAGCTGCACGGACATTCACCTCAAATGTATAAAGTACATATGAGACAAAATGCGCTTTCACTTGCGGAACTACCCCATAAACAATCCACTGCACCTTATTAGCTCCTACAGCTGTCATCGCTTCTAACGGTCCAGGGTCAATTGCTTCAATGGACTCATACAACAATTTCGCTACGAGCCCAACTGAAAAACAAGTAAGAGCTAAAATGCCTGGAAGTGGTCCTATTCCAAAAATCGCCACAAAAATAGCAGCTAATAGTAAGTCTGGTATCGTTCGTATAAAATTTAAAATCAAACGAGCTGGACTGTACAAAAACACATTAGTAAATACATTACTTGCCGCAAATAGTGCAAGTGGTATAGCTAAAATTGCTCCTAAAGTCGTCCCAACAATCGCCATACGTATCGTATCTAACATTGCCGTTGTAATTACTTGAAAATAACTCCAATCTGGCGGCACCATTTCCTTCAATAAATCGATCATATTAGGAAAACCAATTACTAGTTTTGAAAATGATGCATCGACCTGGACACTACTTCCCCACAACATTACAATAACGAGAATAACCGTTAGCATATGTTTCAATTTACTCGGCGGCTTCGGTATCGATTTCGAGTACATCGTCACGCCACTCATTTAGCCGCCACCTCTAATAATTCATTTTTCTGAGCTACTTCCCCATATATTTCAGCAAATTTTTCGTCCGTTGCCTCATCTACCAATCCATCAAAAACAATTTCACCCGCGTGTAATCCAATAATACGAGTAGCATATTGCCTAGCTAAATCAATAGAATGCAAGTTTACAATTGTCGTAATTCCAAAATCTTCGTTAATTTTTTTCAAATCATCCAGCACTTGCTTTGTTGTAAGTGGGTCTAACGATGCAACAGGTTCATCCGCCAATATAATTTTCGCTTCTTGCGCCAATGCTCTAGCTATCGATACACGTTGCTGTTGTCCTCCTGATAATTCATCAGCCCGTGCATATGCCTTCTCCAAAATATTCACTCTTTTTAACGCCTGAAATGCAAGTTCCAAATCTTCTTTTGGAAACAACCCTAACGTTGTGCGCAGTGTCGAATGATATCCAACACGGCCAGCTAATACGTTTTTCAATACCGTTGATCGCTTTACTAGGTTAAAACTTTGAAAAATCATACCAATATCCCGGCGCATACGTCGTAATCCTTTTCCTTTTGCAGCGGTAATAGACTCCCCTTCAATAATGATTTCTCCCTCTGTAATCTCATGAAGGCGATTTACTGATCTAAGGAGTGTAGATTTTCCAGCACCAGACAGTCCTACCATTACAACAAACTCGCCTTTTTGAATTTTTAAACTTATATTATTTAATCCTTTTGTACCATTCGGATACACTTTGGAGACATTCCGAAACTCTATCACACCTATTACCTACTTTCAATATATTATCAGTAACCTAAAAACGGCAAACTAACTGGAACCACACACTTTCCAGTTAGTCGCCATTTCCATATGTATTATTGTGTTTTTACTTTCTTTCCATATTCACGAACGATATCAAATTTACTATCATCAGATTTAACATATCCTTCATGTGAGTATACTTCTTTAATAATTTTGTGACCTTCCTCACTCTTTCCAATTTCAATGAAAGCATCTTGTAATTTCTTACTCCACTCTGCATCTAAATCTGAGCGTACAGAAATTGTATCGTTTGGAATTTTCTCTGTAAATTTCACTATTTTCGTTTGATCAAATATATTCGGATAATCTTTTTTTACAATGTTACGCGCATCTTGGAATACAACAGCCGCATCTACATCACCATTTAAAAGAGCAATAAGAGACTGATCGTGACCTTTTAATGTAACAGGTTTCACATCTTTCAACGGATCAATTCCTTCTTTTAACAGCACCGCTGCCGGCCATACGTACCCTGCTGATGATGTCACATCTTGATAACCAATTTTTTTACCTTTCAAATCTTTTACACTATTGATATTAGAATCTTTCTTAACAACAAATTCAGATTTATAAAAATCTACTAAATCTTTTGTAGGAGCCCCTGTTTCATCCTCTACTCCAAAACGTTGTGCCTGTAAAATTACATTTGCAGCCTTTTTCTCATGTGCTAACACATATGCTGTTGGAGGTAAGAAACCTACATCTACCTGCTTAGATGCCATCGCTTCTACAATTGTATTGTAATTCGTTGAAATACTAACTTTTACCGGAATGTTTAATTTATCACTTAATAACTTTTCTAATGGTTTTGCCTTAGCTTCTAACGTATCTGCATTTTGAGAAGGAACAAATTGAACATTTAACGTCTTTGGTACATACCCTTTTTTTGTGTCTTCACTTTTACTTGCACTTGATTCCTTCGTTCCACAGCCACTTAATAATCCCGCTGCTAGTACAACTGTTGTGCTCATTGCAAAAACTTTTTTCAACATGTTAATGCCTCCATTTTTTGTTGTTATAAAATAACCTTCCATAAACATGAAGAAATATATCACACTTTTTTACAAAAAATTGCCTATTTACATAATTTTTACACACTCTATACATTCACATTAAAATTCTCTTCATATTTTTGATATGATTAACTTAAAGATAACAATAGAAAAGGTGAATGATGTTGAATCAAAATCAAATTGTAACTTTAAACATCTTATTAACGAGTGATATACATGGTACTGTTTATCCAATTCACTACCAAAATAACTCGCAAGCAGAAATTGGTTTAGCTAAAATTTCTACTCTTATAAAAAAAGAACGTTTCCAAAATACAAACGTTCTTTTAATTGATAACGGTGATTTCATACAAGGAACACCATTTACTTATCACTACGCTACATACGAAAAAAATAGGAAAAACCCAATGTCCTTATTGGCCAACCATTTAAGTTACGATGCTGCAGTGATCGGAAATCATGAATTTAATTATGGAATGGATATATTAAATAACGCTGTGGCTACCGCAAACTTTCCGTATCTATCAGCTAATATTTTGGATAAAAATAGAAAAGAACCTTATTTTGGAAAACCCTATATGATACAACATGTCGAATCCAATATAAAGGTTGCTATATTAGGAGTAACGACACATTACATCCCAAACTGGGAACAACCCCTTCATATTCAAGACTTACATTTTGAAGACGCACTTGAAACTACAAAAAAATGGGTTTCTTACATCCATGAACACGAAAAACCAGATTTAGTAGTCGTAGCCTATCACGGAGGATTTGAACGTGATTTACAAACTGGAGAACCTACTGAAGTTTTAACAGGTGAAAATCAAGGATATGCAATGTGTCATGAAATTGAAGGGATAGATATTTTATTAACAGGCCACCAACATCGAGAACTTTCTCAAACTTTGGATAATGGTGTAACTATTTTACAGACTGGATGTAATGGGCAATCAGTTGGAAAAATAACCGTAACCTTTAAAAAAATGGGTCAGACGTGGGTAAAAAAAGAAAGTTATTCAGAATTATTGACGGTACAAGGAATTGAGGCAGATCCAGATGTTCTTTCCTTAGTATCTGATTATGAAGAGAATACACAAAAGTGGCTTGATCAACCTATTGGAATCATTAAGGGGGACATGCAAATTTCAGATGCTATGCAAACTCGTTTACAAGACCATCCATTTATTGAATTTATAAATAAAATACAAATGGATATAGCTAATGTTTCCATTTCTTGTACAAGTTTGTTTCATAATGCATCTCCCGGTTTCCCGGAATATGTAACAATGCGGGACATCGTTTCTAATTACATTTATCCAAATACATTAAAAGTGATTCGTGTAACTGGAGCAGATATAAAAGATGCTCTCGAACTCTCCGCTACCTATTTCATTTTAAATGAGGATGGAAATATAATCGTTAACCCTGCATATATAGAACCAAAGCCTACACACTATAATTATGATATGTGGGAAGGGATTTCATACGTATTAAACATTTCAAAACCAATTGGTGAAAGAGTAGAATCTTTACAGCATAAAGGCACCCCTCTTCATATGGATGGAGAATATGACGTTGTTATGAATAATTATCGTGCAAGTGGTGGTGGAAATTTCTTTATGTTTCAAAATAAGCCAGTAGTAAAAGACATACCTACAGATATGTCTGAACTTATCGCTAACTACATCTTGAAGCATAAAAGGATAGAAGCAACGCAAAATAATAACTGGAAAGTTATTAAATAACGAATTTAACAATTAAAAAAGATGGGCGAATTCGCCCATCTTTTAGTTTAATTTTTCATTATCTTGCTTTTTTAAAGCTTTTAATTTCGTCGGTGTAACATCTGTACCTTCTTCGTTAACAACTTTAATCCCTTTAAGTTCATTTAACATATTTTGACGAAATCCTTTTAAATATTGTTCACGTAGCGATTGACGCTCACGTTGTTCTTCTTCAGTTAAACCTTCAGCTTTTGCTTTTTTCGCTAAGAAGTTAATGCGTTCAACGAGTTCGTGATTAATCATCTCGAATCCCCCTTCTAATCAAAACTGATTATTATCATACAATAGTTACTCTTCTTTATCAAGCAATTGCTTTGTATACTCTACATATCTACGATGTACAGTCGCTTTTGAAACATTATGACCAAATCCACGAAGCGTTGCCGCAATTTCTTCGAAAGTCAGTTCACTTTTGCGTAAACGTACAATTTCTTCAATTGGCACCTCTTTTTTCTCTCGGCCTACGCTTAAATTACGATTTTTTAAATTATTTTCTGGGCGATAGCCTTTTTCTACTGCGCGCTGCATGCCACGTTTAATTTTCAAGTTATGAATCTTTCTTTGATACTCTTCAACAATCCCGATTATATCTAACACCATCGAATCAGAATCCGAAAGCTGTAATTCACCACTATGAGTATGTGTATACACTTTTATTCCCTCTTTATGTAAACAGTGCATTAATGCAATCTTCGCATTCCCTCTACCAAGGCGCGTTTCATCTTGTATAAGTAGCACATCAATTTGTTCATCTCGAATTGTATCCAGCACTTCTAATATACCGTCACGTTCAATGGTATAACCACTAGCCTGCTCTTCAATTACTTTTATAACATTCATTTGATAGCGCTCAGCTAAATGCAATAATTCATCTTTTTGACGTAATAATGATGTTTCCTGTGCTTCTTTTGTTGTACTCACACGTGCATAAATAATTGCATTCATTTTGAACCCCTCTTTCTCGCTATATTTTCCCTCTAGTGTAACATAAATTCGCCTTTTGTTCGAACTTATGTTTGTAGAATGTTTTTTCGCATGTTATACTTATTAATAAGAAAAATGAAAGAAAACGAGGTGTTAGAAAACATGGAAAAGTTAACAAAACGCCAGCAAGACATTCTCGACTTTATTAAGCTAAAAGTACAAGAAAAAGGATATCCACCTTCCGTACGTGAAATCGGTCAAGCAGTCGGCCTCGCTTCTAGTTCTACAGTGCACGGACATTTATCACGACTAGAAGAAAAGGGATATATTCGACGCGATCCAACAAAACCACGAGCAATTGAAATTTTAGGTGACGATCGAATGGATGCAGAAACACAATCTGTTATTCAAGTTCCAATCATCGGAAAAGTTACTGCTGGATTACCAATTACAGCGGTTGAAAGTGTAGAAGATCACTTCCCACTTCCGGCTAGCATTGTTGCTGGAGCAGATCAAGTGTTCATGTTACGTATTTCTGGAGATAGTATGATTGACGCTGGTATATTTGATGGTGATTTAGTTGTTGTTCGCCAACAACAGTCTGCATACAACGGTGAAATTGTAGTGGCTTTAACAGAAGACAACGAAGCAACTGTTAAACGCTTTTATAAAGAAAAAGACCACTTCCGTCTACAACCGGAAAACTCTTCATTAGAACCTATCATTTTAAAACAAGTGTCAGTTATCGGAAAAGTAATTGGTGTATATCGTGATTTACATTAAAAAATAATAAAAGAAGATAATTACCTTATTTATATAGGTAATTATCTTCTTTTTATATTTTGATAGAATTCCATTCAAAAACGCACATATTATTTATTAACGTGTTTCTATAGTAACATCTCCAGCAGCTGTTTTACCGTTAATCTTTGTACTCCCATTACCAATTATTACGTTTCTATTTTCCTCATTAAAAATCGTTACATCTCCAGCAGCACTTTGCCCACTTATAACTGCATTTTGTGGTTTTTCCAATAAAGTAATATCTATGTCTCCAGCGGTTGAACTTGCCTCTAAATCATATTTAGAATCATGGTCAATAATCTCTACATCTCCACTAGCTGTTTTCGCTGTCACTTTCCCTATTACTTTTTCAAAATTCACCTCACCAGCTTTTGTAGATCCCTCCACATTCTTAGCTGTTACATGTTTCAACTCCACTTCTCCAGCAAGTGTCTCCACTCTTACACGGTCACTTTTCACATCACTAATTTCTATTTGTCCAGCGGATGATTTTACTTTTATCTCTTGGTAAAAACGTTCAGGTACAAATATAGTTACTGTAGGCGTTTGAAATCTGAAATTGTAAAATGAAAAATCAAACGAATCACCATTTTCTCTTCCTCCTATAATTTTTAATGCGTCACCCTCTTCAACAATACGAATCTCCTGTTTTCGCACATCCCCTGTTTGCTTTACATAAAAAGAGGAGTCTGGAGATTTTTGGATAACAACATCTCCAGCAGCCAAATCAACTTCTACGTTTTTTAACGCTTCGTTTTTAATAACATCTTCCTTATTTCCCGCCTCGACATTTGCTACTGCTTTTTTATATGTTTGCGAAATCCCTATTACTCCAACAATGATACAAGCGATAGCTACTAACAGTATTTTTTTCATCATCTACTCCCCTTTTATCATTTTGAAGTTCCATATGACATATCGTACGCATAATTTCTTAAACCACTTCGTACTATAATAAGCAATAATACATAACAACAAACCTACTCCAACAAATGTTATACTAACGAAAAGATCTAACCATATAAAAGTGCCCATAAATACTTTTACAATAACGAAAAACGGTGTCACTACACTAGCAATACCACCAACCCAAAAGGAAAATATAAAAGCGATAATTGCAACTAACGGGCCTAACACAATAATAAAATTAAACAAACTAAGTCCAATCGCTGCCATGACAGCTCTTGTCACATTTGAAGTCGACGGATCTTTTTTCATCTCATCAAATCGATACATCGCTAGCAATTCTTTTGCAATTGCTTTCGGAGAACCTAGCCCTTTTATTATTTCCGATTCACTTTTCCCTTCTTCTATTCCGAATTGAAAATGCTCTTCATAATCAAACAAAATATCCTGCCGCTCTTCTTCTGGTAACTTTCTAAGCTGATTCGATAACTCTCTAAGAAACTGTTCTTTATTCATCCCAATTCACCCCTTCAATAATTTCTTGTACACCTTTCGCAAAATCTCGCCACTCTGTTACCAATAGCTTAAGTTGCATCTCCCCTTGCTCTGTTAACTGATAATATTTACGAGGTGGCCCCTCTGTAGACTCTTTTAAGTACGTTTGAAAATATCCCTCTTTCGTTAAACGACGCAATAATGGATACACAGACCCTTCCGATATTAAAAATTTATTTGAGATTTGCTGAACAAGTTCATAACCATAACTATCTTTACGTTTCACAAGTGCCAAAACACATAGTTCTAACACACCTTTTTTAAACTGAACGTTCAATTGCAATCCCCCTTTCTTACCTTAGTACTGTTCAATACACGGTAGCCCTTTTATCCATAATATACCACTTGGTACTATCTATTGCAAGGTACCTATTTATATTTATTTCCTAAATTTAGAAAACGCACAAATAAAAGCCCGAATAAGATCTTGTTATAACTGACCTTTACTCGGGCTTTTATTCGATTCGAACTGTATGAACACAAAACTTCATTCACTCTTGCTCCTCTATGAACCAACTTCCATTTGTGAGCCCAATAAATTTCGAAACACACCTTTCCTCTCCTTAGCCAATTGATTAAATTCACCTTTTTGTACAATTTCACCTTTCCCTAACACAATAACTTGATCTGCGTTGCGTATAGTAGATAAGCGATGTGCAATAACAACGATAGTCATCGTTCCTTTCAATCTTTCTATTGCTGATTGAATTTTCACTTCATTTTCAGTATCTAACGCACTCGTAGCCTCATCTAATACTAAAATCGACGGTTTTCTTAAAATGGCCCTAGCTAATACAAGTCGCTGACGTTCACCACCTGAAAGCCTCACCCCACGATCTCCAATCAACGTATCAAGCCCCTTTGGTAGCATTCGTACAAATTCAGTTGCTGCCGCAAATTCTAATGCAGACCAAATTTGTTCTTCACTTGCATTCGAATCAATCATCAATAAATTTTCTCTTATACTAGCATTAAATAAGAACGGATCTTGTGGTACATAGCTAATAGCTCGCCTTAATGACAATAAATTATCAGTTGTAAGAAGAGTACCATCTATTAATACTTGACCTTTTTCTGGTTGGATTAATCCCATTAACACATCAATTAATGTACTTTTTCCAGCACCAGAATGCCCCACAATGGCCGTCATACTATTTATAGGAATTTGCACATTAATATTTTGAAGTGCATATAAAGATTCTTGCTTATTATAACGAAAGTAAACATCCTTACACTCAATACCTTGTTTTATACAAATCGGCTCAATATGTTTTTGCTGATGTATATCCTGCATTTCAATCGCTTCCTTACATTCCTCTTGCAACTCCCATAATGACTTAAAAGCAGGAATACTTGCAGCCAGTTGTTCTAAATTTGATTGAATTGTCATGAATCTCGGCCATAGTCTGGAAAAGATGAGGATGATTAATAGTAATTGGGTAGATTGCGCTTGAAACATACTTACTGATAATAATAAAAAAAATGCAATTAATATAGCCATTGAAACTTTATAAAACAATTGAGAGTTCGATCTTATTCTCATATACTCTATTTGCTCATTACTCATCTTTTCTGTTATAGATTGTAACCAATCTAAACGTGATGATTCCAAAGTATTACTCTTTATATCTTTAATTCCATTAAAATGATCTGTTATACCAGAAAGATAATCTTTTGCCAATTCTGAGGTCTTACCGCCTAGTATTCGTGCTTTTTTTATAAAAACACGAGAAGCTACCAAGAATAATAAGCCAAAGACCAAAACAAATATAGTTATTTGAGGAGATAATAAAAACGCAATCCCCACCTGTATAAATGTAAACAGAATAGCAGCTAACAATTGTAAAATTAAATTAACCCCATAACTTACACGAGCTAATTCTGTAGTTAATATATTTATTAGATTTGTTTTCCTTTTCTCTAGAAAAAAACTCCACTTTGCTTTTAAAATCATACTATATGTTTCTATTCTTAATTCTCGTACAAAAGCTTGTTGCGTTCTCGCATCCCTTAGCGTTATATTTCTTTGTAGTAAATTTTGACCTAACACTATTAGTATATATATACCTAAAATAGAAGCTAGACTTGTTATTTCAGGAAAATCCTGCAAAAATCTAGAGACAGGTGCAATAAAAGTAGTCTCTTCGCCTATATTAATTATTCCAGTCATACTTATCATAGGAATTAATAAAATAATACCTATCCCTTCAAGTAAACTTATTAAAACCATACCAAATAAATTCACATACAGTATGTTTCCCGCTGAAGAATATAATTTCTTCATAAAATATATAATATGATTCATCGATGTTCCCCCTATAACAAAGCAAGCTTCTTTGTTTTCCTCCAAAGACATAAAAACGGACGTAAAGGAAAATATAAAAAATGAAGAAATTTAGGTAACGGTAATGTTTTTGCATCAATTGGATAAGGATATAATTGGCTCATAATATATAAAATCTTTTGGTGATTAGACATTAGTGAAAATAAATGTCGACTATGATAGATAAATACTTCTTCTGGGACAGGTTCGGTATGCAAATTTATCATTTGCTTGAAATAAAACAGCGCCTCTTGAGCTAGCTGCTTTGAATGTTTTTTCGCTACTAATCCCATCATCCTTTCATCTAGTCGTACACCTAGCAATTGAGCTGCTAAAATTAATGCTTGTCCTCCTAAATGAAGCATGTGATATTTTCTCATTAACTTATGAATCTCACTCCAATTAAGTTCTTGATCGACAATTTTTTTTATATCTACTAACCAGCGTAATCTGGACCAACCATGTCTAGCACCATGAGATACAAGAAATAAAAATAAATCTTCCTCCCCTAACATATATACAGAATTACTCGTAAGGGTACTTTTTCTCTTTCGCTTCCAAAGTTCTTCAAACCCAGGTTCCTTACCCGGTCCAGGATTTAACCTCCAATGAATCTCAAGCTTAATCTGCTTTGTTGGATGAAAAAATGTTATATGATGATGCCTCCATTTCCAATCATTTAATATCGTTTGAATATAATCATCTTTTACATACCCCTGCTCTAAAAGTAGCATTTCTAATTTTTCTAAATTTTGCATCGGAATTAGAACGTCCAAATCACAGGATGTTCGTAAAGAAATATCCCCATATAAGTCCTGAGATAGTACAGGTCCTTTTAGAAAAATCATACGAATCTTATTTTCATTACATAATTTATTTATTCGTTCCATTTCAGCACTTAAATAAAGCATGTGAAATGTATTTTTTTTATATTTTCTATTCAAGGTTTGTACAATATGTGAAGGAATTAGTTCCTCATCCACCTGTTTAAGTTTTTGATATATCACCGGATAAACGCGATGATGCACAGCTTGCTCAAGAAATACCTCCCAATCAATACCCGAAAACCATTCATTACTGTATGTTTGTACTGTTTCGTCATCTTGTAACTTCAAAATTGCAAAAAGAAGTTTCAATTCCTTAGACATGAACTCTACATTCAGACCAAAATCTTTCTCCATTTTATTCTCCTTTAATAGTGTCCTCACTTAGCCTCTTTGCAAATGATCCAACGACAGTAAATTTCTCCATTCCTTCTGATCCAGTAACATAAAAAGAACCGCTCCGTAGCCATGCATGCGCAATTAATTCCCCATGACTATCCTTAGCAGTTCCTAAATAAAGAGTACTCTCAATGTGACGTTTTTCGAGCATTTTCATCCCAGCTATAGCTTTAACAAGACACTGACTTTCCCAAAAAGTATAACGACTCATAATAGAGATAGCTTCAGACACCTTCTTTAGTGTATCCCCGTGTGGCTGAATTTGTGAAACTGATGTTTCGTTCATGTAATCCCCTAAAGAAGGTGCAACTTTGGAAAAGGTAATACTTTTTAGTACACGCGCCCACCCTAAAAAAATAAAAGCCTCTAAAAATAAAAGCTTTGTTTCCATGCTCAGCGATAAAAATACCCTTAACCTTTTCACAATATTCATTAATCCCTTCCTAACGGTTCTCTTGAAATTATGAATCTATCTATTAGATTGATCTTTTATTTGAATTAAACCTTCTTGTAATAAACACTCTAAAAAGGACAGAACTTGCTCTTCACAATCTTTTCGTTCAATTTCATAGTTAGATACTAACATAGTAACAAGCTGATTAATTTTTATCGGCTTTTCAATACGCTCCCATATTTCTCCGCCTATTTCACCTAAGTTATAATAATTTCCTTTTTGGACATTTAACATAACTTTTTCTCCATCCATATCACTTACTATATTACCTTCACTCTGTACAACATTATGTTCTAATGATATGTTTCTCGAATGAACAACCATCAACCATACTCCCTTTCTGTATAGTATTTAGAATAACTTGCACAAGCTCATGAGCTGTAAATTTCGAATCCGGGCGTCTTAATTGAAACATCTCCATTCCACTTGCAACATTAGATGAAGTTTCAAAATGCCATTCCATCAATCCTAATTTAGAAATCAAAGAATTTCTAAAAGTATGTTGGTATAACTTGTACAAGCGTGTGAGACCTTCTATACGGATCATCTCAATATCTTCTCCCTGTGTTTTTACTAATTCAATAACACCAGCAAGAGGTAATGGATCGGGGAAAAATTGAGAATTCACAGGAACAGCATACTTCGTTTCTCTTTCAAACAAAGGGCTAAATTGCGCTACTTCCATTCCTAACTCATTTATGCTCTCTTGCCATAATTTTTGTTGTGCATAAGAAGGATGAACTACTGCATTATTTTTATTCAAAAGAGACACAGCAACTACATCATCACTTAAAAGTTGATATCCTGCATTCAAAAAAGCCGAGGCTAACGTTGATTTTCCAGCTCCTGAATCACCAATTAATGCATACGCTTTCCCATCTATGGCGATTACACTTCCATGCAATGGAAGTATTTTCCGTTGCATTAAAATTGCCCCCATACAAGTTCCCAGAATGTATAATCGAATTTTATCTTCTTTCGCCTCTGGCATAGGTGAAAAAGTAATTTTCTCGCCCGCTTGGATAGAAAATATTGCAGTTTGAGGAACATGAAACATCACTACATCATCTTCCACTACAATGTTTTTTTGTTGTGATTCGTCATATCTATCCCACCGTTCAGATAAATCAGTTATTTCGATTTGAACATCTGCCATCTCTTTCTTTTCATTCAGCTGAGACAATTCGGGTAATGGGATTTCACTTACTATTTTTAACCCGAAGGCTTTGTATAACACATTTCCCATCGAATCAATCATCCTATTCACCCCACATTGTCAATTTTTTTGAAAGCTCTTATATAATAAAACTATATAAGAGCTTTATTTTTCCAATCACTTAACTATACTTCACTGGATCATCTGGATCAGGTTGAACTGCGTCAGGAACTTTATGTCCTGGACCCGCCATAGTCATATTAATATTAAGTACTTCTAATACAGGTTGTTTCCATTCCTTTTTCATACGTATCACCTCCTTTCATATTAATTTTTTTTATAAATCGATAGAAGATTAAGCTACGCATTAAAATTCTAAAATCTAAATCAAATGCATACTCTGGTCGAGGTTCTTTACATATTTTTGAGATAGCTTTCTTAATTACCTCTACATTTAGAAATTCAGAGATTATTGGATCTACACTAAGTTCTTGAACTTCCTCAATAAATTCATTCCAAAAAGGAGCCATACGGTAAACACCATCTGCACCTTGAACACCTCGGACGCGTTGATTTAATCGTACTTTATCAGGAAGAAAGTTTTTTGTTGCTCTCCGGATAAGAGATCGATCTAAACCATTTTGAACATACTGCTCTTCCGGGACTGATAAACAAAATTGAATAACCCGCAAATCATTTGTAGGATCACGATCCCATAAAGCATAACGTAACGATAATTTCGTTTCATACGTTCCATTTATACTCCAATAATATGGTTTTTCAAATTGTTCTCTTTTCATGTCATATGCAGTTGAGATAGAGGTACCTGTTATATCAACATCCTGTTCTTTGAGCCTATCAAAAACATTCATTTTTTTTGCAAATTCCGGATTGATTATGATAGGAAAAACATCTTGTTCCTCTGAAGAAAGTAACTGATGAAAAAACGGAAAAGCTTTTCTTCTTACCACTTCAAAAACACGTGCTTTTTTCACTCCTAGATTTCTACTATATAAATGTAGTTCACGATAAAAACGAATCCAATGTAATTTTTTTAACAGCATTGCCTGGTAATCTAACATAGGCCCCCACGATACTGTCCAATTACCTCTTTGGCCGCTAAGGAGTACTCCTATGTCACGCTGAGATGCTTTTTCATAAACTCCACTCAACCAAAAAGTATTCTCAAAAAATTTATATGGCATCTCCATTGTTTCTAGCCAATCATCAATTTCCGATAGTGGGCTTCTCTCCGGCAATTCTAAATAATAATCCCGTATATTCCCTACATGCCCTACAGTTGATTGAATAAAAGGTCTTTCATCAGCTATCCTACCTTTATGTGTCCAATCTTCAAATCCTTCTACTGGAACATAACTAAACGTATGTAATTTTTTATTTTCAGCGCGTAAATCTTTTGCAGCAAAACTAACGACAGACCCTGAGTCTAGCCCTCCGCTCAAATGAGCTCCTACTTCGTGATGTGTTCGTAAACGTGCCTTCACTGCACTTTGATACACCTCTCGAAACGCCTCTTCATACTCTTCATTTGATTTTAAATTAAGCATTTTCCCAGCAGTTGGTATATAGTATCGCGAAAATTTGACTTTGCCATCCTTTACCAAAACAGTGTGTGATGGAGGCACCTGTTCTATATATTTATAGACTGTTAGCTGTGGATCTACTGACTCGAAATTTACAGGTATAGCTAAAAATTCAGCAATCCATTGCTCATTCAATGTTTTTTCAACATATGGTAGAGTAAATAACGGCTTTATGATAGTACAAAAAGCAAATTTATTCTCACTACGATAAAAATAAAGTGTTCGGCTCCCAGAAAAATCTCTAGCTCCGAACAGAATTTGTTTTTTCTCATCCCAAATCATAAAGGCAAAATCGCCCACCAAATATTTTGGAGCCGCTTCCCCCCATTTCTCATAAGAGAGTAAAATTAACTCGCTATCTGTCATGTTTTTTCTATCTGCATAATCTACTTGTAATTTTTCAAACAACTCATAACGATTATCAATAATAGCATCTGCTGTAATTGCCAGTTGTTTTTCATAATTATAGAAAGGTAATTGCTCACCAACTGACTCTGGTGTAATCCATTGTGCGTGACATCCCAGAAAAGCGTTTTCTTTATGCCATATTTGAATATCATCAGCAGGGTACTTTTGTAAGTCACTCATTAATCGTGTGCCATGTTCCATTGCTACAGGTTCATTATTAAAGTGAATAATACCAGTTATAGCGCTCATTTTTCCCCTCCTATTATAGGAAAAGTTACTACAAATACTATTTATATATTAAATTCGTTAAACGTACCCCTTTTCCATTCTTTTTAACGAACAAAAACACTTATTTTATTACCTTCTTAACTACATGCTTTAATTCATTTTTAAATTAAGTTTTAGATACTTAAAACCTAACACTGTACCCTTTTCATGTCAATTCAAACTAGATACTCCCAAACGACTTTCACAAAAAATTCATTATAAAGAACAAAGGGTAGGACGTATACAATTCTCCACTTTTACTTACTTTTTATTACTTTCATTCTATAGCTTTTAAAACGCCTTGAATGACCCTTTGTTGATCTTCAACTAACATATTAGATCCTGAAGGCAAACAAATCCCACTTTGAAATAGATGCTGCGACACATCTTCATTTTTGCTATGCGGATAATACTTCTTCTTTTTAAAGAGCGACTGCGTATGAAGTGGCTTCCACATAGAACGCGCTTCAATATTCTCTACCTCTAAATCCCTCAATAATTTTCCAATAGAGATCCCGGATTCCTTTTCATCAATTGTCAATGTAGTGAGCCAACGATTTGAACGAGTATTTTCTAATTCCGGCATAAAATAAAATCCTGGTATGAAAGATAGCGCCTCATAATATCGTTTATATATAGACCTTCTAGCCCTCACCCTATCTTCTAACACTTCTAATTGTCCTCTTCCAATACCAGCTAATATATTACTCATTCGATAATTATACCCTACTTCACTATGCTCATAATGTGGTGCTGGATCCTTTGCTTGTGTCGCTAAAAATCTCGCTCTTTCTAATGCTTCCACATCATCAGAAACAAGCATTCCACCGCCCGAAGTTGTAATAATTTTATTTCCATTAAATGAATACACACCAAACTTTCCGAATGTACCACTTGCTTTACCTTTATATGTAGAACCTAAAGATTCTGCTGCATCCTCAATTATGGGAACATCATAGTGATTACAAAGCGAAAGAATTTCATCTAATTTCGCACTCTGACCATATAAATGAACAAGAATAACAGCCTTAGGTAATTTCCCTGCTTTATCAGCATCATGCAACGCAAGTGCTAGAGCTTGCGGTGACATGTTCCATGTTTCCGATTCTGAGTCAATAAATACCGGTTCAGCTCCCAAATAAACAATCGGATTTGCACTCGCTATAAAAGTGAGACTTGAACAAAAAACAGTATCCCCCTTTTGAACGTTTAATAATCGTAAAGCTAAATGAATGGCAGCAGTACCTGAACTCACCGCAGCCCCACCTTTAACTCCTACAAAAGAAGCAAGTTCTCTTTCAAACCCATCTACATTTGGACCAAGAGGTGCAATCCAATTTGAGTCAAAGGCATCTTTTATATATTTCTGTTCATTTCCGCTCATGTGTGGAGAGGAAAGATAGATTTTCTCTTTATTTTTTATCATCATTCTTCATCTCCTCTCAATTTACTACATTAATAACTTTGGCTGGAATACCAGCCGCAGTACAATTAGATGGAAAATCATTTATGACAACAGAACCAGCTCCAACAATAGACCACTTACCAATTTGAACACCTGGAATTATAGTAGCTGATGCTCCTATATGTGCCCCCTCTGCTATAGTGACAGAACCTGTAAGTGTAGCATGTGGTGAAATATGAACAAAATCATCAATTATATTATCATGTTCTATGATTGAGCCCGTATTTATAATAGTATGGTTACCGATGAAAGTATCCGCATTAACAACCACATTTGGCATAATTACCGTTCCGTTTCCTATATTAGCATTTGAACTTATAATAGCTGTTTTATGAATTAAAGTAGCATATATGCTACTTTGTTGATTTAATATGTCTGCAATTTCCCTTCTTATTTTATTATTCCCTATAGCAATCACGAGCTTTACATCATTAAAATTATTGATAATTTCCCTTGCATCTGCAATTGCTCCAAAATAAAGATTATCTACAATATTTATACCTGTATACAAATCATCTAAATAACCTACTATTTCATATCCTTCATTTGATAAGATTATATCCCTCACAACCTTGCTATGCCCACCACATCCTATTATTAAAATTTTCATTTTCCCTCCCCCTTTATTTCTATTTCCCCTCCAGTAAATCGCTCCATTGTTACATGCCCTACATGATTTATTCCCTCTGTTTTAAATACTTTTAATATTGTAAGTACAATTATTTTCAAGTCTAATAAAAAAGAATGATTCTCCACATACCATACATCCAATTCGAATTTTTCTTCCCACGTAATCAAATTCCTACCATTTATTTGTGCCCATCCCGTAATTCCTGGTTTTACATTATGCCTTTTAGCCTGTTTACTAGAATATAGGGATAAGTATTCCATCAATAATGGTCGTGGACCTACTAAACTTAAATCCCCCCTTACAACATTTATAAGTTGAGGTAACTCATCCAAACTATATTTTCTAAGAATTGCCCCAAAAGCAGTCAGTCTATTTTGATCTGGAAGTAATTCTCCATCACTACCCTTCTTATCTAGCATCGTTCGAAACTTATAAAGATTAAACGGTTTTCCATGTAGTCCTGGACGCTGTTGTTTAAACAGTACAGGAGACCCTAATTTCAGCCTAACTAAGATTGCTATAACAAGAATAGGAAACAAACATACAAATAATAACAATAAAGAAATACATACATCAAAAATTCTTTTCATGTACTATCCCCCTTACTTATTTACGTTTAATACTCCTAACTTTTTAAAACTTTATATGCAATTAAACAAAACAAGAGGCAACTAAAGTTAGTTGCCTCTTGTTTTGTTTAATTACGTTATCTATCATTCATTCTATCTCATCAAATCGTTTAAACATAACTAACTCATGTAACTATTTCCTTGCAATATCACTACTTACGAAGTGTCGGTTACTCCATTACTTCCTATAACTTTATACGGACGAATCAAAGACACCATTAATATAATTATCTTTTTTTATATGTTCATCCCTTAACTTTATAACCACTGTGTCCACAATATTATCTTTAAAAATCAAAGTGATTGAGGGTAAAATCTGATTTGCATTCACGCCTACCATACTTTTATTTGATCTAAATATATTATTTTCTATTAACATAAACTCACTCGTAAATGTTTCATTCCAAAAATTAATTATACTATCTGTCGATTCTGAATTAAGGTATTCAAATGCATTATTATTAAATTCTATCCTTCCCCCAATGTCCCATAAAAAAAATGCCGAGCCCCATCTTCCCCCTCTAAAATTGCTATTTTTCACTTTTAGCATCGCTATCCTTTGAGAAGACTCCACAGTAAAAAGATTATACGCATCCCAGCTAAATGAACATCCATTAAATTCATATTCTGCTTGAGGCGTTTTTGTAACAAATGATATTGTACCGCTGTTTTCAAATTTACATCCCGTATATACTCCTGGTGGTAAATTCGTGATGATTCCTTGCGGGTGTTTCGTATCTATAAAAGAAATATTATTTAATCTCCATCCATTTTTCATACCAGGTGATACGCCTGTTAAACTTGTACCCTCTACAGCCCCTCCTTTAATAACACAATCTGATATAGTTTGCGGTTCTGCTGAGAAACCAATTATTGAACCTAACTGTGAAAATGAATGAAATAAATCTTGATCACTAAAAAATTCACATTGGTTAACTTGGATACAATATGCTTTATCTCTTCCCATTGACAATGCGCTATTATGGAAAGTACAGTTACCAATAAGCGCTTCCTTATCACCTTGATCTATCGTAACTCGAGTAGCATACATTTGATTATTCGTAAAAGTTACCTCTCCGCTTAAAACACAACTTGCTTCCCTTAAGTGATTATTGTTTATAATTACTTTCTCTACACTTTCGCCTACTACTAATGAGTTATTAGCTATTTTATTTTGAATGATATTAATGTACCTACCACCAACTACAACAATGTTATATCCCTGATTATCATATATGTTATTACGCTCAATGTTTATATATTGATTTAATCGATATCCATCTTCAATATCTATTGCTCCTTGAGGTGCTGTACCTTTCATTTTGTAAATTTCACAATCTCTAATGTAAATTTGTTTCGCTCCAGATACGCTTACCCCAAGTCTCCTACAATCATGTACTTTACATTTTTCAACAAAGACATTCTTAGAAAATTCCGGAATTCTAACAGTTATTTTACAACCGTTTTCCGTAGGTATTGTACCTTGGTGAAGAACTATTTTCGCATAATCTGCTTCTTTTGGAACATTCACTTCTTCGAAAAACCTTACTCTCTTAGCAGCCGTTACAAAAGTATTATCAGCCCTATAAAACAACACATCATATAATTCTGTGTATATTCCTGAACCAACTCCACCATAGCCATCCCCGTATAAACCAAAATATCCCCACTTTATAATGCTATCATGATGTAAATCTATTTTTACATTCGATCTAATTTTATTATCATCTACTATTAGGGCACCATTGACATCACTAATCCCCCCCACTTCAAATGTACCAGCAAAATCATATTCTCCAATTTGTCCCCATGTACTTTCCATTGCTATGCCATCGCCAGTACAATTTAAAATTTCCATATTGTCTATTGAAATATAATTCATATTACTCCCCTCAGCAGGAGTCGTATTTCCTACTTCAATTCCATATCCCCATTCATGAGTATGAGGAATCGTTGTATAATCGTGTGTATCTTTATCCCCTTCAATTCTTCCATTTGTAACTCGAGAAAACTTTTGATTTCTTTGATATCGTACGATTGCATATTTAACTAATCCATTACTTCTTATTTTTAAAGTTGATCCACCTAAATTTAAAGTCATAAAGCTTTGTGGCTCAATTGGTGTATTTTCATCAATCAAATATATCCCCTTGGGTAAAACAACTTCTATAAACCCTTGTTGAGATGCCCATAGTAATGCATTATTAATCCCTTTAGAAGTATTATCAGCGTTCGTTCCATCATTTTTAACGTCCCATCTCTCTAACTCAAGAAAATACGTGCCCGAAACCACATTAGCAGATTCTGTTTCTCCAATCAGTGATTTACTAGACTTAAAGTTATATAATCCCTCCAATGTATTACTTTTGATTTTACTTATTAAACTCTTAAATTTATTCTCTGTTGATACTTTAACATTTCCTTTTCTCGTCCCAATAAACAATTCACAAGTATCTGTACAAAAACAAAATTCCCCTTCGCTTAACACAGGAAGATTCCTTTTCAAAACACATGTCACCTGAAATTTTGCCATGATTTATATATAACCTCCATCTAAGATGCAAGTTGAATTTTATCGAAAAATTCCAACTTATATCAGTGCATGGGGATAAATATTTTATATTCTTCTTAAATACGTATCCCTTTAATAGAATACTATGCATTATATAAATACTATGTTAGGGCTAATGGTTCACGTTTTCTAATTAAAATCCAGTTTCATTTCATACTAACAGGATTCAAAAACATTAAACTGCCTTAATAATCCAAATCAACATACTATCCATACTTTTTTATACCTAAATAACGTTTTGCTTTTTTTTAATTTGTAAAAACATCATACTAAAGATATTCCTTATATATTGAAATTCTGTGCTTTTATAAAAAATTAAAGCGTATATTATATTTGGTACTATTAAGCAAATCACACCTTTTCCGACTAACGAAATAAAGGTATTTCCTTCTACAAAATGATTACATATACTTGTAGTAATGAACCCTGTAACGACAGTTAAAAATATGTAAAATACATATGTTTTGAAATACTTCAAAACCGATTTCTTAAAAAGATTTTTATATACAATATAAGGCTGAATCCAAAGTACAGTTGCAATTGTACTAATAGCCGTGCCTATGAATATACCTATCACTCCAAACATTTTAGCTAATAGAATGGATAAACTTAAATTGATTATCGCTTCAACTAACGGAATATACTTATCTTGTACAAATAATCCCGCTTTATTTTTAAAAATAGCTATCGCGGTCCGCATACCTGTTAAATAAAAATTTATTAGTATCACTACAAAAATCATGTCATTTAATAAATACTTCTTATCAAGCCACCACCCTATAAATGGCTCTAACAAATTAAATAAAAATATGGTACAAAAAGAAAAGACCCAAAAATTCACTAGATAAGTTACTTTAAATATTGCATAATTTTTGTCATTATTCTCAGTTGCAATTAAATTCCCTACACTTGCTTCAATACCATTTAATATAGGATTTACTACGGCTGCTAATTGATTTATTATCATTGTATAGTTCGAATATATCCCGACCATAGCAAGACCTACAAAAGATGAAATCAGTATATTATCCGTTCCAAATACAATATATCCTCCAATATTGTGCAAAAACATCGCCTTTACATTTATAATTAACCTTTCTTTCGTATCATTATCTATGGAATACTTCTTTTTTGTCTTTATATAAGGATAGTACTTATTCACAATCCTACCGTTTACCACATTTTGAATTACATATATAGTTAACTCTATAGTTAAATACAAAATATAATTTTTTGTGTACATTAGTATAAATATTTTAAATATTGTAGTTAGCACTTGGAATAAGAGATCCACCCTAGCCAATATATATCCTCTTTGATCAGCTTGTATTAAAGACCTCTTATGAGCATTTAAATAGGTAACTACATTTTTCACTACGAATAGCGAATAGATTATCGTAATATTCGATATAGACTCCCCATCTTTCATTAAATAACTTAAAAAGGGATATATCATAGCACTTATTACTAGAATAATGATTGCTAAAATTTGATAAATTTTTTTATACAATTGAACAAGGGCTATAATTTTATACTGATTATTTTCTGCCAATGGTTTATACAAATTGTATACTATACTCGCTCCTATACCAGCCTCAATTAACGCTAACATGGATAATACATTAATTAACAAACCATCTATCCCTAAATACTCTATTCCTAAACTATCCAAAAAAACTTTCCTAGATATAAATCCCAGAATAACAATAACTATTTGAGAAAATATACTTATTGCTATGTTCTTAATTGAATACATTGTTCGCATGATTAATCCCCTTCATTAACTAGATCATTTCTAAGTAGAAAGAATCCTCATAACAATAAAGTTATATTATCCTGGCAATAATCTCACTATCATAATCCAAGTCACTAATTGCATTCACATTAGTTCCATCATCTACTTCACCGATATACTTATTTTTTATAGGTTGTTTTTCTGTCGCTTTCTTCAAAAACCATTCATACTCTATATCAATATGACCAATATCTAACGTTTGATATCCAACAGAAGATAAATCATACGCTAATACCGTAGCTGTTGGACCTAGTGCAATTAATATTAATTTCGATTTTTTTTGACTCTTTGCTAACTCTAAAATTTCACTATACTTCGCAAAAGCATTTTTCGATGGGCATATTATTCTATCAATTGTTTTAACATTTTTAAAAAGATCGTTTCCTACCCCTAGTCTACTTTGCTCCCCTTCAATAATGATTATTTCTCTACCATTCCAAATATCTTTTATTTTATCAAAGCGAATTCCAACCATACTCTTATCTTGATGATCTATATATAACCTTGTAACTAATGCATCGTAATACTCTTTATTCATACGTATACTCTTATAAATTCTGCTACGATTTAACTCTAAATATTTTTCCCAATATCCTCTTGATTTGTCCGTGCACCAATTTAAATTCCCAAAAATATTCGGAATGCAAACTAAATGGTCCATCTTATTACTCTTAATAACTTCATCCAGTCTATCCTTTAATTCTTTTGAATACGGCTGAAAAATTAAATTTTCTCCATTTATAAGCGCAAATTCACCATCACCAAATCTACTTACTGAACAATTATTCTCTATAATATAGTCAAGTGTTTCATCAACACTTTTCACTATTGGAGGCTTCCTTTTCATAGTAATAATCCTATTATATTGAATAGTTACTTTATTCTTTGCTCCAATATATAAATAATATAATTTCAACAAAGACTTCTTCATATCTATCCCCTTTTTGCAAAATTATTAATTAAAAGTTTATACAATAATGGATGTATCTTGGTCGCCAATAATAAAAATTTTACACTTTTCCCATACTCTTTTAAACGCATTGTTTTATAAAAATAACGATTCAATATACCAATAACCTTATAATATTTAATTTTATGCTCATTAAGTCTCCCACTCAATGATATTAAATTTAAAACTACCATCGAACAATTCCCTAGTTTTAATATAACTAAGTTATATAACTCCTTATAATATCGTTCCATAAATTTACACATTTCATCATAAATTAAGACTGAGTCAATTTTTATCTCTTTTACAGCCTGATCCATCATACTATTATCGCGCTTTATATAATGATATTTAGGTTCTCCTATGAAACATACTTTCTTACACTTATGAATAACTTTATACGTAAATGCTGTATCTTCATATGACATACCTACTGGAAATTTAATATCCTCCAATAACTGTCTTTTGAAAAGTTTAGTCCAAACAACTTCATCGTACAGATTTCCTTCTAGCATCGCCTTCATCGCACTATTTCTATCATGAATAACAAACGGATGATTGCTTGAAATTACCGTTTTATCATTGTAATGAATTTCACTACTACAAATAGCTATATCACAGCCTTGCTCTACACACATACCATATAACAATTCATACATATCCATTTCTATCCAATCATCACTATCAACAAATCCTATATAATCTCCCTCTGCTATGTCTAATCCAACGTTTCTTGCAGAAGATAATCCACCATTCTCCTTATGGATTACTTTAATCCGGCTATCTTGAATCGCATACCTATCACAAATCTCACCACAACTATCAGGAGATCCATCATCAACAAGTATTAACTCGAACTCTTTGAACGTTTGCTTTAATATAGAATCAATACATTTATGGATATATTGCTCAACTTTATAAACTGGAACAATAATACTAATTTTAGGATTCATAATTGCACCCTTTCATTTGCAATTAACTTAGAAAACTATTTACCTTTTCTAAGTTGTTAAATTCCTCTTCTAACAAATTAGTCGTTACCTCTTCACGCACTCTTTGTTGATCCAAAAGATATTTAATCTTGTTATATAGACTTTCCTCATTACATTCAACAACAAAACCATTGTAGCCATCTTTTATTTGCTCATATGCTCCGGTAAAATTAGTCGTTACAATAGGCTTTTTTAAGCATTTTGCCTCAGCTAATGTGAGACAATATCCTTCATGCCTAGAAGTTTGAACATATATATCTGATTGATGTACATAAGGATATGGATTCTGTGTCGATCCCAATAGTACAAAATCTTTTTTCAGATTATATTTGCCTATTAGTGTCTCATAATACGCTCTATTCTCCCCTTCTCCGATACAGTACCATCGTACTTCATATCCCTCTTTACGTAACATTGATAAAACTTTAATTGCAAGGTCTTGACCTTTTTCTTTTGAAAGTCTACCTACTGTTACTATCTTCATACCTTTATATCCATTATCAAATTCTACTTTTTCTTTCGCCATTTCATTTATTAAATCTGGAAGTACAATATTTAAAAAGACACTTGTCTTATTTTTTACTTTAGGAAACTTCTCTATTAAATGTTTTTGTGCTTCTTTAGAAACTACATATATATTATCCAGCTGATCATATAATTTCTCATATAATTTTGTATTAATTTGATGTTGAAAAACATCAAAATGTATCCAAGAAACTTTCTTTTCTGAAGCTACTCTATTAACTATATAATAATCAATTATGTCAGTGGGCCCTTGGTATGCTATTGCAATATCATATTTATTCTTATTATGCGGAACGTCTTTAAAAATCTCTTTATAGAAAACATATCTATCCTTTAATTTTTTTGATACCACAGAAGTGAGTAAAAAGTTTAACCCCTTAATATATCTTGTATTTTCAAAATACTCTTTAATCGTTTTCTTTGGTGGTTGCATAATTTTAGGCTTTATATTTTCAAACCAAGTTACTTCTTCTATCTTTACCCAATTGGGTAATTGTTTTAAAAATCCCCCTCGCTTCTCCAACATCAATACTGTGACATCATACTTTTCTTTTGGTATTACAGATAACAAAGAAAGAAGTGATTTTTCTACACCACCTATATTCATACTACTTACCATAAATAGCACTCTCTTCATAAATATCTCCTTCTACCACCTAAAAGTTTTATAGCAAAATAAAAAACATCCTCTCAAAGATGTTTTCACAAAAAACATAATTTATAATAACAAACCGTCCATATTTCTGTAATACGATAATAATACCTTCTAAAACAAGTTACATATTAGAATTTGCTATTCTATATAACTTTTTTAATTCTTCCCTCGTATCTACCACTTCTTTTTCTATATTTTTTCTCAGCCGGCCTTCCAACAATTTATCACTTAATATTTGTACAATAGAATCATACATTTGCTGCTCATCAAATTGAACTATTAATCCATTTTGGTTATGAATTATCTGTTCACTTGCCCCTGTAAAATTTGTACTAATTATTGGGTTATTAAAACATCTAGCTTCTGCGAGTGTTATACAGTATCCCTCGTATCGAGACGGTTGCACATATATATCACATTGTTTCATAAAGGGATACGGATTCGAAACTGCTCCTAAAAATATATAATCTTCCTGAATACCGTATTCTTTCACGAGTTTTTCATACATTCCTCGTTCCTTTCCATCACCTATACAATACCATCTAACATTGTGGCCAGCTTCTTTAAGCTTTGCTAACACCGATATTGTTAAATCCTGTCCTTTTTCTATACTCAATCTACCAACAGTAAGGATTCTTACTCCTTTAAAGTCATCCGCAAATCCAACTCCTTCACTCGCCATATTCGCTATCATTTCAGGTGAAATAATATTTAAAAATGTTTCTGTCTTATTAATCAATTCCGGTACTGTTTGAGTAAGTTTTTTCTTTCCTAAATCCGAAACGACAAAAACATGCTGAAATTTTTTATATACTTTATTTACAAAGTGTTTGTTAAAATATATCTTTTCAATGTCAAAATGTATCCATTGAACCTTTCGTCTTGCTTCTATTTTATTTGCTACAAAGTAACTAATAAAATCCATCGGTCCGGCATAAGCTATAGCAATATCATAATTTTTATACTTATCTTCATAATTTTGCAAACAACATTTTAAAATCACACTCCTTTCTTTCATAACCTTAGAGACTAAGTACAAAAATGCTAGTTGAAACGCTTTTATAATTTCTCTTTGTTTTATAAGGTTCGCTATAACTAATCGCGATGGTTTATTTAATATATTTTGCATTTCCTCGTAACCCTTTACATACTCAATACGAACTCCTTTTGGAATAAAATTTAAAAAATCTCCTTTTTTCTCTAACATTAAAATTGTCACTTCATATTTGTCTTTTGGAATTTCTGCTACCATATTTAATAGAGCCTTCTCCGTACCACCTATATTCATATTTATAACCATAAAGAGTATTTTCTTTTTCATAGTTCCCCCAACTACTTTCTCTTGTTCATCAATAAACTTTTGTTAACCTTTTCCTTTATAAAACCCTTTAATTGAAAGAAGCATATATTTTCTTAATTTCCTCCTCCGTTCCAACCTTGTCTTTCTTTAAATTTTCGCATAAATGTTTTTTTAGCAAATCGTTTTCTATAATTTCTTTCACCCCTTCATATATCGCTTCCGAGTCCATTTTCACTATTAAACCATTCTCTCTATTTTTGATCTGATTATGAACTGTTATAAAATCGGTTACTACTATAGGCTTTTGAAATATTCTAGCCTCTGCTATTGCCAGTCCATATCCTTCATATCTTGAAGGTTGTACATATATATCACTTTGTTTTATAAAGGGATATGGATTTTTGAAAGTACCTAATAACATAAAAGTATCGTGTAAATTATATTTACTTACCATATCCTCAAGTTCACTTTGAAGATTTCCCTCACCAATTACATACCACTTAAATCTATATCCTTTTTGCTTTAATCTATAACAAGCTTCTACGGCCAATTCATATCCTTTTTCATATACTAACCTACCAATCGTTAATATTCGTAATCCATCAAACTGATCACTAAATCCTTCATTCTCATTTGCCATCGATTTAATTAACGTCGGCGATATAATATCATATACAACCTGAATTTTTGACTCTATTTTAGGAATTTCTTGAGTCAACACTTCCTTACAAACATCGGACACAGCTACTATTTCATTAAATTCCTCATAATAGTTCAAGTCAAAATCTTTATTATATGCAGCTAACTTATAATCCGTATTCACCCAAGCTATTTTTTTGTACGCATAAACCTTATTTGCCACAAAATATGTTGGCATTCCTTGACTATAAGCTATGGCAACATCATATTTCTCCTTTAAACTCTCCAATCCTTTAGACAACCATTTCCAAACGATTTGAGCTGCATGAAAGTTTTTATTTATGTATGGATTTCTAAGAGATATAGAAGCCCCAATTCTAAGAAATAACTCTTTAAAGTATTTATGCTTAATTAAATAATTAAATTTCTCTGCCTGTCTTTTAATAATTGTCGGTACACCTAAGACGTTTACCTGTTTTGGAAGTAATGGTAAATACAATCCACTAGCAGAAAACATTAACAAATCTACTTCATATTTCGTATAATCAAATAAAGAAAGTAAAGAAACTAAACTTTTTTCGGCTCCTCCACTTTGTAGCGAATCTATAACAAATAAAATTTTTTTCTTCATAACTATCACTACCCTAAAGTGTTTTTATTATACTCAAAACATTAAAAATCATTCACTCATTTCACTTTACGAAAATAATGCATATAATTTATCAATTTCATTACGATTTCCATATTCACCTTTAAGAGTATTTTCTACCAGATTTTCTCTTAACTCTTTATCTTCAATAAGTTTCTTTATTCCATTTGCTATCCCATTTACCCCCAACTCAGTTATTATTCCATCAATCCCATCCTGCACTTGACTTTTTGCAGTTGAAAAATTGGTAATAAGTACTGGCTTTCCGATAATTTGTGCTTCACGAACTGTTACAGCTTTCCCCTCATACCTGGATGGCTGCACATATATATCACACGCTTTTATATATGGATAGGGATTTGTCTTTTTGCCCAATAAAAAGAAATGTTTTTCCAGATTAAGTTCAGCTAATAATTTTTTAAGTTCAGCTTCTTGCGATCCATAACCAACTATATACCATTCAATATCGTATCCCTCATCTAATAACTTTCTTAATGCATACATAGCAAAGTCTATTCCTTTTGCATAGGACAACCGTCCTACAGTAACAAGCTTTACTTTTCCTGATTTCATCTGTAGTTCTTGCATAACCTCTTCCCTCTGTGCTTGCTCACGTACAAATTCAGGAGATAATATATTTTCTATAATTTCAACATTTTTATTTACATTTGGTAAAATACTAAGAAATGAATCTCTGCATCCTTCTGAAACTGCTACGATGTTATCCATCTTGCTCCACATTTTATACTCCATGTTTGCATTAAGATTTATATTTGAATAATCTGTATGAATCCAGCCAATCTTTCGTTTCGCGCGAACTTTATCTCCAACAAAATAATGGGGCCATAAAAAACTAATCGCTACATCATACTCCTCTTCCAGTTTCGGTATAAAGGGTAAAGTTATTCTCCAGCCATACTGAATAACAAAATATCCCACTTCTGCACTTTTCACATATCTCCCATGTGCATCTCCTAAAATTTTCCCTAAAGTCCTTGCTACTCCAATTGTAATTTGCCCTTCTTGTAATATTTGCTTAATTGATTTTCTAAAAGTAGTATATTGTTTTACTTCCTTTAACAAATTAGGCAGTTTAGGTAATAAAAAAAGAAACTCTCCCTCATGTTTAAATAACATCAAATCTACATCATATTTGCTATAGTCGATTGTATTCAATAAACCGATTAAACTTCTTTCTACTCCACCAATTGCCATATCAAATGATGTAATGAGAATTTTTTTCTTTTTCATTTTTTACTCCCTCACCCAATTTATTTTACAAGTTTTCTTCTTATAAAAATAATTACAATTAACTATGATCCCCTATATTCTAACCCGTATAAGAATAACCACTCTGGAACGTTACTCTTTATATCAAAACCTAGCTTCGAGATTGTATCAATTATTATTTCTGTATTTAATTTTTCTTTTTCCAACACCCTTTGAATTTCTGTAGACCATACTTTAAGGTTTTCATCCAAGCTAACAAATGATACTATCCCTAATCCCATATCAACATTTTTAGTTATTGTATTTGCCACTACACACGGAACACCTGCACACTGTGCTTCTAATGCAACAATTCCAAACCCCTCAAAAATTGATGGAAAAAGAAAAACATCAAACATCCTTATAATTCTCGGAATATCTTTTCTTACTCCCAAAAACTTAACTTTTTCATAGATACCTAATCTTTTCGATTCTAGCTCAATAGAATTCTGTAATGGACCATCTCCTACTAAAACAAGCATAAAATTAGGATCATATTTTAATACCTCATTAAAAACTTTCAATATAAATATATGATTTTTAGATTCAGAAAAACGCCCAATATGACCAATCACTTTCTTTTCAACTGGTATATTGAATTCATCCCTTGTTTTATTACTATCCTGTATATTTGCATTAGCAAATTGATTAGTATCTATCGCATTTTTCATTATCTTTACCTTTGAATTATCAATGTTTTTCTGAAATAAAAAACGTGCAGATTCCACACTGCATGCACAATAATTTGTTCCAGCATAAGTAATAATTGTCCGTAAAAAACTCAATAAAACTTTCCCTTTTATCCCCGATCCCATCGGCCAATTACTACTATGTGAATGACAAATCCTTATTTTTATACCAGCTATTTTAGCAGCAATAGCAACAAATCCCCCTTGATAATCAGTATGTGCATGGGCCGCCACATATTGATTACTAGACATTACCTTAACAAGTTCTTTAATGTATGAAAGAGGGCCTAGCTGTCCTAAACTAGATATTCGATATATTTTCCCACCCAACGCAATGATTTCCTTATCATAATCACTTTCTTCACTTTTATGGGAAACAAAATCAAATTGCACCACTTCTCTATCTATATTCCTATATACATTCATTAACAATGCCTCAGCGCCACCCCGATCCATCGCACTAACGATATGTAACACTCTTTTTGGTCTTTCTAGTTTAAACATTGAAAATTACTCCCATCTTAGACTGGTTTTCAAGTATACATTTTATCCCCAGAAACTACTCTTATAAACTATCCCTAAAGTAACAATATGTTCATATACAAAATAAATAAAGTAACATACTATTATTGCATAATAAATTAACTTTTGATCCTTTTCTGTAAATAACTTTATAACCCACGATATCAATATCAAATGGTATAATCCAAAATATATAGAAAACCTTGCAAAAATCCAATTTTGAGTCGAAATAATCATAAAAACTAGACCTAGTAATGCCATATTTACGATATAATCACTTTCCGGAAAAATATCCCTTAATTTATCCCTTCCAATATAAGCGAGAATGAGCGGTATTGCATCCACAGCAACCCGAAGAATATTAGCTCCTCCTTCTTGAAAATCCTTATAGTGGCCATATTGTGTATCCCCTATAGTTGCAAAGAAAATTTCTGCAAACTGATTAAACCCTATTACTATAAGTACTGCAATAAAGAGTAGTATAAATGTTATTGTCGACCATGCTTTTCTTCGGACTACGAAATAAATAGGAATTAATACAAGAGCACTTTGATGAAAAGTCGAAGCAAATAGAACAATCAAAAAATATCTTTTCCAATTCCCATCTAAAATATATTTTGTAGCAGTAAAAATAATCGCTGCGGTTAAATACTGTCTTACTCCATTCATTGAAACTAAATACATACCGGATGCTATATATACATATAAACTTAACTCAATCATTCTTGAGTATTTATATAGAACTGCTACTATTAATATATTTGTTATTAGAGCTGTGATAAAAATCAAAACTTGCGGATCATTCGTATATACTTTTAAAATCATTTGCAAAACACTAAACCCAACATCTTTACTACTTTGAATATAATCCCAATTAAAATCAGTAACTGTAAAAGCATGCATATAAAAATACGTATCACCAATATTATTTCTAAAACCAGATACCAGTACAAGAGAAGTCGTCGCCATTAAAATCAATAGTCGATTCGGCTTTAACATCACAACTCCTGAAGTTACTGGCATAGCAAAATACCTTGCGAAAAACGCTAGTATGAACACTATAAAGAAATTCATCCAAAGTATAGTCATTATTCTTCCCTCTTATCAATTACTAAGTAAATCCCTATATATTTACTTTTATTCTTGTTTTCAATGTAATGTAACTATATAGAATAGCCCCAAATGGCACTGCGCAAAGGGTAAGCACTTTGCATGGTGACTCTTTTATAAATCTTTTGTTTTTCGCTATAAAGCTACTTGAGACATAATGTACAGCTTGTCTATATTTAAATAACCTATTTGCAAATGGTAGCTTCATCAGTTCCTTACGATAAAAAGCAAAACCTTTTGGATTATTACGATACTGGCTTAACATATTCATAGAAGAACCATCAGGCATATATTCAACATAACAAAGAGCTTCGTTCATGAGTAACATCTCATATTTCTGATCCAACATATAATATTTATATGCCAAACCTACATACTTTTCATTTTGAAAAATCGGATAAGGATACTTCCTAGTTAGTTCTGTGCGATATACTAATTTCTTATCTCCAGTTACACCATGTTTATTGTAAAGATTAAAAAGTGTAGAACGTTTAAGATTCAATGGTAACTTTGAACCAATGACTGTTCCATCTTTATATAAATCAAGCGCAATGATCCCACTTACTTGGTCACTTCCATTTTCATTCCAAAACGAAATAATTTTCTCTACGGCGTCACTAGGCATTGAATCATCTGAATCAATACAAACATTGAGTTCTGTATCAATCATCTCGTAAGCTGTATTATGAGCACCATGCATCCCTTGATTCTCTTGCCAATAATACCGTATGCTTATATAATCTTCAGAAATCCAAGATTGTACTAGTTCCTTTGTACAATCATCAGACCCATCATCTATAATTAACCATATAAAATCTTTACACGTTTGCTGCTTCAAACTTTCATAGCACCCCTGAAGACAATATGCTCTATTATATGTAGGGGTAAAAATCGTTAGCTTTTTCAATATGCTCACCTCGATACTGCTACATACAAATTTTGGGCAAATCCTGTAATTTTTTTTATATCATATCCCTTTTCAGCTAGTACATATTGTGTAACGTTTCTTGATACCTGCTTATCCGTTATATTTTGCAATTCCTCTACCCATTTTCTTACATCTAACAAAGAACACTGTTCAACTAAATTCAAATCTAAATCCACATCTTGCGTAATAGTGTCCGATATAATACACGGTAAACCCGCCCCTTGTGCTTCAATAAGAGTGACTGGCAAACCTTCATAAATAGATGGAAATACAAATGTATCAAATGCTTGTAATAAGCGATTAATATCACTACGTATGCCTAAAAATTTAACCTTATCTGTTAGTTTCAGTTTCTCTACTTTTTTCTCCATGTCTAATCGAAGCGGTCCATCTCCTACTAATAGAAGAATAGAGTTCGGCCTATATTCTATTAATTGAGCAAAAATATCAATTAAAAAAGTATGATTTTTGGGATATGCAAATCTTCCTACATGTCCAAGCACAAAAACACCCTCATGAAGTTTCAGTTCTTTTCTTACCTGCTCTCTAATATCTGAATTAAATGTAAATTCATCGCATTCTATTCCATTTTTTAATATTTTTGTTGCACTTTCTCTATTAGCAAACAACCATTGCGCTGCAGCTCTTGAACATGCTAAAAAATGTGTAGCACACGGCGCAATAAATGCTCCTGCATACCATTTATATATTTTTGCTATAGCCCCACCCTCACTGCTTGTACTATGACTATGCGCAATCCTAACTGGAACCCTTGCTTTTTTAGCTGAACGAAGTACAAAACCACTCATTTTATCCATATGTGAATGAACGATTTTATATTGTGGATGAGAGTTAAAGAAAGTATCTAGCGCCTTTATATATCCTCTATGACCAACATCTGTAACGTATGGAATTCGATGAACTTTTCCGCCTAATTTTACTACCTCTTCATCAAATACTCCTTCTTTACAAGTTAAAAAATCAAATTGTACTTTTGAGCGGTCTATATTACGATACAAATTCATAATTAAAGTTTCGGCTCCGCCTCTATTCATATTTACGACTACATGTAATACCCTTAATGGAGTGCCCAATTTAAATCCTCCATTTCATCCATATATGTTGTATAAATTTCTTGTTTCTCTTTCAATACTTCGTTAACTGAATATTCATTTGTAATAATAGTACGTCCACACTGTCCAAATTGCGCTTGTAATTTAATATCTTTAAAAATAGACTCTATTCTTTCAGACATCGTCTTTATGTTATCGCGATCTATAATCCAACCATTTTTATTATTAATAATTAACTCCCTATGCCCCCGGTTATCAGTAGCTACAACCGGAAGTCCACAAGCCATAGCTTCCATAATATTAACAGGCAAGCCTTCGCGGTTACTGGATGCAACTGCAAGGTCACACATTTGTAGTAAAGAGGCTATATCATTTCTATAGCCAAGAAAGTGCACCATATTATTCATCCCAAGTTGAGTAGCTAGTTTTTTGCATTCTTCCATTAACGGTCCTTCACCAGCAAGTAAAAGCTTCGCATGCGGAATTTCATTTTTCAATTGTGCTACTACACGAATTAAAAAACTTTGGTTTTTATTCTTATTAAATTCAGCAGCATAAAACATTAAAAAATCTTGTGGGTTATAGCCGAATTGTAGCTTTAATTCTCGTTTCTTAGGTTCAGTTACAGGAGTAAATCGTTCTATATCTACCCCTACACCGTGAACGAGTTTAATATCTTTCGCTTGAAAACGATGTTTAACTGCTAAATTGTAATCTTCTTGGTTAATTGTTATGAGACAATCTGTATTGATTGCTAAACTTCTTTCAATTGGATAATATAGAAGCCAATTTATGAATGATGCTCCTTTACAAAAGTGAAATCCATGCGCCGTATATATGACCTTTGTCCCTTCCCTCCGTGCTTTCCGGGCAGCTAGCCGAGCAATTGCCCCTCCCATAGGCGTATGACAATGAATGATTTTATATTTGTTTTGATGAATAATTGATTTTAGTTCTTTATATGCATGAAGGTTTTGTATACTAAGAGGTGATCTTTGAAGAGGAATATTATATTTTTGAGTTACGTACGGAAGATGTATATTCCCATTCGCTGCAACATGTACTTCCCAGCCTTGGTCTGCAAACCATTTCAAATACGGTAAATGAAAAGCCTTAAAATGATAATCCACAGTTGCACAAAACAGAACTTTTTTAGACACCATCCCACGCACCCGTCTTATAATAATTTTTTGTCATTAACCTGATACCGGTATTAATAGTTTTAAAGTTTTACGCTGGTTCACTAAATTTAACAATCTCTTCCTTAACTCAAATTCATTTAATTCTGTATATCCTGAAATTAATTCTTCTATTTCTTCTATACGAACATTCATTTCTTGCCCTACATAAATTCTTGGGTGAACTTGCTTCTCATTCATTTCATCTTCTTTTAGTAATTCTTCAAAAAGTTTCTCTCCTGGGCGTATACCAGTAAACTCTATTCCTATTTCCTCCACAGAGTTTCCTGATAATCGGATGAGGTTTTTAGCAAGGTCAACTATTTTTACTGGTTCTCCCATATCCAGTACAAAAATTTCTCCACCTTTAGCTAATGCACCAGCTTGTACTACAAGTCTAGATGCCTCCGGAATTGTCATAAAATAACGGACCATATCTGGATGTGTAACTGTAACTGGTCCACCCTTTTGAATTTGCTTCTTAAATAACGGAATAACACTCCCTCTACTTCCTAACACATTTCCAAATCGTACAGTAACAAACTTTGTATGACTCGTTTTATCTTTATGCTGTATTACCATCTCAGCTAGTTTCTTTGTCGCCCCCATAACACTCGTCGGGTTCACTGCTTTATCAGACGAAATCATAACAAACGTTCCTACTCCATGTGTCCTCGCAGCCTCTGCTATATTCATAGTCCCAATTACATTATTTTTAACAGCCTCTTCAGGATTGTTTTCCATTAATGGTACATGTTTATGTGCAGCTGCATGATATACAACATCTGGAAGATGTTTATTCATTATTAAAAGCATCTTCTTTTTATCTTGAATATCTGCGATTTCTGGAATAAATACGCCTTTCCTATCATTGTATTTTTCATTTAATTCCATTTCTATTGAATAAATACTGTTTTCTCCATGTCCTAATAAAATCAATTTTTTCGGCTTAAATTTCGCAACTTGTCTACAAATTTCTGAACCAATTGATCCACCTGCACCAGTAACTAAAATGACTTTATCAGTTATATAATCTGAAATGATATCCACATCTAGCTCTACAGGATCCCTTCCTAATAAATCTTCTACTTGAACATCTCTAAATTCATTCACTGAAACTTTACCTGTTACTAAGTCTTCTAACATTGGCAGAATTTGAGTTTTCACATTTGTTTTTAAACAATCTTTTAAAATAACATTTCTCTCTCTCTTATTTAACGACGGAATTGCCAAAATTATCATTTCAATATTCAGTTTTTTTATAACATAATCAATTTGATTCATACCACCAATTACTGGAATCCCCCATATATCAAGATTATGTTTTTTGACATTATCATCGATAAACGCAACTGGCATTAATTCTGTGGTACTATTCTTCAACAACTGTCTTGCAACCATTGTTCCTGCTGATCCAGCACCAACAATTAACGTTCTTTTCTTATCACCCTTTTTTACATAATAAATATCTCTGTACATTCTCCAAATAAAGCGAGAACCACCAATTAATAACATATGAATCATCCAAGTTACAACCAACAATCGAAAATACATTTTTTGCATAATTAGTTGTTGCACAACTGCGGTGGTAAGTATAGAAAATGTAACGACCTTGCATATAATTAACAATTCTCCTACACTCGCGTATTCCAAAGCTTTTTTATACAGTTTATAAATAAAAGCGAACAGATGATGACTAACTAGTAAAGTGATAGAGCTAACAACTGATGACAAGGTGATAACACTGAAGCTAGCATTTACAAAAAAATAACTAAAAAAAATTGCACTTAATACAATCAGTGAATCCATTAAAAGCAATAACGATATCCTCCGACGATACGTCATATAACTTCCTCCTTTAATCAATTCCTTACTTAACCCTTTCAAATTTAAAGTTTCTAACTATATTCTCTTTATTAAAAGCACATAGTTAGAAACTTTAATAAAACATGGGCATCTAACCCTCCCTCACATTACACTTTTGATGACTGGCATCTAAGGTTGTTTTCACACCCCACAGCATAACCGAGTGCCTCCATTGATAACGGTTAGGAGACATCACCACATCATAATTCTATTAACATTTCTTTATAACGAACGTTTTTATGTACGAAATTTAAATTTATAAATAGCCTTTATACTTTCCCATTCAAAATCGCACCCAATATTTTACTTTTCGTGAAACTTAGTGCTCTTTTCGTTTCAAGTGCATCTTCGTTCACAGTGCGATTATATCGAATCACCAAAAGTACTCCTTCACACTTATCAGCTAATACGCTCGTATCTGTTACTTCTAATACAGGTGAAGAATCAAATAATACGATATCATACCGTCCCATTGCCTTTTGAATTAACATATCCATTGAATTTGAACTAAGTACTTCTGACGGGTTGAATGGTACTGGACCGCTAGTTAATACATCCAGACTTTCCATCCCTGTTTTTTTCACCGCACCTTCCAAATTTGTTGTTCCGTTCAATATATCCGTTAATCCAATTGTATTTTCTACTCCAAACATTTCATGAATCGTTGGTGTTCGTAAATTCGCATCTATTACCAATACTTTTTCACCTTTTTGCGCTATTGAGACTGCTAAATTTACTGTAATCGTTGATTTTCCTTCACCGTACCTCGGAGAAGTAATAACTATCGTTCTGCTTTTGTGAATAGACGAAGATAATTGAATGTTTGTTCGAAGCGAACGATACTGCTCCGAAATTTTCGATCTTGGGGCAGTATACGAAATTATACTTTCTCCTTTAACTTCATTTGTTTTTCGTCTATTTTTGTATGCCACTCTGTTCCCTCCCCCAATAACACTTTATTTTTTTCACTAAATTTATCTTTCGTATTTTTCTTATTCATTTTAGAAATCCCACCCAAAACAGGGATATCTAACAATTGTTCAATTCTTCGTTCGGATTTGATTCGATCATCAAGTGAATCCAATAAAAAAATAAAACCGATACTGAGCACCATACCTAACGTGAATGCAATTAATATCGTCTTAAAGTGATCTATATTTATAGGCATCGAATATTTTTGAACTGGATCCTCTGGTAATATACTCACATTATTAAAATTCAGTATATTCGCTACTTCTCGCTTATAAACAGCAGCTGTAGTATTTGCAATTTTATGCGCAAGCACCGGATCCGTATCCACTACATTTATCTTCATAATCTGGGAGCCTTGTACACTTTCTGCACTTATTTGCCCACTTAACGCACCTGCAGATCTATTAATATTCAATTCAGCAGCTACTTTTTCTAATATTACAGGCTCATTTACCATCGCTTTCAATGTATTCATCGTTTCAGCGTTAGCTTGAACAATAACCCTTGCTGAGGAGGCATACAAAGGTGTTTTCATATACATACTATACATGGCTCCTCCTACCGTTGTGAGAGTCGTAAACAATAGTAGTATCCATACTCTTTTCCATATTACATTAAATAAATTTTTCAAATTTATTTCCTTATTCATTACTTCTCCTCCTCATTTAATACCAATGAGATTTCAGTTTAAAATTCCACAAAAAACCAAATCGCTATTTTGACTTTTTCAAATATACAAACATTTCTAATTAATGCCATTTTAGTTCTTTATATAGAACGAGTCAATATAAATTATTTTTGTTTAACACCTTCTTAATTTCACCTCAAAAATTACGACAATATTCTTCATAATTCATTGTAGATAAATGACGAAAACACCCTGATATCGTAATATCAGGGCGTTTTTCTTTGTGTTGAGACGTATTTCAGCAAGGTATTTTCACCCCATTGAAATAGGTCGTATATATTAAATAAATTGCTTGATCAAATGATATTCATTTCTCGTAAGTATTGGCAAATCCGTTTGTAAATTTATTAGCACATTTATATTATTCCTATAAAAATGCCCGATAAATAAAAATCTCAACACGTTATATTTTCAAATTTGAAAAGTACATAAACAATGTTTTAGAGTGAAACTTTTTGTATTTTTTGTGGTTGTTTTGTGGCTGTTTTTCCTATATAACGTTGTAACAAAAAAGAAACAAAAAAACCCTTGATACCATTTGTATCAAGGGTTTAAGCCTCTTAGTATAGAGACATATATTGATCACGTTCCCATTGGTGAACTTGCGTGCGGAAAATGTCCCACTCAATCTCTTTCGCTTCGATGAAGTGCTCAAGTAAGTGATCTCCTAATGCATTACTAATTACTTCGTTAGATTGTAATGTAACTAAAGCTTGCGCTAATGTTGCTGGTAAGTCAACGATACCTGCTTCTTCGCGTTCTTCTTTTGTCATTACATAAATGTTACGGTCTACTGCAGCTGGTGGAGTTAATTTATTTTTAATTCCGTCAAGACCTGCCGCTAATAATGTAGCCATTACTAAATATGGGTTTGCAGCCGGGTCAACACTACGTACTTCTACGCGTGTACTAATACCACGAGATGCAGGGATACGTACTAATGGGCTACGGTTTTGTGCAGACCATGCTACGTAACAAGGAGCTTCATATCCAGGTACTAAACGCTTGTAAGAGTTTACAGTTGGGTTCGCTACCGCTGTAAATGCTGGTGCGTGTTTTAAAATACCTGCGATGAAGTGACGAGCATCATCACTTAATTGTAAGTCACCGTTTTGATCGAAGAATACGTTCTCACCATTTTTGAATAGTGATAAGTTACAGTGCATACCTGAACCGTTCACACCGTATAATGGTTTCGGCATAAATGTTGCGTGTAAACCGTGTTTACGTGCAATTGTTTTTACAACAAGTTTGAATGTTTGAATGTCATCACATGAGCGAATTGCATTTGCATATTTGAAATCAATTTCGTGTTGCCCTGGAGCAACCTCATGGTGAGACGCTTCAATTTCAAAGCCCATTTCTTCAAGCTCAAGAACGATATCACGACGACAGTTTTCCCCTAGATCCATCGGCGCAAGGTCGAAGTATCCACCGTTATCGTTTAATTCTAATGTTGGATTTCCTTTTTCATCTACTTTGAATAGGAAGAATTCTGGCTCTGGTCCAAGATTGAAATCTGAGAATCCTAATGCTTCCATTTCTTTTAATACACGCTTTAAGTTGTTACGTGGATCACCATCAAATGGAGTGCCATCTGCATTGTAAATATCACAGATTAATCGAGCTACTTTACCTTTTTCAGCTGTCCAAGGGAAAATTACCCAAGTATCTAAATCCGGATATAAGTACATATCAGATTCTTCAATACGTACGAAACCTTCAATAGAAGATCCATCAAACATCATTTTGTTATCAAGAGCTTTTGTTAATTGGCTCACTGGAATTTCTACGTTTTTAATTACTCCTAAAAGATCCGTAAATTGTAAGCGGATATACTTTACATTCTCTTCTTTCGCCAAACGGAAAATATCTTCTCTTGTGTACCTAGCCATTATAAATTCCTCCTTAGTCCCTCTAAACACCTTCAGAATCAGTTATCTTTAGTGAAAAAACCTTGAAATGTCACCTTGTCGCAATGAAGTTCGATTAAACCTACCTGTATGCTGTAGTTCATCTCGAAGTATTTTGCGAAGCTCAGTTTTTGAAATTTCTTTCGTTTCTTCTTTTACTTTCACTGCTTCTGTTTGATTTTCTTTCATTAGTAACACTTGTTTAATGCCAGCCATATTCAAGCCTTGATCTAATAAATCTTTAATCTCTAACAACTTATCTACATCGTTAAATGAAAATAACCTACGATTCCCCTTTGTACGGGTTGGAGAAACAAGATTATGCTCTTCATAGTAGCGAATTTGACGTGCAGACAATTGTGTTAAATCCATAACAATACCAATAGGAAACAGCGGGGCAGAACGTCTATCTTCTTTCATCGTTTCAGTTCCTCCTTCGCCTTAACTGCTTCTCATTTTATACCATGTTATGTTTAGTGTCAATAGATGTTAGCTTTTCTTACATGATTTTTTTATAAGTTTTTTCATTCTTTTTTCTAATGGTACAAATCAATACTTTCATACAAAAAAAGCCGTCAAAATCGACAGCTTCCCTTTAAGAAATTGTTAACAAATTCTTTTCAATTAATTCATCAATTGCAGAACAAATCGCAATTTTAACATGCGAATACGTTAATCCACCTTGCACATATGCAACATAAGGCGGTCGAATCGGGCCATCCGCAGATAATTCAATACTTGCACCTTGAATAAACGTTCCCGCAGCCATAATCACATCATCTTCATAACCCGGCATATAGTTTGCATACGGCGTGAAATGAGAATTAATCGGAGATGCATATTGAATCGCTTGACAGAACGCAATCATACGATCTTTATCATCAAATTGAACAGACTGAATTAAATCCGTTCTTGGCGCATTCCACGCGGGCGATGTATTCATCCCTAGCTTTTCTAAAAATGCAGCTGTAAAAATCGCACCTTTCAGCGCTTGCCCCGCAACATGCGGTGCTAAGAAGAAACCTTGATACATTTCTTGCAGACTGTATAAAGATGCCCCTGCTTCCGCACCAATTCCCGGAGATGTTAAGCGATACGCACACGCTTCAACATACTGTTCTTTCCCGACAATGTAACCACCAGTTTTAACGATTCCACCGCCTGGATTTTTAATAAGAGAACCCGCCATTAAGTCCGCACCAACATGACACGGCTCTTGTTCTTCAATAAACTCACCATAACAGTTGTCTACAAATACGACAACATCAGGTTTAATTTCTTTAACGAACGCAATCATCTCTTTAATTTGTGAAACAGTAAACGACGGACGAGTAGCATATCCTTTTGAACGCTGAATACCGATCATCTTCGTGTTACTATGGATCGCAGCTGCAACAGCTCCAAAATCAACAAGCCCCTCTTCAGTTAGTGGAACTGCATTATAACCAATATTATATTCTTTAAATGAACCTACACCTTTTCCGCGTACACCAACAATTTCTTCTAACGTATCATACGGTTTCCCCGTAATGTACAACAATTCATCACCAGGGCGTAAAATACCAAATAAAGCCGTAGAAATAGCGTGCGTACCCGAAATAATTTGAGGACGCACAAGACCAGCTTCAGCTCCAAATACATCAGCATACACTTTTTCTAACGTATCACGACCAATATCATCATACCCATAACCTGTCGTTGGAATAAAATGCGAATCACTAATTTTATGTTTACGAAAACTTTCTAATACACGAAATTGATTACTTTCAATTACCTCATCCGCACGTTTATGTACTTCTGTAATTTGACTTTCTACTTCTTTTACGATTAAAGCAATTTTTTCTCCATTTTTCAAACGATCAAACATTTTTATTTTCTCCTTCTTCCACTAAAAATCTCTTTAATTGCCCATTAAATGACGAATGAGCAAATATATATCCTGTACAATCATATACAAACTTATCTTCCAAAAACTCCATCTTCGTTAATAAGGTTTCCGTTTTTAATAGCGTTAACAACTTACCTTCACTCGGAGGAATTTCCACTCGATAACGGCCCATTTCTTCTTTCATTTTCTTTTCTATCGCTTCTTTTATATGTAATAAATCATTTTCTTCAAAAGCACTAGTCATTAAAAAGTCATTTTTCGGAAATGGAATAAAGTTTTGATGTAATTCATCTTTTTTATTATATAACGTAATAATAGGGATATGATTAATTTCCAGTTCCATCAATAATTTCTTTACTGTTTTCTCATGTCCTACATAGTTAGAGTCCGCAGCATCAACAACATGTAAAATGACATCCGCTTCACCAGCTTCTTCTAACGTCGAACGAAAAGCAGCAATTAACGATGTCGGTAAATCTTGTATAAAACCAACCGTATCAGTCAAAAGTACGGTATAACCCGAAGGTAACGGCATCTTTCTTGTTGTCGGATCTAACGTCGCAAATAATAAGTTTTCTTCAAACGTATCAGCTTCCGTTAATCTATTAAACAATGTAGATTTCCCTGCATTTGTATACCCAATTAATGAAACTTGAAATACTTTATTATCTTTCCTTCTCTCACGATATCTTTTCCGATGTTCCACAACAACAGCTAGTTGTTTCTTTATTTCATCAATTCGTGATCGAATATGCCGACGATCCGTTTCAAGCTTCGTCTCTCCTGGCCCTCTTGTACCAATACCCCCACCAAGACGTGATAATGAGAGACCTTGTCCCATAAGACGCGGCATTGTATATTGCAACTGAGCCAACTCTACTTGAAGTTTACCCTCTCTCGATTTCGCTCGTTGCGCAAAAATATCTAGTATAAGCTGCGTTCGATCAATTACTCTTGCCTCTAGTACTGAGGATACATTCCGAATTTGACTCGGCGTTAACTCGTTATTAAATATTATTACATCTGGTTCTAATTCTTGAGTTAGCATCGTCAGTTCTTCTAACTTACCTTTTCCTATATAAGTCGCCGGATGAAATTTCGGGCGTTTTTGTGTTGTTGACACTAATACTTCTGCTCGAGCAGTCTTTGCTAACGATGCAAGTTCTTTCATGGAATGCATAAATTTTTCATCGTCATCTTGCGGCAATTGACACCCTACCAATATGACTTTTTCTTTTTCTTCCATCAAATATGTTCACTCATCCTTTTCGAAATTTAAACCTTCTAATATAATAGCAGAGGAAGCACATTTCATCTAGTTAGCGGGGGAGAAAATTCATGGCATGGGAGATTTTTAGCATCATAGGCACAATCGCTTTCGCACTAAGCGGAGCCATTGTTGCAATGGAAGAAGATTATGATATTTTCGGGGTGTACATTTTAGGAATGGCAACCGCATTTGGGGGAGGTGCCCTTCGTAATTTACTAATCGGTTATCCGATTGTCGCGTTTTGGCAACAAGACATGTTATTCCAAATCGCACTATTATCAATGACTATTATTTTTCTTTTTCCAAATAAATTAATTAGACATTGGAAGAAGTGGGAAAACATCACGGACGCTATCGGCTTATCAGCATTTGCCGTACAAGGAGCATTATATGCCCAAAAATTAAATTTACCAATTAGTGCTACAATCGTAGCAGCTGTTTTAACCGGTATTGGCGGTGGTATCATCCGCGATCTTTTAGCCCGCAGAAAACCACTCGTCCTTCGAGCTGAAGTATATGCATTCTGGACGATTCTAGCAGGTTTCTTAATCGGCGCTCAAATTATCGTTAGCGACTGGGCTCTATACACCTTATTCATTTTAATTGTTTGCTTCCGCATGATTTCTATTCATTACAAATGGCATTTACCGCATAGACGTATCGACACAAACGAACGTTCCATGCACAAATAGCAATCGAACCTCTTTACATAGCGTAAAGAGGTTTTTCTTTTCTAACGATTTTTTCTTTACATAATGTTTATACTAATCCTCAAAGCGAGGTGAATACAAATGACAAACCATGTTAATAAAGGTGCTCAAAAAAGTTCAGTAGACCAAATTGGGCACGATCCTAATTCCGCTCACGAAAAAAGCGCCAAAATGGAACGTTTCCATAAATCTTATCGCGGAAAAACAAAAAAATAACAAACAGGATTGTATACAAAAATAGACGCACAGTTTATGTACTGTGCGTCTCCTCTTCCAACATTAAATCCATACTTGATATCCCAATTAAATCATGCTTATCATACGAATCTTCTTGTAACAAACGCATCGCTTGTGTACGAATCGATTTTTCAACAATATTCCGTACATATCGCCCATTACTAAACGATGTAATTTGCGATGAATACTTTACAGCGTGCAAATGATCTCTAAATTTCCATTCAGCTTCTTTCGACAATTGGTATTCACGCTCTTCATACATCCTTTTCCCAATTTCCAATAACTGATTTACTGAGTAATCCGCAAACTCAATAATAAACGGAAAACGAGATTGCAATCCCGGGTTTAATGATAGAAAATGATTCATCTCTCTTGAATATCCTGCCAAAATCAATACAAAACCATGTTGTTTATCTTCCATATGCTTTACAAGTGTATCAATGGCTTCCTTTCCAAAATCTTTCTCTCCCCCTCGCGCCAAAGAATACGCCTCATCTATAAACAAAATCCCCCCCATTGCTTTCTTTATTAAATCTCTTGTTTTTTGAGCTGTATGTCCGATGTACTCACCCACTAAATCCGCACGCTCCGCTTCGACTAAGTGCCCTTTTGATAAAATATTCATCTCAAACAACAACTTCCCTATCATTCTAGCGACAGTTGTCTTTCCCGTACCTGGATTTCCTTTAAACAACATATGAAGCACTTGCTTCTCTGACTTTAATCCCATCTCTTGTCTTTTTTTATTCACATAAATCCAAGCATATATTTCTTTTATTATCTTTTTTATATCATCCATCCCAACAAGCTTTCCCATCTCTTCTTCAATTCTCTGTAACATTTCATGTTTAGTAGTAGTTTCACTTGAAATTACCGTTTTCTTTTCCGATGCCGGTAAAGAAATTTTTTTCCGATGATTTAACACAATATTAATTTGATTATTATTTTTTTTACGCATCGATTGTTCCATTCAATCACCTCATTTTATCCCGTATTAACAGGAAGTACGACTCCCACCTCAAAATTCAGCAAATACGAGGAAGTTCAGCGGACGATGAACGAAATCCCACTGATTAAAATTTCACTTTATCCACTCACCAAATATTATTATTCTTGCCCTCTTGCAAATGCCTATTTTCAGAAAAGTTTGCTATAATATAAGAAATAATTAAGGTGGTGGGACTATGGAGACAACGGAATTCCATGATACAATACAAGCCTTTTCTATTTTTTTATTGAATAAAGGCCGAAAACCTTCAACTATTAAGCGTTATGTTTATGACATTGAAGATTTCGGACATTGGTTAGAAAAAAACAAAAAGCTCCCTTCCAGTAATATATGGGCTACACTTTGTACAAAAGACTATGAAGATTACTTTTCCGAATTAAAAAAGAATCGACATTACTCTGAGAAAACAATGCATCGTGTATTTATTGTACTAAATAGAATGCATCACTTTCTAAACATTCCTAATCCATTAAAGAATATGGAAATTTCTATTCAACCAGATCGTACACTACGTAACGAAGATTTCATTTCATCTGATGAAGAAAAAAAATTAAAACACATAGTTACTTCATTGGAAGGACTTTCAGAAAAACAGCGCCCCGTGCGCCCTTTATTAATGGATCGTAATATCGCTATTTTAAACCTATTAATCGACTATGGTTTATCCTTACAGGAACTTACAGCGTTAACTATGCATCACGTTCACTTTGAAACTAACACACTAACTATTCCAGCAAACGCAGGGGTAGAAAGAACAATTCCCCTGACGAAAGAAGACAAAAAACAACTATATACTTATTACAAAAGCATCCCTGAACCAGTTCGCCCTAAGTACCATAGCGATGATCCATTGTTTGTCGCATTCGATTTTAACCGCGGAACATACAGGTGGGTATATGAAAATGATGCACCAAAAGGGTTAACAGAAATCGCAATTCAAAAGATGATTCGACTTGAAGTTGCTAGAGCGGATTTGCGAAAAGGCATCTCCGGACAACATTTCCGAAACACCTTTATTTTACGTCTAATAAATAAACAAACTCCAGAATCGGAAATCATCAAATTAGCTGGCTTCAAATCAAAAATCTCACTAAAACGATATTATCAATTCGCGGAAAATAGAAAAAACGCCTTAATTTAAGGCGTTTTTTCTATTTTTTCTTTAAACAAATCATTTTACTATGACCATTTATCTATTCTCTGCATCTACTATGATGAGTTTCGTTCACATTCTCATTAGAAAGGAGAGATTTAATGTCTCATTGTAACGACAATCAAAATAAATACTCCAAACCATGTTTCCCAACTAGTGCCGGACGACTTCCAACTACCCCAACAATCCCAATAACTAAGATTCAAATTAGAACTTTCCGTGCAATTATTAACGATTTAATAAAAATAATACCTAGGCTTTTCGCTAATCCATCCCCCAAAAACATAGAGGATCTATTAGATACATTGCAACTACTAAGCAAATTCATCTGTTCACTAGACGCTACTTCCACACTGAAAGCACAAGGATTGGCCGTTATTAAAAATTTAATAACCATATTAAAAAATCCAAACTTCGTAGCAAGTGCTGTATTTATTGAACTTCAAATTTTAATTAATTATTTACTTTACATTACAAAGTTATTCCGAATTGATCCTTGCACACTCCAAAAACTCCTTAAATTAATTGCAGAGTTACAAACTACTCTAGTTAATTCCGCTTCGTTCGGCAAAGGACCTACTGGACCTACTGGACCTCAAGGTAACACGGGCGCTACTGGGGCTACTGGACCTAGAGGTAACACGGGCGCTACTGGACCTACCGGACCTAGAGGTAACACGGGTGCTACTGGACCTACCGGACCTAGAGGTAACACGGGCGCTACTGGACCTACCGGACCTAGAGGTAACACGGGCGCTACTGGACCTACCGGACCTAGAGGTAACACGGGTGCTACTGGGGCTACCGGACCTAGAGGTAACACGGGTGCTACTGGGGCTACCGGACCTAGAGGTAACACGGGCGCTACTGGACCTAGAGGTAACACGGGCGCTACTGGACCTACCGGTGCTACCGGACCTAGAGGTAACACGGGCGCTACTGGACCTACCGGACCTAGAGGTAACACGGGTGCTACTGGGGCTACCGGACCTAGAGGTAACACTGGGGCTACCGGGCCTCAAGGTGTTCAAGGATCAACAGGGGCTACTGGGGCCACTGGACCTCAAGGTGTTCAAGGACCAACAGGGGCTACTGGTGCCACTGGACCTCAAGGTGTTCAAGGACCAACTGGTGCTACCGGACCTCAAGGTGCGCAAGGCAACACTGGCGCTACCGGGCCTCAAGGTGTTCAAGGACCAACTGGTGCTACCGGACCTCAAGGTGCGCAGGGCAACACTGGTGCTACTGGACTTCAAGGTGCGCAAGGCAACACGGGCGCTACTGGACCTCAAGGTGCTCAAGGGCCAACCGGCGCTACTGGACCTCAAGGTACTCAAGGTAACACGGGTGCTACCGGGCCTCAAGGTGTTCAAGGACCAACCGGTGCTACCGGACCTCAAGGTGCGCAAGGCAACACTGGGGCTACCGGGCCTCAAGGTGTTCAAGGACCAACTGGTGCTACCGGACCTCAAGGTATAGGAGTTACCGGACCTACTGGACCTTCTGGTGGGCCTCCTGGACCTACTGGCGCTACTGGACCTCAAGGTGTTCAAGGTAACACTGGCGCTACTGGGGCCACTGGACCTCAAGGTACTCAAGGCAACACAGGTGCTACCGGACCTCAAGGTACTCAAGGTAACACGGGGGCTACCGGGCCTCAAGGTGTTCAAGGACCAACGGGGGCTACCGGACCTCAAGGTGCGCAAGGCAACACTGGCGCTACCGGGCCTCAAGGTGTTCAAGGTAACACTGGCGCTACTGGTGCCACTGGACCTCAAGGTACTCGAGGCAACACAGGTGCTACCGGACCTCAAGGTACTCAAGGTAACACTGGCGCTACTGGTGCCACTGGACCTCAAGGTACTCAAGGCAACACAGGGGCTACCGGACCTCAAGGTGCTCAAGGGCCAACCGGCGCTACTGGACCTCAAGGTACTCAAGGTAACACGGGTGCTATCGGGCCTCAAGGTGTTCAAGGACCAACTGGTGCTACTGGTTCCACTGGACCTCAAGGTGTTCAAGGTAACACTGGCGCTACTGGGGCCACTGGACCTCAAGGTACTCAAGGCAACACAGGGGCTACTGGTTCCACTGGACCTCAAGGCACTCAAGGTAACACTGGCGCTACTGGGGCCACTGGACCTCAAGGTACTCAAGGCAACACAGGTGCTACTGGACCTCAAGGTACTCAAGGTAACACGGGGGCTACCGGACCTCAAGGCACTCAAGGTAACACTGGCGCTACTGGGGCCACTGGACCTCAAGGTACTCAAGGTAACATAGGCGCTACTGGTTCCACTGGACCTCAAGGTGCTCAAGGTAACACGGGGGCTACTGGACCTTCTGGTGGGCCTCCTGGACCTACTGGCGCTACTGGTTCCACTGGACCTCAAGGTACTCAAGGCAACACAGGTGCTACTGGACCTCAAGGTACTCAAGGTAACATAGGCGCTACTGGTTCCACTGGACCTCAAGGTACTCAAGGTAATACAGGCGCTACTGGTGCCACTGGACCTCAAGGTACTCAAGGCAACACGGGGGCTACCGGGCCTCAAGGTGTTCAAGGGCCAACGGGGGCTACCGGGCCTCAAGGTGTTCAAGGGCCAACGGGGGCTACTGGTATAGGAGTTACCGGACCTACTGGACCTAGCTTCCCAGTAGCGACAATCGTTGTAACAAACAACATCCAACAAACAGTACTACAATTTAATAACTTTATTTTTAAAACCGCAATTAACGTAAACAATATTATTTTTAACGGCACAAATACAGTTACTGTTATTAACGCTGGTATTTATGTAATTAGCGTATCTATTTCTACAACTGCGCCAGGATGCGCTCCATTTGGAGTAGGAATTTCAATTAATGGAGCAGGTGCTACTGACAACTTCTCTTCAAATCTAATAGGCGACTCACTTTCATTTACTACAATAGAAACATTAGCTGCTGGAGCAAGCATTTCTGTCCAATCTACTCTTAACGAGATTACGATCCCTGCAACAGGAAACACTAACATTCGTCTTACTGTATTTAGAATCGCTTAAAATTCACTATGTATTGTTTATGACAAATAAAAAAAGAGCGAGAAATTCGCTCTTTTTTTGTTATGTACAATAATTCATTACTACTCTAATTCAATTGAAACATTTTTTTGAGGTACAAAGGTAGAAATTGCATGTTTATAAATAAGCTGTTGCTTACCTTCTGTTTCCAGTAGGACTGTAAAATTATCAAATCCTTTAATTAATCCACGAAGCTGGAAACCGTTTAATAAGTACAGCGTAACAAACGTATTTTCTTTACGGAGTTGATTTAAAAACTGATCTTGAATATTGATTGATTGCTTCATGTCGAATCCTCCTCTTTTTCTCTACTTACTATTATTCGACTTTAATTGTAACTTTCCTTCTATGTATCGTAAAATTTCTGACGCTTTTTCACCATCTGTAACATCAAACCAAGTGACATCCATTTTATTACGGAACCACGTTAATTGGCGCTTTCCATAACGGCGTGAGTTCGTCTTTAATTGTGATACCGCTTCTTCTAAAGAGACACGATTCTCAAAATAATCATAGATTTCTTTATACCCAATCGCTTGAATAGATTGACAATCTCGTATTCCTCTATTATACAGCCCTTCTACTTCCTCTAACAGACCTTGTTCCATCATCAAATCAACTCGTAAGTTAATGCGATCGTATAGCATTTCTCGATCCATTGTCAAGCCAATTAATGACACATCATAGAGTAACTCTTTTTCTTGTTTCTCAATTTGATCACTCATTTTTTCGCCCGTCGTGTAGAAAATTTCTAACGCCCGAATGACACGTCGCACATTATTTGCATGAATACGCTCCGCACTTTCTGGATCTACTTCTTGCAATTTTTTATGTACATATTCCACACCACGATCTAAAGCTAACTTTTCCATTTGTTCTCGGTATATCACATCACCAGCATCATCTGTAAACTGATAATCGAATAACACAGATTGTATATAAAGACCGGTTCCACCAACTATAATTGGTAATTTACCACGCTCTGTAATCTCTCGAATATGCTTACGAACACGTTCTTGAAATTCTGCGACGGAAAATGAATCTTCCGGATCTTTTATATCGACCATATAATGTGGAATTCCATCCATCTCTTCTTTCGTCACCTTTGCAGTTCCAATATCCATCGTGCGATAGATTTGCATGGAATCACCACTAATAACTTCACCGTTCAACGCTTTTGCAAGATCGATGCTTAACTTCGTCTTCCCAACAGCAGTTGGCCCAATGATAACAGCAACTTTTTCACGTTGCATTTCTCCCATATCATTCAACTCTCTTTATGTAATGTACTCCATCTATTGATTATACCCAATCTTAACAATTTTAACGGCATTATTGCAAGTTCTTTCAATTCGGTACATGAAATTTCATAAAAAAAAGAACATAGTTTGTCCAAATCTGCATATACATGATAAAAACCGCTCGGAAAGGATGCGTTGACTATGAAACAATCCACTATCAATTTTGCAGCACTAACAAATGACCTCATTTTGGCTACCGCTACAAAAGAACAAAATTGTTCACAAGAAGAATTATACTTCGCCTTAAATTGTTTACTACGTTCCTTTTATTCTACTCTTCAAGAAACAACCTTACATTCGGAAAATACACATACAGAGTATATGCAAACTCAATTTTGCAGCGCATATAAAATTATTACAGGTAAAAGCATTTATCCATTTCAATAATCATTTTTAAGACAAAAGCGTTCTATCACAAAAAGATAAAAAGCGGTTGCTTACATATTTTCGAGCAACCGCTTTTTTACATTAATAAAGGTAAACTATTGTATAACTTTCACTTTTACAGATTTACGCCCCCAGCTATTGGCACTACTATCTGAACCAACTAATACATCGATACGGTTTCCTTTAATTGCACCACCAGTATCTCCAGCAATCGCTTCCCCATATCCTTCTACCCATACTTTCGACCCAAGTGGAATTACCTTCGGATCAACAGCAATTACTTTCATGTTTGGGTTTGCTGTTAAATCATGCCCCATTGCAGTTAGTACACGACCACCATATGAACCATTCTCACTTGGATCTGCTGTATATGCTGTCGCTTCTACAGTTATTTCACGACCACCGGCAGGCGCACTAGTTTCAGTAGGTTTCGCAACTGGTTTCGCAACTGGCTTTGCTTTTCCTACAGGTTTACTTGATTCTACATTCTTAACAGATTCCTTACTCTTAACTGCTGTATTATTTTTAACCGGCGTATTTACTCTTACCGGTGTCTCTTCTTGCGTTACAACTTCTTTCTTTTCAATCACAGGTGCCGTTCCTGTTAAAAATGGCACGTGAACATATCCGACTTTTCCATTATAGTCGAATTGTAACCATTCATTTTGAACTTGATTTGTCGTTTCAATTACATCATCTTTATTAAGTTTACCAAGCACTTCAGAGTCGGTATTCGCTCCAGCACGAACGTTTAACACGCCCGCCGTTACATAATATGTACTTTTTGTAAATTCAGCGCTTACAAACGCTTCTTTACCATTTAATTTAATTTTTGTCCATCCATTTTCTGTATTTATAACATCTAATTTATTCCCATTTAACATTTTACCTACAAGCTTTGACTCTACAGTTGGGTTTTCTCTAACATTTAATACATCTGTTGTTACAATCGTTTCTGCTTTCGCAGAACTTGCAAAAATCCCAAGACCAAAAACTGCCGCCGTTGCTATACCTAATAATTTTTTCATGAATAGCCTCCATTTGCTTTGTTTTCGTATTTTCATTATAGCAACAGATTTTTAGGATTTTTAGAAATCACACAATTACAAACCATTCGTAATACACGATTAATGAGTTGTAACATAAATTTCCATATTAATGAATTCCATTTCCAATAGAATTCCCAATAGTTTTCATATATTTTCCACATACAAGCTCCAGAATTTTTTTCCAAAAAAAATTACAGTATTACTTTTTTGTTACAAAAAATTCATATTTCATTACATCTTTTACCAAAATTCATCATTCTTCAATTATTAACCTCCTTTTTTGTAATAAAAAGGAGCAGCTAATAAAAGCTACTCCCTTTACATTTGTTATTTAACTTTCTTTTTCCAAATCCCCATCATAAGGGCAGAAACAACTGTCCCTATTAATATAGAGAAAATATATAGTAATGGTTTATTTACTAATGCGATAACAAACAATCCACCATGCGGTGCTGGTAATGTAATTTGGAATAACATAGATAATGCACCCGCAATACTTGAACCAACAACGCAACTTACTATTACTCGAACCGGATCTGCAGCTGCAAATGGAATCGCACCTTCTGTAATAAACGACGCTCCCATAATATAATTTGTGAAACCAGATTTACGTTCTGCCTCAGTAAACTTCGATTTAAAGAAGGTAGTTGCGAATGCAATTGCTAATGGTGGTACCATACCACCAGCCATAACTGCTGAGTGAACACCAAAGTTCCCTGCTGAGATTGCAGCGATACCAAATGTAAATGCTGCTTTATTAATTGGTCCCCCCATATCGATTGCCATCATACCACCTAAAATTAAACCTAATAGTATAGCATTTGTACCACCTAAACTATTTAACCAACTCGTTAACATTTCGTTTAACGCAACTACAGGTGGATTAACTACTTTTAACATGATAACACCTGTAATTAATAACCCCAATACTGGGTAAAGCAAGACTGGTTTAATCCCTTCTAACTGCGCTGGTAAACTAGAAAATAACTTTTTCAACCCAACAACAACATACCCCGCTAAGAAACCAGCAATTAATCCACCTAAAAAGCCAGCATTTGCTTGTGCCGCCAAAAATCCTCCAACAACACCAGGCATAAAACCAGGTCGATCAGCAATAGAACTTGCAATAAATCCAGCTAAAATTGGTACAAGGAATAAAAAGGCTCCTTTTTCTCCACCACCAATGGTCATTAACATTTCAGCAATAGGGCCTTCCGCCTTAATTCCACCGAAAATAAATGCTAATGCAATTAAAATCCCTCCACCAACAACGAATGGAAGCATATTACTTACACCGCTCATTAAATGCTTATAAATTCCTAATCCTTTTTCTTTCTCTGTACTTTCTGTCTTCCCATCCTCTTTTACCCCTTTAAAGATTGGTGCACCTTGCTTTAAAGCCCGATTCAGAAGGTTTTCAGTTTTTCTAATCCCATCAGCAACCGGCACTTGAATAACATGCTTACCAGCAAAACGGTTCATTTCTACTTGTTTATCTGCCGCAACGATAATAGCAGTAGCACGTTCAATATCCTCTTTCGTTAAACCGTTTTTTATACCTGTTGATCCGTTCGTTTCAACTTTAATCGCTATTCCTAGCTCTGCTGCTTTTGCTTTCAAACTATCTGCAGCCATATACGTGTGAGCGATTCCAGTTGGGCAAGCAGTAACTGCTAATACGTACGGTTCATTTCCTTCTGGTTTGGCAACTTCAATTTCAGCTTCTTCTTTTTCATTCTCTTTTTTATCAAATAAACGAAGAAGTTCTTCTTCATCCTTTGCTTCTAATAATTGCTTGCGAAACCCTTCATCCATTAATAACGTAGAGAGACGAGATAATGTCTCTAGATGTGTATTATTCGCCCCTTCACTTGCAGCAATCATAAAGAATAAATGTGCAGGCTGCCCGTCAAGTGATTCATAGTTGATACCGCTTACACTTCTACCAAAACAAATCGATGGTTGTTTAACAGCCTTCGTCTTCGCATGAGGTATTGCAATACCTTCCCCAATTCCAGTCGTACTTTGGGACTCCCGCTTTAAAATAGCTTCTTTAAATTCAGCTTTACTATTCAAACGATTTGCCCTGTTTAATTTCTCAACTAATTCATCTATGACAGCTTCTTTATTTGAAGCTGTCAAATTCATAATGACTGTATCCCTTTTTAATAGTTCTGTAATTTTCATATGTTACTTCCCCCTATCGCTTAGCTACAATTACTTGCGACAATAATTCTTCTACATTTTCCTTTGTACACAAATCTGCCGAAAATGCTGTTGCACTCCCTGTTGCAACGCCATATTGAAATGCCTTTTCAATATCTTTTGTCTGTTCATATTTACCTACAAACCCTGCAACAAGAGAATCTCCGGCCCCAACCGAATTAATAACAACACCTTTTGGAACAGTTGCTTCATATATTCCTTCTGCCGTAAATAATAAAGCTCCATCTTCAGCCATTGATACGATAACGTGCTCTACACCTTGTTCGATTAATTTCCTTCCATATGGTAAAATGTCTTCTACTGTTGAAAGTTCTACTCCGAACAATTCGCCAAGTTCATGATGATTTGGTTTTATTAAAAATGGCTTATTTTTAATTACATGCTGCAGCGCACTTCCACTTGCATCTACTACTACACGAATTCCTTTTTCAGCTCCAAATGCTGCGATTTCTTCGTAAAAGGTAGTTGGTATAGACGCTGGTACACTTCCAGCTAGAACAACACAATCCCCATGTTGCATACTTTCAATTTGTTTCATTAATTTTTCAAATTGCTCATTTGTCACACTAGGACCTTGTCCATTTAACTCTGTTTCTTCTTGCCCTTTTATTTTCACATTAATTCGTGAATCTCCTTCTACTTGTACGAAGTTTGTTGTCATACCTTCATCGTGTAATACCTCTTTAATAAATTGGCCGGTAAATCCACCAGTAAATCCGAGCGCTATATTGTCAACACCTAAACGATGAAGAACACGAGAAACATTAATGCCTTTTCCTCCAGGAAACTTCATATCTTTCTCCGCACGATTTACTGTTCCTAAATCGAAAGAATGAACTTGTACTACATAATCAATAGATGGGTTTAAAGTAACTGTATAAATCATTGTTTATCAACCTCAATTACATTGGTTTGTTTTTTATATTTTTCTAAATCAATTTCTAGATAATTTGTAATAATGTTTGCATCTTCAACATCTGCAATTTTCGCAAACGCAACTTCCGAAAACTTACTTTCATCGATTAAGAAATATCCTTCGTTTGCTAACGTTAATGCCATTTGTTTCAAAAGTGCCTCCTCTGGATCTGGTGTTGTATACCCTAACTGTTCATGTACACCATTCGCTCCTAAGAAACATTTATCAAAGCGGTATTTCTGCATACTTTCCTGCGCCATCGCACCAATTAAAGCTTTCGTCCTACTCTTCATCATCCCACCTAGTAAATACGCACGAATATTACTTTCAACTAAAGCTTCAATATGCATAAGTCCATTCGTAACGACAGTAACATCTTTATTTATTAAAAATGGAATCATTTCAAATGTTGTACTCCCTGCATCTAAATAAATACAATCACCTTGTTCAACAATACTAGCTGCATACTTGGCAATTTGTTGTTTTATTTGAATGTTTTTGGATGATTTTTCAATCATCGTCGGCTCCTGCCCTTTTCCTGTTAAAACAGAGGCACCACCATGAACTCTTTTTAATAACCTTTGTTTTTCCAATTGTGCTAAATCACGACGAATTGTTGATTCAGAGCTTTCTGTTCTTTCAACTAATTGCTGTAATTTAACAACTTTCTGTTCTTTTACAAGTTGCAATATCATTTGATGACGTTCAGGAGTTAACATTTTCTTCACCTCTTCTTTGATTACAGTATAATGAAAACGATCACAAAATTCAATCACAAACAACCAAAAATAGTCATTAACAATCAAAAACGATTAAAAATTACAAAAAAGAAACCTATTTGATACTACAATCAAATAGGTTTCTTCTCTCGGTTCATTTATAAAGAAGCTTTATATATATTTAGAACATCATCTTTATTTAATGTTTTAAAGTTGCCAAATTCACCATAAGCCATCGCTTTATCAGCCATTAAGTTAATCTCATTTTCACCAATAGCATAATCAGCTAATGTTACTGGCGCTTCAATTGAAGTCCAAAATTGACGTAATGACTCAATCCCTTCTAACGCCACCTCTTTATCTGTTTTGCCGTTTGTTTCTACATCAAACACACGAATAGCGAACTGTTTAAAACGACTTACATTTTCATCAACAACATGATTCATCCAGTTCGGGAATAATATCGCAAGGCCACCTCCATGCGGTATGTCATGAACAGCAGAAACCGCATGCTCAATATTATGAGTTGCCCAGTCTCCTTTTACTCCCATCGCTAAAATACCATTTAACGCCATCGTGCCGCAATACAAAATTGTTTCTCTATGCGCATAATTTTCTAGATCATTTAAAAGCTTAGGAGCTGTGTCAATTACCGTTCTTAAAACAGATTCACAATAACGATCTTGTAGTTCTGTATTTGTTCCATGATGGAAATACTGTTCTAATACGTGTGACATAATATCTACCATACCGTAAATTGTTTGATCTTTCGGTACAGACGCAGTATGAACTGGATCTAGAATTGAAAACTGCGGGAAAGTAACTGGACTACCCCATCCATACTTTTCATTCGTTTCCCAATTTGTAATTACAGATCCCGCATTCATTTCAGAACCTGTCGCTGCAAGAGTGAGTACAGTACCAAATGGTAATGCTTCACTAGCAAATGCTTTTTTCGTTACAATATCCCATACATCACCATCATATTTACTACCAGCAGCAATCGCTTTCGTACAGTCGATTACACTTCCTCCACCCACTGCTAAAATAAATTCGACTCCATTGTCTTTACAAATTTGAATCCCTTTCTTTACTGTTGATAAACGAGGATTCGGTTCAACACCTGTCAATTCAAACACTTCTGCATTTATGTCCTTTAACATAGAAATTACATTATCATAAATACCATTTCTTTTAATACTGCCTCCTCCATATACGAGAAGAACTTTTTTACCAAACTGTGGAATTTCAGTTTTTAACTGTTCTAATTGGCCTTTACCAAAAATAAGTTTCGTCGGATTACGAAATACAAAATTTTGCATATTCCTTTACCATCCCTTCTATATAAAAAGCAACTATACTTTTGTATACCATATTTTTTTCATTTTACAAAAATATTTGCTTAACAAAAAAATCCCAGCCCTAAAGGCTGAGACTTTTTATTGATAATAAGGTGAGATCATTAAGTAAACAATAACACCAGATAAACTTACATATAACCAAATTGGCATCGTCCAACGTACAATTTTACGGTGACGTGTTAATTGATTCGTAAAACCAAATACAAGTGCAAACAATGCAAGTGGTACAATAATTGCTGCAAGGATAATATGTGTAATTAAAATGATGAAATACACATATTTAATGAATCCTTCTCCGCCATAATGTGTTGCTGGCGCCAAGTAATGATACGATAAATAAGAAACACAAAATAGCAAAGTCGTTGTAAATGCTGCGAGGATGAAACCACGATGCATTTTTACATTCTTTTTAATAATAGAGAATAATGCTGCTAATAAGAATACGAACGTAAAGCTATTAAAGATTGCATTTAACATTGGTAAAATTGTTACATCAAAATGTAATTCTCCTTCATAGCCAACAGGTCCAAAGAACAAAAATAAAATAATCGCATTTACAACTACAGAAAGCGTTATCACAATAGGAGCATAGCTTTTCTGATTTGTTGATTGATCCACCAAAATGGTCACTCCCTCTTCCTTCAAATATGTATACGTAACCTCACTATTTTAACATATTATTCACGGTGTAAATGTGACAATAGTTTGACACAGTAAGACAAGGCAAAGAAAAAATCCCTCTTAACGAAATCTCTTAAGAAGGATTTTATCGCTTTATTATTCAAATAGCAATGTACTTAATTTTTGTTAAAAAACGTACTGCTATATGCTTGAAATATTTCAGACACTTGATATCCCATTAATGAAATTGCTGTTAATGAAAAGAAACCAATCATAAAAAATCGAAACCACATATAAATCTCCTCCTTGTATTTAGCTTAAAAAGCATTTGCTATATTACAAGTTGAGTGGCACTCTTCATCATCGCTTTCTTTTCTCTTTACAATCGCTGTTATAAATCGAATCATAAAGAAGATAACAAAAGGAATTTGTTCGTAATTTATATTGGCATAGTTTAGCAACGACTCGCGTTGCAAATCGAACGGAGATGAGAAGGAATAGAACATACCTTGCTCTTCCACATATACGATTACAATCTTCATGCAAAATAATATTCCTAGAAACGAAACAATATCTTGCCATTCTGTCGTATATAACAGGTTATACAGCTCTAATACGTACTCTTCCATCATCATCCCCCCCTTCCTTTTTTACCATTTTGCTCGCCTTTATATAAAAAGTCAAGAAAAAAGTTTATAACCACTATGACAATAGTAATTATCCTTTCTTTTACTTATATATGAAGCTTTTCTAGTAATGATTGGATTTGACTTTCTTCGCAAAAAATGAAATTACTATTGTACAGATTCTTCATTCACAATAGTACGGAGGGGTTATAAAAATATTACAAATTTCATTTTTTTCGTGAATATATGTACGTACACTTGTTCTCGAATGTTTTATACGTTATAATAACAACTTAAATAGCATTATTTACATATGAGGTGAAAAACATGAATAAAACAGAATTAATCAAAAACGTAGCACAAAATGCTGAGATTTCTCAAAAAGAAGCTACTGTAGTTGTACAAACTGTAGTAGAATCAATCACTAACACTTTAGCTGCTGGTGAAAAAGTACAACTTATCGGATTCGGTACATTCGAAGTTCGCGAAAGAGCTGCTCGTACAGGCCGTAACCCACAAACTGGTGAAGAAATGCAAATCGCTGCTTCTAAAGTACCTGCTTTCAAAGCTGGTAAAGAACTAAAAGAAGCTGTAAAATAATGAAAAATAGCCTTCTCATTTATGAGAAGGCTATTTTTTTCATTACATAATTAATAAATACCTGACCATTGTGCTGTTTCTTTTGTTCCTTTATGCAAATATAACCCTTACTTTCAAAAAAAGGTTTAGCTGTAATACTCGCCTCTGTATATATATCCCTATGCCCTCGGTTCACTGCTTCTTTTTCTAACTTCTGTAGTATGTATGAAGCTATTTTTTTCCCTTGATAATCTTTATGTGTAAATAAACGATCTACGTAATAATTCTCATTATAATCCCCAAATCCTACTATCATACCGTTATGATCCGCTACATAACTAATATTCTTCTCTAAAGACTTTAACCAGCTTTCTCTATCTATTCGATCTGGCGCCCATGCCTGTAGTTGTAATTCGTTATAATCTTTTGCATTAATTGTATGAACTGTCTCATAGAACAGCTGTAATACTTGTTCTAAATCCTCTTTATGAAATGTTCTAATAATCGTATCTTTTAACATATTAGAGCCTCCTTACTAAACTATTATTTAACTTTTCTACCATCTACGATTCAATATTTCTGCTTTATTGTATCTTTTTCTTTCTATATGAACAAAAAAACAATACTTATTTCAAAGTATTGTTTTTCGTTTTAAAAGCATATGCAATTACTCTATAGATTTACATTTTTATTACTTTAATTTCACTCTTTGTAATCGTAATGCATTTAATACAACCGAAACAGAACTAAATGCCATCGCAGCTCCAGCTACCCAAGGTGCTAAGAAACCAAATGCCGCAATTGGTATTCCTAAGGCGTTATAAGCTAATGCCCAGAATAAATTTTGCTTAATATTTCTTATCGTCATTTTACTCATAAAGATTGCATCAGCAATACTATTTAAATCACCACGGATTAACGTAATATCTGCCGCTTCCATCGCTACATCCGTGCCTGTTCCAATTGCCATACCGATATCCGCCGTAGCAAGTGCCGGAGCATCATTTATTCCATCCCCAACCATTGCTACTTTCTTACCTTGCGCTTGAAGTTTTTTCACTTCTTCTGCTTTTCCTTCTGGTAATACTTCTGCAATGACATGATCAATACCAACTTGCTTAGCAATTGCCTGAGCAGTTTGTGTATTATCTCCTGTAATCATAACAACGTCTAGACCCATTTTCTTAAGTCTTGCGATAGCCGCTTTTGAAGTATCTTTTACAGTATCTGCAACCGCTACTATACCAGCATATTCTTTATTGATCGCAATAAGCATTGCTGTTTTTCCTTCTCGTTCTAGCTCTTCCATCGATTTAGAAACTTCTTCAATATCAATATCGAATTTCTTCATTAATCGACGTGTACCAATTAATAGTGTTTTCCCTTCTACAACTGATTCGATACCGAATCCTGGAATTGCTTCAAACGTTTCTGAACTTGGGATTTCAATTCCCTTTTCTTTAATTCCTTCTACAATCGCTTCTGCAAGTGGGTGTTCAGAATTTTTTTCTGCCGCACCTACTAAACGTAGTATTTCTTCTTCGTGGAATCCATCTGCTACAATTACATCTGTTAACACCGGCTTCCCATTTGTCACAGTACCTGTTTTATCTAAAATAACTGTATCTAATCGATGCGTTGCTTCTAAATGCTCCCCGCCTTTAAATAAAATACCATACTCAGCCGATCTTCCTGATCCAGCCATAATAGATGTAGGCGTTGCAAGACCTAATGCACATGGACATGCGATAACAAGTACTGCTATCATTTTCTCAAGTGCCCCGCCAAAATCACCAGGTGTAACAAATATCATCCACACCGCAAATGTAATAATAGCAATCACAACTACAACCGGTACGAAAATACCTGAAATTTGATCTGCAACCCTTTGAATAGGAGCTTTTGAACCTTGAGCCTCTTCTACTACTTTAATGATTTGAGCTAATGCAGTATCTCTTCCTACCTTAGTTGCTTTAACTTTTAAAAATCCATTTTTATTCATTGTAGAACCGATTACCACATCTCCAATTGTTTTATCAACTGGAATACTTTCACCCGTCAACATCGATTCATCTATTGCTGATTTTCCTTCTACAATTTCTCCATCAACTGGTATTTTTTCACCAGGCTTTACATAAACGATATCACCAGCTACTACTTCTTCGATTAAAATTTTCATTTCTGTTCCATCTCGCACAACTATAGCTGTCTTCGCTTGTAACCCCATCAATTTTTTAATAGCTTCTGATGAACGTCCCTTTGCTTTTGCCTCAAATAATTTCCCTAAAATAATTAATGTAATGAGGACCGCACTCGTTTCAAAATATAAATCTGTCATATGTTCCGAAGAACCAATAGATTGAATACTTAAATATACACTATAGAAATAAGCTGCAGACGTTCCAAGTGCTACGAGAACATCCATGTTGGCACTTTTATTACGTAACGCTTTATAAGCTCCAATATAAAACTGTCCACCAATGATAAATTGAACTGGAGTTGCAAGAGCTAGCTGTACCCAAGGGTTCATTAGCATGTCAGGTAAATAAATAAAAGATGTAAATGAGAAATGGCTCACCATTGCCCATAGTAACGGGAATGATAAAATGAATGAAATAATAAACTTCTTCTTTTGTCGCTCAATTTCTTGTAAGCGATGATCTGCGGCTCCCTCTTGCTCTTCTGATTTCACTTCTAATTTATATCCTAACTTTGTAATTGTATTCTTCATTTCACTTACATTAATTTGATCCGGATTAAAATCTACTGTTGCCGACTCTAAAGCGAAGTTAACTGTCGCTTTGTTCACACCATCTAACTTATTTAAACGCTTTTCAACTCTATTCGCACATGCTGCACATGTCATTCCTGAAACTGTAAACTCCGCTTTATCGCTTACGATACTATATCCTAACGATTCAACTTTTTCTTTAAATTGTTGTGGATTCGTTTTCGCTGGATCGTACATTATTTTTGTCTTTTCAAGTGCAAAATTTACATTTGCATCGTGGACACCTTCTACTTTTTTCAGACCTTTTTCAATTCTATTTGCACATGCTGCACATGTCATTCCTGATATTTGAAGATTGGCCTCTTTTTGTTCATTCATGTCTCTCACCTCTATATACCCTTATGAGGTATAATTATTAGCAAAATAAATCGTACTTCATTTAAAGTACGATTTATTTCCGTATTTAAAAATAATTATTGAACATCGTATCCTTGATCTTCGATTACAGCAACGATATCTTTTAACGTTACGACTGATGAATCAATAGTAACTTCAACAGTTCCTTCTGCTAATTGAACTTTCACTTGTTCAATACCGTTTAGCTCTTTCACACTGCTTTCGATAGCATTTACACAATGTCCACAAGACATACCTTCAACTTTTAATGTTAACTGTTCCATTTAAAATCCTCCTCTTGTTTCTTCATTGTTTGTTAATCACAACTACATCTTACCATACCCCCCTAAGGTAATCAATGGTTTTATATCATGATTTTAAATTTTTTCTAAAATCTTTATTTCTTTGCCTCAATTATGAATTTGTAATGTCTTTCCTATATAAACAAAAAACCAAGCTAGTCTAAAGCTAGCTTGGTTTTTACGCTTTTGAAAAACGCTCAAATACTGTCATTAATTCCTCAATTGCTTCGTCACCATTTCCATCTTTAATAGCTCCTGAAACACAATGACTCGTATGATTTTTTAAGACACCCATTCCTACTTTTTTCATCGCTGCATTAATCGCTGAAATTTGCACTAAAATATCAACGCAATAACGATCATTTTCAATCATATTTTGAATACCACGGACTTGTCCTTCAATTCTCTTTAATCTATTTATAATTTGTTCTTTTTCTTTTTCTGATCTATGTGTAGTTGCTTCATGCTCTTTATGATCCATATTATCACCTTCTCAAAGTTTCTCTTCATCCAATAAAACAATTACTTTTACGAGTATACCAATTATAGCATTAAATATCTATGTATGATACCCCATATGAGTATATTTACACGCTATGATTATTCATAACAAATTATTAGTTTCTCGGTCTCAATTTCCATTATACCCTTTCCTTTTTTCAAAAAAACATCAATAAGTGGGGATTGTCCTTCCCCACTTATTGTTCGTCCCAAAATATAAAAGTCTCAATTTTCAAATATGTAAATCGAGACTTTTTTCTTCCTATATATAATTATTGCTGATCACATACTTTTGTATCATTCACTACTGAAGTTCCTTCAACGGTTACCGTATGAAAACAGTCATTTACTCGAACTGTCACAACATTATCTTGCCGATCAATGATATGATATTCGTTAAAATTTTTATTCAGAGCACTGCGAATTTGTTCTCCTTCATAAATTGGAATACCATGTGATAAAACCCAAATAAGCCCAGCGATAGCGAGAATTGCTTTCATACGATATACCTCCTTGATAATAATATGAACTTTTAATAAGTTTCTTTCCCCTACTAATACTTGATTCAATCGAATCTTTATAGGGATCAGTTCATTTCGTCTATTTTATGTTTATGCTAATTGTGACTGAATTGTGACAACTTTTTGTCTCTTTAGACGAAAAGTTGAAACAAAACTTTCAAAAAGGACAATTCTACTTACAAAAATAAAAGGCTATGGAGAAATTGAAATGAATCCGAATAATGATACATAAAAACCACCTCCTGAATTCGCATACTAAGTATGAAAATTCAGGAGGTGGTTTTCGTTTGAAAACAAGAGTTCATTACCCTGAAGAAATAAAGTGGAAAGTAATTGAAATGAAAAAGGATGGTTATTCAAATCATACCATTTGGTTAAAGTTGTTTGTGTTTAGATTAGTATAAAACAAATAATTAGATTACAAGCGTGAGGCAAATTCCGCTTTCGAATTTCGGTTAATGGCTTAGGTCATCTTCCCTTTCACAATCTAGTATTTATGCATATGATATTAAAGATAATCGAAAGGATGAGTGAGGCCATGAACAAAAAACAAGATTGCGAGTGTAGAGAAAATATTAGTATTAGGGACATGAGGGAAGTCTTATATAATTTTAGAAATTCACCTGGTAACATTCAATTTATTAATAGAAGCAATAGTGTGTTGAATTTTTCAAACGTTTCCTGTGGAAGTGTTACAGCAAATCTTCCTAATGATGGTGGACAATTAGATTTTGCAATATGTTTTATTTTTTCCTATAGACCATTAGTAAATTCTTCAACATGCGTTCCGTCAACATGTGTTCCGCCAACATGCAATAATTGTCGTTGTATAGTAGATTCCTGTATAATATCCATACGCAAACGCTTAAAATTACACAAGGAAAATAACCAATTATTAAATGTTTATTCAGTTGGCTTACAATCGATAACCCGGGTAAAGGTGATTGACGTCTGGGATGGTGTAGCTGTGTTTAAGGAACCTGGTGTAGAAGATGTAATTTTTGTATCACTATTGTTAATTGAAAGATTAGAACCCACAGTTTAGTAAGCATATCTCTAGAAGACAAGACTCTCCTCGTCCGTGTGACGTCTCCATTGACGAAGGTTAGTGCATTCGTGCTCGTTTTCCATGAGACTAACGTGACAAGAGGGTCTACTGTCTTATCCCCATAATGGACAACCTGTCTTCTTAAATACAACTACCAATAATAGTAATTATGTAAGTAAGCCGAACATCAAGACGGAATAAATTGAACTCTTTCTCTATTAGTACTTGATTGAAAAAACAATAAAAAAGTAAGCTATTTGCTTACCTTTTTCTAGACTCCCGCTACACTTGACTAATAAATCTTAATCCCTTACTTAAAGAAGTCGGCACAACAGATGCATGATTTTCTCCTTCAGCTTCATAAAACTTAAATTTAAAATTGGCGTGGTTGACTTGGAGAAGGCGTTCTGATAATTCATTTGCACCTACAACCATATGCTCTCGTTCTAATGACCCCACTGTAAGAAATACACCTATTTCAAACTGAGCATTGTTTAATTCATTTATAAGATTCTCTTCTTTTTCAAGCACGGACTCGTTATTCCACCAAATAGATGGACTACTAATAAAATAATTTTGAAAGGCCTTTATGTTTGTGAATAATATATGTAAAGCAAACAGACCACCTAAAGAATGTCCAAATAACGTTTGCTTTCCTTTATCAATTTCAAATTTATTTTCAATTTGTGGTTTCAATTCTTCTTCAATAAAAGTAAAGAAGCTATGTGCTCCACCTGTTTTAGACCACGGTTTGCCGTCTGGCTTTAAAGGCGCATCTTTTGAAATTACGCTAGGCGTAAAATCATAGCATCTTTCTTCACCAGAAAATGCCCCTTCAATTGGATAACCAATACCAACTATAATGGCTGGTGAAACACCTGTTTTTTCCGCTCTAAACGATTGTATTTTAATCGCTTCGTGGAATGTTTGAAAAAAGGCATTACCATCTAAGACGTATATGACTGGATATCCTGACTCTGGTGCTAGCTGCTTCGGCTTTGAAATATGAATTTGATATTCCTTACCTTCTAATTTTGAATAAATTTTCCACTGTTCTGTATTAGATGTAATAATTTGCTGTTTTTCAATAGTAGCATTCATTGTAAATCCCCCCTTTTTAACTTGTTACATACATTTCTACTTTTTCTTCTTGCGATATAACGCTATCATAACCGAAACAAACAGGAGACCCGTTATACGGATCAATCATGACACGCGCATCAATATGAAATACTTCTTTTAACACTTCATTTGTAATGATTTCTTCTGGGCTACCCGTTGTTACAATTTCCCCTTCCTTCATTGCAATAATTTCATCTGAAAACCTCGCTGCATGGTTAATATCATGTAGTACCATTACGACTGTACAATTATGTTCTTTATTTAACTTCTCCACAATTTGCAATACATCTAATTGGTGAGACATATCAAGGTATGTAGTCGGTTCATCTAATAGCAACACTTCTGTCTCTTGTGCTAAAGCCATCGCTAGCCATACCTTTTGTCTTTGACCACCTGATAAGTTTGCAATTTGTCTCGTTCGAAATGCAGATGTTTTCGTTATATCTAGTGCCCAATCAATCATCTCTTTATCTTTTGAAGTTAACTTATTTACGTTATTTCGATGCGGATAGCGTCCATAAGAAATTAATTCTTCTACTTTCAGCTCTCCTGGTGCAATCGGAGTTTGTGGAAGTAAAGCTAACTGCTTAGCAATTTCTTTCGTTGGAATTGTGTTTAAATCTTGTCCTTGCAAATACACTTTACCGCTTTTTTGTTTTAACATTCGTCCCATTGTCTTTAACAACGTTGATTTTCCGCACCCATTCGGACCTATAATTGTCGTTACTTTCCCTTCTTGTATCTCCACATTTAAATCGCGAAACACTGTAAGCTTTTCATAACTTGTTTCTAAATTTTTTGCACTTAAAATACTCATTTCTATTCCTCCTCTTACGCTTTCGCCTTATAAAGTAAATATAAGAAATACGGTACACCGACAATAGAAATAACGATTCCAACTGGTAACTCTACAGGTGTGAAAACTGTTTTTGCAATAAAGTCTGAGGTAATCACAAGAAACATTCCTATTACTCCGCAAGTAGGAATGATATGCTTATGCTGAATACCGACAAGTCTTTTCGCTATGTGCGGCGCCATTAATCCGATAAAACCAATACTTCCTGAAACAGCCACGCACGCACTTACAAGTCCGATACTACTTAATAGTAAAATAGATTTCTCTCTTTCTACCGAAACACCTAAACTTGTAATACTTGTTTCTTCCAATTGAAATAAATCTAATAAATAAGCTTTCTTTTGTATAAGAGGAATTAATATAATCAGCCACGGTAACATTGCCACAATATACTTCCAGTTCGCACTATATATACTTCCAGATACCCAAACTGCAGCCATTTCAAAATCAGTTGACTTCATTTTGAGTGATAAGTACATAGAAAAGGCCCCAAATCCTGATCCAATTGCAATCCCTGTTAATAAAAGTCGCTGCGAATCTAACTTACCGTTTTTCCAAGAAAACAGATAAATGATGATAGCCGCTCCTAGTCCACCGACTAAACCAAACATCGGCATCATCATTATAGAAACCCAATCTGTGCTCTTTAATTGCCCTTGAAAGAAAAACATAAAAATTACAATTGCTGTTCCTGCCCCTGCATTTACTCCTAAAATACCTGGGTCCGCCAATCCATTTCTCGTAATTCCTTGAATTACAGCACCCGCAACGCCGAGACCTAATCCTACTAATCCAGCAATTACAATGCGCGGAAGACGAAATTCAAATATAACTAAATCATGATCTGGTACTGGATCAATTCTAAAGAGTGTTTTAAATACATCTGTAATCGTAATATCAAACGTACCATTCGTTAAACTAATATAAATAGCACATAGTATTAGAAATATAATAATCCCCATCGTCATTCCAAAACGTTGACTTGAACTTTTAAGCATGTCTCTCTCCTCCTCTTGTACGGATTAAATAAAGGAAGAAAGGAATTCCAATTAAAGATGTAACGACCCCAATTGGCGTTTCAAATGGATAATTTACAAACCTACTTAAAACATCACATAGTGCTAAAAAAACTCCACCAATAACACCTGCACATGGCAAGATCCACTTATAATCTACCCCAATTAAAAAGCGAGTAATGTGTGGAATAATTAAACCTACAAAACCTACTTTACCTACTAAAGCAACTGCTGTTCCTGTCAAAAAAATAACTGATAAAATTGCCATCGCTTTAACTAGTTTTGTACGCTGTCCTAGATTAATAGAAACTTCTTCTCCTAAGGAAAGAATTGTAATCGATTTTGATATGAACAGTGCTAAAATTATCCCAATTATCCCAAAGGGTATCGTGATTTTAATGATATTAGGATCCACTTGATCTAACTTTGCATTAAACCAAAAACTAACATTTTGAGAGATTTGGAAATACGAAGCCATCGCTGCCGATACACTACTTAAAAATGTTCCAATAACTGTTCCTATAATCGCTAACCTAACTGGGGATAAGCCATTTTGAAGGAGTGAACCAAAACCAAACACGATACTGGCTCCTAGCGCAGAACCAATCATTGAACATAAAACCATACCGATCGATGACATTCCCGGAAGAAAAATCATACAAAGTGTAATAACAAAAGCTGCCCCATCCGTCACACCCATAATAGAAGGGGATGCAAGATAGTTTCTTGTCATCCCCTGCATAAGTGCTCCTGATATGGCTAGAAATGCTCCGACTAAAAGAGCTGCAACCACCCTTGGTAAACGTGAAGTAATAATAATATTATGATTTACATCGCTTGAATCAAAATGAAATAATGCATTCCACACTGTTTCAGCATCAATGTTTTTCGCACCATATAAAACAGAAAGTATGACTGTAAATAAAATCAATATGGGTGCTATACATAAAATGGTTACTGGCACTGCATTTGTTTTCTGCATATCATTCAACGCACCTTACTTATCGTATTATTTAGATAAATTTTTCACTGCTTCTTTTAAGAATGCTGTTTTACTCCAAGCTGTACCACCTTGTGCCATTGGATCTACAACGTTTACAAATACTTTCTTTTCCTTCGCAGCATTCATACTTTGCCAAATTGGATTGCTTTCAATTTCTTCTAGTGCTTTCGGGTTTTTATTTTCACTTGCCTCATATTGTAAGAAAATATAATCCGGGTTAAGTTCAGCAAGTTTTTCAAATGAAATTTTCTCTTGTGCTTTTACAGTTTTCAATTGTTCTGGAGCTGTTAATCCAAGATCTTTATAAATGACAGGGTTAAAGTATACTCCTTCTGGATATAGGAATAATTCGTTTGCTCTTAGTCTAATTACAAGAACTTTTTTGTCTTTTAACTTATCTCCTAGTTTTGCTTTTGCTTTCTCAGCGTCCGTATTGTAATCTTTAATAATTTTTTCTGCTTTATCTTTTTTATCAGTTAGTTCTCCCATCAATTTCAAGTTATCTTCCCAATTTGTTGAAACGTGTGATACAGGGAATGTTGGTGCTATTTTCGTAAACTTTTCAGCTGTTTCTGCTGGGAACTTCGTACTCGATGTAATAACATCTGGTTTTAATTGAAGTAATGTTTCGAAATTTGGTTGCATTTTTTCACCTACAGATTTTGCACCCTCTAACTCTTTTTCAAGATACTTTGGTAATTTACCGCCTACAGTAATTGCACCAACTGGTTTAATTCCAAGTACTGCCGCATCTTCCATTGACTCTAAACTAGCTGTCGCAATTTTATCTACTTTTGTTGGCACTGTATATTCTTTACCTAAATATGTAATTTTTCGTTTTTCATCTTTTTTCGTTTCCGCAGCTTTTGTCTGTTGCTTTTGCTCCCCTGAAGTCTTATCCGCACTATTACATGCTGCTAAACCTACACTTAAAACAGTAACCATCCCTAATGTAAATAATTTCTTGTTCATCTTTATATTTCTCCTCTCGAATTGTTTAAAATTATATTCACAACAAAAATTAACTATGTGAAACTTATTCTATATATATTTCATTAGATTAATAATTCTATCCAAAACGCATGCTCGTTCACTTCCCCTAAACTATAATTCTTTTATGACCCCATCAATTAATAATCATTCTCACTGATAATGATTATCGTTATTAAGTATATAGTTAATGTCAGATTATTTCAAGAATGATCTGAAAAACTTTAACAAACTGACTAAAAAAAGAAGTATCCCCTATACTCAGGAAGATACTTCTTTTTTATAAATTTATATGTAATTCAACTGGGCAATGGTCTGATCCCATTACTTCACTGTTAATTTTTGCATCCTTTATTTGGCCTTTCACTCTTTCAGAAACAACGAAATAATCTAAACGCCATCCAATATTTTTCGCTCTCGCTCCCATACGATACGACCACCACGAATATGCACCTTCCTGATAAGGATATAGATAACGATACGTATCTATAAATCCTTCTTCTAAAATACATGTAAACTTCTCTCGTTCCTCATCAGAGAATCCAGGGTTTTTACGATTACTTTTTGGATTTTTTAAATCGATTTCTTTATGAGCAACGTTTAAATCTCCGCAAAAAACAACTGGTTTCTTCTCATCTAATCGTTTAATATACGCTCTGAAATCATCTTCCCATTTCATTCTGTAATCTAATCGTTCTAATCCACGTTTTGAATTTGGTGTATATAACGTTATCATGTAAAAATCTTCGAACTCTAAAGTAACAACTCGTCCTTCTTGATCATGCTCTTCAATTCCTAAACCGTATGTAACAGAAAGCGGTTCTTTTTTCGAAAAAATAGCCGTCCCTGAATATCCTTTTTTTACAGCATAATTCCAGTATGTATAATATCCCTCTAGATTTAAATCAATTTGCCCATCTTGTAATTTAATTTCTTGTAAACAAAATATATCCGCATCGGATTCTTCAAGATATTCTAAAAACCCACCTTTTGCGATAACTGCACGTAAACCATTTACATTCCATGAAATTAACTTCACATTTCGTCCTCCTCTTGCTGTTCATTTTCAAAGTTCATGCTATCACAAAATAGAAAAACAATCATATTTTCATCTTTGTAATCTTGCTCTTACATTTGTGAATACGTACATATGCACATGATTCAGGTTATACTAATTTCAGAGGTGATGTTCTTTGCACAATGAAGGAGTTACGTTAACAAATGAGCATTGGCAAGCCATTATTCATAATGATTCTTCTTATGATACAAAATTCTTTTATGCTGTGAAATCGACTGGGATCTTTTGCCGCCCATCGTGCAAATCGAGAATACCGAATAAAAACAACGTACGAATTTTTCTAGATGCAGAGCAAGCATTGCATGAAAACTTTCGTCCGTGCAAACGTTGTAAACCAAATGGGATTACTTTACCTAACGAAGAGTGGGTAGAACAAATTAAAGACTATATTGAAAAGCATTATGACGAAGAATTAACTCTCGACATACTCGCAGAAATGTGCCATGGTAGCCTATTTCATTTACAACGTACTTTCAAAAGACTGCTAGGAATTAGTCCAATAGAATATATACAGCAATTCAGGATTGTTAAAGCTGCAGAATATCTTTCACATACAAATCAATCTATTAAAGAAATTAGTACTGCTGTCGGGATAGAAAACCCAGAGTATTTCGCAACTTTATTTAAAAAGAAAACCGGCTTTACTCCGACTGAATATCGAAAAAAGAATGAAATGAAAGAGGGATACAATAATGAATTCCTACAAAAATAAATCTATATATTGGACGCTCCTTACACATGGAAATTGGCGCTTTCATATTGCCGCAACTGAAAATGGACTATGTTTCATTGGATCACAAGACGAAAACTTCGAAGAACTAACTATATGGGCTAGAAAAAAACTGCCGCAATATAAATTGACCCGCAATCCAGATTACTTGTACACATATACGAAAGAAGTTATCGAGTATTTAGAAAACAAGCGGGAAACTTTTACATTCCCTATCGATGCTTACGGTACCGCCTTTCAATTATCTATTTGGAATACGGTACGTGAAATTCCTTATGGGAAGACATATTCTTATTCAGAAATTGCAGAAAGAATACAAAAACCTAAGGCTGTGCGTGCCGTTGCTTCTGCTATCGCTGCCAACCCTCTTCTCATTACAATTCCTTGCCATCGTGTTATTGGAAAGAATGGGAAACTAACCGGCTTTAGAGGTGGATTAGAAATGAAGAAAGAATTGCTTATATTAGAAAAGTCGCAGGTAGAATGCATATGACAGCAGAATATACTAGCGCATTAACTTTAATAGTTCCAACAGAATTTAGTTTCAAAGAAAACTTACGCTATCTATCCCGTTCTAACAATGAATGTATGTTTCACATTGAAGATAACAAAATTTATAAAGTTATCCCTGTTCAACATATAAACCCTTTGGTTGAAATTAGTATGAACACTGATGGCAATTTGGAAATACGTTTTGTAGGAGAATCATATATCTCTGAGAAATGGATATGCGATGCTGTAGCTAACTATGTAACAGAGTGGTTGGATTTAACTACTGATTTAGCTCCCTTTTATAAATTAGCTAAACTGGATCCGCTCCTTCAAGGTCCTATTCAAAAGTTTTATGGTCTTCGAACTTTAGGTATTCCAGATTTATTTGAAGCACTTTCCTGGGGAATTATCGGTCAGCAAATTAATCTCACATATGCCTATACGCTAAAAAGAAGATTAGTTGAGACATTTGGAAGTTATGTAGAATGGAACGATAGAAAACATTGGATATTCCCCTCACCTGAAATAATTGCAAATTTACATGTAGAGGATCTTAAAGACTTAAAAATGACGACGAGAAAATGTGAATATTTAATCGGTATTGCCAAGCTTATTACAGACGGAAAACTATCAAAAGAAGTGTTATTACAAACAAAAGATGTAAAGCTTGCTGAAAAACAATTAACTGCTATCCATGGTATAGGACCGTGGACTGCCAACTATGTTTTAATGCGCTGTTTACGATTTCCTTCCGCTTTTCCAATTGATGATGTTGGTTTGCACAATGCAATTAAATGTATAACAGATTCCGAAAGTAAACCGACTAAACATGAAATAAAAGATTTTGCAGCAAATTGGATCAATTGGGAGTCTTACGCCACTTTTTATTTATGGCGAGTACTATACTAAAAAACCAAGTAGCACATCACTACTTGGTTCTTTTTTAAGCTTGCTCTTCAAATCTTCTTGCAATTTCTACAATAACTTGAACAGCTTTTTCCATCGTATCTACCGAAACATACTCAAATTTTCCGTGATAGTTTTCACCACCAGTGAAAATGTTCGGCGTCGGTAATCCCATATATGATAACTGTGATCCATCTGTTCCACCGCGAATTGGATGGATATTCGGTTCGATATTTAAACTTTTCATTGCCTCATATGCAATATCAACAATTTCCCTCACTGGTTCAATCTTTTCAAGCATGTTATAGTATTGATCATTCATTTCTAAAACGACTGCATCTTGTCCATATTTCTCTTGCATTTGCTTCACAATATTTTCAACGTTATGTTTACGCTCTTCAAAATTTTCACGATCAAAATCTCGAATAATATAATACGCTTTACTTTGCTCAACATCACCATTTAAAGAAAGTAAATGATAAAATCCTTCATATCCTTCTGTATATTCCGGTGCCTCTTCTACTGGTAAATGCCCGTTAAACTCCATAGCCAGTTTAGTTGCGTTACGCATTTTATTTTTCGCTGTTCCAGGATGTGTATTTGTTCCGTTAAATGTTAACTTAGCACCTGCAGCATTAAAGCTTTCATATTCCAAACCACCTAATGGGCCTCCATCCATCGTATAAGCAAATGATGCACCAAACGCTTCTACATCAAAATGCGATGGTCCACGGCCGATTTCTTCATCTGGCGTAAATGCCACTCTAATTTTCCCATGCTTAATTTGCGGATTATGTATTAAATAATTCATTGCAACCATAATTTCTGTAAGACCAGCTTTATCATCTGCTCCTAGCAGTGTTGTACCATCAGTTGTAATAATCGTATGCCCTTTATAAGATGGTAATTCTGGAAACTGTTCCGGCGTTAACACAACATTTAGCTCTTCATTTAACGTAATCGCATTACCATCAAAGTTTTCATGAATTTGTGGCTTTACGTTTTTCCCCGTAAAGTCTGTTGCTGTATCTAAGTGTGCTAAAAAGCCAATTACAGGAACATCCTTATCCGTATTAGCAGGAAGTGTTGCCATTACATATCCATTCTCATCCATCGTCACTTCTGTTAACCCAATTTCTTTTAGCTCTTCCACTAATAACTTACCAAATTCGATTTGTCCAGGTGTTGTTGGTACTGTATGACTTTCTTCATTTGATTGTGTATCAATTTTTACATATCTCGTAAATCTTTCAATAAGTTCTTGTTTCAAATTCGTTCACTCCTTTTATATTTCTTTCTTCATTATAATCCTTAAGACAAAATTTTTTAACTTTTTTGACTGTGAAAGTATATATTCCATTTACATTTTTAAAGATTTAAAACAAATCAACAGGAGTCATAATATTTGTACATTTTGAAAATCCATTAATATTTCCTTTAACACTTTCACTACCCTTCTCTGACAATCCTTATATGACTCCCCTTCCGTTAGTGCAAAATCCGGATTAGAAAACATCTTCTTTACAAGTGGATACACCTCTTTATCTGATATAATCTGATCCTCACTTAAAAACATACACTCTTTGAGATTTTCATATATTAATATTTCTTTTTCATAGAAATCCGCTGTTTTTTCTATCGTTAACACAGCCCTGTTATACGGACTTGAAATGAAAGTATCAATTTCCTCTGTTTTTAATATGTCCGTTACTCTATGAGCGTCTAAACTTCCCTTTTCAGTTAATCCACGTGTTCTTTCATTCCCTTCTAATTTTGGCGATTCACCATGCCTAACCATATAGATATATGTATTCATACTTCCTCCTTGAAATTGTTCATTCGTCTTTTATAAACTTTGCTGATTTGTTCGTCTAATCCATTCTCCTACTAAGCTCTCGAATAATTCAGGCTGTTCAATTTGTAAATTATGCCCTGCCATATCCAAAACTGATAATGTTGCTCTTGGATAATCTTCAATAATTTCTATAATATCTTGATACCCTACCGATATATCTTGTCTTCCGGCTAATAAAAGAACAGGTTTCTCATATTTTTTATGATGAAAATCCATAGTAAGAGAGTAATTATTTTGCAACCTTTCAATAAATTCATAATTAGCAATATCTAGTCCTGGCTTAATTTCTTCATTAAATCGCTTATATGTATATTCATTTGCTACCACCGCTAACTCACAAAAACCCTCTCTTTCCGTAGAAGTGAGCTTATTTAAAAATTCATCATCTTGTAAAATTACCTGTTTATCTGGAAGAGTCCTTTTTTCTGGATCCGCTACAACAACAGGACATACTAATAGTAATCCGTTAACTCTTTCAAACAGCTTTGTGAGTATTCCTCTGGCTAAATAGCCTCCGTATGACTCTCCTACCAATAAAAATTCTTCAGTAGAAATGATTTTCTCAATAAATGTGATAAGCACTTCTACTATACGATCTGAACTATTTATCCCATCTGGAGCATTCGATTTTCCCATTCCAGGTAAATCAATATATATTCGCTTATACCCTTCATATTTCTGAAATACTCCTTCCATACATATCATCATTAACCTATGATCAGGAGCGCAGCCATGTATGATAATGACTGGTTTTCCTTCTCCAACGATTTCATAGTATATTTCTGCATCTTCAATTCGAAATAACATAAAAAGCCCTCCCTATTTATACATTCCTTTTGAATGGCAACACTATCAAACTTATAAGAATACACGTTCTCAATTTACATCCCTCTACAATTGATTGTCAAATTTAAATTTTCAGACTAAAAATAAATTAACTTCCTTCTATTTTTATTTCCTAGAAGGAAGCTAATTTATTTTTACCCTATCATAATTTGAAACCTTGTTCTTATATTTTCATCAATACAATTCTCCAACCATCTGGATCTTCTATCGTTATTCCTTTTTCTTTCCAATATGGATTCTCTGGTTCTACTTCATCGTATCCCATTGCATGCAGCCTCTTACTCACCTTTTTCATTTCACTATCTTCTTGCATATAAAATACTAATAAATTATCTTTCGTTGGAGCTGGACAGGGACTTCCATTTTCATGTCTTGTAAACTCCAGATGATATTCTTCATCAGGTAGACCAAGCATAACTCCATCATAGCCTTCATGATCATAGAACTCACCTATACGTTTTAAGCCTAACCCTTTTTCATAAAAAGATGTAACCTCTTCAAACTTATCTGTTGGACGTGCTATTCGAAACTTCACCCAGTTTTTCATGTTCTTCCTCCCATACTAAAAATTTCATACATGATTACGTATTATTGTATATACGTAAAACATTTTTGAAATCCCTCATTAGTATGAGGATAGATACATACAAACGTCTTACTTAAAGTAACCTATAACGACCAAAAACTCATCTAGAAAGAAAGTTCTCATCATTTTATATGCAACCTTACATATTTACTTACAAATCACTAAAAAAACTTTAAAATTCAAAGGATGACTAAATATACAATTCCCATCTAAAATTTTAATACAGTACAAGCTATCAAGTGTAATACTTTTTCAATTTTAAGAAGTATTACACTCTTTAATTCTTTCCTTATAAACATGATTTTTATAAGGAAATCTGATACAATCCTTAAGTAATATCATTACGTTTAGATATTACGAATATAGTACATACTTAAAGAAGGTGATTTAATTGAAGCCAAATAAAAATTTGCAAATATGTATATTAATCACAACATTAATAGGCTATTCCATCTATTCAATGTTTTTCTTTCTTTTCCCTACTCATTTTTCAAATTTCAGCGTACGCTTCGCTTCACTCATCATTGAAGCCATAACATTTGTATCACTCATTTACTCTATATATTCAAAAAAAGTCCGTTCAAATCCGTTTTGGATATGTATCACCATTGCCATTGGAAATTTTCTATTAGGAAAAGTTGTATATACATATCAAAATACCTTTTTTGAACCTACAATACATCGTTTTACTATTTCTGATGTGTTTTACATGTTTTTTCTACTTTTCTTCCTTATCGCTTTCTGCTATAAAATCTTAAAAGAGTGCAATAAATGGGGAAAATTGTTCTTTATTTGTGATATATGCATCGTACTTACTTCTATATTCACATTAGAATGGTATTTATTTAATGAGCCAGATTTAAATATATTCTCTCTTTCACTGGGAGAAATTTTCCTTTCATTTCTATATCCAATTGCAGATTTATTATTTCTTCTACTAGGTGTTAGTATCTTTTTCCGCCCAACAATTTTTAATTCCAAGCGGAAAATGTATATTTTTATTTTTGTATTAATAAGTTCTGCAACTTTTAATTATATTTATTTTTACTTAAACAGCCATTTATCACCGGAGACGATCACATTATTACGTCTTTTATATAGAATACCTATATTACTTATTGCGATAGCTGGTTCTATTCCAAAATCTCAAAATAGCGCTACAAGCTATTTTATTATAAATCCTATTCTAGGTGAAAAAGTTTTAGTCGTATTTCCCTATCTTGCTGTTGCAATCTTAATCGGATTTACACTCAAAGAGCAAACATCATCATCAACCCTTATTGCAGGAAATTGTATTACTTTTGTATTCGTATTGATTCGTCATTCCATTGTACATATGCAAAATAAAAAATTAACACAACGCTTACAACTATTTAATACTCAATTAGAAGAAAAAGTTACTTTACGGACTACTGATTTAGTCAAAAAATCAATAGCTTTATCTCAAAAGCAGCAAACATTCAAATCGTTATATGAATATCATCCAGATCCTATTTTTACGATTGATTTAAACGGGACGTTCTTAAATGTAAATAAAGCAGGAAACATTCTACTTGGAGCCGCCTCTAGTGAATTACTTGGTGAGACTTGTCTTTCTGTTATTTTAGACGAAGATAAGCATAAACTTATGTCTGCATTAGAAAAAGCAAAAAAACAAAAATCTACTTCTTTACAACTACGCTCTCAATATAAGAACGGCTTTACTTATTTTTTATACGTTACTATCGTTCCTATTATGGTAGATGAACAAATTTCAGGAAGCTACATTTTGGTGAAAGATATTACCGCCTTTAAAAAACAGCAAGAAGAAATAAAATATTTAGCATTCCATGATACTGTAACAAAAATTGGGAATCGGGCCTTTTTCCAAAAAAAATTGAGAACAGTTATAAGAAATGCACAAGCAAAACAAAGTGAATTTGCACTGTTATATTTAGATTTAGACCGCTTTAAAGTTATTAACGATACACTTGGACACTCTACAGGTGATTACATATTAGAAGAAGTAGCAAAACGTTTTCAATCATGCCTTTCATCACATACTTATGTTTCAAGAATTGGTGGGGATGAGTTTACAATCTTAATTGAAAACTATACTGACCAAGATTCCTTATTATCGTTATGTAACCAATTATTTAAAAGCATGAAAAAACCGTTTGTCATACACGAACATAAGCTGACTTTATCTCTTAGCATCGGGATTGCTATTTATCCACATTATGGAATCGATATCACTACACTATTGAAAAACGCGAATGTTGCAATGTATGACGCAAAGGAAAAAGAGCTTAACTCTGTCTCTATTTATGATGATATAATTGCTAGAAAGATTGAGAGACGATTACGATTAGAGAAAGATTTACCGAACGCAATTCAAAATGAAGAATTGTTCCTTTTATATCAACCTCAAGTTGATAGCAATTGTAATAAAATTGTTGGAGCTGAAGCTTTAATTCGCTGGAATCATCCAGATCTAGGGATCATTTCTCCAAATGAATTTATATCAATCGCTGAGGAAACAATGCAAATCATTTCAATTGGAAAATGGACTTTACAACAAGCATGTCAGCAAATGAAACGTTGGCACACACTAGGATACTCTCATTTAAAAATAGGCGTCAATTTATCGGCTAAAGAATTTGAGCAAGAAGATTTTATACAATCCGTTTCCTCTACTTTAGCAACGACTGGCTTACCAGCAAGTTCTCTTGACCTAGAATTAACGGAACGCATTGCAATGATGGATGCGAAAGAAACATTATTAAAGCTGCGAACACTCAAGGGTTTAGGGATTCACATATCAATCGATGACTTCGGTACAGGCTATTCTTCATTAGCATACTTACCCTTATATCCAATCGATACTTTAAAAATCCCGAGAGAATTTATTACAATGTCCGAAACGTGTGAAGATGGAAAGGAAATCATTAAAACAATCATCACATTAGCACATACATTAGAGATGTCTATTATTGCTGAAGGTGTCGAAACGAAAGAACACGTGAATTTCCTTCAAAAAAATAAATGTCAGTTTATTCAAGGTTACTATTACAGTAAACCTATCCATGCCGATTCATTTTCTACTCTGCTGGAAAAGGGGACTCATTCTTTATAGGTTTATGTAATAATTTTAAAAAAGGAAAGAAGAATCATTCTCCTCTTTCCTTTTTCTATATGTTGCAACTTTTCATTTCCTTCACATATCATTTATTTAAGTAGTTACTAATACATTTATGATAACAGACTTGAATAGGGGGGATTTATATGCACCACGACAATCCACATAATAAACGTTACAAAAATACCCCTCTTTCCCTCTTCTCTATAAAAAATGAGCTAAAACAAAAATGTACCACTACAAATAGCCCCCTTTACACTCTTTCGAAAGAGGAAGAAATATTAATACATACAATTAAAGAACAAACAAAATTATTAAATCAAAATAATGTAACAAGGACTCGTGCTTACTTTCAGTTTCACAAAAAGTATCCTGAAATACAGTGGGCACTGCTCGGACATATGGTGTCACGTAACGGTGGTTGGAACATGACTGATTTAAAAGGAGATTTATATACAAAGTTATTATCTGAAAAAGATCAATTTACTTTCTTTTCTTTTTTAGAGCGCGGAAATTGGCTTATTTTTCAAGATGTATATCCACAATTTTTACTATATGAACAAAGTGTAAAAAAATCTACAAACCTTTTCCATCTTCTCTCTCACCTCCATGTTTCCACCTTTATGGAAACGATATGGAATTCCTTTTGGAAAACTGGCGACAAAAAAACATTAGCAATCGCAACTATTATTAATGAGCAAAATTACTTAGAAAAAAGAGTCATTCAAAATGAACACTTCAAAAAAAATGTTCTGAACAGTATTGGATTTAAACTATTTGATTTCTTTCAGTTCAATCATATCCTCTTCCCTTTTTACGAAAGTAAAATGAATGCGAAAACATTACTCATTGGTGATACAATGAAGCACTTCACTTCACTACATGAACGAATTTTACTTGGAAAAAGATTATACACATTGTTATTTCATAATGAACATATTTTATCTCAAGTTAAACATTGGGCAGACAATACCCCTCATACAGGCTCAAGAAAAGATTACTGGCCACATTTATTTTCAAGTGTAAACGAATCTTTTTCAAGAGAGTTTTATAAACGAAGAATAAAAAATTGCCAATTAAGAAATGATTCCTATCGTATATATAGTCCTGCACTTATGTACGCATGGAAAAATGTAAAAAACGAAGAAACAAAACATGAAGATTGGTTTAATGACTGGCAAGTGATACATTATTTAACTGATAAGGAGGAACATATACTTGGGCAAATTACAGAAGACTACTGCAAAACACTCGAAAAAATTGAATTGGCAATTCTCGCAAAGAAAAATGTCCTCCTTAGAGAAGAAGAATGATTTTCTAGCATTAGCAGTTACAATCTTTCTCTCTACTGTTATCGGAACGTGCTTAGATGCTTTCTTTGTCACGAAACAAATATATTCCTTTCCAGTTAGACCGTTCCCATCCATATTTTCAGTTAACATAGGCTTCACGTTGCTTGTACTACCAATTTTAACAGCCACTTTCATACAAATTTCAAAAACATTATCTGCAATTTCTAGAACTCTATTGATTATCTCAATAGGTATTTGTGCTAGTATGTTTGAACAAGTCGCTGAGAAACTAGGCTTATTTATTCATAGTTCAGATTGGTATCATACTTATTCTTTGTTTGGGTATATGATTTTCCTTTCTTTCATCTGGATAGTATACAAATGGATACAAAAATAAAGAGACCATTATTGGTCTCTCCTTAAGCATAATCTTCAGTTATTGCTAATGGTGCCACAGTTTGAAGACTTTTAGAACGTAAACGATAGGCAACAACGTTCTTCTTGTATTGCTTTATTACATCAACATGTTCCTCATAGCTATATATTGATAACGTAATTGTCCTTTTCCCTTTCTTCGTTTCAATGATTATCGGTATCCCCTCACCGCGTGGTGGAAAATAATGTTTATCTAAAAATAAAGCCTCGTTAAATTCGTTAATAACTTGCGTTTTCTTTTCCCCTTCTATATTCTTTCCATCTAGCGATACAGTCGTATGTTCTTCATCAAGTTTTTGATGTAATTCAAATCTACTAATAATAGATTCTACAACAGAAGTCGGCATACTAGAAACTAGTACTTTAAGAGCACCAAAAATAAATAATGTAACTATAAACCATGTTGTCACTTTTATCATCTCCATACATTTTAAAATACAAATTTCATTCCATAAGGTATTAATATACTAATAAGTATTCCTGTTACAATCATCGTTACTGAACCAATAGTGGCTTCTTTCTCGCCTTCTTTCACTAGACGACTCACACCGATAATATGTGATGCACAGCCCATTCCAACACCTTTTCCAATCGTACTTGTTATACCGCAAAGCTTAAGTACTGTCGGTCCAATAATAGCACCAGTTATTCCTGCAACAACTACGAAACTAGAAGTCATAGATGGAATACCACCAATTTGATCCGCTAATGAAATGGCAATTGGCATTGTTGCTAATTGCGGGAGAGTTGTTAGTATAAGTTCCTTATCTATATTTAAAATTCTACCGAGTGCTACATTCATAATCGTTAAGGCTACTATACCTATCAATACACCGATTAGTATCGATAAAAAGTTTTTCATCAGTATTTTGCGCTCTTTAAATAAAGGTATCGCTAACGCTACGATTGCAGGGCTCAATAAGCTTGAAAGAATGTCTCCCCCATTTACCCTATACTCATGATGAGAAATACCAAAAATCAAAAATAAACAAATCATAATTGCAGTAACTGTTAACACCGGTAACGTAAATGGAAGTGTAAATTTTTTATATAACTTTGTCGCCAATAAATAAATTACTACAGTAATAATAATTAAGAACATTTGAATCGTGCACCTTGTCGATTTTATTTTTTCGATGTTACTACTAATTGACTTATATACCCTGAAACAATCAAAGTTACTACCGTACTTGCAACTACTAAAAGGAATATCATACTTCCCTTACTTAAAAGGAAAGACCCGTATTCCATCAGCCCTGTTGTCGAAGGGATTAAAAATAACGGTAAAAATACGATTAGCTTCTCCGCACCCATCTCAAACCATTTTAATGGTAAAATCCGAGTAGAAAGGAGCAAGAACAGTATTAACATCCCTATTAAACTTCCTGGCATTGATAGATGGAGTATTCCCTGAATCCACGTACCAACTAAGCTAAATACATATAGCACGCCTACTTGAAGTAAAAGCGTCACGTACTTCATTTCTTTCCCTCATTTCACTATCACACATCCATATTATGAAATCTCATTTAACGTGTCAGCAAACCGGGTAATTCCAAGCTTGATTTGTTCTATATTCGCTCTCCCAAACGTAAATCGTATATATTCATTTTTAGAGCCTAAAACACTGCCCGGAACAAATGCAACACCATTTCGTATAGATTCACCTAATAAGTGGTATTCATCAAACGTTCCTTGCACCTTGCACCATACATGTATTCCACCCTCTGGAACAAAACATTCAACTCGGTCTCCCAATGTGCCTTCAAGCTCTGCAATTAATACATCTCTTCTTTGCTTCAATTGTCCACGAAGCATCGTAATATGCGCATGGAAATCTTCTGATTCTAAAAATTGATTTGCTACCCACTGCGTAAATACGCTATGACCAAAATCAACTTGCTGCTTTGCATCTGCTAAACGCTCTATTACCCGCGTAGGGCCAATTACCCAGCCGATACGTAATCCTGATGCAACAATTTTTGATAGTGAACTTATATAAAGAACATTTCCATTTTGGTCCATCGATTTTAATGTCGGATTCACTTCTCCATTAAAAGACGTTAAACTATACGGATCATCTTCTACAATTGGTATACCATATTCAGAAGATAATTCTAAAATCCTTTTACGCCTTGCTAATGAAAGCACTGTTCCAGTCGGATTTTGATAATCTGGATTTAAAAACACCATGCGTATGCGATGTTTTTTATGCAAGTCAATTAAGTCATCTGGATTCATTCCGTGCTGATCAACAGGTAAATGGAATATTTTTAAGCCGGCAGATTTAAACATTGGAAGTGAAAAACAATAGGGTGGATCCTCGATTGCAATTGCATCTCCAGGCTTTAACAAGCACTGCACGATTAGATTAAGTGCCTGCTGTGCTCCTGATGTAATAAGGATAGAGCTTGACTCCGCTTCAATTTGTTTATATTGCTTAACATGTTCTGCGATTGTTTTTCTCAACATTTCATTTCCAAGCGGATGGTCATAACCGAGATTTTCCATAAATGTTTTCTCTGACATAATCGTTCGAAACCTATCACTTGGAATTAATTCAGGTGACAATTCACCACTCGCTAAATTAATTAAGTCATCTTTTTGCGTTTCTATTCGAATTTGTTGAACGAGTGGGACATTAGGTAAGAACGATCCATCCTCAACGTACCTACCCCAGTTCGGTATTCGTTTATGTGAAACACCCCATATATCTGTGTTCACTCTTGTCCCGCTTCCTTTTTGCCGTTCTACTACTCCAAGTGATTTTAATTCTTCATACGCAGCTACTATTGTACTCCGGTTTACTTGTAATTCCTTTGCTAATACGCGCTCAGAAGGTAACTTACTATCAGAAGGAAATTCACCCGAAGAAATACCTCTTTCAATATAATCAGCGATTTGCTTATATACTGGCGTCTTATCTGCACGATTTGGTTTCCATTCCACCCTGTCCCCTCCTCTCAAAACGAATGATTCTTCCTTCGCTTATAACAGTATTTACTGTAATAACAGGATTAATCAGTCACATTTTCTTATCCTTAAATGGATGTATCCAAAACGGTTCTCTTTCTAACCACTGAATACTATCAAATCACTACCGCATACCATGTTACCCCCACCAGTAGAACAAAAAGAAGGAGAATATAAATAGCGGATAAATTTTTCACATTCTTTTTTGTAGACTTACCATAATTCTCCTCCACATTTCGCGCAACTAGTACGGTCCCAAATAGCGATACAATTACAATAATAACCACTAGTGAAATTGCAAAACTCATTGTCTTTTCACCTCTCTAAGGCCAGTCTATTTCCATAAAGAGCTTCCTTTTTAAAATTTCGATAAAATACTACCTTTCTTCTCTTATCATAATTGATGTTTGTCAAAAACGGACCAACCACTTTTGTATTTTTTTGCTCATCCACTTTATGCATGCAACTAAACCTTCGCTCATTATGTGAGTCAGTAATTCCTTAAAGACTACTCCCTTGAATATTACGTACTTTACGAAAACAAACCCATTTTCCCTCTCTATCAATATAGCTAGTTCCTCCCTTTCATAATTTGTTATACACTAAGAAAATAACAAACAAACTATTCGTTAGCAGGTGAAAGAATATGTATGATGTTACAATTATCGGTGCTGGAGTAAGTAGCATTTTTATGGCTTATTCACTAGCTAAAAGTAACAAAAAGGTTTTAATTCTTGATAAAGGTAAACCGCTAGAACATCGAAATTGTCCTTTAGACCAAGGACAAACATGTAACTGTTACACATGTGATAAATATTTTGGTTTTGGTGGTTTAGGAAAATCTGAGGGGAAATTTAATTATACAAATGGATTTGGAGGCGAACTTGAACAAAAAGTCGGTAAAGAACATTTTATGCAACTCATGACTGAAGTAGATGAAATTCTATGTCAGTTTGGCGGAGGTTCTGTTTCAAAATATTCTACAGAAAATCTGAATCTCACTAAGAGAGCTGAAGCGTGTGGTTTACAAATGCTATCGACGGAAGTAAGACATCTTGGCACCGCACTTTCTAGTAACATTTTTCAGCAGCTTTATGAATTTTTACTTACGAAAATAAATATCCAATTTCATATAGATGTACAATATATCAGTAAACAAAAAGATCATTTTAAAATAGAAACAAATCAAGGAACAGTTCATTCTAAACAACTAGTATTTGCAACCGGGCGCTCTGGGGCAGATTGGTTAAAAGAAATGTGCACTTCTCTACATATTTCTCAAGAGCAAACACGTGTAGATTTAGGTATTAGAGTAGAAATGAAAGAACATCAATTACGTTCGATATTAAAAGATACTTTTGAAACGAAACTTTCTTATCAAGGCGAAAATTTTACAGCAACTACTTACTGTATGAATCCAAAAGGACGAATTATTCGAAAGTACGAAGAAGGTTTAGTTATGCCTGACGGTCAAAATTTTCGAGAGCGGGCAACTGACACTTCCAACTTAAATTTCACTTTATTTATACCATGCTATTTTCCAACTCTCAAAGAAGCAAATGTATACGCAAGCTCAATTATTAAAGGCATTAACCAAGGACGCGATCGAATTGTTATACAGCGCTTAGAGGACTTAATTAAGAAACAACCTACAGCGGAAAACAGTATGAAGCATAATCGTATACAACCTACACTGCACGGAGATTATGGAGATTTGAATAAAGAAATCCCTCCATTATATATTGAAGGGCTCAAACAATTTTTATTACGTTTAGAACAATTTATACAAGAACCTATCGATCAAGATACTTTGTTATATGGAATTGATGGAAAGTTCTATGCCCCTACGATAAAAATCAATAACCATTTTGAAACAAGTATAAGTGGGCTATTTTTAGTTGGAGATTGTTCTGGCGTCACTCATTCCTTATCTCAAGCAGCGGCAAGTGGCCTGTATGTTGGAAAATACTTATCTGACAAAATTATTGAAGTCGATTTATTACGTTTCTCAGAAATTAATATAATTAAGACCAGAGAAGTACAAACTAAAATTAAAGAAACTGAAAAATAATTTATATAAAAAACATGACATATTATATTAATGTAAACAAAAAACAACTCCAAAATCCACTTTTAGTGTACATTTTGGAGTTGTTTTACGTTTATTCTATAGTTGTTTCTAAAGTTAAATCTGTATAAGCATGATCCTCACCTATATGTAAGATTACTTCGCATTGACGTAATCTCAATTCAAAGAGCTTTATTGAGTCCTGATATACTTCAGGATTTGATTTCATTTTATGTAATACCTCTTGTTTTTCTTGTATTTCTAAATGCGTATTTTCTACAGCTTGTTTTAAGGAGCTAAATGGATTCCTAAAGAACATATTAATATCCCGCTCTTGCGTGTTTTCAAACAGCTCAAATTGCAAGAAAAATTTCTTCATAATAGAAGCCGTCGCCTCAGTATAATCTTCGTTTTCTAAATACTGTTTATATTTGTTATATAGCATAGCTCTATTCTTTGGAAGAACCCCAAATAATTTCCCGGCACTTTTCAGTAAAAATTGTGCTGGCGTAAATCGGCGTAAAATATTTACCTCTTCCATTTGTATTCCAGTCGTCATTCTATCAGTATCTCTACGCCAATCATCAAGCACTTTAAAATCACATTCTAACTGTATTCTATTTTCTCCAAATAAAGAATTAAGTCCTTCACTAAGTTCCTCTAAGTAGGATTGACTTTGAAGGAGCTCATTATTAGAAGTTGCAATCCAATTTTGCATAGAACGCGCAAGATTAGGTAATACAGTTTGCTCTAAATATTTGTGCACTCTTTCGTTCATCGCTTTATTTAGTTCAACATCAATGTGCCCGAAATCGCTTTCTTCACTAATTAAATCCGAACAGCTCTGTAATAGCTTCGGAATATGTTCAGTAAGATCATTCGTAATTTCAGCTTTCATTGTACGATATGATTCTGTAATGAAATGAATTTTTTCTTTCTCAAAAGCAGTAAGGTTATTCATACAACCATTTAATTTAACTAACATATCTTCATTCCAATTAATAGAATCCACTAAATTATTTTCCTTCTCAACGCGTTTATCCAAAAGATATGTAATTGTTTTTCGAATGAAAAATAATAGCTTTTCAGTACGTTCTGCATCGATATTTTTATGGTTAAAGTTAAAACGAATAAACTCCGTTAAATCATTTAGTTGTTGACTACTTGTATATAACGAAGAGTAAGGGAAAATTCTCGCATACGGGAAATATGCGTTTATTCTCGCTTGCGTATCATGTAATACCCTTTTTATTTCTGCTTCACTATAAATGTTATCGATTTTATTTAATAAGAAATGAATTTGTAAATTTGGTGTTTGTTCTTGAATACTTAATAAAATGTCACGTTCTTTGTCAGTAAAAGGTGAATCCGCATTCAATACGAACAATAATTCATCTACAGAATTTAAGTATTCTAATATTTCATCTCTCTTGTCGTTATTCCTATTAAAGCCAGGTGTTACTACAAATGCAAGTTTATTTTTACTTAAAAACCTACATGGTAATTTAAACTCCACACATGCTCTATCTCTATATGTTTGACGGTGTAAAGACATCATATCATGATACTCAAAGAAATTTTCAGTTGTCGTAATGGCCGATTCTGTTATAGCATTAATTTCTGTATGAGCATCATTTTTTAAAACCACTACATTTGAGATTGAATTTTCTAATATATTCTCTCCTAATATAGAGTTAATAAATGCAGTTTTTCCGTTTCCTGAAGTTCCCGTTACTAAAATACGATTTGTTCTTAAATCTGCAAGCTCACCCACCAACCATCTAAGTCGGTGACCCATTTCTATATCATGCTTTTGTGCCCACTGTGTAATAGATTCAAAAAGATGTAAACTATCCTCTAAGCCATTCACATGATTAATAGAATATAACAGTAAGTTTTCCGCATGTTCTATATTTACTGAATCTATTTTGGAAGGGAAAATTTCATCCCATGCTAATACAGCTGCAGATGGAAATACAGCCTGAGACGGATTAACTACCTTTAACCAATTTGTTAACAGATTAGGAATGATATCATTCAATTGTCTAAGCATATATTGACCTTGAATTAATTCAAGGTACGTTTCTTCATAAAGAGAAGAAATTTTGTCCCATATATCGGACGCATGTATTTCGATATGTAAGAAAAATTCGTTTATTGTGTTAAGCCATAATAAGTAATTTTGTTCATTTTTATAACTGTTCCAAAGTGATGAAACCATTTGCGTAAATTGCACTTGATCTACATTATTTAATGTAACTAATACTTTATAAAAATAGTCTGGTGAAATATGTTTAGTAAATCCTTTATCAATATATCCTTTTAGAACCTCGAACCACGGATAAGATTCTATTCGAATTAGCTCATTCACAGCAAGCTCTACTGCACTATCAAAATCTTGCTGTTCCTCATAGAAGGAACGGGCAATTATTGTGACATTTGGATAATCGGGATTTAAAGAAACTGCTTCTTTAATAACAGCGAAAGCTGCTTCAAAATTGTTTTGCTCGATGTAAAGAGAAAGTAATTGCAGTCCAATTTCGGTCATCAATATTTTGTTATCAGTAATAATGGAAGTATATACATTTTCAGCAACTGATAGTCGGTTAAGTTCAAAGTAAGCATCCGCAATATTTTTTTGTGCCCATGGTGCTAGTTCATTACTAACTTGCTCCCATTTAAAAATAGCTGCTTCAAAATCTTGATGATGGTAATAATATTCACCCTGTGCAAAACGAATATAAGATCCATCGGAAACCTCATCTTTTTCTTCGTTTAAGTAAACTTCTCCAAGTACTTGAAGAGGTGGTTGTGTCTCATTCTCCATTAGGAATGTTTCATAATACATCTTTTTTATTAATTGTTTTTCTAATCTCATCTTTTCCCCCACTATATCTTGAAAACACACTTTTAAGATATGTCAATACTTTTTTTATGTATGCTTTTTATCTTAACAAAGAATATCTTTTGGAAAATTTCATTTTCCTTTCATTTTTCAAGTAAGATTGAATTTTCATGAGAAAAGTTTCAGTTTTTTTTCAATTCCCTTTCAGTTGTGAAACAGCATTAAATGTTCCTAATAACCTAATAACACTATAATATTCCACATTATATTATCAGGAAAACTCTATATAAATCATATTATAAAAACAATTTATAACGAATATATATGCGTTTCTACCTTCACTGACAAACAAAAAACTCACATATTCGTTGTTAGATGAAACTATATGCCCATACATCAAAACAACTAAAAAACAACAATAGTAATCAACAGCTATTCATACAATATCTTTCTCGAATTGTTTTCCTTTAAAATTTTTCAGTAGTTATGCAATTAAATTGTTCTAACCTATATAAATAACTAGTCCAAAAAAAATCTATATGCATATCATGTTATAGTAAAGAATTCAGGAAATCCTAAAAGGAGGCACTTTCATGTTTGAAGATAAATCTAAAATAAATTATCCATATGAATTTACTGAAACTACAACAGTTCCCCTAACAAACCCCATTGATAAAAAATTCAAGAACGGCACAGGTACACATAACTTTCCAATTAAAAAGCATTATAAAGAGCAAGTTTTATATACTGAAAAAATTAATAATAATAATAAAAATAAATAATCCTATAGTTCTTCATTTTAACCATGCATAGTTACGTTTTAAGTATTAATTCTTATTATTCAGCTCATATCCCCTTTAAAAAGGAGAGTTTACTATCAAACTTTCCTTTTTAAAAGTGCTGATATACAGTGCCTTTTTTATTCACAGAAGGATTGCATTAAAACTAAAATATCCATAAAAAAAGAATTTTTATAAATTGTCCTTAAGTTTTTGTACCAGAACCGTTCTTTTCATTTAATATTTGTTTAATTTATCTACTCCAGTTACTTGAATATTCGTAAAAGGCATCTGAGAGTATGATAGTTCAGGATAAAAATCTTCTTCAAAGGTATTTTTTTCAATGATGACGTTGTTACATGCAGTAAACTCAAATGTTTTTGTTATTCTATTTGAATTTTTTCTCTCCCCGACTACCGTTCTATGAAGGGTATTATCTCTTTTTGGTTGGTACTTGAAAATTTTATTATTAGTAAAGATAAGCTGATCCACACTATTTACAGCTAATACTGACTCATGTTCCATAAAAAATTCATTATCTTCAATTCTAATGTTCCTGTGAATAGTATTTGTAAAATGAGGCATCGTTTCTCCTAGAGTGATTGGATCTATGCGTATTGCGGCATTTCGCCAGTTAGCATTGCCCGGATTAATAACATAGAACTTATTCGAACGGATAGTCATGTCACAAATCGGGCCAGATTCATACCAATACTGGGAATCATTAGATAAATAGATAGAATCCATTGCCATATGTTTGAAAGTATTATGTTCTATGATGATCTTTTTATTGGTTGTACATAGTATGCCTCTGGTTGATATCGTTTCAAAATGATTATTCTTAATATGTACCGATGGTGTATAGGTAACATTCTCAGCTACAAATAGCGGTTCTCCTCTATCATTTGTTAATTGCTCAAAAGGAATAGGTTGGTCAAATTTAACAATCATTGATCTTAGATCAGTATTATTTTCACCAGGATTCACCACATTTGCTACTGTATACTTTCTTCCTTGATCCCTTCCGTGAGTTAAGGATTCTCTAAGATAAAATACTACTTCATCCCCTAAATAGTATTGAGGAAAGCCACCTTGCTGCCTTTGGATATAACGAAGTAATAAAGTATAGTTGTCTATTTTTTTCTCGACCTGTGTAAATGTTCCGTGAACATTAATAGGGTCATCGTGAGCATGATTGAACGTACACCCTTCAATATGGATATGACCACTAGCACCCGACACATGAATCAAATCGGCATAACTAGAGGTATAGCGGTTACTCTCTTCTCTTGTTTTAAATGTACAATCGTAATAGGACACATTATGCGACATTTGTGTTAACCAGCCAAATGCGTGCATATAATGGACATTTACCTTATCAACAACTGTATCTGCGCTTTCCCAAATAAAAGCGCCTGCTGTTTCTCTTCTAGGTGTTGAACAGAATTCAAATACCAAGCCCTTTTTATGAAGAAATGGTCTTTTTTTATCATAAAAAACTCGAATCGTTGATTTTCCAGTTTGCAGAACCTTCGCTCTATTCGAGGCGAAAGGCCCTAAGTCAAGTGAATATCGCCTTGTGATGTTTATATCTGGATGGTAAGCGACAAGTGTCCATGCATCCTTGTGATTTTTATCGATCCAATAATGTTCCCCACTAATTGGATTAATTTCACTGTACCAGATAACATCATTTTCATTTTCACTTATGGAAAAATGAAAGCAAGCGGGAATATAAAAATCGGTAAATTCTCCACCTTCCCATTCCCCAGTGTCAACTACTGTCATCTCAATGGTTGTAGGATCTACAAAGTCCCAAGAAAAATTGTGGAGATAGATTTCTTTCGATTGTATGACCGCAATGGCCATACAATCACCGTGTATCATAAATAGAGAACCATTACCATTTACGATTACTTGATTCTGTGCTTCTAGTAATAAAGCCACATGTTTTTCAGGGTATTCGATACTATTTGTGTTGGATGTATGATAAACTCTTTTTTGTGCTGTACCTTTATGGAGTTGATAGGTCCCCATCGGAAAGTCTATCACTACCTGCCCCTCGGTCGTCTTGGCTGATTCGAATGCCTCCCAAATGGCTTTGGTACTATCTGTTTGACCCGAAGGATCCGCCCCGAAATCCGTCACATCAATTACTGTTTTACATTCTCGGATCATCAAGTCAATATAAGCTCTTTGCAAAATAGCCCCCCCTTTACATTTCAATTGCCTGTGAACTTTTAATTTGAAAATGTGGAAATACTTTACAAGATCCCCACATTAACAAAAAGGCTGTCACACTTCCTCCAAAAAAGAAGATTAATCCAGGCATTATTATAAAAGTTAAATAATGTATTAAAAAAATGGTAACGAGTAAAAACATTGTTAAGACCGGGTATAAGAAGCACATCATAAATGGTAAATTAAAGTAATATCCTATTTTAATTTTAAAATGGACAAAAACAGGAAAGAAGTACATTAAAACCATGATATATAAAATGAATTGAGCAATTACTCCAAATCTAGCAATATAATAAAAGGGGCCGGTTGCTTTAATTAATATTTGAAATTCAATCGTAATCAAATATCCAATAATAAATAATATTATTCCAAGTAAATTTGCCTTAACGAATTCCCTCCGATAGGATCCCCAAAAAGTACTAAAAATCGGTACTTCATTATCACCCAGGACCCATTTCCTTATAACAGCAAACATTGCGGTTGTGGCAGGCATGAAACCAAACAATCCCAATCCAACTAACGTAAACACAGCCCATAATAAGTTGACATAGGCAAATCGAAAAACCCACTCACATACACGATAGATTCCATTTGTAATTCCCGTCATAACTATTCCTCCACTTACTAGGATAGATTCATATATAGATAGTAGTAGTTAGTTGGTTAAACTAGTTTATTCCTTCACAGACCCTATTAACATACCTTTAATCAAATACTTTTGAATAAATGGGTAGATAATAAGTAGTGGTAAAGCTGAAACAATAATGACTGCATATTTCAATTGCGCAGCAATTTTCACTTGATCCATAAAGTTTTCACTGAGTCCTGAAGTCATCCCTTCTCCACCACCGTTACCAACATCATTTACAATAAGAATCTCTCTTAAGATCAATTGTAATGGATAAAGTTTTTCATCTGATAGATAAATTAATGCTGAAAAGTACTGATTCCATAATCCAACAGCATGAAATAGCGCCATAACAGTAATGATTGGTATGGATAGGGGAAGTACAACTCGCCAAAAGATTGTGAAATCAGAAGCTCCATCCATTTTTGATGCCTCAACTAATTGTACTGGTATATTTTGTTGAAAAAAGGTACGTGCCACTAGAATAGACCACGCTCCAACAACACCCGGTATGACCATTGCCCACACTGTATTTAGCATCCCCAATGATTTAACTACTAAATACGTGGGAACCAAACCACCGTTAAAGAGCATCGTGAACAGAATAAACCACAAGATTATCTTTTTACCTTTTAATTCTGTCCTGGATAATGCATAGGAACAAGGCAGTAAAACTAGTAAATGAAGTAATGTTCCTAGCACGGTGTATATGATGGTATTACGATACCCCAGCCAAATCGCATCATTTTGAAAGACCATTTTAAACCCTTTAAAAGTTATATCAACTGGCCAAAGCCACATTTTACCCGAACTAACTGCTAATGGATCACTTATAGAGGCACTTAACACAAAAATGATGGGATATAAAATGATCAGAACAATAATAGATACAAAGATGTTATTTATAATATTAAAGACTCTATCAGATAAACCAGTCCTCTTCATAGTCTGACACTCCTTACCATAAACTGTTGTCACTAGTTTTTCTTGCAATATGATTAACCGTAACTAAAAGAATGATATTGATTACTGATTCGAATAAGCCAATAGCTGATGCGAAACTATATTGACCTTGCAATAACCCCGTGTTATAAACAAATGTTTGAATAACATCTGATGTTTCAGAATTTAATGTATTTTGTAGAAGTAATACTTTTTCAAATCCAACGGCCATAAAACTACCAATATTTAATATAAATAAAACAACAACAGTAGGCAGAATGGTCGGAATATTGATATGAATAATCCGTTGAAATCTTGAAGCTCCGTCTACTTTAGCCGCTTCATGCAGTTCTGGGTTTACTCCCGCTAATGCGGCTAAATAGATGATTGTTCCCCATCCTAGTGACTGCCATTGGCCTGACCAGACATAAATATGACGAAACCATCCGGGACTAGTTAAAAATGATATTGGTTCCCCTCCCAGCTTTTCTATAGCAATATTCACCAAGCCAGTTATTGGATCTAGAAAAGCAAAAACCATCCCAACAAGTACAACAACCGAAATAAAATGAGGAGCATAGGTAAACGTCTGAGAAAACTTTTTAAAGGCTCCATCCTTTACTTCATTTAAAGCAAGAGCAAAAATGATTGGCAGTGGGAACAAGATGAGCTGATAGAAGCTAAGAATCAAAGTATTTTTTAATAATCTCCAAAAATAATAAGAATCAAAGAAACGTTGGAAATGTTCAAATCCCACCCATGGACTTCCCCAAATACCTAGATTCGCATAAAATTCCTTAAAAGCAATTTGGACTCCGTACATTGGAATATAATTGAAAATAAAAAAATAAAGTAGTGCTGGAAGTAAAAAGACATAAAGCTGCCAATTTTTTAAGATATCTTTTTTTACTAATTTAAATCCTTTATTCGTTGTAAAAGAAGTACTAACCTCACTCCTTTTCAAATCCATTTCAGACTCACCCCTACCTCGTAAATGTTTCTTTAGGGAAACCATTTTATAGTTTCCCTAAAGAACTTAATAGATAAATAGCATTGTAAAATTAGTTACGTTTTTTTCATTGGGTCGTTTAATTTTTCTGATATCTCTTTAAAGCTTCTGCTTTTACTTTCATATAATCTTTTAAGCCCATTTTTTCTATCGTTTTTACATATTTATCCCATTCTGAAAATGGTACAACACCTGTAATAAATTTATCGCGCATTTCAGTAACATACTTTTCAATATCAGCACCAACAGTGGTCAACGTCTTATTTTCTTCAACAGTATAAGTAAATTGTGGCCATACTTCTTTTATTATATTAGGTTCTAATTTCCTAGCCGCTTCTCTAGCGTCAGGTGCGTTTTCAAGTCCTTTAAAAAATTCTTCTTTTACAATACCTGGATAGCCGCCGCCAGGCCATGTTAAATATTTTGCAAGTTCTTGCTCAAAAGATAATCCTTCTGAACTATGAGTGATTTTATCCAAATACCGAAGTTCGCCGTTTGGAGCTTTTTCGAACGTTTCCCCTTCAACACCCATTAAAAATAATTTTGAACCTTCATCGCTATAGAAATAATCCATCCATTTGACTGTAGCTTCAGGATTTTTATTTGCACTTGTAATAACAAATCCATCCATACTTGCTACTGAAGGAATTCTTCCTGTAATTAATTTATCTCCAAACGGACCTTCCAAAGCCGAACCGCCGGTATATTTATCTGCACCAAATAATTCTTTCGGACTATGTGAAACAGTACTTCCGTATAAACCTTGTGTAGCATTGGCAAGGAATTGACTCGTATCCTTCGAGAAAATATTTTTCTCAATAAGCCCTTCTTTGTATAATTTATGCACATATTGGAGCATTTCTTTATACTCCTTAGAAGTCTGAATAAAACGTAATTTATTCTCTTTTGGATTCATATCTACGAACGGTGAGGCATAGCCTCTATTTACCAATCCAAAGGAACCATTTAACCATCTAGTCAACATACCGATTGAGTAACTACCAAAAGGAATCTCGTCTGCTTTACCATTACCATTCGGATCTTTTTCCTTTACCGCCTTGAGATATTCATAATACTCTTCAATTGTCTCAGGCATTTTCATTCCTAATTTCTCAAGCCATTCTTTATTTATCCAAGGACGTGGTCCAAGTAGCATGGAAGTAAAGTCCTCTGAAATAATGGTTGGAAACGAATAGATGTTACCATTTGGAAAAGTGATGGCATTTTTCACTTCTGGGTTTTCTTTCATAATTTTCTTTAAATTCGGTGCGTATTTATCAATCAAATCATTGAGCTTAATAAAGACACCCTGTTCTCCATATTTCAGTATTTCTGTCGCTGGAAATGAGGCGGTGTGAAAGGCATCAGGTAAATTTCCACCCACTAAGGCAAGATTTCTCTTTTCTTCTAGTGATGTATCCGGCACCATTTCCCACTTAATATCGACATTGGTCATTTTTTCATACTTATTAAAGATCAATACATTATTCCAGTCTTTTGCGGATTGAGCTGTTCTTCCAGCAAAAAATTTAAGAGTAATAGGTTCTTTAACAATAGGCATAGCTGATTTTTCATTAAGATTTGTCAGTGCCTTTTTATCTGCTTTACTATCTACGTTTTCAACATTGTTTGTACATGCCGTTAGTGCCATTAATGCTATCGATGTAATAATTAAAGGGGTTTTCATTCGCATTGGATCTCCTCCTTTTCAAATTGAAAGCTATCTATACTCAGTGCTTGACTGACTTCTAAAACTTTTCCACTGGGATTATGCCAGTACTTTGCAATACCACTTCGAAGTCCTGCACCTATAATACCAATTTTCACCATTTCCACTTGTAGTTCACTCCTATAGTAAAATTTAATTTATTAATAACTCTCTTGAGATTCACCTCCCCAAATATACTGGTAAACTTATTTTTTCCCGTTTTAAGGAAAACGCTTTCCAAATGATGATTAAAAAAGAACCGCTTTGGTTCGTTTTATATCCAACCATTCACGAAGGTCTAATTCAAATGCCACAATCTCGATCTATTTAAGAAATATTCTACGATTTTTTTGTTTTCTAAGAGGGAGGAATTTTCGTTTTGTAGAAGTAGTACATTTCTTTAAGTCGTTAACGTGGCGCTGATACAAGAGTGCTATTTCGGATTCACCTCCCAAAATATACTAGTATTTTTTTGATTCCCCCTTTTTAAGGAAAGCGTTTTCCAAATGATGATTAAAAAAGAACCGCTTTGGTTCGTTTTATATCCAACCATTCACGAAGGTCTAATTCAAATGACACAATCTCAATCTATTTAAGAAATATTCTATGATTTTTTTGTTTTCTAAGAGGGAGGAATTTTCGTCTTGTAGAAGTAGCACATTTCTTTGAGTCGTTAACGGGTGCTAGTACAAAAGTGTTATAAAGGATTTTATTTATAGATTGAATTTTTAGATTAATCAGAATATAACACTCGTATTTCGTTCTGTCAACCCATCAACTTAAACTAATTTCAGTTAGTCCTAGGGTCTATTGAGCATATTATCTAATTACTTGTTTTATACTCCAAGTAATAGAGTGGAGAAATTAACAAACAATAAAAACTGAGGTTAAGGTTTGTATTCCGTAACCTCATATTAATTCTCTTTTGAAAAGCAGGATGAGCATAAGCAAGATTGCTTAAAATGCTCTGGTACGCCAACAATCATTAATTTATTGGGGTATTGCAAAGCATATGGTGAATACGCTCTTCTCCCACTGAAGTCTTAATTATGATTCGTTTGTTGTCTCCTTAGAAATTTTTCGGTATTTATCCAAATGTTTTCCGAGTGTTGATAAAAAGAACCGATTAGTTCCGTTTTATTGATGATGATTCACGAATGACTAATTCAAATGGCAAAATCATCTTGATAGGAAGAGTAATCTTCCCTTCCACCATTTCCATGATGTTTTTGGCTGCCATCTTTCCCATTTCGTACTTAGGAGTTTCCACTGTTGAAAGCGGCGGCGTAAAATATTTACCCATTTCCATATTATCAACACCAAAGAAAGCGATGTCTTCTGGAATTTTAAGATTACTTTCAATCACGGCCCTCATGGCAGGGATAGCCATCCCGTCACTAGCACATACCATGGCTGTTGGCAAATAAGCCGGATCTCTTTTAATGAGCTGCTTCATTTCCTCGTAACTATTTTCCATTTCCCACTTTGCATTGATGACCCAATCCGGATAAATATCAAGTCCTGCTTCTTCCATAGCAGCTTGATACCCTTTGAATCGATGTTCCGCATGTAAATCTTCAAAGGTTTCACCAACACCTCCACCGATAAATCCGATGTCTCGATGTCCTTGATCGACTAAATGATGAACGACCGTTTTAATTGCTACCTCACGATTGTAATCGACAATAGTCAGGTGCTTATCAGTATAGTAAAAGTCTAATCCAACAAGAGGAATCGTTTGCTGAATATACTCAATTAAGCTATCCTCAATCCTGTCAATAAGAATAAGCCCTTCAACACCAAGGTCATGGATTGTCTTAAGCAGCAGCGCCTCGTTTTCAATCTCATCCTTTGTAATAGTAATTAACGTGTAATCATGTTTCGTCAAGATATCACGAATACCAGTATAAATACAACCAAAATATGGGTTTGTTTCTGATTGTCTTGGGCTGGCTACCCAGCCAATTTTCATAGTTCTTGTTTGACTTCTCTTCTGCCTATTATTCGCCAGATTTCGGGCATGCTGATTAGGGACATATCCTAACTCCTTCACAGCCTTCCATATTTTATTCTTTGTTTCCTGATTAACATTTCGTGTTTTGTCATTTTGAATGACTCTCGAAACAGTAGCGATCGAAACGCCTACATATTCCGCAATATCTTTTAGTCTTGCCATAAAAAAACACCTCTTGGCTTGTTACTTATAATAAATTACTGAATTTTTGAAATTAATTCTAATATAGCCCCTTTGATAATTTATTGTCAATTATTTGGTTCTGGTGCAGGAAATCTAGTAAACTTGGACATACTGATACTAGTACTTTAAAAAAGGGCGTGATTGGTAAGGAAAAGGAAAATTTGTTCAAATGGAAGCACTGTCAACCTGACATTATTTTGTTAACAGTAAGATGATACCTGTTGAGTAACTTTATTGCTACTCAACGGTTCCTTAATCCGCCTTTCAGTTCAGATTTTCTTGTCACTATAAAAACTCCCCTTTGGATAAACAGATCCAAAGGGGCAAAACGTCGCGACTTTATTCAAAACATCGCGTCTTTTTTATAAACACCATGGCTTTATATAAAAGCGACACATTGTTCTAACTTCTTCAAAGAAGGGTTTATTATTCAGTTAACTTAAAAGAAACACCATCTTTGATTTCTCTTTTATTTTTTTACATAATTAAGCACTAAAGCATTAATTTCGCAATATTTCCCCTTTTATATACTATAATCTCAATAGTACAAGATGGTCCACTCTCTTTTATATGTTCAGTAGCGGACTTTTTTCCCTTTGGACAGTACCCTACATAACCCTCTTAAACATCTTCTCCAACTCATAAGTAGAATGATGTACAAGGATCGGTCTTCCGTGCGGGCATGTATATGGATTTGTTGTTGTACGAAGTTCTTCAAGTAAAGCAAATATTTGATCGTTCGTTAAATATTGATTCGCTTTAATGGATGCTTTACAGCTCATCATGATGGCTGCTTCTTCTCGTAGTTTTTTTATATCTACTTTTTTTAGTTTAACAACTTGCTCCATCATTTCGTCGATAATTTCTGTTTCTTGACCTTTTGGAAACCAGGCTGGATGCGAGCGGACGATAAAGGATTGATGGCCGAATTGTTCTAAAAATAGGCCGACTTTTTTTAGTTCTTCTAGCTGCTCTTCGACACGTAAAAATTCAGTAAGAGATAAGTCAATACGGTACGGTACAAGTAGTTCTTGTACTTCTTGCGCTACCCGTCCTACTTTATCACGGAAGTATTCATAGTTAATACGTTCCTGCGCGGCATGCTGGTCAATCATATATAAACCTTTATCATTTTGAGCGAAAATATATGTTCCATGCATTTGTCCAATTGGATAAAGCGGCGGTAAGTCATTACCGTTCATTTCAATCTCTTTTATTTCCTGAACTTCTTCTTCCAATTCTTCTAGTTCAAAATCCTCTTCATTACTATCCCACGATTTCTCTTCTCGAATCGGTTCTTCCATTACCGGTTTAGTAGATGGCTGCCAACTTTGTTCTTCTCTTACGAGCGACTGTGGTGGTTGCCATTCTTGCTTCGGTGGTTGCCACAGTTGCGTTGGCTGTTTCACAGCCAGTGGTTCTTCTTGTTTTTCATCCATACCAGTCGGTAAAATGATGTCCGGCATCAGTGGTTCTTTCGGCTTCGTATGCTCAAACTGGAACTGTCCTTGCACACTTTCATCTTTTTCTTTTTTCTTCGTTGTTACCCCTGCATCTGGAATGAGCTGTATTTTTTTGAATGCTGCTTGCAACGTTTCTTCAATAAGCTTTAGCAATTCTTGTTCTTTACTAAAACGAACTTCTAATTTCGCTGGATGTACGTTCACATCAACAAGCATTGGATCCATTTCAATCGATAAGAAGCCGATTGGATATCGTCCAACTGGCAGTAACGTATGGTATCCTTGCTGAATGGCTTTCATTAATACGAAATTTCGAACGTAACGGCCATTTACAATCGTTGACATATAATTACGAGATGCTCTCGTTACTTCTGGTAATGTTACATAACCTTTAATTGTGAAGTCTAAAGACTCGGCTTCAATTGGAATAAGCTTCTTCGCAACTTGAATGCTGTAAATGGCTGCAAGTACTTGTCTTACATCACCATTTCCTGACGTATGAAGCAATTTCTTTTCATTATGAAACAGTTTTAGCGATACTTCTGGATGTGACATTGCAATACGATACACGATATCTGTAATATTCCCAAGTTCTGTATGAATGGTTTTCATATATTTAAGACGCGCTGGTGTATTAAAAAATAAGTTTTGTACTGTAATATCTGTTCCTTTTCGGCTCGCTGTTTTCTCTTGTTTTATAATGTCTCCACCTTTAATAATAAGGTGTGTACCAGGTGCATCACCCGTGCTCGTGATTAATTCTAATTCACTAACTGAAGCGATACTCGGCAATGCCTCGCCCCTGAATCCGAGCGTTCTTATACGGAACAAATCGTTTTCATCTTTAATTTTACTCGTCGCATGGCGTTCAAATGCAACGACGCAATCTTCTTCGGCAATACCATCTCCATTATCAATGATGCGAATTTTCGATAATCCAGCTTCTTCTAAGTGGATTTCAATAGATGTACTATTCGCATCGATAGAATTTTCCACAAGTTCCTTTACGACTGAGGCAGGGCGTTCTACTACTTCCCCTGCCGCAATTAAGTTAGAGAGCTGGTCATCGAGTTTGCGAATTTTCCCCATCTACTTACTCATCCTTTCTTTAACTTTTTCTGCAAGCGATACAGTTCGTTCATCGCTTCTAAAGGTGTCATATCAAGTAAATCAATTTTTTTAATTTGCGCAAGTACTGCCGTTTCTTTTGCATCTAACACTGGCTTGTCTTGTTTTTTCGAAGACTGTTCTGCACTAAAGAAAGATAGTTGTGATTCTTCTTCAGTCACTTCTTTCTCTTCTTGCACTTCTACCGGTTCTTCTTTTATAACTACTGGTTCAGGAGCAACTTCTTGTACTTTCACTTCTGCACGCTTTGGAATAATGATTTCTTCTTGTCCTTCTAGCTGCGCTAGCACTTCTTTCGCGCGAGCGATTAAGCTATCTGGAAGCTCCGCGAGTTGCGCAACGTGAATTCCGTAACTTTTATCTGCTGCACCATCTTGAATTTTATGAAGGAATACTACTTTTCCGTTCTCTTCAATTGCTGAAACGTGTACATTTTTCAGTTGGTCTAAACTTTCTTCTAACACCGTTAATTCATGATAATGTGTAGAGAATAATGTTTTCGCACCAATTTGGTCATGAATATGTTCAATGATTGCTTGTGCAAGGGCCATACCATCATACGTAGATGTACCGCGCCCAATTTCATCGAATAAAATTAAACTTCTTTCTGATGCGTTTGCAATGGCATTTTTCGCTTCTAACATTTCGACCATAAATGTACTTTGACCTGAAATTAAATCATCTGCTGCACCAATTCTCGTAAAAATTTGGTCAAATACAGGCAATACTGCCTCTGTCGCTGGTACGAAACAACCGATTTGTGACATAACCGTTACAAGTGCTAACTGTCTCATATACGTACTTTTACCAGACATGTTCGGTCCTGTAATTAAAAAGACATCCATACTCTCTGGCATAATACAATCATTTGGTACATACAATTTCCCGTTCAATACTTTTTCAACGACCGGATGACGACCATCTTTAATAAAGATTTCGCGCTGCGTTGTTAAAACCGGTTTTACAAACTGTTCTTCTTCACTAACCGTCGCAAAACTTTGCAGTACATCTAATTCACTAATTACTTTCGCTAAATGCTGTAATTTCGGAATGAATACTTTTACTTCTTCACGAAGTGCTGTAAATAAATCGTATTCTAGTTGTACAATTTTTTCTTCTGCTTCTAGAATTAACGTTTCTTTTTCTTTCAGTTCATCTGTAATGAAACGTTCAGCATTAGCAAGCGTTTGTTTACGCTCATAGCGTCCTTCTGGAAGTGCCGCAAGATTGGCTTTCGTTACTTCAATGTAATAACCGAAAATACGATTGTAACCAATTTTTAACGATTTAATACCTGTAATATCACGTTCTCGTTTTTCAAGCTCAGCAATCCACGTTTTTCCGTTTTTGCTCACGTAGCGGTATTGATCAAGCTTGTCATTATAACCGTCTTTAATAATATCGCCATCTTTAATCGAAAGCGGTGGGTTTTCTTGAATACTTCTTCCTAATAACTCTGTTAAGCTTTCACATGGATCTGCACCTTGAATTAACCTTGATGCATAAGCATTATCTAACAAACTAATCGCTTCTAAAATAGCTGGTACTTGAAGTAATGAACGTCTTAATTGTAATAAGTCTCGTGCATTTACATTACCAAATGCAACTTTCCCTGCTAAACGTTCTAAATCATATACTTCTTTTAACTTTTCTTTTAAATCTTCACGTAAGAAGTAATCATTTACAAACGTTTCAACCATTTCTAAACGTTCTTCAATTCGTTCTTTCTGTATAAGTGGACGTTCCATCCACTGTTTTAACATACGACCACCCATAGCTGTTTTCGTCTTATCTAATAGCCATAATAAGGATCCTGTTTTTTCTTTCGTTCGAAGTGTTTCTGTCAGTTCTAAATTGCGCTTTGAATGCACATCAATTTTCATAAATTGATTCGTATAATAAATTTCCACTGGTTGTAAATGATCTAATGAACGTTTTTGCGTTCTTATTACATAGTTAAATAAGCGCCCAACTGCTTTAATTAACTTTGCTTGTGAAACATTTTTCACAAGGTGTTCTAATCCTTCAGGAATTGTTGTTGTATCTTCATACGAAATCGTCATCTTTAATGTTTCTGTTAATTTATTTAATTCATCTTTTGAAAATGTAGAATCTACAACAATTTCTTTTGAACCAGTTGCATACACTTCTAATAAAATATCTTCTACTGAACCTGTCAATAACGTTACTGTATTTTGTCCAGTCGTTAAATCATTACAAGCTAAAGCATACGATCCATCTTCAAAATGTGTTAATGCTGCTAAGAAATTATTCTCTTTCTCATCTATTGTACGCCCTTCCATCATCGTTCCTGGCGTAATTAATTGCACTACTTCACGACGTACTACACCTTTAGCCGTTTTAGGATCTTCCACTTGCTCACAAACAGCTACTTTATATCCTTTTTCAACAAGTTGTTCAATATAATTTTTAGCCGCATGGTATGGTACACCGCACATCGGGATACGCTCACTACTCCCACCATCTCGGCTCGTTAATGTAATTTCAAGTTCGTGAGCTGCCTTAACAGCATCTTCAAAGAACATTTCATAAAAATCACCTAAGCGAAAAAATAAAAAGGCATCTTGATAGTCTGCCTTAACCTTTAAATATTGCTGTATCATAGGCGTATATTGCGTCATACTTCTCCTCCATAATTCTTACAGAATAATCTATATTCATTTATGTCACATTTCACGGACATCCATATCTCCTATTTCAGGAGTCTGTCCTCATTATAGCACATTTCATAAGGAATCATGTTTATTCAAGCGTGACTTATGTAAAGTAAAAAGCTAGGAAGAACTTCTCCCTAGCTTTCTATTACTCTTCTTCTGCATCAACGATAAAGTTCGGATCTAATTCTTCAAACTCATCATCGTCAATTTGGAAATCATCATCTGATTCCACGCATCCTTCAGGATTTACACTTACACAAATTTTCGTTTCGCCAACTACTTCCGTTACAAATTCACGTTCTACAGTTACAACAATTTTATTACCATTTGGCGATACAAGAGCTTCTAAACAGTTTGGTGGCTGAATAACACGAGCAATAATTTCTAAATCGTCACCAGAAAAGTTTTTATCACGATACCCAATACTTACTTCATCCGTGTAGTTCACACGTTCTGTTACAACTTCAGTCTTTGTATTCCCATCAAATGAATACCAAGTGTTCACATCATAGAAACCTTCAATTTCCACATGCTTTCCATTCTTTCTTGCTTCGTACGAGTGGTTAATTACCCAGCACCCTAAAATACTTGTTGGCTCATTATTCGATTCACATGTATGCGTTGACTTTGTATACTTACGTCCTTTTCCAACCACTGCTTTTGTAATAATCTCTCTAAATTCGGACATTCGTAACCCTCCTCAATCACTATTCACTTAATCATATGCGTGACAATAGCGGAATGTGTCATTCTTTTTTTGAGAAGAACTTACGTTTAACCTACTAAAAAAAAGAGATGTCAACATGACATCTCTTTAACAACCACAATTTCCTTTTTTACTGTCTACTGCTGCTCCCGTTTCACCCTTCAATACATCGCCACCAGTTGAAATTAATATTTCATCTGTTACGTTGTTAGAAATCGTACTAGCAACTAACTGTAATAAGTCGTTTACGTATGTTTGTGAAGATTTAAATTCTTGGACAACTGGGATATTATCTAGCTTATCTTGCAAGGCATCAATTTCAGCTTCTACTTTTTTCAAAGCTTCCCATTTCCCATAATGTTGCAAGTTTACTGCTTGTTTTTGAAGTGCTTTAATTTCATCAATTGCGCGCTTTACATTTTCATTTTTATGAATTTGTGCCTCTGCTCGCTTAAAGAAATCAACTTCTTCTGTTTCAGAAATCATTTTTGCTAATTCTTTCGCTTGCTCAACAATTTCATCTTTCGTATATACTTTCATCTATTATTCCACCTCAATCGGCTCTTCAACTAATTCTCCGTTAAGAGACCAAGTTTTTGCATCCGTTACTTTTACTTTCACAAGCTGACCAATCAAAGATTTTGGAGCAACAAAGTTTACAAGTTTATTCGTACGAGTATAACCGGCAAGTACTTCCGCGTTATTTTTACTTTCCCCATCAACTAACACTTCTACAATTTGACCTTTATAACGATTATTCTTTTCAATTGCCAACGTATTTACTAGTGTATTTAGGCGTTGAAGACGTTCTTTCTTCACTTCCATTGGTACATTATCTTTCATTTTCGCAGCTGGTGTACCTTCGCGCGGAGAATAAATAAAGGTAAAGGCCGTATCAAATCCTACTTCACGATATAACGACATCGTTTCTTCAAATTGTTCATCTGTTTCATTTGGGAAACCGACGATAATATCAGTTGTTAATACTGCGTTTGGAATTGCTTCTTTAATTTTTTTTACAAGCTCTAAATAATGCTCACGTGAATATTTACGCGCCATAATTTTCAGCATCTCTGTACTTCCAGATTGAACTGGCAAATGGATATGTTCCACTAGGTTTCCACCTTTTCCAAGCACTTCAATTAAGTGATCATCGAAATCACGTGGATGGCTCGTTGTGAAACGAATACGGGCAATATCAACTTTACGGAGTTCGTCCATTAAATCGCCGAGACCGTATTCAAAATCTTCAAAGTCTTTACCATATGCATTTACGTTCTGTCCGAGTAACGTAATTTCTTTATAACCACTCGCAGCTAAATGACGAATCTCTTGGATAATATCTTCTGGACGTCTGCTTCGCTCTTTTCCGCGTGTATACGGTACAATACAATACGTACAGAACTTATCACAGCCATACATAATATTTACCCAAGCTTTAATATCACCACGACGTACTTTCGGAAGGTTTTCAATTACATCTCCTTCTTTTGACCACACTTCAACTACCGTCTCCTTCGAGAACATTGCATCTTTCAGAATGTACGGTAATCTATGAATATTATGCGTGCCAAATACCATATCTACATGCTGATTTTTTTGCATAATTTTATTTACAACAGATTCCTCTTGAGACATACAACCACATACACCAATTAAAAGGTCCGGATTTCTGCGTTTTAGTGACTTTAAATGACCTAGTTCACCAAACACTTTATTTTCGGCATTTTCACGAATGGCACAAGTATTTAATAAAATGACATCTGCTTCCTCAGTTGAAAATGTCGGTTCATATCCAAGTGCTGTGAAAATACCTGCCATTACTTCAGTATCATGCTCATTCATTTGACAACCGTATGTACGAATATAAAACTTTCTTCCCTCACCAAAATTACGAAACTCTTCAGGTAAGCCAAAATCCCGTTCAATTTTAACTTCTTCTTTCCCGCGCTTTTTCGCCAACTTTAAGGAAGGTGGTTGATATACACTTTCAAAGTATTTGCTATAATCTTTCTCTTCTTTTTTCGTAGAGGAATTTGCTTGTTGACTTGCTAATCGTTGTTGCTCGTTCATCGGTAATCTCCTTTCACCCTTAACTATACACACTCTATAGTCCATCTAAATGCGCTTAGACCCACCTCAAAAATGGTTAGATAGCTTGAGAGATAACTTGTCCTTTGAAACTTGAGTAATCAATCTAATCATCTACAAGAATGAAGTCTTCCCCACACAAATAGACATTCCCTTTTCGTATTTCTTTTTGTCCTATTCAAAAGCACATTGCTTTATCCCTATAAACATTACCATAGTATGAAGCGTTTCGCCAATTTTAACAAAAAATAGTCTCTGTCTTATCTTGCATTTCATTAGCAATGAACTTGCCATTTTCATACAACGATTTATATATTATTTTACCATTCTGAATTTTCTAAGTAAATATAACTACCTTATATTTTTACTCATTAAAAAAGGTTGCCAAATGGCAACCTTCTCTTCTTATATTACATAAATTCAGCAACAAGTTCATCAAACATTTTCTGATCCATATTTAAATCAGATTGTACTAAAGGCTTCTCACTGTAGCCTTTTACAAGTTCTTGGTATGAAGGTTGTGCTGTATTTTGATAAATTAAACCTGTTACTAATCCGTTATTTTCCATTAACGTTTGCATAGCCATCATGCGATTAGACGGATCATATCCCTCTACTGTACTTAGTTTTGTTAAATTCTCTTTAAACCAATCATAAGTATTTACTTTATTGTAAGTTACACATGGGCTGAACACATTAATTAATGAAAATCCTTTATGGTTAATACCAGCTTCAATAATTTGTGTTAATTCTTTTAAATCACTTGAAAAGCTTTGCGCCACAAATGTTGCACCAGCTGTTAAAGCCATTTCCATAACATTTAGTGACGGTTCAATTGAACCTTGTGGTGTACTTTTCGTTTTAAATCCAGCTTCACTACGTGGTGAAGTTTGCCCTTTTGTTAATCCGTAAATTTGGTTATCCATTACAATGTACGTAATGTCGATGTTACGACGAATAGAATGGATTGTATGTCCCATACCAATCGCAAATCCATCACCGTCACCACCTGATGCGATAACTGTTAAATCACGATTTGCCATTTTCACACCTTGTGCAATTGGAAGGGCACGACCATGAATACTATGCACACCATATGAATTAATATAACCTGAAATACGGCCTGAACAGCCAATACCAGAAATAACAGCAAGTTCATCTGGGTTTAAGCCAACGTTAGCTGCTGCACGTTGAATTGCAGCTTGCACCGAGAAGTCTCCGCAACCTGGGCACCAGTTTGGTTTTACACTGTTACGAAAGTCCTTAAATGTTGCCATTTAATACAACCCCTTTTTTGCATTCGTTGTAAATCTCTTTCGGCAAGAATGGGTTTCCATCATATTTTAAAAGACTAGAAATTTTCTCACCGTTACCAAGATTCATTTTCATAATGTTAGCAAGCTGACCTGTTGCATTGTTTTCTACAACTACAACGCGCTTCGCATTTTTCACAAGTGGATCGATTTCAGCTGTTGGGAACGGATGAATTAAACGCACATGAGCATGATTTACTTTCATACCCTCTTGTTCTAAACGTTCCATTGCTTCTTCGATCGCACCACGAGTTGAGTTAAATCCAACAAGCAATACGTCTGCTTCTTCATGCTTAACATTTTTATAAACAGGGGTATTAAACTTCAAGTTCTCCATTTTACGGAAACGTTTGTCCATTTGATCTTTACGGTTTATTGCTGATTCAGATGGTTTACCCGTTTCATCATGTTCTACACCTGTAACATGGTGAATACCATTTTTCATACCAGGTAAAACACGTGGTGAAACGCCATCTTCTGTTACTTCATAACGCTTGAAGTATGCTTTATTTTCACGTTCTGGTAATTCTATGTCTAAATCAAGCTTACCACGGCGAATTTCCACTTTATCTAACTTAAGTGGTTCTACAGTTTGTTTTCCTAAAGAAAGTTGTAAATCCGTTAAGAAAATAACAGGAACTTGATATTCTTCAGCTAAGTTAAATGCTTCTACAATGTCATAGAAAGCTTCTTCAACTGTACTTGGTGCCATTACGATTTTTGGAATTTCACCATGCGTACCGTAAATCATCGCCATTAAATCAGACTGCTCTTGTTTCGTTGGTAATCCCGTACTCGGACCACCACGTTGTGTATCAACAATTACTAATGGTGTTTCTGTAATACCAGCTAAACCAATCGCTTCCATCATTAAAGAAAGACCAGGACCAGCAGATGCTGTTAATGTACGAACACCAGCATAGTTTGCACCGATTGCCATTGTACAAGCTGCGATTTCATCCTCAGTTTGGATTACTGTTCCGCCAACTTTCGGCAATTTTTTAATTAAGTATTCCATAATTTCAGATGCAGGTGTGATTGGATATGCTGACATAAAACGAGCGCCACCAGCTACCGCACCAAATGCGATTGCATCGTTCCCAATCATAAACATGCGTTTCTGACCATCAGCTTTTTCAAGCTGCATCATGTTTACCTTCTCACCTAGCAATTCTTTCATATATTGAGAGCCGCGTTTAATTGCGTCCATATTCTTTTGAACGACTTGCTCTCCTTTACGACCAAAGATTTCTTCAACAACATCTAAATAAGCTGTTTCATCTAATCCTAATACCGCACTTGACGCCCCAACTGCAACCATGTTTTTCATTAATGATGTGCCTAATTCTGAGGCAATATCTGTAAACGGGATCACATATAGATTTACATCTGTGTTATCAGGTATTGTTGGATTAAATTTCGCATCCGCAACTACAATCCCACCCGGACGTAGTTCATGGAAATTAAAATCAATTGTTTCTTGATCAAAAGCAATTAAAATATCTAAATCATCTGAGATCGCTCGTACTTCTGTTGTACTTACACGAATTTTATTATTTGTATGGCCGCCTTTAATACGTGATGAGAAGTGGCGGTAACCGTATAGGTAATATCCTAATCGGTTTAATGCAATACAGAAAATTTCTCCTGTACTTTCAATTCCTTCACCTTGTTGGCCTCCAACTTTCCATGAAAGTTGACTAATCATCTCCTACACCCCTTTTGGCTGCATTCATTGTAGTGTATTTTTTTACAGTAATAGTTTAGCATTTTTTATGCAAATAAACTACAACGGACGCAAATTATGCCTCTTCTGATTTCCCTGAATCTTTAGTATAAAGCTATTTCGTTTTTCATTCTAGTATTAGGTCTTAAAAAAAGCAATAATATCAAATGAATTTATTTTAATTTTTCTGAATTTTTAAAACAAATATTAAAAACTTATATATTCAACAAAATTATCATATAAAAATCGCTCTACAGTAGATGCGGCATAGTGCTTATACAGCTCATTCATTACATTTTCATAATCTCTATATACTGATACATCTACAACCGTCTCCAAAATCCCATCGAAATCTGAACCAAATCCTATATTTCCTTCTCCACCTAATGAACAGATATGTTCGATATGTCTTACTATATCTGTTATATGCGCCTGTCTTTCACTTGTTAAAAATTGCGGTACAAACGTAACACCAATCATGCTATTTTTCTTTATGAGCGCTCTAATTTGTTCATCATTTAAATTGCGTGGATGCTGACAAAGTTTATAGCAGTTTGAATGGGATGCAATTGGATTTGTAGCAATTTCTATAACATCCCAAAAGCTTCTTTCATTCAAATGAGACACGTCGGTCCACAAATGTAACATATTCAGTTCTTGTACAACATGTTGACCAAAAGTCGTTAAACCTGCCCCGCGTGTCTCTAGCGCACCGTCAGCTAATAAATTGGCATAGTTCCATGTCAGTCCAAAGGAACGCACTCCTAGGCGATAAAAGAGCCGTAATTTCATTGTATCTTTTCCAATTGCTTCGCATCCTTCTAATGTTAATAACGCCCCAATCTCGTCCTGTTTTAACCTGTTTATATCTTCTTTCGTTTGAATAAACTTCACACCTGGTAGTGATAAAATTTCATTATAAAAAATATCTATCATTTGTAATGCGGCTTCAAAACGCTTTTCATATGCTACTGTTTCGGGTACATATACAGCAAAACATTGTATACTTCCTTTTCTTTTCTTTAATTGTTCAAAAGTAATATGTAATTGTGAATCATTTCGAAAGTCTTTCTTTCCCTTTGCACTCCAGAGCTGAAAGAGCACATCACAATGAGCATCAAAAATTTTCATTTCCATTCCTCCATTATAAAAACAACCTGTTTGCATACTGCAAACAGGTTGTTTAAACTTAACGAGGTTCTACAATTAATTTTATTGCTGTACGCTCTTCCCCATCAATCATAATATCTGTGAACGCTGGGATACAAATCAGGTCCAAACCACTAGGCGCTACAAATCCTCTTGCAATTGCTACTGCCTTTACCGCTTGGTTCAATGCACCTGCACCAATGGCTTGAATTTCTGCTGTTCCGCGTTCGCGAATAACACCTGCAAGTGCACCAGCTACAGAATTAGGGACCGACGTTGCTTTAACTTTTAATATTTCCATTCCGCGTTTCCTCCTCGTTTCTATAAAAAGTATTAGCAATTATTTCACTTTAACTTATATTCACGAGGAATGACGCGTATTCCTGCTAAATTTCTGTAATTTTTCTAAAAAATTAAAAAATAATAACTTTTCTAATTTTTACCTAGAAATTACTCAAAAAATGGTTGATCATCATTAATTAAGATACGCTCAATTTTTTTAGCTTTTCCTGTATTAGGATCCACATCAATTAGCACCGCACTTAATTGTGTTCTACCATTTGTCACTTCAAATCGTACCGGTAAGTTTGTTAAAAACTTCTTCAATACCGCTTCTCGGTCCATACCTAAAATTCCATCGTACGGTCCTGTCATACCAACATCTGTAATGTATGCCGTTCCGCTTGGTAAAATGCGATTATCTGCTGTAGGAACATGCGTATGTGTACCTACTACCGCTGTAGCACGACCATCTACATACCAACCTAACGCTTGTTTTTCACTTGTAGTTTCCGCATGAAAATCAATAAAGATAATATTCGTACGTTTTTTTGCAATGTTAATTAATTCATCCACTTTACGGAATGGGCAATCAATTGGAGGAAGGAATGTACGTCCTTGTAAGTTAATAACTGCCACTTCTGTTCCATTACAGTTCACAAAAATAAGCCCTTTTCCTGGAGTTCCTTCTGGGAAGTTAGCTGGTCTTGCAAGATATTTTGCATCATCAATAAATTCAAATACTTCACGGTTATCCCAAGCGTGGTTTCCAAGTGTAACCGCTTGTGCCCCGCATTCTAAAAAGTTTCGATATATTTTTTCCGTAATTCCACGTCCACCTGCTGCATTTTCTCCATTAATAATGGTTACTGTAGGTGTATATTTCTTCTTTAATGCCGGTACGTATTGTTGAATCATACCTCTACCAGGAGATCCTACTACATCCCCAACGAATAATATTCTCATATGTCTTACCCTTCCTATGTACTACATTTTTTATTACTATAGCTTCAAGTAATTCCCTTACAATATATGTATTATAAGTTTGTTTCACTTGTATGCTAATTTCCTTTATTTTAACCAATTCCAACACAAAAAAATAAAGTGGTGTTTCACCACTTTATTTTGCGTATTCCACTGCACGTGTTTCACGAATAACAGTTACTTTAATATGTCCTGGGTAATCCAGTTCATTTTCAATACGTTTTCGAATATCACGAGCTAAACGATGAGCTTCTAAGTCATCGATTGTATCTGGTTTTACCAGAATACGAACTTCACGTCCCGCTTGAATTGCGAAAGATTTTTCTACGCCTTCATAAGACTCTGAAATTTCTTCTAACTTTTCAAGACGACGAATGTAGTTCTCAAGCGTTTCACTACGAGCTCCTGGTCTTGCAGCTGATAATGCATCTGCTGCTGCAACTAAAACTGCAATGATAGAAGTTGGTTCTGTGTCCCCATGGTGAGATGCGATACTGTTTATTACAACCGGATGCTCTTTATACTTCGTTGCGAGTTCGACACCAATTTCAACGTGGCTACCTTCTACTTCATGGTCAATCGCTTTTCCGATATCATGTAATAGACCAGCACGTCTTGCTAGTTTTTCATCCTCGCCAAGCTCCGCTGCCATAAGTCCAGTTAAATATGCAACTTCCATAGAGTGTTTTAAGACGTTTTGACCGTAACTTGTACGGTATTTTAAACGACCTAAAATCTTAATTAAATCTGGATGTAATCCGTGAACACCCACTTCAAACGTTGTTTGCTCCCCGACTTCGCGAATATACTCGTCCACTTCACGTCTTGATTTTTCGACCATCTCTTCAATACGCGCTGGGTGAATACGTCCGTCCTGTACAAGTTTATCAAGAGCGATACGAGCTGTTTCACGACGAATTGGGTCGAATCCAGAAAGGATAACCGCTTCTGGTGTATCATCAATAATAAGGTCAATACCTGTTAACGTTTCTAACGTACGAATATTACGACCTTCACGTCCGATAATACGTCCCTTCATTTCGTCATTTGGAAGATTTACAACCGAAACGGTTGTTTCAGCAACATGATCAGCTGCACATCTCTGCATTGCAAGAGATAAGATTTCTTTTGCTTTCTTATCCGCTTCTTCTTTCGCACGAACTTCACTTTCTTTTACCATTACGGCAATTTCATGAGAAACTTCACTTTCTACTTTACCAAGAATAATTGCTTTCGCTTGTTCGCGTGTCAGATTGGAAATGCGCTCTAATTCTGTTTGTTGCTTTTGAACTAACTCTCCCACTTTGCTTTCCAACTCTTCAATCTGTTGTTGTCTCGCTACAAGAGAATCCTCTTTCTTTTCTAACTGTAGCTCGCGTTTATCGAGCGTTTCGTCTTTACGATCAAGGTTCTCTTCTTTTTGCATTAAACGATTTTCTTGTTTTTGTAATTCGCTTCTACGGTCACGAATTTCTAATTCAGCTTCTGTACGAAGTGTATGAATTTCATCCTTTGCTTCTAAAAGCGCTTCTTTCTTAAGTGCTTCAGCCTCACGATTCGCTTCGTCTAGAATACGTTTCGCTTCATTAGCTGCACCATTAATCTTCGCTTCAGCAATAGACTTTCGAACAAAAAAGCCAACAACTGCACCGACTGTTGCAAGCAAAATGGAGATGAGTATCCAAACTGTACTACTCATGATTTCACCTCCCCTTGCTATGAATGAAAAAAGACTGTCGGCATGTACATTGAATACCAACATACAGCAAAGACCGTCGTCCCACTTTTTTAAGGGACTTTCTTCATTTCACAATTAAAATGTCATATTATTATTTCGGCAAGATTTAAGTCTTACTCCGAATATTACTTCTCTTCTTGAGAAGAGTGTTTCGTATATAAGAAAAAATATACATTCTCATTGTATCTATCGCAATTTTCATTGTCAAGCGTTGTCTACTTTTACTTTCTTTACCTTCAGCCCTAATTCATATATGAATTTAAAAAGCAGACAGCATATTATCCTGGAAAACCTTAGTAAATTCCAGTTTATTCATATAAAACATGCATATATTCCTCTTTACACATAGCCTTTTAAGCAGATTAAATATTTTCTCTCCAACGATATACAACGCTTTCATAATAATTAAAAATAAAAGACACGATCCCGTGTCTTTTATTTTTTAATCTTGAAGATTTAAATCTTCCGTGTCTTCCACACCAGAGTCTTCACCAATTCCGTGATGATCACGAACAAAGAAGGCAATTTCCTCTCTTAAATCCGTATTCTCTTTTAAGAATTGCTTCGAGTTTTCACGACCTTGCCCTAAACGCTCTTCATTATAAGAGTACCAAGCACCACTCTTTTGAACGATATCAAGTTCAGACGCCATATCTAAGATTTCACCTTCTCTTGAAATACCTTCTCCGTACATAATATCAACTTCAGCAACACGGAATGGTGGTGCTACTTTATTCTTAACTACTTTTACTTTCGTTTTATTACCAACGATGTCGTTACCTTGCTTTAATTGCTCCGCACGACGTACTTCAAGACGAACAGTTGAATAGAATTTCAACGCACGACCACCTGGAGTTGTTTCTGGGTTTCCGAACATAACCCCAACTTTTTCACGAATTTGGTTAATAAAGATTGCGATTGTTTTTGATTTGTTGATTGCACCTGAAAGTTTACGAAGTGCTTGTGACATTAAACGAGCTTGTAAACCTACGTGTGAGTCACCCATGTCTCCTTCGATCTCAGCTTTCGGTACAAGAGCTGCTACAGAGTCAATTACGATAATATCAACCGCACCACTGCGTACAAGTGCTTCAGCAATTTCTAATCCTTGCTCCCCTGTATCAGGTTGTGATAATAGTAACTCATCGATGTTAACACCTAATTTTTGTGCATATACAGGATCCATTGCATGCTCCGCATCAATGAACGCCGCTTGTCCACCTTGACGCTGTACTTCTGCGATTGCGTGTAATGAAACTGTTGTTTTACCTGAACTTTCAGGTCCGTAAATTTCAATAATACGACCGCGTGGGTATCCGCCTACCCCTAGTGCCACATCAAGTGCTAAAGAACCGCTGGAAATTGTAGAAATTCTACGTTCCGCTTGTTCTCCTAATTTCATAATTGAACCTTTACCGAATTGCTTCTCTATTTGTTTTAACGCCATATCTAACGCCGCTTGACGATCACTCATTCAAAATTCCTCCTTAACTGAATTGCTAATCTTATTATACCTATTTTCAATTCAATTTGCCAGCAAAAATCGAACGTTTATTCGATTTTTTTATTTTCCATTAAATAAAACTAAATTTAACCATTAAAAAAAGCTAGAAGAAACTTACATCTCTTCTAGCTTTTTATATAAATGATAAAATCCATATTTTACTGAGCGTTCCCTAATTTGTTGACGACTTCCACTTAAATTAAGAGGAAAGACTATAGTTCGTTCATCCTTAATCGCCAACCCAACAAATACCGTTCCCGGCTCTTTATGTTCTGAAGCGTCCGGTCCTGCTACCCCAGTGAAACTAATTCCGATATCTGCTTTTAATAATCCTTTAACATTTTCAGCAAGATAACGAGCACACTCTTTACTAACTGCACCATCAGTACTTAACACTTCTTCAGGCACATGTAAAACATGTTGCTTCACATCATTATGATAACAAATGACACCGCCTTTAAACACAGAAGACACACCAGCACTTTCTGTTACTTGATTACCGAAGAGACCACCTGTTAAACTTTCAGCACAAGCTAGAGTTAATTCTTTTTTCTTCAATAACTCTATTGCCTTATAATGCAGAAATTCTTGATCATATCCGTAGAAAAATTCTCCTACTCTTTCTAAAATCAAATCTTCCATATGCTGAATGAGTTTCTCCGCTTCATCAGCACTTTGATGTTTGGCAGTTAAACGTAGTGTCACTTCCCCATCATTTGCGAGTGGGGCAATTGTCGGGTTCGTTTGTCCATCAATTAAATCTTGGACTTTCACCTCTAATTGGGACTCCCCGATCCCAAAGAAGCGAAGCACACGAGAATAAATGTTTTCCCCTGTTGTAAAGGTACGTAAAAAAGGCTCTACATAACTTACATACATCGGCTTCATTTCTTTTGGTGGTCCTGGTAATAAAATATAAACTTTTCCGTTCTTATTTAACCCCATACCAGGCGCCATACCGTGATCGTTCGCAAATACAGTTGCTCCATTCAAAACGAGCGCCTGTTTTTTATTATTCTCCGTGAACTCACGACCTGTACGCTTAAAATAATCACTTATCGATGCTAATGCCTTTTCATCATATACAAGCTTTTCCCCTAAGCTAGACGCTATTGTTTCTTTCGTCAAATCATCTTTTGTCGGCCCTAATCCACCTGTGAAAATGAGCATATCCGCACGCTCTTCCGCAACTTCAATTGCCTTTTGTAATCGATTGTTATTATCACCAACTACAGTATGGTAGTACACGTTAATTCCAATTGAAGCTAACTTTTCAGATAAAAACTGGGCATTTGTATTTGCAATTTGTCCAAGTAACAATTCAGTTCCAACCGCAATAATCTCAGCATTCATCCCAATTCCCCCATAAACTTCTATTTTGAGTTTACAAAAGCAGCTCTATTTTTCCAGAAATAATCCCATCCTGAAATAACAGTAAAGAATAATGCAATCCATATAAAGATATCAGCAACTGGAATATGGATTAAATTTAAAGGGACATCGTGTAATAAATATGCTGCAATCGCGATAATTTGTGTCCAAGTCTTAATTTTCCCTAGCTGATTTGCCGCAACTACTTCTCCTGTTCCCGCAAGTACAAGGCGTAAACCTGTTACTGCAAACTCACGGCTTATAATTACGATAACAATCCAAGCTGGTACATATTGCATCTCTACTAACGTAATAAGTGCCGCTGAAACAAGTAATTTATCCGCTAACGGGTCAAGAAATTTCCCTAAATTCGTGACAAGATTATACTTTCTTGCGTAATGTCCATCAATCCAATCTGTAGCTGAAGCAACAATAAAGATAAGTGCTCCTACTAAATGTTGAATTGGTAAATCGACATCACCAATTGTGTATGAACCCCAGTTAAAGGGTGCTAACATAATTACCATAAAAATTGGGATTAAGAAGATTCTAGATATTGTAATTTTATTTGGTAAATTCACAGCTATTCCTCCATCATATCAAAAACATTTGTTCATTGAAAAAAGTCATCGAAGCGATGACTGTTATTGTGCAGGTTGTTCTATCCCTAGATTTTTAATCAAGAATTTTTGATGATAGTTCTCTTCCGGATTCAACGGGAATGTAACAACTTGGCCATTCAATTTAAATTCAACATTCGGTGCACTTCCTATATTAAGGTTTACCTCTTTCGCTGTTGATAAATCATATTTTTGCGTCTGGCCTTCCTCTATTGTACCACTAAAGATATCATTTCCTGCCTCATTTTTAATACCTACGTAACTTGCGCCTTTTGTTGTAATTTCTAGTTCTAACGTTTTATTATTACGGATTTCCAAAGTAGATTCCTTCCCAGTTGTCCCAACTACTTTTATCTCTTGTTGTCCAGTTGGTTGTACTGGTTGTTCCTCTTTCTTTGGTTCTTCTTTTTTCGGTTCTTCTTTTTTCGGCTCTTCTTTCTTTGGTTCCTCTTTTTTCGGCTCTTCCGCTTTCGCTTCTTCTTTCTTCGTATCTAACGGAGAGTTTTCCGCTTTTTTAACTTCAATTTTCTCGCTTTGAGCACTCGGAACTTTCTCATCATCTTTTCCAGTTAACGCTTGAAACACAAACCAAATTACCACTCCACATGCGATTACTAACAGAGCCACTAAAATTTTCGGCATATGATCTGCAATTGGCCATGATGAAGATTTTTGCATTGTTTCTTGTGTTTTTTGTCCAGTTGATACTTGTGGGACTTCACGCTTTTCAGATTGTGGAATCGTACTCTGATATTCTACAAGCAGTTCCTCTCCATTTAATCCAACCGCATCTGCGTATTGTTTAATGAATGCACGCGCATAAAAAGCTCCCGGCAATACATCATAATTGCCTTCTTCAATCGCTATTAAATGGCGTTTTTGAATTTTTGTAATCTCATGCAGCTGATCAATAGACAAGCCTTTCGCTTCTCTTGCTTCATTCAGCTTTTGTCCTAATTCTGTCACTACTAACACCTCAATATTTCTTTAAAAGTCGAACATAGAGAAATTATTTTGCGTACCTTGCTCAATTTCATCTACTAAATTATATTGAATTTCTTCATCATAATCGTTACGTAACTCGATAATATAATCAAAATCATCCAATGTGTATTCTGACTGACTCACAAATACATCCGGATGCTCCACAACTTTTGTTGCAGGCAATCTCATAATTTCACGAACAAGCTGCCAATGTCTTTCATTTGCACGCTTTGTTGACACAATTCCATCTAGGATGAAAATATTGTCATCGCTATACTCATCTTCAATCAATTGACTACGAACAGTTTGCTTAATAAGAGTAGATGATACAAATAACCATCTTTTATTTGCGCAAACACTTGCGGCAACAATGGATTCTGTTTTTCCAACACGAGGCATTCCTCGTATCCCAATTAGTTTATGACCTTCTTTTTTCATTATCTCAGCCATAAAGTCAACAAGTAATCCTAATTCATCACGCACAAATCGAAATGTTTTCTTATCATCTGCATCCCGTTGTATATACCTGCCATGTCTAACCGCTAGCTTATCTCTTAGCTTTGGCGGACGATATTTCGTTACCGTTATATTATCCATCGTATTTAAAATTGATTCAAGTCTAGAGATTTGCTCTTGATTATCACACATAAGGAGTAGACCACGTCGTGCATTATCCACACCATTAATTGTGACAATATTAATGCCGAGCATACCGATTAACGAAGAAACGTCACCAAGCAAGCCAGGTCGGTTTTTATGTATTTCATATTCAAAATACCACTCAATCATCCAAGATCACTCCCCTTGCTTACTTTACACCTACGTACTATATTATATGATTTCACCTTAATAGGGAAGCTAAATGTATAATCTAACCCGCGTAATTATTATACAAAAAAAGTAGAGAGGAGAATCTCCTCTCTACTTTTACTTATGTTGTACAAACTTAACCATTAAATTTGCGATTGTATGTTGCTCCTGTTCATCAGCAACTTTCCAAAGCTCGGCTAATAATTTTTCTTGGTCATTACGTCCTTCTACTTCATTTGCAAGATAATCACCAACACGAAACGCCATATCTGTTACTGCACCACCATCTAAGCCTTTTCCTTGCGCTTGCTCTAAACGGTCTCCTAAGAAACTCTTCCACTGATCGAAATTATCTAATACTGACATAATTAAGCACCTCACTATTTAATAATCAAATCATGCTTAATTTGTACTATTTCTCATTTTTTATGTAAGAAATTTTTAGCAATGCCAACCGCCATTCACTCCGATAATTTGTCCTGTTATGTAAGATGATCCTGGTGATACGAGGAATGACACTGTTTTTGCTACCTCTTCTGGCAAACCTATTCTACCTAATGGTATTTCTTCAGCGATTCCAATTTTATCTTCTTCAGAAAAGACACGTAACATTTCCGTTTCAATTGCTCCTGGCGCTACTGCATTTACGCGTAATCCACTTAACGAAACCTCTTTCGCTAAAGCTTTTACGTATGAATTTTGGGCTCCCTTTACCATTGAATATAGTACTTCACAGGAAGCGCCTATTTGCCCCCATATAGACGAAACAATTACAATATTACCATTTCTTCGCCCAATCATAGGTGGAAGTGCCATTGATAGTAGCTTATAGACGCTCTTCACTTGCAGTTCAACCATATAATCCAATTCCTCGTTCGTTATATCTGTTACAAGCCCAAAAATACTCTTCCCAGCTGCGTATACGATAACATCAATCGGATGTTCAATTTGTTCCCACAATTGCTCTGCCCCATCACTAGAGGCTAAATTCGCTTTTACTGGGATTACTTCCTCCCATTCCTTTTGTAACTCTGTTACCTTCTCTTCACTGTTATTATAATGAACATATACTGTATATCCATCCTGAATTAATTGTTTTGAAATAGCAGAGCCAATTCCTCCGCTCCCTCCAGTTACTAGTGCATACTTTTTCATACATTCCCTCTCTTATCTCTACAAGTTCAATTTTCATACAACTAAATAATACCCTCATCTTACAATTTTTCAATAATAAGATGAGGGTATCTTTTAAATTTTATTTTTTCGGTAACACCTGACAAACGCTCATTGTTTCTTCTGATAATAATAATTTCGCTACTTCTTGTAAGTCTTGAATCGTCAACCCTTCTAATACGGTCAATGCATCAAACAAGCTAGATTCATTAAACGCATATCGCGTAAACTGATTTGCAATATATTCAGGTGAATTCAACGAGCGTAAAAAACCACCAATTTTCTTTTTCTTCACTCGCTCTAATGCCGACTCATCTAATTGATCATAATTTGTTTTTAATAAAATATCTTTCAAACGCTCTGCCAATTCATCTGGACGCTTCGTATCGCCACCAACCATCGCAAAGCCAAAATTATTTTCTTCCGTATAGTCATACGAGAACGAATCATCAATAAGCCCTTCATTATATAATGTTTCGTAATGAACAGAACTTTTCCCAAATAAATAATCTAAAAGTAAAGTAAGTGCGATCTCTTGTTTTAAAAGAGCCTTTCCTTTTTCTTTTAAATTCGTCGCTTTAATGCCCACTAAACATTTCGGTGTTTGGACAGGCATCGAAATGATTTTCTTCTTTTCATTTACTTCATTGGGTTCTTCTTCAAATGAACGTACAATTTCCGGCTGATTTTTATAATCTTTTTCTGCTTGATTTTCACGTACTAAATCCATAGTTTTCTCTGGATCAATTGCACCAACAACAAATAATAACATATTGCTCGGGTGATAAAATGTTTCGTAGCATTCATATAATAGATCTTTCGTAATCTTACTAATAGACTCGATTGTTCCTGCAATATCAATTTTAATTGGATGCTTTACAAACAAGCTATCAATTAATCCAAAGTATAAGCGCCAATCTGGATTATCTTGATACATTTGAATTTCCTGCCCGATAATCCCCTTCTCTTTTTCAACTGTTTTTTCAGAGAAATACGGCTCTTGTACGAAGTTTAACAATGTATTTAAATTCCGTTCTACATTTGATGTACATGAAAACAGGTAAGCTGTTCGTGTGAAAGATGTGAAAGCGTTCGCTGATGCTCCTTGTTTACTAAACAATTGGAAAGCATCATGATCTTCTTTTTCAAATAATTTATGCTCAAGAAAATGAGCAATTCCATCAGGTACACGAATCATTTCCTCTTTACCTAATGGTACAAATGTATTATCCATAGAACCATATTTTGTCGTAAACGTTGCAAATGTTTTATTAAATCCTTGCTTCGGTAAAATATATACATCTAATCCGTTAGGAAGTTTTTCATAATAGAGCGTCTCTTTTAATTGCTCATAAACAATCTTCTCCATTTATTCTCCCTCCGTTCCATGTAAAAAGTAAATTGTATCTAGCTCAATATTTTTTGCCACTTTCACAATCTCTTCTTTCGTTACACTTTCAATACCCGTAAGCCATTCTTCAACTGGACGCGTACGATCTGAAATAATACCATGATACAGCATTTCCACAAATCCGCGCGGCGTATCAATCGCCTCTAATATTTGATTTTGAATGACACTTTTTGTTTGATGTATCTCTTCTTCAGAAAACTCTCCGTTTTGCATCGCCAGCATTTGTTCTTTAATAATTTCAACTGCTTTTTCATAATTTTTCGCTTCGATTCCTGACATAACAAACAATAAGCCTTTATGACTCTCAAAACGCGATGCTGCATAGTACGCTAAACTATTTTTTTCACGGACATTTACAAATAATTTCGAGTGAGAAAATCCTCCAAATAAGCCGTTGAACAATTGCAGTGCAAAATAATCTTCATCTTTATACGTGACAAACGTGCGATAGCCGATGTTTAATTTACTTTGTTTTAATTCTTGTTTTTCAACAACTTCTTTTTCTTCATTATTTCGCTTATGAAGTAGTACATTTCTTTCTTTCACAGGGCGCGCTGAAACAGAAAAATACTTACTTACAAGATCAACTGCGTTTTCTGAAATATCACCAATAATATAAAGATCCATTTCATCTTCCGCTAATACTTTTTGATAATATTGATACAGACTTTCCTTTGTAATAGAAGAAACACTCTCTTTTTTTCCATTTGCACTTAAACGATATTGTTCTACTTTACACATTTCTTCGATTAATCGCTCGTTTGCATAGCGCATTTTATCATCATAAGTAGCTTCAATTCGTTGCAAGAGCGCTCTCTTTTCACTTTCTACGATAGAAGGTAGAAAGCTGTTCCCCTCTGTTGCTGGATGTAAAACAATATCCGATAACATAGAAAGCGCTTTTTCAAATAACGGTGGCGCATCGTGTAAATACACTTCATTTGCAATGTCTACATAAATAGAGATGATGTGATCTTCTCCTTTTTTGCTTACATCTACTCCCAAAGAAGATCCGTATAATTCTTCTAAGTATTGACGAAGACGAATTACAGAAGGTAGTTTTTCTGTCGCACTTTGCAATACATATGGCAATAGGGCACGCTCTGTCACCGTCTCCTCATTCAAAGGTGCTTTAAAACGAAATACAAACGTATTCGTTTTATATTTATCAGTTGGAATAATATGTACGCGCAAACCACCTAACTCATGTAATTGTTGTTCCATTAGTTTCATTTGTAGCCCTCCTTTACGTATATAGGAATATTCCTCTTCAATATACAGTTTTTAGAAATATAAAATCAACTTTTCTCCCTTATTATGCTTACATACAATCTTTTCTAAAAACTTTAGTATGTAAGGAATATGGAAAAATCCCGTATTAAACATATTCTATGTAAAAAAGCCCGCACTAATGTGCGAGCTTTTTTATGCTTACAAAATTCTTATCGTTTTCCTTTTTCATAAGGAGTTCCTAACGCTTTCGGCGCTTCCGAACGACCAACAAAGCCAACAAGTGCTAATATTGTGAATACATATGGTAATATCGTTAAGAATACACTTGGAATTTCTTTTAGTACCGGAATTGTACCACCTGTTATTCCTAGTGATTGGGCAAATCCGAAGAACAGAGCCGCTCCAAGAGCACCGAGTGGATTCCATTTACCAAAAATCATGGCTGCTAATGCTAAGAAACCTTGTCCCGTAATTGTAGCACCTGAGAAGTTACCAGAGATCGACATAGCGAAGACCGCGCCACCAACCCCTGCAAACATTCCAGATATACAAACTGCAATATAACGCATTTTATATACATTAATCCCCATCGTATCCGCTGCCATTGGATGTTCACCAACAGCACGTAAACGAAGACCGAATGGCGTTTTATAAATAATATACCAAACGACAAACGCTAAAATAATGGCAATATATGATGTTAACGGTACATTTGAGAAAAAGATTTTTCCGATTACCGGAATATCAGAAAGACCCGGAACATCGATTTTTTCAATACGATATTGAATGAAATCAGTTTGTCCTTTGCCAAAGATTTTCTTAATCGCAAACACTGTTAAACCAAGAGCTAAGAAGTTAATCGCTACCCCGCTCACTACTTGATCCGCACGGAATGTAATGCATGCTACTGCATGAAGAAGTGCAAATAACCCACTACCAATCGCTGCAAATAATAGCGCGATCCAAGGAGTCATTGCTCCCCACGTATCCCCCATTAATAACGTTGTAACAACACCAGTAAATGCACCAAATAACATCAAACCTTCTAACGCTATGTTTACAACCCCAGAACGTTCACTGAACACTCCACCTAACGCCGTAAAAATAAGTGGCGCTGCCGTATATAACGTACCCGTCACAAGAATGGCTAAAATATCTAAAAAGCTCATTTATTTCCCCTCCTTGCTCATACGTGTAAGTGCCCAACGTAAAACATAACTGCACGCTACAAAGAAAATAATACATGCAATAATAACGTTAATTAACTCAGAAGGTACATCTGCTTCAAAATTCATTTGTGGGGCTGCACTTTTCAAACCACCGAACAGTAAAGCTGATAATAATATGCCAAATGGATTATTTCCTCCTAGAAGCGCTACCGCAATCCCATCAAATCCAATACCAGTAAACGAAGACATCGCCGTCATGTTTTGGAATGTACCAAGCCCTTCCATAGCACCACCAATCCCTGCAAATGCACCTGCAATCGTCATAGATAGTACAACATTTCGAGAAACTTTCATACCCGCATACTGAGAAGCATGTTGATTGAATCCAACAGATTTCAATTCGTATCCTAATGTCGTTCTGTCCAATAAGAACCACATAATAATTGCAACTAATATCGCTACGATAATTCCCCAGTGCAAACGAGAACCATCTGTTAAAGAAGATAACCATTCAGAAGATAAAGAAGCACTAGATTTTATATCATATGACTTCTCATTCGCCTCATGTAAAAAGCGCTTAATTAAATCATACGTCACGTAAAGTGCAATATAATTCATCATAATCGTTACGATTACTTCATTTACTTTAAATTTTCCTTTCAAATATCCCGGGATAAACCCCCATAGCCCACCAGCTATTGCCGCTACTAAAATTGACAACGGAATATGTAAAATTGCCGGTAATGATACTGCATATCCAAACCAAACAGCAGCAAGCCAACCGACTAATAACTGCCCTTCTACTCCGATGTTAAAAAGACCTGTACGGAATGCAAATGCTACAGAAAGTCCTGCTAATACAAGCGGAATCATCGTACGTAATGTTTCTCCAATTGCTTGTGGACTTCCAGCCATCCCTTCCCAAAGCGCTGCATACCCAACAATTGGATCATATCCACTAACCAACATTACAATGGCACCAACAAGTAAACCAAAAATAACGGATAATACAGGAACTAAAATATTAATTGTTCGCTCCGTTAAAAATTTTTTAGCCATTTGTATTCACCTTCTCTTTCTCCGTTCCGCCAGCCATCAACAAACCAAGCTGTTGTTCATTTGTTTCTTTTGCATCAACAATTGCTACAATTTTCCCTTCATATATAACTGCAACTCGATCACTTACATTTAAAATTTCATCCAGTTCTAGCGATAGAAGCAATACTGCTTTCCCCTTATCTCTTTGCTCGATTAATTTTTTATGAATAAATTCAATCGCACCTACATCTAAACCACGTGTTGGCTGTGCTGCAATTAATAAATCTGGATTACGATCCACTTCACGTGCGATAATTGCCTTTTGCTGGTTTCCACCAGATAGTGCGCGAGTTAACGTGTGTTCACCGGGTGTACGCACATCAAACTGTTCAATAAGCGCTTTTGCTTTTTGTGTGATTTGACTAAAGTTTAAAATCCCTTTCTTTGAGAACGGATTTTTATAGTACGTTTGCAAAACTATATTATCTCTAACAGAGAAATCAAGCACAAGGCCGTGTTTATGACGATCTTCTGGAATATGACCAATTCCTTCCTCTGTAATTCTTCGAACAGGCCAATTCGTTATTTCTTTACCTTTAATTGCAATAGAACCTGACTCAACTTTTCGTAAACCAGTAATTGCCTCTATTAATTCACTTTGTCCGTTTCCATCAATCCCTGCAATACCAACGATTTCTCCTGCACGAACAGTTAAGTCAAGGCCTTTTACAGCAGGTAATTGGCGTGCATCACGAACGACAATATTCGAAACAGATAGAACCTCTTCTTTCGGTTTAGCCTCTATTTTTTCTGTTTTAAAATTCACTTGACGTCCGACCATTAACTCTGCAAGTTTATGTTCATTCATTTCTGCAACGTCAACTGTACCAATTCCTTTACCTTTACGAATAATTGTGCAACGGTCGCAAACTTCCATAATTTCTTTCAACTTATGTGTAATAAGAATGATAGATTTTCCTTCTTGTACAAGTTTTTTCATAATTTGAATCAACTCATGAATTTCTTGAGGAGTTAACACCGCAGTTGGTTCATCAAATATTAAAATCTCCGCGCCACGATAAAGCGTTTTTAATATTTCAACCCTTTGCTGCATCCCAACTGAAATATCTTCAATCTTTGCATTTGGATCAACCGCTAAACCGTACTGTTCAGATAATTGTTTAATTTCTTTCGCAGCCTCTTCAACAGCAATTCTTCCTTTTTTCTTCGGCTCATTTCCAAGAATAATATTCTCTGTAACTGTAAAATTATGAACAAGCATAAAATGTTGATGGACCATCCCAATTCCAAGGTCATTTGCTATATTCGGATTTGTAATTTTCACAGGGTTTCCTTTAATTTTAATTTCGCCCTGTTCTGGTTGATACAAACCGAACAGTACATTCATCAACGTTGATTTCCCTGCACCATTTTCTCCAAGTAAAGCGTGTATCTCTCCCTGTTTTACTTGCAGCGTAATATCATCATTCGCTACAATGCCTGGGAATACTTTTGTAATATTGTTCATCTCAATTACGTATTCCATTTTGTTCCTCCTTCTAGCAGGGAACACTCCCCAATTGCAGTCTATTAAAGGTATTTTTATATATACAAAGGTTAGTTCTAAGAACTAACCTTTGCTATCTCTCTATTATTATTTCTTTAGAGAAGCTTCATATGCTTTATATTCTTCGTCAGTCGCAGGCACTTTAATTTCACCGTCAGTGATTTTCTTCTCAAACTCTTCTACTTTTGTTAAGATTTCTGGGTTTACTTTTTTCACATTGTCAGTTGATTTCGCGATACCAACACCATCATCTTTTAAACCAAACTCTTCTACTTTACCGCCTTCTAACTTACCATCTTTCGCTTCTTGTGCTACTTTTTCTACCGCAATATCAACGCGTTTTACCATTGAAGTTAATGTTACGTTTTCAGGCATACCTTCTTGATGTTGGTCACGGTCAACACCGATTACCCAAACATTTTCACCTTTTTTCTTACGGTTTTTCGCTTCTGTGAATACACCGTTACCAGTCGCACCTGAAGCATGATAAATTACGTCAACTCCACCACCGTACATTGCTGAAGCTAATACAGATCCTTTTTCTGGTTTGTCAAATGCATCTGCATATTGCGCTACAATTTCGATATTTGGATTTACTGCTTTCGCTCCCGCTTTAAAACCTGATTCAAACTTTGTAATTAATGGGCTCTTCACACCACCAATAAAACCAACTTTATTTGATTTTGTTGTCATTGCCGCTACAGCACCAACTAAGAATGAACCTTCATGATCTTTAAATGTAATACTTGTTACATTCGGTTCTTTTACAACAGTATCTACAATTGCAAATTGCTCTTTCGGATATTGTTTTGCAACCTTTTCAATTGAGTCTTGCATTAAAAATCCAATACCAAATGTTGTGTTATAGTGATCTTTCGCAAATTTTGTTAAGTTTGGAATATAGTCTGCATCTTTACTTGATTGAAGGTAACGATATCCTTCATTTTTCTTTAAATCGTTTTCTTTACCAAATTTCGTTAAACCTTCCCAAGCTGATTGGTTAAATGATTTATCATCAACGCCCCCAACGTCTGTAACCATACCAACTTTAAACTCTTTATCACCTTTTTTGTCGCTATCCGCTTTATCCGAATTACCACATGCACCTAAAACTGTACTTGCTGCTAACGTTAACGATAATAATAGACCTGTTTTTTTCTTCATACTAGAAACCCCTCCTAAAATAATAAATATATCTCTTTATTCTTACGCTGCCGTCCCTAACTTCTTGCTGTCACCTCCCTAAAATGGAACTTGCCTACATACGCTTTCTTAATACGTGGAAGCTAAACTTATCAGCTCTAAAGTAATTGATAGAGTACAAGATTGGTTCATCATTTTGATCATAATGCATTTGCTTTAAAACTAGCAGCGCCGTTTCAGGTTCACATTCTAAAATTGGTGAAATTTTCGGATGATAACCTATTGGCTCAATGTGAGCAACCGCGTACGTAATACGTTTGTGCGTATTATTATGTATAACAGTAAGCAACGATTCCTCATTGTATCCAGCTAAATCTGGTAAAATCTCTTTTGCCAGTTTATCAACGCAATATACAACTGGTTCTCCATCTGCTGTACGCACACGCTCAATCATTACTGCATTAAATCCATCTTCACAATTAAATTTCTCTTTTTCTTCTTCTGTTAAAGTTGTTGTAGATGATGATAAAAAGATTGTTCCCGGTGTTTTCCCCACACTAGAAATCATATCTGTAATACTAGAAAGTTGCTCAATTCCTGAAGAAAACAACGGTTTCGCATTTACAAATGTCCCCACACCGTGTCTACGAATAACAACATTTTCTTCCTCTAAAATACGCAGTGCTTCCCTTAAAGTTGCTCTACTTACGCCAAGTTCTTTCGCTAAATCAAACTCTGACGGTAACTTTTGTCTTTCTTTGTAAGCCCCATCTTTAATTTTTTCTTTAATGTGATCTATCACCCGTAAATATAGATGACGACTATCGGATTTTACTGACATAAGACTCCCCCGCATTTCAATTATTCGACCTCTGATGTAAGACTTCTTTTCTCTTTTTTCAACTTACAACATAGAAAATTACTCAATACTCCAAATAAGTACAATTGTCGAATAAATATTAATAATTTTTCAAGAATAAATTTTCACTCTTTACTCCATAAAAAAAACTTTGTACCATAAACATTCCTCATATCGAGAAAAAGTTCGGCACAAAGATTTCTTACATCCTTTGTTACACACTTTTCCCCTCATAGTCCAGCAATTCATGGTTGCTAGGTAGAAACTTATGGACCTTATCTCCAAGATTATATGAGGCAGTGATTCTTTTCGAAGTAATCTTACCACTTGCTCCCATACGTGTCAACAAAATTTAACATTTTTCTACATCGAATATCGAACATTTATAAAAATCATACTCATAGTATTCGTATTCTAAAGATACTACCAAAATGTAAGCCCTTTCTTTAGTGCTGACTATAGTATATAACAAAAATAGCATATAAAAAAGCCTAATTGTAAAAACAATTAGGCTTTTTTTAAGAACTTTTTTCTTGCACATCATTAATGAGTACTTCTCTCGGTTTACTACCTTCATAAGGACCTACTACACCGTTCATTTCCATTGCGTCAATTAAACGAGCAGCTCGCGTATAACCTACTCTAAATCTACGTTGCAACATAGAAACAGAGGCCGTTTGCATTTCCACTACAAGTTGAACTGCTTCATCATATAATTCATCTTCTACTTCCTGTTTTACATCAGGAACATCTTGCGGAATCATATCTTCTTGATATTGTGCTTTTTGCTGTCCAATAACATATTCTACAACTCTTTCAACTTCATCGTCTGATAAAAATGCACCTTGTACACGCACAGGCTTCGATGCACCAATTGGTATGAACAGCATATCCCCTCGACCTAGCAGCTTCTCTGCACCACCACCGTCAAGAATTGTACGCGAATCCGTTTGAGAAGATACAGCGAATGCAATACGCGATGGAATATTTGCTTTAATAACACCGGTAATAACATCAACTGACGGACGTTGCGTCGCGATAATTAAATGAATACCAGCAGCACGTGCCATTTGTGCTAAGCGCATAATTGCATCCTCTACATCTGAAGAAGCGACCATCATTAAGTCTGCTAGCTCGTCCACAATTACTACAATATAAGGTAATTCAGGTTGTTTTGCTTCTGATTGACTGTTGTGCTCTTTAATATAATCATTATATCCTTCAATGTTACGCGTGCCACTATGAGCAAATAATTCGTAACGACGCTCCATCTCACTCACAACTTTTTTCAAAGCCTGTGACGCCTTTTTCGGATCAGTTACAACTGGTGTTAACAAGTGCGGAACACCATTATATACATTGAGCTCTACCATTTTTGGATCAATCATCATTAATTTTACTTCATGCGGTTTTGCACGCATTAAAATACTAACAATAATACCGTTAATACATACACTTTTCCCACTACCAGTCGCACCAGCTACTAGTAAATGGGGCATTTTATTTAAACGAGCCAATACAGCTTCCCCTGTAATGTCTCGTCCAAGACCAATTAATAGTTTTTCTTCCGGATGATTATTAGCCTTAGAATCTAGAACTTCTCTAAGCGTTACCATAGAAACTTCCGAATTCGGAACCTCAATCCCTACCGCTGATTTCCCGGGAATAGGTGCTTCAATACGAATATCTTTCGCCGCTAATGCAAGCGCTAAATCATCACTTAAACTAACAATTTTACTTACCTTCACTCCCATATCCGGATATACTTCATACTTCGTAACTGCCGGACCTCTATGTACTTTGGTTACTTTCGCTTTCACACCAAAACTTTGGAATGTCCGTTCTAATTTACGAGCATTTTCATAAATCTCCGCATTTTCATTCGTCACTTGTTTATTTTTCGGAAATTTCAATATATCAAGAGGAGGAAGCTTATAGTCTTTATTTTCCACATTTAAAAATTGCATAGGAGGTGCTTGCGTTTCACCCTCTAACGATTCAACGATTTTTTCTCCACGTTTCTTTTGCGGTTGCTCTACTGGCTTAGACGGAGCTGGCTCTTCAATAATCGGTGAAGTAATTAAATCATTTTCTTCTATGCGCTCTTCTATCTCTTCGCTTACTGGATAATTCTCAGTAAAGTTTGAAATAATTGGCGGTCCAATTTCTATCTCCTCTACTGGTTCAATAGCTTCTTCTCGCTCCACAACACGTTCACGCCTTGTGCTTCTTGTTGTTTTTTTCTTTTCTGTTTGTTCAGCGGTTCTTTTGGATCTCCAATCTTTATAATCTCCTTGCATTACTTCAAATTGACTTCTAAGGATTCTACCAACCGGAGCTAACACTTCTCCAATATGTTTATTGGTTATACAAAGTATTCCAAGAATAACTAATATAATTCCAATAATATAGGCTCCTACTTCATCAAATAAGAAATAACATGTTGCGAACATAAGCGCACCAAACATACCACCACCTAAATGAACACTATCTGGTCCCTTTTTCATTTCAAGAAAGAAGTTATCTTTCGTGCTCACGATAACAGAAGTATTTTGCACTGCTCCATCTTTCGTAAGTAGGTTAAATAATGTAATATGACTAAACATTAATATCGCCAATACAATTAAATAAAATCCAATTAACCTTTTATTTAAAAGGTTCGGCCATCCACGTTTTATAACAAATGAAACCGATAAAGCTATTACACCTAACACACCAATTATGTACCACTCACCAAAGAAGAAGCGAAAAAATAACACAAACGATTTCCCTACAACACCTAGCTGTAAAATCGTAATGATTGAAAGTGCAAAAAGAGTTAAACCGACGATTTCATAATACAAAGTTGGCTTTATCGTACGTCTTGCTTTTGCCTTCGTCCCTCTTTGCTTTTGTTTTGCCATTTCTTCACCTCACGTTCTGCATATAAGAAAAACTTCCTTTTAAAAAAGCACTACTTATATACCTGTTTTCTCTATTTTTTCAGGTCTTTATATCTTCTATTTTTACACTTCCTGTAAAATGCTAAATAAACAGAAGAAAGCAGCCTACTCATGGCTGCTCAACCGTCTTGTTTTTTATATTATACCATAGCTTCTAAGCAAAATCCTTCTTTTTGCTAAAAGGTTATTTTCTGTCCAGGCTCATAATCTAAGTAGTCAAACGGATTCGTACTTAATACACGTACAACAGAATAACACCCATGTTCCTCTTCAGAAACCATTAATTCCACACCATTTACATTTATAATTTTTTGGCTTTCACACTGTGAATAATCGGCTGGATACACAAGTTGCTCTGGCATAATTGTATATAAAATCATTGTAACATTGTCCCTTCTGCATGCCCATCCATACGTGTATCTATTAATTCGTTCAATTTTCGTAGCGCACTGCCAATACCACCAACATCGTCTATAAGACCATATTTCACTGCATCCCCACCAATTACGTTCGTTCCAATATCCCGCGTTAAATTCCCCTTCGCAAACATCAGCTCTTTAAAACGATCTTCCGTTACTTTCGAATGCTTCGTCACAAATCGAATGACCCTTTCTTGCATTTTATCCAAATACTCAAATGTTTGTGGCACACCTATGACAAGACCTGTTAAACGAATTGGATGAATTGTCATTGTCGCAGTTTCCGCAATAAATGAATAATCGGTAGAGACAGCGATTGGCACACCAATAGAATGCCCCCCGCCTAAAACAAGAGATACCGTTGGTTTTGAAAGGGAAGCTACCATCTCAGAAATTGCTAGCCCAGCTTCAACATCGCCTCCAACTGTGTTCAATATTAAAAGTAACCCTTCAATTTTTGGATTTTGTTCAATCGCGACAATTTGAGGAATGATATGCTCATATTTTGTTGTTTTGTTTTGCGGAGGCAACTGAACATGACCTTCTACTTGCCCAACGATTGTTAAACAATGAATACGTGATTCATTCATTTGTGGTACATTTGTTTGTCCAAGTTGTTGAATTTTCTCTACTATCGAAGCTTCTTTCCCCGTTTCTTTTGGTTCAGCTTCTTTCTCTTCATTTGTATTACGCTCACGTTCTGTCATATCGCATCCCCTTTCACTCGTATATCACTATTATTTCTTAAGTTATAAATTTCATTCGATGGAGTTAAAAAAGAAAAAAGATCACCCGTAAAGGTGACCTTTTTTATACTTCCATAATAATCGGTAAAATCATAGGTTTTCTCTTTGTCTCTTCGTACAAGAACTGTCCTAATAATTCACGAATATTTTGTTTTAACATAGACCATTCAATCGAATACTCTTTAATTGACTGCTCAACAATCATGCGTACAATCTCTGTAGATCTGTCAATTAACGCTTCTGATTCACGAACATATACAAAGCCACGTGAAATAATTTCTGGACCAGAGATTATTTTCTTTTCATCTTTACCAAGTGTTACAACAACTACTAAAATTCCATCTTGAGATAACATCTTTCTATCTCGAAGTACGATATTACCAACGTCACCGACACCTAATCCATCAATTAATACATTACCAGCTTGTACTTTGCCAACTAAGTTTGCTTCATCGTCACCAAAAGCAATTACATCGCCTTTTTCTACGATAAAGATATTTTCTCTCGCAATACCTACATCTTCAGCTAAATATGCATGTGCTTTTTGCATACGGAACTCACCATGTACGGGTACAAAATACTTCGGTTTCATTAAATTTAACATTAGTTTTAATTCTTCTTGACTACCGTGACCTGAAACGTGAACTTTTCTTTCACCGTAATAAACAACTTCCGCTCCAGCTCTAAATAATAAGTCAATAATTTTCGATACAGAAATTTCATTACCTGGAATTGGAGAAGCCGCAATAATAACAGTATCACCTTTACGAATTGAAATTTGTTTATGCGCTTGCTTCGCCATTCTAGAAAGGGCTGCCATCGGCTCACCTTGACTACCTGTTGTCAAAATAGCTACCTTTTTCTCTGGGAAGTTATCTACTTCTTGCAGTGAAATAACCATACCCTCTGGAACATCTAAATAACCAAGACGTCTAGCAATATCTACTACTTTCACCATACTACGTCCCACTACTGCTACTTTTCTGCCCGTTTCAGCAGCCGCATCAAACACTTGTTGAATACGGTGTACATTCGATGCAAATGAAGCAACGATAATTCGACCTTCTGCACCGTAGAACACTTTAGAAATCTCTACGCCAACTTCTTTTTCCGAACCTGTATAGCCTGGACGCTCAGCATTTGTACTATCAGATAATAAGCAAAGTACGCCTTCATTTCCGATTTGCGCCATTTTCCCAAGGTCTGCTCCACTATTTCCAATTGGAGTTTGATCAAATTTAAAGTCTCCTGTATATACGACAGCACCTTTTGATGTATGGAAACAAACACCAACAGAATCTGGAATACTATGTGTCGTTCCAAAGAATGACACTGTTGTAGTATTAAACTCTACTGTTGAATTGGCGTCGATTGTTTTTAAGTCTACACGGCCTAACATGCCCGCTTCGCCAAGTTTTTCTTGTATAAGTCCTACCGTTAATTTCGTTGCATACACTGGAATTGATAATTTACGAAGTACGTAAACAATTCCACCAATATGATCTTCATGACCGTGAGTAATAAATAAACCTTTTACTCGCTCTTGATTTTCCACTAAATATGTAATATCAGGAATAACGATATCAATTCCAAACATTTCATCTCCTGGGAACATTAACCCTGCATCTACAATAAAAATTTCAGAATCAATTTCAACACAGTACATGTTTTTCCCGATTTCACCTACTCCACCAAGAGCAAATACTTTAACAGACTCATTCTCTTTTCTCTTCATGTTGTTGCCTGGTTTAAAAATCTTGCAAACACTGATTTCACTAAAATTGCAGAGACACCAGGGGAAACTCTACAACCACCATATATTCACCGTCCAAGACGAATGTCCTTACCGTTATGCGATATCATGTCCTTGTTTATTTTTTAAACCAGGTTTCACCTCTCTTTCATTATATAAATCAAATATCTTATTCGATATGATATGAAAATTTAACCAAATTATAATTTTTACCAATTTTGCTAAGCATACCCGTACTAAGCTACTTAGCCATATTATACCTGATACAAGAAATAGAACACAAGTGAAATCGTGAGAAAGGAGAGGCAAACATTTTCATGCCAATAAAAAATGACCTAGCTTCACACTAGGTCATTTTTTATTAACGAGGAATAGATTGCATAACAGACTGTAATGTTACTCTTTCTTCTTCTGTTAACGGAAGAAGTGGTAAACGTACAGAACCTACATCTAATCCTACCATTTGTAACGCTGTTTTCACTGGAGTTGGGCTTGGCGCCATAAATAATGAATCTGTTACTCTGACAAGTAATTGATGTAATTTTTGCGCCTTTTTGAACTCTCCTGCTTGGAATGCTGCAATCATTTCTTGCATTTCATTTCCGATAACATGAGATGCTACAGAAACGATACCTTTCGCTCCAACTGCCATAGCCGGTAAAGTTAAACCGTCATCACCGCTGTATACTGCAAAGTCGTCCGCTGTTTTTTCAATGATTGCTGTCATTGTCAACACATCGCCGCCTGCATCTTTAATCGCAACAATGTTTTCTATTTCTGATAAACGAACAACTGTATCAACAGAGATTTGTACAATAGATCGTCCTGGAACGTTATATAGCATAACCGGAAGCGGCGTGCTTTCAGCAATTGCTTTAAAATGCTGATACATTCCTTCTTGACTCGGCTTGTTATAATACGGCGCTACTAGCATTACTGCATCAACACCAACTTCTGTTGCCTTTTTAGTTAATTCAATAGAAGCATGCGTATTATTGCTACCTGTTCCAGCGATTACGGGCACCCTTTTATCGACAACAGATACGACATGGCGATATAACGCTACTTTTTCTTCTGAAGTTAATGTAGGAGATTCTCCTGTCGTTCCTCCTACCACGATTGCTGTTGTACCGTTATCAATTAAATAATTTACCAATTTTGTTGTCTTTGCAAAATCGATATTCCCGTTTATATCAAACGGAGTTACCATCGCGGTTGCAATTGTCCCAAAATCTATCATGGTCTCACTCCTTACTGTTCCAGTTGCTTTTCTTTTGAAAGCTCAAATGCACTATGTAATGCATTTACAGCCTCCACTAAATCAGTTTCTTTTACAAGAACCCAAATTGTCGTATGACTATCTGCTGATTGCAAGATTTGAATACCTTTTTCCGCTAAAGCTGTAACGATTTTCGCAGTAACCCCTGGGTATCCTGCCATTCCAGCTCCTACAATAGATACTTTTGCACAATGCTCTGTCACAATTGGCTCGTATCCAAGGTTCTTTAATAATTCAACTGCACGATTCGATACATTATCACTCACCGTATAAGCTACACCAGTAGGTGAAATGTTAATTAAATCGACACTGATTCCTTCGTTTGCCATTTCTTTAAACACATGCTGTTGCAAATCATATGCTGTTTCTTTTGCAAGCACTTTAATTTGCGTTACATTTGATACATGTGCGATACCTGTAACAGGACGTTCTTCTACATCACGGCCTTTTGTAGCACCGTCAGATGCTGAAATCAGCGTACCTTCACTATCAGAATACGTAGAACGTACACGAAGTGGTACTTTTGCATGCATCGCAATTTCAACTGCACGTGGATGAACGACTTTTGCACCTTGATATGCCATGTTACAAATTTCGTTATACGTTACAGTTTGAAGGTGACGTGCATCTTTTACGATACGAGGATCCGCAGTCATAACACCTTCTACATCTGTGAAGATATCAATATATTCAGCATGAAGCGCAACACCTAACGCTGAAGCTGAAGTATCACTACCGCCGCGTCCAAGTGTTGTCGTATCACCTTTTTTCGTTTGCCCTTGGAATCCTGTCACAACGATTACATCTACATCTTCTAACTCTTCATGTATACGATCACAATTCATTTCAATAATCTTAGCATTCGTAAAATCATCATTTGTTACAAAACCAGCTTGTGCACCATTTAATGCTGCTGCTTTTATACCGTTCTCATTTAACATGTTAGAGAAAACGATTGCTGAGATTAATTCTCCGCATGATAGTAATAAATCTTGCTCACGTTTAGAAATAGTAGATTCCTCTTGGTTTACAAGACTTAACAAAGTATCAGTAGCATATGGTTCACCTTTACGGCCCATAGCAGATACGACAGTAACTACTTTATAACCCGCATCTAGCGATTTTTTTATATGATGAAGCGCATGCTTACGTCCATTTTCATCACGTACGGATGTGCCACCAAATTTTTGAACAATAATTTTCATATTTTGCACCTTCTCTTAGCCGTTTACACTAATTGTAATTTTACTAAGCGCTCTGCAATTTGAACAGAATTCCATGCAGCGCCTTTTAATAAGTTATCAGATACGACCCAAAGATGGAATCCTTTATCGTTATTTAAATCTTTACGGATTCTTCCAACGAATACTTCGTTTTTACCTACTGCAGTAGCCGGCATTGGATATAATTGCTCTTCTGGATTATCTTGCAGAACAATACCTTCCGCATTTGCAAGTAAGTTCTTTAATTCTTCTACTGTTACGCCTTCTTTTTCTACTTCGATGTAAACAGACTCAGAGTGTCCTGATACAACTGGTAAACGTACACATGTTGCTGCTACTTCTAGTTCAGGCATATGCATAATTTTTTTCGTTTCATTAATCATTTTCATTTCTTCAAATGTAAATCCATTATCTTGGAATTTATCAATCTGCGGAATCGCATTAAAAGCGATTTGGAAATGCTTCTTGTCACCTGATACAGGTAAAACATTCGCTTTAACTTCTTCCCCATTTAAGATTGCTTGTGATTGTTCATGAAGTTCTTCAATCGCTGCCGCACCAGCACCTGATACAGCTTGGTATGTGGAAACGATTACTCGTTTTAAACCATATTGCTGTCGAACTGGCTCAAGAGCTACTACCATTTGAATTGTAGAACAGTTTGGATTTGCAATAATTCCATTATGTTCTTTTAAGTCGTTTTCATTTACTTCAGGTACAACAAGTGGCACGTTTTCTGTCATACGGAATGCACTTGTATTATCAACAACAATCGCACCGCGTTTTGCTGCTTCTGGCGCTAATTGTTTCGATACAGATCCACCAGCACTAAATAGCGCGATATCTACTCCTTCAAAACTTTCAGGAGTTGCCTCTTGAACTGTAAATTCTTCGCCTTTAAATACAAGTTTCTTACCTGCAGATCGTTTAGATGAAAGTAACGTTAATTTTCCGATTGGAAATTCTCGTTTCTCTAAAGTGTTTAACATTTGTTCACCAACTGCGCCGGTTGCTCCAACTACAGCGACATGAAAAGTTTTTTGCTTTTCCATCACTATGCCCCTTTCTAGATACCAATCCTTCTATAACTTAGAATCAGAAGGAGTATACAATACCCCTTCTAATCTTAATAACGTTAATTTTATCATATTCTACAGTAAGAATGATGGTTTCATCAAAAATTGTCCGTTTTTTTTCGTTTTTTAATTCATATATCTGAATTTTTCTACGACAACTGGTTGCAATTGCTTCCCTTGCAGTGCTTCTAATACTGTATCTTCCAGCAGCTCCATACGAGCTACCATTGAGTTCGGTTTTTTCTCTGGTGCGTCTTGACCGAATGGGACGAAGTAGATGTTTTTTGTAGCCATTAGGCGCATGAGGTTGACGCCAACAAGGTGACGACAATATAAATTTGTCTTTTTTCTTCTATATTTTAATTAATTGTAACACTTTTAAAAAGGAGATAACTTATTTATATAATTTATGTTATGGTTCCATATGTTAATTAATTGCAACACTTTTAAAAAGGAGTATATATAATGAAAGCAAAGAAACTAATATATTTAGCACTTCCAATCATGTTATTAGGGGTAGGTTGTAGTACATCGAAAGAGACCACTACAGAAACATCAAGTAACGAAACTTCAAGTATTGAGTCTTCAAGCTATACAGAATCCTTGTATGATCTACAAAATGACTGGAATAAAGCTACGTATACCTTGATGAATAATGCAGGTGATGACGATATTTACAAGGATACACTCAAAGATTTAAAGAATTTAACTTATAAATTCGAAGAACTAGAGCCTGATAGTAAGTACGAAAAAGTTCATAAAAAGATAGTCCACACAATGGAGACTATGCGTGAAGGTATTGAGTTGACATTATTAAACGTAGACGATAAAACGCATAGTGATTATTTAAAAGGAATGTCTACGATAACTGAAGCAATTTCTTCTCAGGAAGATGCCTTAGATGAGTTGGTTCAAGTGACGAAGAGTCATAACTAGGGACACAAATAATAGTATCTACAGAGCCTGCACCATCTTAGACCCTGCTTATCATTTTGGAAAAAAAGGGTTATAAATTTATAAGGGGTAGATAACATGAACAGTAAAATGACTAAAGATGAGCTTATTACACTTGTAGAACAAATATGTGATCCTAAATTACCAGATGAGTTGGGTAGTAAGTATATTGATATCTTAGAGGCGAATGTGCCTCACCCAGCTCCAAGTGACTTGATTTTTTGGGATTTTAGAGACTTAACTCCAGAAGAAATAGTAGAGATTGCTTTGAACTACAAAGAAAAAGAAGAGAAATAAAATATTAAAGGACAAGCTGCCCACCTAAAAATGGGCGGCTTTCTTCATTATCTAAATCTAAGCCAACTTACATAAAAATCACTCGCCGTAATATAGTACTTATGCCCCTTCGAATAATAAACACGATACTGTGGATACCCATTGACATTTACCTTTGCGTCGATTGTAAATCCAAATCCTACGTCAACTGTACCAGCAACATCTTTATCCTGCCAAGAAGGAGCATCATAGAAACGTAGATTGTTAACTTTTGAAACAACGCGCTTCCCTACAATAGAAGAATCCACTGTACTTTTCTTGTTAAACTTCACATAAGATGGATCGTTCTTAATCCATTGTTCTCCACTAAGATTTAACCAACCATCCTTTTCAGCCCATACAGCATAATATAAATCATTAGCATCAATTTATTACTTTCCCATTAGTATTTTACCTCTACGTTATACTACATTACCTATTTAAAACTATAACAAACACATATGTTGTAAAATACATTTTTTTCAAGGAAACTTTAACCATTTATTGTTATAATTATATCTGCAATATTTTCCCAGGAGGGGCCCTATGAAGAACAGTAAGATAATGGACATACATACTAGGCACTCCCCTTCCTTGATACGTTCATAGAAATAAGAACAAAAGATATGTATCAAATTAAGGGGAAAGTAGATGGAATAACATATATTGTTGGATTTAAAAATGGCAGAATAGGACAATTATATCCTAAATAGAAATCCGAGGAGACGTTAATATGATTAGTGTAAAATCATATATAAAAAATGATAAAATAATAACTTCATTAGATAATATTGAAAATAACTTTCTTGAATATTTCATACATTTTGATAACGCGAAATGTTTAGAACTAGTTATTGATTTTGATTATTTGGAAGGTGCAATAATAATAAACTACTACGGAAATGCTATTTTAGGATTTAAAGAATGGGATATGATTGATCAGTTATGGTCATATTTCATAAATGCAATTGAAGAATTGTTTGAAAATCAAAACGATGTAAGTTTTTATTTTCCAGACCAACCTTTAGAGGTAAAAATGCAGGTTATTTCGCAAGAGCAAATTTTATTATCTATTGCAGGAGAAAAAACATGTTTTAATAAAGATGAATTATTATTAACTTTATTAAAAGAAGCAGAAAACTTTTTTGATATATTGAAAGAATGTCCTGATGAATATCTTGTAGAACAGAGTAATAATGAATTAAAGAGAATAGAAAAATTATTAAATAAATTGAACATTTAAATAAGAACATATTATTAAATACACTGTTTAAATTTAACACCTATAGAATGGTAAAGTAATTTACACGAAGGAATATCATTTTACTAATAAAGATGGAAAAAATTAATAATTCAGGATCATAGTGCAGGCCACTCTAAAGGTGGACAGGGACCCCATTTTAATGTGAGACCTGCATATAAACCGCAAACCGGTAAATTTGAAGGCACACAAGAGCATTATACATGGCATCACCACTAAGACACTGGAAAGATGCAACTTGTAGATTATCAGACTCATCATGACACTGGTCATACAGGTGGATATAAAATTTTGGGGAAAGATAGCGATAAATACGGAGGTTTCTGATTATGAACCATATTACATGGATCCATGTAAATGAAAATACAATAACAGACAAACAAATAAAACAATTAGAACAAAACTTGGGTGTGAAATTTCCAAATGATTTTATTGAGTGTGTGCAAAAATATGATGGTGGATATCCTACACCAGATACATTTACCATCCCAAACCAAGATGAAAATTCACTTAATAACCTTTTGACGGTAGATTCTAATAGAAAATATTCCATTTTGGAAACATATAATCATACGAAAGATAGATTACCTAACAAAATATATCCTTTCGCTCGGGACCCATTCGGAAATCTTTTATGCTTTGATTATCGAAATAATCCTATATCACCAACAATCGTATTTTGGGATCACGAGGAGGAGGAGATAGAAGTAGCTACCTCTCCTGTTTGCTCAACATTCACAGAATTACTTGATAGTCTACATGATTTCGAAGATGAAGAATAAAAGAATACAAGAAGAGTATCTTGTAGTGAGGGTAAACATTCTTCTTTTTTGATCTATTAAAAGTAAATTCTGATTTCATGGAAGTAAAAGGAGAATTTTATATGTCTTTAGACAAGTATAAAAGTATGTCTGATGAAGAGTTTAAACAATTGTCTACTGAAGAATTTCAAAATTATATAAGATTAAAACAAGAAGATTTTTCAAGACACTATAGGAAAATAAATGAAATTACTGTAGATGTGATGTTAAAACCTCAGGAAGCAATAGAAATCGCTAAACATTATCATAAGAAAAATAAATTAGACGGAGTAGTTAATGAAGATATCAACCATCTTTTCTTTGATGAGGCTTATACGTTTAAAATTGAGAAAGAAAATAGAAACAACGATGATATAAGACCAGCTTGGAGAATATTAGTGGATTTACCCAACAAACCTTTTCTTATGGAGGACTATACACTAATTGTGTCTGATAAGGATAAAAAAGTGATGGGTATGCTCGATCCAAATGGGCATCCAGTATTTAAAGGCAATGAATTTACAGATGAAAATATCGAATATATTATGAGCGATAAGGATTCTGAAGATTAATTAAGGTAATAACCTAGTGGATAGTTTTATAAATAGAATTATTGTCTTTTTTAATTAGTTATTATACTATTTTGCTAGATTCTAAGGTCAGAGAAAAATGAAGGACTTTTTACATGATAAAAGAGCAACCATGCATCAGTTGCCCTTTCGTCAATTTCTTATGTTATTACTATAATTGATATTTTCAATGGTTTGTATAAAATCTACTTACCTTAAATTAATGTTAATACTGGTATATCTCCCCATTAGATAACACTTAATTCTAAGCGGATATTTATATAAAAAAAGAGATTAAATGATTTTTCTAATCTTCTCCGAAATAATTTATAGCGGAGATGGAAACCTAGCAGCTTCGAAGTGTACTGTACTCTGTGTGCTATTAATTGAACCGGGACCACTAGAACTATGACGTACTGTAACTTTATCTCCTGCATTTAAAAATAAAATTCCAGATACACTGATAACAGGATCAAATAGGAAGAAAGATGGAACAGCTTCATTATCAACCAGTTCAGCACTACTGTTTACTTCAATTATTAATACCAAAGCTTTATCAGCTACATTGGTAGATATAGAAATGCTTGCTAAAACTGAGTACACCCCACTCTGCTTAGGGATGAATGTAGAGGTAATAGGATCATACTCATCATTTAAATCAAATACTTCGGATTCATAAGTAACTAGGGAAGAATCAAAATTCCCATATTGTTGTGGAATGTTTTTTTTAGCACTAAATGCAGATTGTGGTTCTATTCCCGTTGCCCCTGTTGGGCCTTGTATTCCTGGAATCCCTTGCACTCCCGTTGACCCCGTTGGGCCTTGTATTCCTGGAATCCCTTGCACTCCCGTTGACCCCGTTGGGCCTTGTACTCCTGGAATCCCTTGCACTCCCGTTGACCCCGTTGGGCCTTGTACTCCTGGAATCCCTTGCACTCCTGGAATAGGAAAAGCACATGGATTACAATTATTTTTATAGTATGAATTCTTTTACAATCATGCTCCTTTGTTTATCATATGTATTATATGTATGATGTACTAAACTTTATTTCTTGTACGCTTTTACATAATTATCTAATTAGAAAACTTTTATATTGCTTTAGATTTAAGTTTTATCAAATTAATGCTATTTACCTTGATAAACCAAAAAGAGTGCGTTTTTTGAATAAATATCTATCCAAACACACTCTTATCGTAATTTTATTCATAACATCGTATCTTTTTTATTAGTGACACATTTTCATTTCAAAACTACCCGTATCCCCACAAAAATATTCTATAGCATGGATAATTTTTACTAAGTTTAATTGACATTTACTCATGATATCAATCTTATTTCGAAGTAAAGAATTATTATATTATTTTATTCTGTCATTCTTACTATTAAGCTTAGCATTCCTATTATTCATATGACCTGTCACAAACTCACCGCCAATGGCCTCGCCTGCAGTAATTAGACTGATTATAATTGTATTATCCATTTTGCATTTATCTTCTATCCACAATTTTGATAGTTATAGGTTTATTATCTAGTCTAAGTCACTTTCAATAAAAGCTTTCTATATCAAAAGAGCGACCTTGCATCAGCTGTTCCTACTATAAATACGGTAAATGAAGCTTTACTATTAACAAATAAAAAAACTGCTATTCACTAGAATAACAGTTTCAAAAATAAACAAGTCTTGTTTTTGTATCACATATTTCATTTAGTTTGGTTATGGTATTTTCACGCTTCTTTCAGCTAACAACCACGACAGACACCCTCGGCAAACTTATCAGGTTTCCCTCATTCCATCTACCTAGGATGTTGTTAGCTCAAAGAAGAGCAAAAACTCTCCTTATTAACGGTAACATCCAATCAGTACCATTTGCTGGTTTCGGATTTTATGCGCCGTCATAATGAAGCCGTTTAGAAATATAAGAACAACATAGTGAGTTGTGTTTTCCACCACTTCTCACAATACAAATATATCACGTTGATTCCAAAATAACCGGCACATTTCCTGCCAAAAAACGGTCACGACTCTGCCACTTATTTTTATTCTTAACCTTTATATGCTTTATCCTAATGACTTACCCATATCTGATATTTTGTGTAACTGTCCCTGTCGCTGAACCCCTTGATATTCATAACTTCATAATACTCTCCCTTTTGAGTTACACAACGCATAAAAAATGGGTAATTGTAAAAATCAAAAACTTCTTCATCTTCTAAATATCGTTTTACAATAATATCTCTTTGGCTTTTGCTAAAACGACTTAATGCCTTATCAATTTGAAAAGATAAACGCTGTAATTTCACTTCTCTTTCACTCATAGCAACATTTGCTAAAGCGATATCTTCAGCTGGCTTTCCTACTATATTTGTTGGACCATGATATCTTACCTCACTAGATGCTGTAACCTTCATCTCATTTCTAATCATCCCAAATTGTCTATAAATACGAACATTTTCAAGAATCTCTTCTAAACAAACCTGTGTTGCTTTGCGATCAATTTTAGGTAAGAACGTTAATTGCGCCATATATAAAAACACCCCTTATCTATTTTGTTAATAAAAACAAAAAAGCGGACACCAAACTATAGAGCATATCACTAATGCTCTTTATAGTTCAGTGTCCGCTGGTTCTTCCAGTAGGACTAAATGTGTAATTGGTATTATTATATCATTTTCTCATATTTTAGTAACTTTTTATTAGAAAATGAAGTTTTTATTGACTATTACGTTCATCAAACTCACGCATCTTATCTACGTAATAATTATGATTAGCCCTCTCAGCTAATGTTGCTAACAAGTCCACCTTATAACCGTTGTTAATTTCATCACTTTGTAAGAACGAAACCACTTCATTTACAACCTCATCATCTGTGACATCGGACCATATTAACTCAATTAACCTCTTAATATCCTTTTCCATCATATCCCTCCTTTCTGCTCAAAAGGATTATTTTATTAAGTTATTTTTCCTTAACCAGAAAAATTGCCCCATGCCTTTTACATCTTTCTCATGTATTGGCATTACATATATTTCTTCATTGATTAATAGCTGCAACTCTACACATTGTTTCTCTGGATTCCATCCGTAAGATGCCATAGGAACAATTTTAGGATCTATTTTTCCTGTCATTTCCCTCTCCCCCTTGGAGAACCGAGCAGTTAGCTTTTGCTAGCTGCTCTTTTAGCCTCATATTCTTCATTAGATTCTTTTATTTTTGCACTTATATTCTCCAAATCAGCTATCAATGTATCCAATTCATTTACATCTAAATTTAACGTTTCTAGTTTCTCAATCTTGAGGGCGTAATAACTTTTATTGGACCAATTACCAATGACTTGTCCTTCGATCATGTTGCCCTTTACTTTAAATTCTTTAATAAACATCGTTTTCACCACCCTTTGCTACAAAATGAAATTTTCATTATAAAACTCATTACAAATGGACAAGCATACAAGCCAACAAGTTTATATTCAATAAAATAAATTATGAAAGTATTCTCAAAAAGAAAGGATGGAATTTTTTGAGTCCTCATAAAAAACATCGGAAATCTTGCTCATGTAATGACACAAGTTGTCACATTTGTTACATCCCAGGTCCTACTGGGCCTACTGGCGCTACCGGACCGCAAGGGATTACTGGACCTACTGGACCATCCTCACCAGAAACAGATTGTTTTCAAGATATTAAAAATACACTCCAACACTGTACAGGTCGTATAGTATCTCTTCTTCTTTCAGGAAAGAACGACCCAATCCAAGGCCGAATTTCTAGCGTAGGTGAAGGAAGTATAGTCTTTGTTTCTGAGAATGCAACAAGTGTAATTTCTATCTGCAATATTTTATCAATTACCCCAATTCCTCTTGCATATATTACAGTTGATAATTCCGAAACAAATGGGATAGTTTCTATCATTAACACTTTTACTAACACCGTAATAGGTCCGCCTATATTAACGGGACCTGGAACTTTCGGCATAGCAATCATACCTGATGGCTCTCGTGCTTATGTCACCACCAGAGGTAAAGTATTAATAATTGATACTTTTACTAATACTATTATTGGTGAACCTATAACTGTTGGACAAATTCCTACTTCCATAGCCATTACACCTGACGGCTCTCGCGCTTATGTTATAAATAATGGTGATAATACGGTTTCAGTCATTAATACTTCTACTAACACTGTTATTGGGTCTTCTATTCTAGTTGGAAAAAACCCTAAAGTTATAGCCATTACACCTGATGGTGCTCGCGCTTATGTTACAAACATGAATGATAATACGGTTTCAGTCATAAGCACTTCTACTAACACAATTATCGGGTCTCCCATTCAAGTTGGAACCTTTCCTCAAGGTATAGCCATTACGCCTGATGGCTCTCACGCTTATGTTTCCACTGCCCATAATATAGAAGTCATTAGCACCTCTACTAACTCAGTTATTGGGTCTCCTATTGAAGCTGATACTCCTATTGGCATAGCAATTTCACCTGATGGATCTCGTGGTTATTTTGCTAGTATCTTATACTCTGTTGTATCAATCATTAATACCTCTACTAACACAATCATTGGATCTCCTATTGTAGTAAACGATAATCCTCACACCTTAGCTCTTACACCTGACGGCTCACGGCTCTATGTTTTAGATCGGCTCATCCCTGAAGTTTCTGTTGTTAATACTACTACTAACACTGTTATTAGTAACGTTAAGGTTGGACAAAACGCTCTAAATATAGCGATTACGCCAAGTTGTATTTAATTCAATTTAATAGACCAATCAACGAGTTCTTGTTAGCTATACATGTATCTAGGAAACAAAATAGTTCTTTTTGAATTTTTTAAAATTCCTAGACACATCATCTATACTCTATAAAATAGCGTTTTTGTCTTAATCTCTTGCGTATATAGAAATGACTTCTTCCAGGTCAATCTCTAGTTCGTAATCACATTCCAATAAATCGCATTCTAACTTGATTGTTTCTCCGTGATCATACTTCCATAACCTATTCCCACACTGTGGGCATTCTAAATTTGTGATACCGCCCATCTTTCTTCACCTCACATTGCCAAATAACGATTTTATTTAATTTCCATTAACCTTTTTATCCCCTTCGAATATAGTATTATTACCCAAGTAAATACACAGGTTACCTTGGACCAGCTTCCTGGCGTTCCTGATGTTCCTGTACAAAGAATCCGTTTATAACTAGCGGGTTCTTTTATTTTTTCTTCACATAATAACTACTTTTTTAATGTTTACTATTAATTGATGATATAGGGTTCATCCCAATCAACTCAAATACTAAATGCATATATTAATAAGACATTTAATAATAAGGAGGCGACATTCATGAACATACCATTTTCATGTGGTTTTCCTTTACCTGAATTTGGGCCTACCGGATCTACTGGTGTTACTGGCCCTCAAGGGCTGCAAGGCAATACAGGACCGACTGGCCCCACCGGAATAGGAATCACAGGAAGTATAGGACCGACTGGTCCCACCGGAACTAGTGCCCTTACAGCTTTTGGTTCCCTCTATCAAACTGACCTTCAATCCGTGATTGGCTTAGATACGAAAATTCAATTCCAATTACCCGGTCCTTCTTTAAACGTGTTAGTAGATACTATTAATAGCAACCTCACCATTATTCAATCTGGAATTTATGAAATTTCTATTAGTCTATTCCCTACAATTTCTACAGGCACACAAGCAACTAACGCTCTCATAGATGGACATGTTTTTATAAATGATTTACCTATATCATTTTCAAGAGTAGTCTGTAGATATTTTGGCCAAACTTCAACATCTTTAGGTTCACAAGCTGCCAAAACAATTCAAATATCACTTGCAACTAATGACGTTCTTGATCTCCGAGTCAGTATATTTGGTGGTACAGGCGTCAGTGGTACTGTTTCTAATAGCGCTCTAACTATAAAGAAAATTTTCTAAATAGTAATCGTTTTATTACCGGATAAAACTTTTAAAGAGAACTTATATAGCTCTCTTTTTTTATTATTCAAAAATCCTCCCGGTAAAATAACGCTTTGGTTTAGTTTTAAATACTTTCATTAATCTTATCGATAAGCTCACTTAGCTCCGTTAATGTTTCCATGTCTGATGTATTATCTGCAATTTCTTGTAACTTTGTAGATAACGCTAATAGGAAATCAGCTGATGCATGCATCTTTTTCACTCTCCGATTCTTATAAAGTTCAAATTTTAGTATTAATACCCGTTATCTTGTCTTTCGTGGTTAACTTTGTTTTTCAATAAGTAAGCTTGTTGTATTTCAGCATGTGTGAATCCCAACATATCACCAAGGCACAAATACAATGTAAATAACTCTGTATATAAAACATCACGAATAGCGAAATTTAAAACCGCATCATAAATCATAATGAACTGTCTTGTTAGTGAACTGTATCTGAAAATATGCGCATTTTCTTTGTAATGATCAACTAATTCTTGTGGGTGTGAATCATACTCCATATACAAACCTAAAGATAAAATGAAATGGAATCCATCGACATACTCCTCAAGGATCACCCCACGTGGCGATGACCCTTTCTTACTCCAGTCCTTAAAACAGCGTGTTTGTTTAACGGCGCTTTCGTCGCATCACACCAATCCATTGCTAATTCAAATGGAACCTGTGAAATACCAGCTTCAATATTTTTCAAGCGCTCATATGTAATTCCAAGATGCGCTGCAAGTCCTTTCTTCGTTGTTAACGTTGTATCTTCACAACACTCTCTTGCTCCTCGCAATAACGCACCTATTGATGAATTACAATATATGCTTGTTCCCATATTTGTTCGCCTCCATATTAAGTTGTTAAAGTATTAAAATTATCAGTACATACACAACCTGTCTATTTTCTATTCAAAAAAGAGGAATTACTCCTCAATATTTTCTTTTGTTTGCAATTCATCGATGATGGCCCAACCTGCCTTGTAATATGCTCGAAGGATTTTATCAATATCCTTTTGTGGTTTCGGCTCTGGAGCCACAACATAAACTTTCGTTTTCCCAAATTCATAAGACGCGGCATATTCTTCTTGTTGGCTCATGGTATCACCTCTTGAAGTGCTTTCTATATTTGTATGCCGCTGATTTGTTAGTACTGCCATATTAGTTGCTAAGCATTTCAAAGCAGACCAATCATCGAAATATTAAAAGCATCGGAAAACAGTGCAGAGGCTTACATGCTTTCTTAAATCAAACATGTCATTACTTTCGCTACCTCAAATAGCCGTTTCTACTTCTTATATATACATTTCTCGTATATGAATTAACTATATAAGGAGGTCTAACCATGAAAACCGCAATCTACCTAAGAAAATCCCGTGCCGATCTCGAAGCCGAGGCACGCGGCGAAGGTGAAACTTTAGCAAAGCACCGCACTACTCTACTGAAAATCGCGAAAGAAATGAACTTAAATATTTTAGCTGTCCGTGAGGAAATTGTTTCTGGTGAGAGCTTAGTGAAACGCCCTGAAATGTTGGCGCTACTTGAAGAAATTGAAGATAACAAATATGATGCTGTTCTTTGCATGGATATGGACCGTTTAGGTCGTGGTGGTATGAAAGAGCAAGGAATCATTTTAGAGACGTTTAAACGCTCGAATACGAAGATTATGACACCAAGGAAGACTTATGACCTTAATGATGAATGGGATGAAGAATACAGCGAATTTGAAGCATTTATGGCACGTAAGGAGTTAAAGATTATTACACGCCGTATGCAACGCGGTCGTATTGCTAGTGTAGAGGCTGGTAATTATCTTGGTACACATGCGCCCTTCGGATATGATATCCATCGTTTAAATAAACGAGAACGTACGTTAACGATTAATTCAGAAGAAGCTTCTGTCGTAAGAATGATATTTGATTGGTATGCAAACGAGGATATGGGCGCGAGTGCAATTAGAAGCAAGTTAAATGATCTTGGCTACAAAAGTAAGCTAGGCAATGAATGGAATCCTTATAGCATCTTGGATATATTAAAGAACAATGTGTACATCGGAAAAGTAACGTGGCAAAAACGAAAAGAAGTAAAACGTCCTGACGCTGTAAAAAGAAGTTGTGCACGTCAAGATAAGTCAGATTGGATTATTGCTGATGGCAAACATGAGCCAATCATACCTGAAAGCTTATTTGAGCAAGTACAAGAAAAATTAAACTCAAGATATCACGTTCCTTACAATACGAATGGAATTAAAAATCCTCTAGCTGGCATTATTAAATGTAGTAAATGTGGTTATAGTATGGTCCAACGTTATCCGAAAAACCGAAAGGAAACGATGGATTGTAAGCATCGCGGTTGCGAAAACAAATCAAGCTATACTGAGTTAATTGAGAAGCGTTTACTCGAGGCATTAAAAGAATGGTATATTAATTATAAAGCTGATTTTGAAAAACATAAGCAAGATGACAAATTAAAAGAAACACAAGTTATTCAGATGAATGAAGCTGCATTACGAAAGCTAGAAAAAGAATTAGTGGATGTCCAAAAACAAAAAAATAATTTACACGATTTATTAGAGCGTGGTGTTTACACTGTAGATATATTTTTAGAACGTTCGAAAGCCGTTTCCGACCGTATCAATGAAATTACTTCCACAATGGAAAACTTAAAGAAAGAAATAAAAACAGAAATTACGAAGGAAAAAGTGAAGAAAGATACTATACCTCAAGTAGAGCATGTTCTTGATCTGTACTTTAAAACAGATGATCCGAAAAAGAAAAACAGCCTCCTAAAGTCGGTTTTAGAAAAGGCTGTTTATAAGAAAGAAAAGTGGCAAAGACTCGATGATTTCGAACTTGTGCTTTACCCTAAGCTCCCTCAAGATGGCGACATATAAGCGTTCGCGCTTTGTCGTCACCTTGTTGGTGTAATTAGATTTACCCCATTTAACCCTAAAGCATCATTCGTCGAAACCGCCAATACGACAGGCTTGCCATTTCTAAGTGTCGCTTTCGCTGCCATTAGTACAGGAGAATCTGTCATTGCGTTCGCAAATTTACTCATAGAATTCCCTGTTAAAGGAGCGATTACCATGCAGTCTAACGGAATTTTAGGCCCAAGTGGTTCCGCTCCAACGATTGAATTAATCGCTTTAAAACCTGTTACTTCTTCAATCTTTTTAATCCACTCTGTCCCTTCTCCAAATCTCGTATTTGTTGATTGAACAGTGTAAGAAACAACGGGACGTACTTCTGCTCCCTCAGCAATTAATTTTTCTAAGTGTGGCATAACTTCCTCGTACGTACAATGTGAACCTGTAAACCCGAAACCAATTCGTTTCCCCTTCAAATTCATTTCTTTTCCTCCCCCTTTGCGATTGCGTCTGCTGTTAATAACTGAGAAAGAACGTTTGCTAAAATTTGTCCTGCCGTTTTCGGAGCAACAATGCCCGGTAATCCAGGTGCTAACAGCGCTTTAACCCCTCTTTTTTCCGCATATCTAAAATCGGTACCGCCTGGTTTAGAAGCTAAATCAATTACTAACGTATGAGCTGGCATTTTTGAAATAACATTCGCTGTTACAACGAGATGCGGAATTGTGTTAATCACAATATCGATATTTCCTACTTCTTTCTCAATATCTTGCATATGGAAAGGAGAAAACATCATTTCTGTAATACGTGCAATATGTTCAGATCGTCTTGCTCCAACTTTGACGTGGGCTCCTAATGATTGAAATGCTCTGGCAACACTCATCCCTGTTCTACCAAATCCTAAAACCATTACATTGGACCCATGAATTGTATAGTCGGTATGTTGAATTACCATCATTAATGTACCTTCTACAGTCGGAATAGAATTGTAGATTGCCACATCATCACGATCAAATAATTTAACAAGTTTCCGATTCGTAGTAGATACGAGATTTTCCAAGTAAGGCGTACCAATACCTGAATATATAGTAAAGTGCTCTGGTGTATTTTCAATTTGTTCTTTCGTTATAGAAACTTTTTCATTTGAAAAAATAGTATCTACTTCTCCCTTGGCATTTGTACCTGCAACTGGCAAAATAATTGCATCTACAGAAGTGAAATCTAAATTTTGTATACTTTCTTTTGCTGCCCCTGTGAAACCATGATCTAACTGATCAAACCCTATCAATGAAAGTTTTGCATCCAATTCGACTAGCTTGCGAATTACTTCTAGCTGTCTTGCATCTCCTCCTATGATAGCAATATGCATCTCAGTCAACATTCCCTAATTCACCTTCTTTTTCTGTCATTTATAAGAAAAGTGCCTACTTTTTCTTTTTCCTCCACATCATATGTAATGTACGAGTTTTAGGTGATTGAAAAACGAAAAGCACATATGATTTATCAGCTTTATATGTAGATATAAAAAAAGACGACCAAAATGGTCATCTTTCATTTTAAATTTGAATGATCTATACTATCACAAAGAATCATATCGTGTCCCACTTTCTTAATTTGCCTCCACGCTACCCTTATTTCTTGTGGTTCTTTTTTAAAACCTCCCCATTTCCCAGCAGGTATGATAAGCGTTTGTATTTGTCCATCTCTCTCATTAATCTCTAAATCCACATAACCTAAAAACCCCATTTTTTCTGCTCTTTCTAAATCCACAATCTCTTTACCACTTAATTCACTTAATCGCATATACTCTCCTCCTATTTAATTTTTAATGTTAGCTATCTATATGTAGTACCTATTCTGTATGGCTAAAAAAAATAACCGTATCTCTTTTAAAAGAAATACGGTTATTTTCGAATACATCATAAAAAAACAATTATAGTTTAATTCCTTTTGGAAGTTTTCCATCTGGACTAATAAGTGCCGCAGAGAACTCATCTGTAAACATGTTACGAATTAATCCATCTACATTTTCTTTTGTCACAGTGTTAACACTTTCAATAATCTCATCAAGTGAACGATGCTTACGAAGAAGCAATTCATTTTTACCATTACGGCTCATACGACTATTCGTACTTTCTAAACTTAACATTAAGTTTCCTTTTAATTGCTCTTTACTATTAATAAGCTCTTTTTCTGTAATACCTGTATTTTTCAATGTCTCTAACGTTTCTTGCATTGTTTCATACAGTGTATCTAGTTGTTGGCTTCCTGTTCCACCGTACAGTGTTAACATGCCTGTATCTTCATAAGAAGAGTGGTAAGAAAATACCGAGTAGGCTAATCCGCGTTGCTCACGTACTTCTTGGAATAAACGACTACTCATACTGCCGCCTAAAATATTATTTAATACAATTAAGTTATAAATATCTTCGTGTCCCATTTGCAAGCCTTTATATCCTAAACATAAATGAGCTTGTTCTGTTTCCTTTTTACGTGCTACCTTATTAAAATGGAAAATTGGGCTATGTACTTGTTCGCGGTTTGTCGTTCCTTCATAACTACCGAAATATTGCTCTACCGTTTGTAAAAATGCTTCATCAATATTTCCTGCAATTGATACAACTACATTTTCAGGTGTGTAATGATCTTTTATATATTGACGTAACGTATCACCTGTAAACGTATCAAGCGTTTCTTCTGTTCCTAAAATAGGATATCCAAGCGGATGCGTTTCATATGTTGCTTTCGTCAACATATCATGCACGATATCATCTGGAGCATCTTCGTACATTTTAATTTCTTCACATACGACATTCTTCTCTTTTTTCAGTTCTTCCTCATCAAATGTTGAATTAAAGAACATATCTGCTAAAACATCTAAAGCATATTTGGCATGCTCATCTAGCACCTTTGCATAGTAACATGTATATTCTTTTGAAGTAAAAGCATTTACTTGCCCACCAATGCTATCAAATGATTCTGCAATTTCTCGTGCGCTACGTGTTTCTGTTCCTTTAAAGAACATGTGCTCTAAAAAGTGGGAAATCCCGTTATTTTTTTCATTTTCATTTCTTGATCCTGCATGGATCCAAATACCAATCGCAACCGATCTTACGGTTGGTATATTCTCCATAACTATTCTTACACCATTTTTACAAGTATATTTTTTAATCAAAAACTTTCCTCCTACTGCCAGTTTCTCTAAATAAATGCTATTATTTAATGATAACAAGTTTAAGGATGAATGTCATGCAAATGTATTTAATCTACACGTTTTTCATCCAGTAATTCTGTTATATTCCCTACTTTATATCCTTGTTCCTTCAATTTTGTAATCATTGTATCTAATGCTTCTGCTGTAGACGAGGTAGGATGCATTAATACAATAGCACCTGGATGTATTTTTCGCATCACTCTCTGCAATAATACGTCTGGTTCTGGTCGTTTCCAATCAATTGTATCCACTGTCCACATAATCGTGCCCATTTGAAAATCATCTGCAATTTTCACGACTTCATCTCGAAAACTGCCACTTGGCGGGGCAAACCATCTCACTTTTTGATTCGTAGCAGCTTCTATCATTCGATTTGTTTTTTGTAACTGATCTCGTATTTCATCAGACGATAGCGTTTTCATATTTGGATGCGTGTAAGAATGATTTCCGACTTCTTGATTTGCATCAACAATCATTTTTGCAAACCGTAAATTTTCTTTCACCCAACGTCCTTCCAAAAAGAAGGTCGCCTTCACATCATGTTTTTTCAAAATCTCTAATATACGAGGCAAATACTCATTTCCCCATGCAACATTTATTGTTAATCCCACCATCTTTTTGTTTGGATGTCCCCTATAAATTGGGGCCGGTGATAAATCTTCTAAATGGACACTTGGTGATACTTCCTTGAATTCAAGATGTTTTTGATCAAATTTCTTTAGCTTTTTCATATTATTATACGATGCTTCCATATCCACTTGTCTGCCATTATACCCCGGTGTCGCCTTCCATATTTTATCAATCATCGCATTTTGAGGTGCAATCTCATATTGTTTTGCATGTTTTTGAATTTCATCATATAAATTATCCTGTGCAAAAACGGAATAAGAGCCTACACTGACATATAAAAAACATATACATATGTATGCCAATATACGAGTTTTCATATAAACCCTCCCATTAACTATATAAAAACATTTTTCTTCTTATCTTTGTTAATTTGAGCGTTATAATGAAAACTATACCTATGCTGACATAAAAATATATGTAAATCATATTTTTTACATAACAAAAAAAGCCAGTTAAACTGGCTTTTACTTATTGCTGCTCTTGTTTGTTTTCTTCTTTAGCAGCTTCTTTTTCTTGCTCTTCTTTTAGCAATACTTTTCTAGATAAATTCACGCGGCCCTGCTTGTCAATCTCGATAACTTTAACTGTAATTACGTCACCGATTTTCACAACGTCCTCTACTTTTCCTACACGCTCAAGTGCAAGTTCAGAAATGTGAACTAATCCATCTTTACCGCTGAATAATTCAACGAAAGCACCGAATTTCTCAACACGCTTCACTTTTCCTTCGTAGATTTCACCTACTTGTACTTCGCGAACGATATCTTCGATAATTTTCTTAGCTTTGTCATTCATTTCTTGATTTATTGAAGAAATGAATACTGTACCATCTTGCTCTATGTCAATTTTAACGCCAGTTTCTTCAATAATTTTATTGATTTGTTTACCGCTCGGTCCGATAACGTCACGGATTTTATCTGGGTTAATTGTCATTGTAATAATCTTTGGAGCGTACGCTGATAATTCAGTACGTGGCTCTGCAATAACAGATAACATATGATTTAGAATGTGCACACGACCAACTTTCGCTTGTTGTAATGCCTCTTCTAAAATTTCACGAGATAGACCATCGATTTTAATGTCCATTTGCAGTGCAGTTACACCTTGCGCTGTACCTGCTACTTTAAAGTCCATATCACCTAAATGATCTTCCATACCTTGAATATCAGATAAAATTGTGTAATGCTCACCAGATTTAACTAGACCCATTGCAATACCTGCAACTGGAGCTTTAAGTGGAACACCAGCATCCATCATTGCTAAAGTACTACCACAAATACTTGCTTGTGAAGTAGAACCATTTGATTCTAAAACTTCTGATACAAGACGTACTGTGTATGGGAAATCTTTTTCAGATGGAATTACAGGCTCAAGCGCACGTTCTCCTAGTGCACCGTGACCAATTTCACGACGACCTGGTCCACGCATCGGTCTTGTTTCACCAACACTAAATGATGGGAAATTGTAATGGTGCATAAAGCGTTTTGATTCTTCTACACCAAGACCATCTAAAATTTGCACATCACCTAATGCTCCTAATGTACAAATACTTAATGCTTGTGTTTGTCCACGTGTGAACAAACCAGAACCGTGTGTACGAGATAAAATGCCAACCTCTGATGCTAATGGACGGATTTCGTCACCTTTACGGCCATCTGGGCGGATTTTTTCAACTGTAATAAGACGACGTACTTCTTCTTTTACAATTTTATATAAAATCTCACTTACTTGTCCTAATGTATCAGCGTCAGCTTCCTGCGCTTCGTAATGCTCAATTACACGTTTTTTCACTTCGTTAATTGCATCTTCACGTGCATGTTTCTCATGTACTTGAATTGCAGAATGCATATCCTTCTCAGCCATTTCACGTATAGCTTGATTCAGATCAGCGTCAACTTCATAAAGTTTCACTTCTGATTTCTCTTTACCTACAGCTTGTACAATCTCTTCTTGGAATGCAATTAGACGTTTAATTTCTTCGTGACCAAACATAATTGCTTCTAACATTGTTTCTTCAGGCACTTGATCTGCTCCTGCTTCAACCATGTTAATTGCATCTTTCGTACCAGCTACAACAAGGTGAATATCACTTTGTTCTTGCTGTTCTACTGTTGGATTAATCACGAATTCGCCGTTAATACGACCAACTGTTGCGCCCGCGATTGGACCTTCAAATGGAATATCTGAAATCGATAACGCTAATGAAGAACCAAGCATAGCTGCCATTTCAGAAGAACAATCTTGATCAACACTCATTACAATGCTGACAACTTGTACTTCGTTACGGAAACCATCTGCGAAAAGTGGACGAATTGGACGGTCGATTAAACGACTTGCCAAAATTGCTTTTTCACTTGGACGACCTTCACGTTTAATGAAACCGCCAGGAATTTTTCCGACTGCATATAAACGCTCTTCATAGTTTACTGTAAGTGGGAAGAAATCTACATTTTTTGCTTCTTTTGATGCAGTTGCTGTAGATAGAACCGCTGTATCGCCATATCTTACTAATACTGCTCCGTTCGCTTGCTTTGCAAGCTGACTTGTTTCAACTGTTAGCTGACGACCAGCCCAATCTATCGAGAAGACTTGCTTTTCTTGACTCATTTAAGTACCCCTCTCAATTTAAAGTATTCAATTCTTCTATGTAAATGGATAGTATATCACAATATTCTACCTCTAGTATTACCGAAAATGAAGTAAGCTATAAAGAGTAGAAGATATATTTTTACCTAACAAAAAAGCGGGAATATTCCCGCTTCTTTGACTATCGACGTAAGCCAAGCTTTGTGATTAATTCACGGTAACGTGTGATATCGCTATTACGAAGGTAAGTTAGTAAGTTACGACGTTTACCAACCATCTTTAATAGACCACGACGTGAATGATGATCTTTCTTGTGAGTACGTAAGTGCTCGTTTAGAGTGTTAATTTGCTCCGTTAGGACAGCAATTTGAACCTCTGGAGAACCAGTATCAGTCTCATGAGTTCTAAATTGTGCAATGATTTCATTTTTACGCTCTTGTGTTAAAGCCATCCTATTTCACCTCCTAATAATTAAACCCCCAATTACCTAGCAAGCGTCGGTGAGTCGCAATGCCAAGCAATGGTTGTCATAAAGTACATAACATAGAATACTACTTTTCATTTGAAAAAGCAAGTGTATTCTTTTCGTTCGCAAAATATTCTTGTGCTGTTTTCTTATCTTTTGCAATTTGTTCAACTAATTGATCAATGCCATTGAATTTCTTCTCTTCTCTTATACGCATATGCCACTCTACTGTAACACTTTGATCGTATATGTCTTTATTAAATTCAAATAAGTGCACTTCAATAGATAGTTGACGCTCATCTTCTTTAAAAGTTGGTTTATATCCAATATTACACACACCATCGTACCATTCATCGTGAACTTTTAATCTCACTGCATAAACACCTACAGGTGGTAATAGATACTTATCACTTAAACCTATATTAGCTGTTGGAAAACCGATTTGACGTCCACGTTTATCACCGTGTACAACTGTTCCTCCTACTGTATAGGCTCTACCTAAAATAGATGGAATTTGTTCCATTTCACCATTTCGAATTAATTTTCGTAATGCTGTAGAACTTACTTTCTCTTCTTGAAATTCAACTTTTTCAATCACAGTCTGTGTAAACTCCCCTCTTGCATGAAATGGTAAAGTCTCCATCTTTCCTTTTCCTAAACGTCCATATGAATAATCAAACCCTGCTACTACATGCTTTACATTTAAATCAATAATATAATCATCTACAAATTGTTGTGGCAATAAGCCTGCAAATGATTCGTCAAATTTAACAACATATAATATATCGATTCCTAAGTTCTCGACTATTTTTTCTTTATCACACATTGGTGTAATATACTCGGCATGCGCTTCTTTTTTACCTAAAACAACAGATGGATGCGGATAAAATGTCATCACTGCACTTTTATATCCCCGTTCATCCGCTATTTGCTTCGCAGTTCGAATCACACATTGATGTCCTAAATGAATGCCATCAAAAAATCCTAATGCCATTACAGTAGGTGGTAATTCTAATTTATTTTGTTCATGTGGATGAGTTAAATGAATAAGTTTCACGCTTGAATTCACCTTTTTCTGTAATAATCCTTCCAATAATTCATTATAGCTTTAGTTCTTGATTATTCACAAGTACTTTCATCGGCTTTAGCATACCAGGGTGTTTTGGATGGTGCTCATAAATTGCAAGGCAGCGATCGTTTTTATCAAACACTGTTATAAATGGCGCCGTTATTTGCAATTCATTTTTTAAGAACATACCATTCTTTATTTTCTCTGCTTGCTTTTCATCTACAACCATTTTCGGGAACTTACTTAATGCTTCATCAATTGAAATGAAGATAGACTCTACTGTTCCATTTTGCACGTTTTCTTCAATTTCTTCAAATGATATGCAATCTTCTAATAAAAATTCACCAGAAGCCGTTCTTACAAGGTGAGACATATGTGATGGAAAACCAAGTTTTTCACCGATCATTACTGCTAACGTTCTTACATAAGTTCCTTTACTACACGTTACACGGAAACGGAATGAAATATTTTCACCTTCAAAAACTTCGCGGTCATCTAATAATACAAATTCATGAATTGTAATTGTACGAACTGGACGTTCAACCTCTTGTCCTGCTCTTGCGTATTCATATAATTTTTTTCCGTTAACTTTTACAGCCGAAAACATCGGAGGCATTTGCTCAATCGTACCTGTTAATGCCATAAGAACCTCTTCCACTTCCTTACGAGTCATAACACGATCTACATTTTTCGTTTCCACAACTTCACCAGAAGCATCTTCAGTTGTTGTTGAAAACCCTAATGTCACTTCACCTTCATATGTTTTCGTTTCACTTGTTAAAAATTGTGCAATCTTCGTTGCTCGTCCAACACAAATAGGTAATACTCCTGTTACATCTGGATCTAATGTTCCTGTATGACCAATTCGTTTTTCACGCAATATCTTTCTTAATTTAAATACACAATCATGTGATGTCATGCCTTTTGGCTTATGTAATAATACTACACCTTCCATATATGTTCACCTCATCGTAATTCTTTCATAATCATTACCTAAAACTTATTTTACATTGAAAAAATGGATAGACAATTGTCTATCCATTATTCTTCACGTTTACCTTCTTTATTAATTTCATGTAAAAGTGTATCAATTCGATGACCATATCCGATAGACTCATCAAATTCAAAGGAAATTTCCGGCGTTTTACGAAGACGAATACGTTGGCCAATTTCTGAACGAATGAAGCCTTTTGCCTTCGCTAAACCTTTTAGTGTACTTTCTTTCTGTTCCTCATCACCTAAAACAGAAATATACACTGTAGCAATTTGTAAATCTCCACTCACTTGTACATCTGTTACTGTAACAAATCCGACACGTGGATCTTTAATTTTACGACTGATGATGTCGCCTAATTCTTTTTTCATTTGCTCGCCTACACGGTTTGCACGTAATTTCATAACTCTTCACCTCATTCAATACCATTCCAATTGTGTTATCGTACGTTCAATTTCAGGAAATGAATCGATGTACTCAAGTACACGATTCATTTCTTTTTCACAAACAACACGATTGGAGGATACAGAAACAATTGCAATTTCTGTACGTTGCCATACATCTTGATGCCCTACTTCTGAAACAGCTACGTTATAACGCTGCTTCACACGAGTTAGCACCCGTTGCAAAATAGCTCGTTTCTCTTTTAAAGAATGCACATCGTAAATCATACACTCGAATGAGAGTGAAGCGATAATCATCGCTTCACTTCTTCCATAATGTACGCTTCAATGATGTCCCCTTCTTTAAGATCATTATATCTCTCAATTGTAATACCACACTCATAGTTTTGTGCAACTTCTTTTACGTCGTCTTTGAAACGTTTTAACGTATCAAGTTGACCTTCGAAAATTACTATACCATCGCGGATAATACGAACACCACTATCACGTGTAATTTTACCGTCTATTACGTAACAACCTGCGATTGTTCCAACTTTTGTTACTTTAAACGTTTGACGAACTTCCGCTTGACCGATTACTTTTTCTTCGAATTCTGGATCAAGCATACCTTGCATTGCTAATTCAATTTCTTCGATTACTTTGTAGATAATACGGTGTAAGCGAACATCAACGTTCTCTAATTCAGCTGTACGCTTCGCGTTCACATCTGGACGTACGTTAAATCCAATTACAATTGCATTAGATGCAGAAGCTAAAATAATATCAGATTCTGTAATCGCACCTACACCAGTGTGAATGATTTTAACTTTTACGCCTTCAACATCAATTTTACGAAGTGATGCTGCCATCGCTTCAACAGAACCCTGTACATCTGCTTTTACAATTAAGTTGATTTCTTTTACATCGCTCTCTTGGATTTGTTGGAATAAATCTTCAAGGCTTAATTTAGACTTCTCACCACGTTGTGCAAGTAACGCTTCTTGTGCACGTGATTCACCAATTTGACGAGCTTTCTTCTCATCAGCGAATGCCATGAAACGATCTCCCGCTTGTGGTACTTCATTTAAACCTGTAATTTCAACAGGAGTTGATGGACCAGCAACTTTTACACGACGACCAATATCACTTACCATTGCACGAACACGTCCGAATGATGTTCCAACAACAATTGGATCTCCAACTCGAAGTGTACCGTTTTGAACAAGTAATGTCGCGATAGTTCCTTTACCTTTATCAAGCTGTGCTTCAATTACAGTACCAGTTGCATAGCGATTTGGATTTGCTTTATATTCTTCTACTTCACTTACAAGAAGAATCATTTCTAGTAAGTTGTCAATTCCTTCGCCTTGAATCGCAGAGATTGGTACGAAGATTGTATCTCCACCCCATGCTTCTGGAACTAATTCATATTCTGTTAATTCTTGCATTACGCGATCAGGATTTGCTGCTGGTTTATCCATTTTATTCACAGCTACAATAATTGGTACTCCAGCTGCTTTCGCATGGCTAATCGCTTCAACTGTTTGTGGCATAACACCGTCATCAGCTGCAACAACAAGGATTGTAATATCAGTTACTTGCGCACCACGAGCACGCATCGTTGTAAACGCCGCGTGACCAGGTGTATCTAAGAATGTAATCTTCTTATCATTTACTTCAACTTGGTATGCACCAATATGCTGAGTAATTCCACCTGCTTCGCCAGCAGTTACTTTTGAGTTACGAATAGAGTCAAGTAATGTTGTTTTACCATGGTCAACGTGTCCCATGATTGTAACTACAGCTGGACGTTCTTTTAAGTTCTCTTCATCATCTTGCTCATCGATGAATGTTTCAAATTCAGTCTCACTTACAATTACTTCTTCTTCTACTTCAATACCGTAATCAGTAGCAATTAACTCAATTGTATCTTTATCTAAGTCTTGGTTAATTGTTGCCATAATTCCTAGCATGAAGAGTTTCTTAATAATTTCAGACGGCTCTTTGCTTAATTTTTTAGCAAGCTCACCTACTGTAAGGCTTCCAGAGAAAGTAATTTTATCTGGTGTTTCTACTATTTGTGTTTGTTGTCTTCCAGCAAAGTTATCTTGACGCTTGTCTTCGTTACCTTTACCTTTTTTCTTTTTCTTGTTGCTGTTCTTTTTACTACGAACAACTTTTTCTTCTACTTCAAACTCATCTGCAACAGAAGGTTTTTCTGCTTGGTATTCATTATCTAATTTGTTTACTACTTCATCGTCTAACATTGTCATATGATTCGAAACCTCGATATTCATTTCTTTTAGTTTTGTCATAAGATCTTTACTTGAGATATTATGTTGTTTTGCATATTCATGCACTCGAATTTTACTCATACCTTCACCCCCGGTAATTTGTATCGAGCATGCTACGCAGCTTTTTCGCAAAGCCTTCATCTAACACAGCTACAACGACTCGCTCATCTCTCCCAATCGCATGCCCTAATTGTTGTCGATTTTCGACCTTTCTCATTGGTACGTTGTAGTACGTCGTTTTATCTGTGATGCGTTTTGTAGTATTCACTGACGCATCTTCAGATAGCAATACAAGTTTTGCTTTGCCACTTCGTACTTCTTTTAAAACAAGTTCTTCACCCGAAATAATTTTTCGAGCCCGGTTTGCTAGTCCTAAAAACGATTTCCAATCGGACACTTATTTCGACTCCTTCTCAACAAGCTCAAGAAGCTCTTCGTATAGAGAACCGTCGATTTTCGCTTTTAGATGATGTTCCAAAACATTTTTCTTTTGAGCTTGAAGAATGCTTTCTTTATCTTTTGACAAGTATGCACCTCGTCCTGATTTTTTTCCAGTTAAATCAATGGACACTTCTCCCTCTTTGGAACGAACAATGCGAACGAGCTCTCGTTTTGATTTCATTTCTTGCGTCGCAACACATTTTCGTAACGGAACTTTTCGATTGCTCATACTCATCACCTCTATTCGATTTCGTCTTCAACAGAATCGAATCCGAATGCGATTACGCTATCTTCTTCTGTTACAATACCAAGTTGTTTCGCATCAGACTCACTCTTAATATCAATTTTCCAGCCTGTTAATTTAGCCGCAAGGCGCGCATTTTGTCCACGCTTACCGATAGCTAATGATAGCTGGTGGTCTGGAACAACAACAGTTGTCGCTTTTTCTTCTTCATCTACAAGTACTTTAACAACTTGTGATGGGCTTAAAGCATTTGCAACATATTCAACTGGATCATTTGACCAGCGAACGATGTCAATTTTTTCACCTTTTAATTCGTCTACAATGCGCTGTACACGTTGTCCTTTCGGTCCTACACAAGAACCTACTGGATCCACATCAATGTTCTCTGCATATACAGAGATTTTAGAACGATCGCCAGCTTCACGTGCTACAGAGCGAATCTCTACCGTTCCATCATAAATTTCAGGAACTTCCATTTCGAATAAACGTTTTAAAAGACCAGGATGTGTACGTGATACGTAAATTTGTGGTCCTTTTGTTGTTTTTTCTACTTTCGTAATGAATACGCGAATACGATCGTGTGGTTTGTATTGCTCGTTAGGCATTTGTTCACTTACAGGTAATAAAGCTTCTACTTTCCCTAAGCTTACATAGATGAAACGAGCATCTTGACGTTGTACAATACCTACCATAATATCTTCTTCACGGTCACTAAATTCAGAGTAAATAACACCGCGCTCTGCTTCACGCACTCGTTGTGTTACAACTTGTTTAGCAGTTTGCGCTGCAATACGACCGAAATCTTTTGGTGTTACTTCGATTTCTAGTACGTCACCATCTTGGTAGTTTGGATTAATTTGTCTTGCTTCCTCTACAGAAATTTCAAGACGTGGATCAAACACATTATCTACTACGTCTTTACGTGCTAAAACTTGAATTGTTCCCACTTGTGGGTTAAAGCTCACACGAACGTTTTGTGCTTGATTAAAATTGCGCTTATAAGCAGAGATTAAAGCTGCTTCAATTGCATCAATAATAATGTCTTTGCTAATACCTTTTTCAGATTCTAATACGAGCAAAGCATCTAATAACTCAGTGCTCATGAAGATCCCCCTTCTAACTAAAACGTAACAGCAAGTCGCGCATTTGCAACTTTATCCATTGGAATTTGGATTTCTTTTTTACGTGTTTTAATTGTTAATAATAATGTTATTGTTGTACCATCGTAAGAAAGCAGTTTTCCTTCAAACATTTTTTCGCCGTCAATCGGCTCATATGTTTTAATTGCCACTTGTTTTCCTACCGCTTGCTGGAAGTCTTTCTCTTTCTTTAATGGGCGTTCCGCTCCAGGAGATGATACATCCAAAAAGTAGAGATGAGGAATTGGATCCTCTTTATCTAAAGCTTCGCTTAAACGTTCACTTACTGCACCACATTCTTCAATGTCGACTCCCTTTTCAGAATCGATAAATACGCGTAAGAACCAGTCTTGTCCTTCTTTCACATATTCTACATCTACAAGTTCAAGATTTAACTCTTCAACGATCGGCTGCGCAAATGCTTCTACAACTTCTGTGACTTTCTTATCCATAAACAGCCTCCTTCCTGCCGCCATGTACCATTTAAAAGAAAAAGACTCCATCCATATAAAAACGGTCTATCTTATTCTTTCTCGTTAGCTAACAAAAGCCCCTGCTGTTCAGCAGGGATTATCTGTCTTAGTATTACCAAATTTAAGAAGTAAAACTTGTAACAAAATATGTATATACGACAGAAATGTCTCACCTACCCACGTAGATAAAACATAGATAGTAACACGAAAGAGTGGGTTTCCCCACTCTTCTCTTTGCAAAATATACATGACATGGTTATCTCGGTTAATAGTATATCATAGGAAATATTGATTTGCAAAGACTTTTCCTACCTATTAGAACAGCGATAACTGGTTTTGATCCGGCAAGTCGCCTAAGCAACCTTGGCTATCTAAATACTCAATAATCGTTTTCGAAACCTTACTGCGTTGCTGTAAGTCTTCTTTTGATAAAAAGTCTCCATTTTTACGTGCTTCTACAATGCTTAAAGCAGCGTTTGTACCAAGACCAGGCACTGCATTAAATGGAGGAATTAATGAGTCCCCATCAATAATAAATTCCGTTGCATGCGAGCGGTATAAATCAACCTTTTGGAATGAGTATCCACGTTCACACATTTCAAGTGTCATTTCTAGTACCGTTAATAAACTCTTCTCTTTTGGCGCTGCATCGAGTCCCTTTTGCGCAATTTCATCAATTCTCGCACGTATAGATGCCGAGCCTTTCGCCATCGCCTCTACATCAAAGTCATCTGCACGAACTGTAAAGTAAGCCGCATAGAATAGAAGCGCGAAATGTACTTTAAAGTATGCAATACGTACAGCCATAAGTACATAAGCAGCCGCATGGGCTTTAGGGAACATGTACTTAATCTTCTTACATGAATCAATATACCAACCTGGTACGTTATTACTTTTCATGTCCTCTTCCCATTCTTCTGGTACACCTTTACCTTTACGTACCGACTCCATGATTTTGAAGGCTAATGATGGGTCTAAACCTTGATAGATTAAATATACCATGATGTCATCACGACAACCGATAACTTCACTCAGCGTACATGTACCGTTATAAATTAACTCGTTTGCATTACCAAGCCATACGTCCGTACCATGTGATAGTCCAGAAATTTGGACTAACTCTGAGAATGTCGTCGGTTTCGTTTCTTCTAACATCTGCCTTACGAATTTCGTACCAAACTCCGGTATACCAAGTGTACCTGTTTTACAGTTAATTTGTTCTTCCGTTACACCTAACGATTCCGGACCTGAGAAAATTTTCATTACTTCTGGATCATCCGTTGGGATTGTTTTCGGATCAATACCACTTAAATCTTGTAACATACGAATAACTGTCGGATCATCGTGTCCTAGTATATCAAGTTTCAATAAATTATCATGAATCGAGTGGAAATCAAAGTGTGTCGTTCTCCACTCAGCCCCTATTGAATCTGCCGGAAACTGTATTGGCGAAAAATCAAAGATGTCCATATAATCTGGCACAACGATAATACCACCTGGATGCTGTCCAGTTGTACGTTTTACACCGGTACATCCTGCTACTAAGCGGTCAATCTCTGCATTTCGAATCGTTAAATTATGATCATTTGCATAACCTTTTACATATCCATAAGCAGTTTTTTCCGCAACTGTACCAATCGTTCCTGCACGATATACATAATCTTCACCGAACAGTACTTTCGTATAGTTATGGGCACGTGGTTGGTATTCCCCAGAGAAGTTCAAATCAATATCGGGTACCTTATCTCCTTTAAATCCAAGGAACGTTTCGAACGGAATATCATGACCATCTTTTACATATGGAATATTACAAGTCGGACATTCTTTATCCGGTAAATCGAAACCAGAACCTACAGAACCATCATTAAAGAATTCTGATTGCTTACAATTCGGACATACATAATGCGGTGGTAATGGATTTACTTCTGTAATTTCCATCATCGTTGCAACGAATGATGAACCTACCGATCCACGCGAACCTACTAAATATCCGTCTACTAACGATTTTTTCACAAGCTTATGTGAAATTAAATAAATAACGGCGAATCCGTGTCCAATAATACTTTTCAATTCTTTTTCTATACGCGCTTCTACAATTTCAGGTAACTCTTCACCATAAATACTACGCGCCATTTTATAACTCATATCACGTGTTTCATCATCAGCACCTTCAATTTTCGGTGTGTATAGATCGTCTTTTACTGGATGAACATCGCCAATTAATGATGCAATCTTTTGTGTATTCGTTACGACAATTTCTTTCGCTAAGTCTTCACCTAAGAATGAGAAACACTCTAACATTTCATCTGTTGTACGGAAATGTACAGGCGGTAACGAATGTCGGTTTAACGGATTGGCTCCGCCCTGTGAACTTACTAAAATTTTGCGATACATTGCATCCTCTTGGTCTAAGTAATGCACGTTTCCTGTAGCGACAACTGGTTTATCTAACGTCTCACCTAGTTTTACTAAGTTAGAAATAATTGTTTTTAATTGTCCTTCATCTCGAACAAGTTCACGTTCTACTAAATGACGTAGCACTTCTGGAGGCATTACTTCAATGTAATCATAGAACTGTGCAATTTCTTCTACCTCTTCAGGAGCTTTTTGCATCATTGCTTCAAACACTTCACCTTTATCACAAGCTGTTCCTACTAAAATTCCTTCACGGTATTTTTTTAATAGTGACCTTGGTACACGTGGTACACGGTAAAAGTAATTCAGGTGAGAATATGAAACAAGTTTATATAAATTTTTCAATCCAACGTCCGATGTAGCAAGCAATGTCATATGACTTGGGCGTCCACGTTTATACGCATCCCCTTGTCCCATGCTATCATTTAATTGATCGTGATATTCAAAGCCTTTTTCAATCACATCTTTTAACATTTTCACAAGTAAATATCCCGTTGCTTCAGTATCATAAATCGCACGGTGATGTTGTGTTAATTCAATATCAAGCTTTTTACACATCGTATTTAATCGATGATTTTTCATTTCCGGGAATAAGAATCGTGCAAGTTCTAACGTATCAATAACTGGGTTATTCGTTTTTTCTAACCCCGCCTTTTTAAATCCTACGTTAATGAAGCCCATATCGAAGCTTGCGTTATGAGCAACAAGTGTATGGTCGCCCATCCATTCCTCAAACTTTTTAAACACTTCGTCCACTTCTGGCGCATCGGTTAACATATCATCTGTTATACCTGTTAATTCAATAATCGTCGCCGATAATGGTTGATGCGGATTTGCAAAAGATTCAAAGCGGTCAATAATTTCGCCACCTTTTACTTTTACAGCCGCCAACTCAATAACTGTATCGTATACAGCTGATAAACCTGTCGTCTCAACGTCGAAAACAACATACGTTTCCTCTGCCAGTAAACGATGCGCTTCGTTATATGCTATCGGCACACCATCATTAACTAAATTGGCCTCTACACCGTATATAACTTTAACCCCAGCCTTTTTACCAGCGGAATACGCTTCTGGGAACGACTGAGCAACAGCATGGTCTGTAACCGCAATAGCCTCATGCCCCCATTTCCCTGCTTGGGCAACAAGCTTAGAGACAGGCGTAACAGCATCCATTTGACTCATTGGAGTGTGAAGGTGCAGCTCCACTCGTTTTTCACCTTCTGGCGCTTTATCTTTACGAGAAGGTCCTGTTATTTCATTAATATCATTTGCAATCATTACTAAATCTCGAACGAATGTATCATTTTGGACAGAACCACGAGCCTTCACCCACATTCCTTTTTTCAAGGATTGTAGCATTGGAATATCTTCTTTATCACGTGAGAACATTTTGATCATAATAGAATCTGTATAATCCGTTATTTTTAAAGTTAATAAAGTACGTCCACTACGAAGCTCTTTTGTTTCCACATGGAAGACATATCCCTGAACCGTTTTTCTTCTTTCTTCATCTTGAATTTCTCGCATCGGTGTAATCTCTTCATCTGGCTTAATAAGATACCCGAGTGTAATCGGTCCTTCATGTACAACGCTGCTTTCTTCAGCTTGCTTCTTCGCCATTTCTTCCATAGCTTGTATAACACGCTCGCGGTCTTCTTGCTGCGTTTGCTCACGAAACTTTTGCATCTCTTCTACATTTTGTTTTATATGTGTGTCTAACTGAAAACGTGGAAATCCAAAAGCTTCATATTGTTCACCTACTGGTTTCGCAACATTTTTCTTTAGAGCAGTAGATTCTAGCTCATTATTCACATTTATTAGCAACTTCACGCCATTCACTTGTGGAAGTTGTTTTTTTAAGTACGCAAACATAGGTGAAAATGTAATTCGTTCCGTACAAAGTGGCCAATACGCCCTCACTTCTTCTTCTGTAAATTGTTTATTCTCTGTTTCTAATGCAAATGTTGTTCTTGCAATATGAGAAAATGATTGCTTAAGCTTTGTTTCTAGCAATTCATATAATTCCGTCGGCAAAATACGCGGCACTTGTAAGTCAAAATGCCAACTTTTATTTGCTTTATCAATAACTAGCTTTTCAATACCACCGCCTTGTAAATATTGATTTATAAGGTCTTCTGGTATTTGCAACTGCTGGAGCAAAATTTGAAATCGCTCTTGTTGTTCATTTGTTAAAGACATAAGCACTCTCCTTCCATTTGCTATTATAAATTGAAACGTACTACAAAGAAAGATTTCTCCCTTCTTCTTTTACAAAATACGTTTACAAAGAAAGAGAAGGTACCTCATTACGAGGTACCTCTTCTTATTTTAAAATATTAGCAATATATGTTTGAAGTTCTTCTACTTTCACTTCTTCAGACTCGCCTGTAGCACGTACTTTCACTTCTACAATACCTTCGTCTGCTTTTTTACCAACTGTAACACGAACTGGAAGGCCGAATAAATCTGCATCTGCAAATTTAACACCTGCACGTTCTGCACGGTCATCTAATAATACTTCATAACCTTGCTCTTGTAATGAGTTGTAGATGTTTTCACCCATTTCACGTTGTGCATCAGATTTCATGTTTACTGGAATTACATGCACATGGAACGGTGCGACAGCTTTAGGCCAAACTAAACCGCTCTCATCATTAAACTGCTCTGCAATTGCTGCCACTGTACGAGATACACCAATGCCGTAACAACCCATAATAAGTGGTTGTGTTTTCCCGTTTTCATCTAGGAATGTTGCGTTCATTGCTTCACTATAACGAGTTCCTAATTTGAATACGTGACCAACTTCAATTCCGCGTGCGAAAAGAATTGTTCCGTTTCCATCTGGAGATTGGTCTCCTTCTTGAATGAAGCGTAAATCTGTATATTGACTCACTTTAAAGTCACGTTCTGGATTTACATTTACATAATGGAATCCTTCTTCGTTCGCTCCTGAACATCCGTTAACAATTGATGCTACAGCGTGGTCAGCGATAATTTCGATATCACCTGTTACACCAATCGGTCCTAATGAACCAACTTCACAATTTAATAGTTCTTTTACTTCTTCATGAGAAGCAAGCTCAACAACTGAAGCGCCGTATACATTTTTCACTTTTATATCGTTTACTTCATGATCACCACGAACAAGTACAACTACTAATTTCTCGTCTACTTTAAATACCATAGACTTAATGCACTTATCAGCTTCAATGTTTAAGAATGCAGATACTTCTTCAATTGCTTTTTGATCTGGCGTTGCTACTTTTTCAAGTGCTTTTTCCTCTTCGTCACTCTTCGTATACGTAGCTACAACAGGAGCCATTTCGATGTTCGCTGCATAATCAGATGTATCAGAGTATGCAATAGTATCTTCACCAACTTCAGATAATACCATAAATTCATGTGTATCTTTTCCGCCCATTGCTCCAGAGTCAGCAATAACTGCACGGAAATTCAAACCACAACGAGCAAAAATGTTAGAGTATGCTTTGTATAAGCGATCGTATACTTCATCTAAGCTCTCTTGTGTAGCATGGAAAGAGTATGCATCTTTCATTAAAAACTCTCTTCCACGTAATAAACCAAAACGAGGTCTTTGTTCATCGCGGAACTTCGTTTGAATTTGGTATAATGTTAACGGTAATTTTTTATATGATTTTACTTCATCACGTACAAGATCAGTAATTACTTCCTCGTGTGTAGCTCCTAATGCAAATTCACGAGCATTACGATCTTTCATACGCATTAATTCAGATCCGTAAGAATACCAACGACCTGACTCTTGCCATAATTCTGCAGCTTGCATAGCCGGCATTAATAATTCTACAGCTCCTGCACGTTCCATTTCTTCTCGAACGATACGTTCTACCTTATGCAGTACTTTTAAACCGAATGGTAGAAAACTATAAATACCAGAAGCATTTTGACGCATAAAACCTGCGCGAAGTAATAATTGATGACTTTTAATTTCAGCATCAGCTGGAACTTCACGTAATGTAGGACTGAATACCATACTTTGTTTCATTTATTCGCACCTCTTCATTTTACTCTTACACGCAGTAAAACCCCTCACCTCGAGTTAGGTGAGGGATTTTATTCTACGAGCTCTATTTCATTATAAGTTCCACTTTATTTTACAAGAAAAACTTACGAATGTCATTCCATGTTACAACTAACATAAGTAACATTAATAATGCAAAGCCAATAAAGTGAACCATTCCTTCTTTTTGACGGTCAATAGGTTTCCCTCGTAATGCTTCAATTAAGAAGAAGAATAAACGTCCACCGTCTAAAGCTGGAACTGGTAATAAATTAAATAAACCGAGGTTAATACTTAAAACTGCCGCTAAACTTAGTACACGTGTAAATCCATAATCTACTACTTGATCGGTTAGATTATAAATCCCTACTGGACCTGATAATTCGTTAATAGAAAATTGACCAGTTACTAATTTTACAAGCGATTCAAAAATTAACTTCGTCCACTGATAAGTTTGTTCAAATCCTGATTTAATAGAACCCATTACTGTTTTCTCCACAGGAGAGTAAACACCAATTCTACCAACTTCGTCTTTGCCTTCTTTATCGAGCGTTGGCGTTACTTTTACATTAAACTGTTCATTATCACGCTTTACTTGTAACGTAATTTCTTTATTCGGGTTTTCACGTACAATAGCAACAACATCTTTCCATGTACTCGTGTTTTTCCCATCAATTGCTTGAATTGTATCATTTTCTTTTAATCCAGCTTGCTCTGCAGCACTATTCTCCATTACTTTTCCGACCATTGGTTTGTCAACGGGAACCCCTTGTACAAATCCAAGAATCACAAAAATAACAAATGCTAAAATGAAGTTCATTGCAGGACCTGCAAAGATTGTTAAAGCGCGTTGACCCAATTTTTTAGAGCCGAACTGCCTATTATACGGAGCAATTTGAATTTCTTCGCCAGCAGTAATGATACGAGCCTTTTCATTCACTTGGAATGTTTGTAGCTCTTCCTCGTACTCTTCATAGCCCGAAATTGTTAAATTATGTTCTAATTCAGCTTGTTCGACTTCAATAACGCGAACATTTGGATACTTTTCATATCCATCAAAAACTAATTTCACAACTTCGTCTTTTTCATTTAATACAAGACCAACCTTTTTCCCAGGCTTTAACTCAACTGTGTCCGCATCCTCACCAGCCATTCTTACATAGCCACCAAGGGGCAGTAAACGAATCGTATACACCGTTTCATTCTTTTCAAATGAGAATATTTTCGGACCAAAACCAATCGCAAACTCGCGGCATAAAATACCTGCTCTTTTTGCGAAATATAGATGCCCTAGCTCATGGAAAAATACGAGTGCACCGAAAATTAATATAAAGGCAATCGCTGTATCCAATTCCATAACCACCTTTGCTAAATTTGTTCCATCACAAACCGTCTTGTGGCTGCATCAATTTCCAGAATTTCCTCTAAGCTCGGACGTGCAATGACATTGTGATGGTTCATTGCTTTTTCAATGAGGTCTTCTACTGTTAAGAAACCAATTCTCTTTTGTAAAAAAGCTTCAACAGCTACTTCATTCGCTGCGTTCATTACAGCTGGCATACTTCCACCTGCTTTACCAGCTTCATACGCAAAACGTAGGCAACGGAATCGTTCTTGATTCATTTTTTCAAAATGCAACGTCCCTATTTCCCATAAATTCAACTGTTTTGTGTCTGCAAGAGGCAATCGATCAGGATATGTAAGTGCATATTGAATTGGTACTCGCATATCAGGTGAGCCAAGCTGTGCCATTACACTACGATCTTCAAATTCAACCATAGAATGAATAATACTTTCTTTATGTAAAACAACATCGATTTGCTCGTAAGGGATATCAAAAAGCCAATGTGCTTCAATTACTTCTAGTCCCTTATTCATCATTGTAGCAGAATCAATTGTAATTTTCGAACCCATTGACCAGTTCGGATGTCGAAGCGCATCTTCCACGGTCACATGATGCAATTCATCTCTCGTTTTATCACGGAAACTTCCACCAGAAGCCGTTATAATTAGTCGAGAAATTCTTTTTTCATTTTCACCATTCAAACATTGAAAAATAGCTGAATGTTCACTATCTACTGGAAGTAACGAAACATTATGTTTTCGTGCCGCTTCCATTACAAGATGCCCTGCAGTTACTAACGTTTCTTTGTTTGCAATTCCAATTGTTTTTTTCGCCTCAATCGCACGAAGTGTTGGTAACAACCCTACACTACCTACAACAGCATTTACTACAATCTCCGCATCTGGATGTAATGCTACTTCTAAAAGCCCTTCACTACCATATACAATTTTTGTATTACCAGAAACAGCTTGTAATTTTAAAACATCTTCCTCTCTTTGCACAGAGACGATTTGCGGAGAAAATTCTTGAATGACCTTTACTGCGTAGTCAATGTTTTTCCCTACAGAAAAAGCAACGAGACGGAATTGGTCTGGGTGCGAGCGTAATACATCTAAAGTTTGTGTACCAATTGATCCGCTTGCACCTAATAAACTAATGTTTTTCATGACTCCAACCCCTCGTTCATTTATTAATTGTATTGTAATAAGAAGTAGAGAATTGGTAAAACGAATAACCAACTATCTGTTCGATCTAATATACCACCATGTCCAGGTAGAATTGTACCTGAATCCTTTACGCCATAATGACGTTTAAAAGCAGATTGTACTAAATCACCAATTTGTCCAAAAATAGAAATGATAATTGTCAGCACAATTAAAATCCATACATTCGCTTCAACTGGGAAGAACATATTGTAAACCAGTGCCACAACAATTCCACAAACAATTCCGCCTAATGAGCCTTCAATCGTTTTATTTGGACTAATTTCTGGCCACAGTTTTCTCTTTCCTAATGCTTTTCCTACGAAATATGCGCCTGAATCAGTAGCCCATATAACAAATAATGCGCAAAACACATATTTAATTCCTAATATTCTCGTTTCATTTAAATATAAGAATCCCATTGCAACATATGTCGTGGCCATTAGTAAAAATGAAGCATTGTCAAAAGTAAATGTATTCTTAGAAAGGACTGTATATGATAAAAGTAATAGAACAATCACAAATGTGATTTCTAACTTACCTAACCCAATCCACGTAAACAGTTCTGATGCACTACTTGGAATTAAAATAATCCATAATAATATTGCAGCTAAAACTGTTGGTACTGAAATAAGCGTAAGCTTATTCATACGAATTAATTCATATAAACCTATAGAAGCAAGTGCATACACTAAAACCGTAAAAGGCACGCCACCGTAAATTACGATGGGAATGAATAGCGCGGCAGCAACCACTCCAGTAATAATTCTCTGTTTCACTACCAAACCCTCTCTTTCTACACGCCTCCGAATCTGCGCCCTCTATGCTGAAAGTCTGTAATCGCATTTAGCAAATGTTCCTCGGTAAAGTCTGGCCAATACACATCTGTAAACCAAAATTCCGAATATGCAATTTGCCATAGCATGAAATTACTAATACGTAGCTCTCCGCTCGTACGGATTAACAACTCTGGATCAGGTAAAGAACTCGTCATTAAGTAGGAAGAAAGCATTTCTTCACTTACATCTTCTACACGAATCTTTCCTTCCTCACTATCTTTCATCATATGTTGCACAGCAGAAACGATTTCATCTCGACTTCCATAGTTTAACGCGAAATTAAGAATTAATCCCGTATTCTCTTTCGTATCTTCCATGGCCTTCTCCATCGCTCTGCGTGTATGCGTAGGAAGACGATCTTGTTGCCCTATTACTCGGACTTGTACGTTCTCTTCAATCAATTCTGGTAAAAATGTACCTAAAAATTCTTCTGGAAGCTTCATTAAATAATCAACTTCCTTCTTCGGTCTTTTCCAGTTCTCAGTTGAAAAAGCATAGAGAGTTAATACTTTCACATTAAGTTTACTTGCAAATTTTGTAATTTTTTTTACAACTTGCATACCTTCATGATGTCCCGCAATACGAGGCATTGCTCTCCTCTTTGCCCATCTTCCATTACCATCCATAATGATAGCAATATGTTCTGGGATGTATCCTTTTTTCACTTCTTCAACGAGATGATCAAACGATGTGTCCTTTTTACCTTTAAAAAAAGGAAAGTTTTTAAACATCATTCATACCCTCCAGCAAGCAGACGTATGCCTAAAAGTGTAAAAAGACCCCCTTAAGAAGAGGGTCATATTTGCGAAAGTATCGCTATTACACTTCCATGATTTCTTTTTCTTTGTTTTTTGCGATTTCGTCAACTTTTGCAATATATTTATCTGTTTCTTTTTGGATATCTTCAGTATATCCTCTTAAATCATCTTCTGTAATCTCGCCAGCTTTTTCAAGCTTCTTAAGATCATCATTTCCGTCACGACGTACGTTACGAACCGCAACTTTTGCTTCTTCAGCATATTTTTTTACAACTTTTACAAGATCGCGACGACGCTCTTCTGTTAATGCAGGGAATGCAATACGAATTACAGTTCCATCATTAGAAGGGTTTAAGCCTAAATCTGCTTTTAAAATTGCTTTTTCAATATCACCGATAGAAGTTTTATCATAAGGTTGAATTACAAGTAAACGTGCTTCAGGAACTGTAATGTTCGCTAATTGCACAACTGGTGTTGGTGCACCATAGTAATCAACTTGTACCTTATCTAATACAGACGCGTTTGCACGGCCAGCACGAACTGTTGCTAATTCACGAGAATAAGCAGCAACTGCTTTTTCCATTTTTTCATTCGAAGACTTCAATACTTGTTGTCCCATGTTTATTTCCCCCTTACAACTGTTCCAATATTTTCACCTAAAACGGCGCGTTTAATATTACCTTTTTCCATAACTGAGAATACAATTAATGGAATGTCATTATCCATACATAAAGAAGAAGCTGTAGAATCCATTACACCTAAACCTTCTTTTAATACATCTAAGTAAGTAAGTGTTTCGTATTTCGTAGCTGTCGGGTCAATAGATGGATCCGCATTATATACGCCATCCACATTATTTTTCGCCATTAAGATAACGTCCGCTTCGATTTCAGCTGCGCGTAACGCTGCCGTTGTATCTGTAGAGAAGTAAGGATTACCTGTACCTGCTGCAAAGATAACAACACGTTTCTTCTCTAAGTGACGAACTGCTTTACGACGAATGTAAGGTTCTGCCACTTGACGCATTTCAATTGAAGTTTGTACGCGAGTTTGGATTCCGATATTCTCCAAGCTATCTTGAAGTGCTAACGAATTCATAACTGTAGCTAACATGCCCATGTAATCTGCTCCTGCACGATCCATGCCCATTTCACTTCCAATTTTTCCACGCCAAATGTTCCCGCCACCAACAACAACAGCAACCTCTACATCAAGCTCTGCAATTTCTTTTACTTGTTCCGCAACTGATTTAATAACAGATGGGTTAATTCCAAATCCTTGTTCGCCAGCTAAAGCTTCTCCGCTTAGCTTTAAAACGACACGATTATATTTCGGTTTACTCATAATGAACCTCCAATTGCTTACATCTTTATTTTAAAAAAGGGAACACAAAGTGTTCCCTAATCTGTATTAGTTGCTACCTTTTACTTGGTTCATTACTTCTTCAGCAAAGTTGTCTTCGCGTTTTTCGATACCTTCACCAACAGCGTAGCGAACGAATCCTTTTAATGTTCCGCCTTTAGACTCAACGAACTGACGAACTTTCATATCAGGGTTTTTAACGAATGCTTGGTCAAGTAAGCAAATTTCTTCGAAGAATTTGCCAAGACGGCCTTCAACCATTTTTGCAACGATTTTTTCTGGCTTGCCTTCGTTTAATGCTTGTTGTGTTAATACTTGACGCTCATGCTCAACTTCTTCAGCTGTTACAGCATCGCGGTCGATGTATTTAGGGTTAACTGCAGCGATGTGCATTGCAACATCTTTAGCAGCTGCTTCATCAGTTGAACCTTCAAGAACTGTTAGTACACCAATGCGTCCACCCATGTGTAGGTAAGCGCCGAATGCATCTGCATCAGTTTTTGATACGATTTCGAAACGACGAAGTGTAAGTTTTTCACCAATTTTAGCGATTGCTTCGTTGATGTGCTCTTCTACTTTTTTACCATTTTCCATTGTTTGAGCCATAGCTTCTTCAACGTTAGCTGGTTTGTTAGTTAATAGGTGAGCAGCTAATTCTTTAATTAAAGTTTGGAAACCTTCGTTTTTCGCAACGAAATCAGTTTCTGAGTTTAATTCTAAGATTAAACCATCGTTACCGTTTGTTTCGATGAAAGTTAAACCTTCAGCAGCAATGCGGTCTGCTTTTTTAGCAGCTTTCGCAATACCTTTTTCACGTAAGAAGTCAATTGCCTTCTCCATGTCACCATTAGTTTCTGTTAAAGCTTTTTTGCAGTCCATCATACCTGCGCCAGTTTTTTCACGTAATTCTTTTACCATTTGTGCAGTGATTGCCATACTTTTCATCCTCCTAAAATATGTATTTATACCTTTTATAAAGGTGTTTATACCTTAAAAAAGGTGATAAAAGGCCGAACCCCTTATCACCTTTCCAACTTTGTTACGCAGTAACAGTTTCTTCACCTTGTTTTGCTTCAAGGATCGCGTCTGCCATTTTAGATGTAAGAAGTTTTACAGCACGAATTGCATCATCGTTTGCTGGGATAACGTGATCGATTTCGTCTGGATCACAGTTTGTATCAACGATACCGATGATTGGAATGTGTAATTTGCGTGCTTCAGCAACTGCAATACGCTCTTTACGAGGGTCTACTACGAATAATGCACTTGGAAGACCTTTCATATCTTTAATACCGCCTAAGAATTTCTCAAGACGCTCTAACTCTTTTTTAAGTTGAACAACTTCTTTCTTAGGTAGTACTTCGAAAGTACCATCTTCTTGCATTCTTTCGATGTCTTTAAGACGCTTGATACGTTTTTGGATTGTTTGGAAGTTTGTTAAAGTTCCACCTAACCAACGTTGGTTAACGAAGTACATACCAGCACGAGTTGCTTCTTCTTTAATAGCTTCTTGTGCTTGTTTTTTAGTACCTACGAATAAGATGTCTCCACCTTCAGCAGCGATGTCGCGCATCGTTCTGTAAGCTTCCTCAACTTTTTTCACAGTTTTTTGTAAGTCGATGATGTAGATACCGTTACGCTCTGTGAAAATGTAACGCTTCATTTTTGGGTTCCAACGACGAGTTTGATGTCCGAAATGAACACCAGCTTCAAGCAATTGCTTCATAGAAATTACTGACATAATATAGTTCCTCCTAAATGGTTTTTGATATCCTCCGTTTACTTCATCTCTAAGCGAAACTACAAACGTAGCACCAACACTTAAATCGGTAAACGTGTGTACTTTGTACTGACACCACTGCTTACTATATCATACTGAAATATTACAATCAAGTCGAAAATGCGAACAATGTAAAACTTTCTTTATTCACACTCGAATTCTAGTATTACCAACCTGTATTTCTTTTAAGCAAAAAAGTGAAATACACATAATAGTTTCTAACAAAACATGATTATGGCGCTTTTCACAAACAACATCAATCTCTTATATACAAAAAAACTCTCCTCAAGTGAGGAGAGTTTTTATAAATTAGTTTGTTTTTAATTTAGCAAGTTCCTGTAGAAACTTGTCATTTAGCACTTTAATGTATGTTCCTTTCATACCTAAAGAACGAGACTCAATAACACCAGCACTTTCTAATTTACGTAGTGCATTTACGATTACAGAACGAGTAATCCCTACGCGATCAGCAATTTTACTTGCAACAAGTAAACCTTCTGTTCCATTTAATTCTTCGAAGATGTGCTCAATTGCTTCTAACTCACTGTAAGATAATGAGCTAATCGCCATTTGAACAACAGCTTTACTGCGTGCTTCCTCTTCGATTTCTTCTGCTTTTTCACGTAAGATTTCCATGCCTACAACAGTTGAGCTGTACTCAGCAAGAATTAAATCATCATCTAAGAATTCTTGACCAAGACGAGCTAATACTAATGTACCTAGACGTTCACCGCCACCAACGATCGGTACGATTGTAGTTAAACCTTGACCGAATAATTCTCTGTTTTCTACCGGGAATGCTGTGTAAGCACTGTTCACATCTAAGTTTGAAGATGTTTCTGTAATGTTAAATAAGCTTTGTGTATATTCTTCTGGGAATTGGCGCTCTGCAAGCATTTGCTTCATACGCTCGTTTTCGATTTGTTGGTGAATTGCATAACCTAGTAATTTACCACGACGACTTACAACGAACACGTTTGCTTCAATTACTTCACACATCGTGTCAGACATTTCTCTAAAGTTTACAGGCTTCCCTGCTGCGCTCTGTAATAACGCATTTAATTTTCTCGTTTTTGCTAATAATTCCATTTCAAAAGTTCCTCCTACATATTACTTACATATTTTTTCATCACTTGGAAACTAGGGCGAGTCACCTGATGACACTATTACAAAATAAACTGGCTCACATCTTTATTTTTAGCAATTGTTGCTAATTTCTCCTCAACGTATTGAGGTGTTATCGTTATTTTCTCTAACGTAATTTCAGATGCTTCAAACGATAAATCTTCAAGGAGTTTCTCCATAATCGTATGAAGTCTTCTTGCTCCAATATTATCTGTATCCTGATTAACTTGATAAGCAATCTCAGCAATCTTACGAATAGCTTCGTCTGAAAATTCAATTTCTATACCTTCAGTCGCTAATAATGCCATATATTGTTTAATTAGCGCATTGTCAGGCTCGATTAATATTTTCACAAAATCATCTGTCGATAATTTTGTTAATTCTACTCGAATCGGAAATCTCCCTTGCAATTCCGGAATTAAATCCGACGGCTTAGACATATGGAACGCTCCAGCTGCAACGAATAAAATATAATCCGTTTTTACTGATCCGTATTTTGTCGCAACATTCGATCCTTCTACAATTGGTAAAATGTCACGTTGCACGCCTTCACGTGATACATCTACGCTATTCGACTGCTTACCAGCAATTTTGTCAATTTCATCGATAAAAATAATCCCGAGCTGTTCAGCACGATAAACAGCCTCTTGTGTAACTTCATCCATATCAATTAAGCGCTGTGCCTCTTCATTTGTCAAGAGTTTTCTTGCTTCTTTTACAGAAAGTTTACGTTTTTTCGTTTTTTTCGGCATAAAACTTCCTAATGCATCTTGGAAATTCATCCCCATTTGTTCCATGCCAGTTCCTTGTAACATATCGAACATGGAAGACTGCTGTTCAGTCACTTCAATCGATACGATTTCATCTTCAAGAAGTCCTGCAGCAAGCTTTCTTTCCACATCTTGACGTTTCTTTTCGATTTCAACATCTTCCTCTGCATCAGATGTTTGATTCGAATTTTGAGCGCCGCCAAAAAGCATTTCTAATGGGTTTTTGAATCCAGATTGCTTCTCCGGACTTGGCACTAAAATTTCAACAAGTCGTTGGTTTGCTTGCTCTTCTGCTTTGTCTTGTACTTTAATTACCATTTCTTCTTTCACAATACGAACTGACGTTTCCACAAGGTCACGTACCATCGACTCTACATCTCTACCTACATATCCAACTTCTGTAAATTTCGTAGCTTCAACCTTAATAAAAGGTGCTCCAACGAGTTTCGCCATTCGTCGTGCTACCTCTGTTTTCCCAACACCTGTTGGTCCAATCATTAAAATATTTTTAGGTGCAATTTCATCACGTAAATCTTCAGCTAATTTACTTCGGCGGTATCGATTTCTCAAAGCTACAGCAACCGCTTTCTTCGCATCTTTTTGACCGATAATGTATTGATCTAATTTTTCCACAATTTGGCGCGGAGTAAAATGTAAATGCATATAAAATGCCTCCCTTACGATTCTACAATTCTTCAACAATTATGTTGTGGTTCGTATAAACACAAATATCGCCAGCAATCTCTAAACTCGCTTTCGCAATTTGTTTCGCTGTTAAGTGTTCACTTGCATATTGCTTTAAAGCACGACCTGCAGAAAGTGCATAATTCCCACCAGATCCAATTGCTAAAATGCCATCATCCGGTTCAATCACTTCTCCTGTACCTGAAACAAGGAGCATAGTTGTTTTATCCATGACAATGAGCATCGCTTCTAGCTGACGTAACATTTTATCGCCACGCCATTGTTTTGCCATTTCAACAGCAGCACGCTGCAAGTTGCCATTATACTCTTCTAATTTCCCTTCAAACATTTCAAAAAGAGTAAATGCGTCAGCAACTGAACCTGCAAAACCAGCTAAAACTTTACCTTGGAAAAGTCTGCGAACTTTACGAGCTGTATGTTTCATTACAACAGCATTTCCCATTGTCACCTGACCATCTCCAGCCATTGCACATTCTCCATTATGATGAACTGCAAATATCGTTGTAGCGTGGAAATTTCCCATAGAAAAAACTCCTTTATATGTTTTTATAGCTTTAAAAGCAATTTATGCCCGCGGGTGATGCTTCATGTAAACAGAACGCAATCTTTCTTTAGAGACATGCGTATAAATTTGTGTCGTCGACAAATTTTCATGACCTAACAACTCCTGTACAGTACGTAAATCCGCCCCTTCATCTAACATATGTGTAGCAAATGTATGCCTTAACATATGGGGACTTATCCGCATTGTCACTGAAGCCTTCTTAATGAGTTCGTTTAATACATAACGTACACCCCGACTTGTTAACGGCGTACCTTTCGCATTTAAAAATACCATATGAGAGTGTTCTTCAGTCTTGTTAGCTAACTGTTTTCTCCCGTTCTCTATATAAGTAATTAAAGCATCTTGTGCATAGCTTCCGAACGGAATATACCTTTGTTTTTTTCCTTTTCCCATCACTAAAATTGTTCCCACCGCGAAGTCAATATCGGTAAGTTGTAAATTGACACATTCACTAACACGGATCCCAGTCGCATACATCAACTCTAATAGTGCTTGATTTCTTTGACCCAGTGGTGTTTCCGTATCAGAAACTTCAAATAATTCCTCTAGCTCTTCAGCATATAAAAACTTTGGGATTGACAATTCTTTTTTGGGGAGTGACGCAAGTGCAAACGGGTTATCTGTCCGATAACCTTCACGCATCAAAAAACGATATAAACTTCGTAAGCTTGATACTTTTCTTGCGACAGATTTACGGGCTAACTTTTCATCATGCAACGTCGTTAAGTACAAACGAACATCTGCGTATGTAACATCTAAAAAAGAGGATATGCCTTCTCGCTCCATAAATTGCACAAAATGTTCTAAATCATTTTGATAACTTGCAATTGTATATTTTGAATAATTTCTTTCAATTTGTAAATATCCAACGAATAATTGTAACAATTTCTTCACATTCACATAACTCACCTCAATAAAGGCTACTAAATCGTATCACAACTTAGTAGCCTTTGCAAGATATTTAACTAAATATTTACAAAATTTTGAATCGTTTCTAAAGCACGTGTAGCATACGCTTCATTTCGTTCTGCTTTCTTCTTAATTTTCTTCTCTAACGGTGCGAATAGACCGAAGTTTGCATTCATTGGTTGGAAGTTTTTCGCATTTGTCGCTGTAATATAGTTCGCCATGCTTCCCATTGCAGTTACAGGTGGTAATACAACTGGTTCTTCACCTTTTACAAGTCGAGCAGCGTTAATACCCGCTAATAATCCTGATGCTGCCGATTCAACATATCCCTCTACTCCAGTCATTTGGCCAGCGAAGAATAAATCATCTCGTTGTTTATATTGATATGTTGGGCGAAGCAAGTTAGGTGAATTAATAAACGTATTACGATGCATTACGCCGTAACGTACAATCTCTGCGTTTTCTAACCCTGGAATTAGCTGTAATACTTCTTTTTGTGGTCCCCACTTTAAATGTGTTTGGAAACCTACAATGTTGTATAATGTTCCTGCTGCATCATCTTGACGTAACTGAACAACAGCATATGGCGTTTTCCCTGTTTTCGGATCTTCTAACCCAACAGGCTTCATCGGTCCAAACACTAGCGTCTGTCTTCCTCTACTTGCCATAACCTCTACCGGCATACAACCTTCAAAGAAAATTTCTTTTTCAAATTCTTTTAAAGGCACTGTCTCAGCAGCAATTAAAGCTTCATAAAAACGGTCAAATTCTTCTTCTGTCATTGGACAGTTTAAATATGCCGCTTCACCTTTATCATAACGTGATTTTAAATATACTTTATTCATATCAATGCTGTCTTTTTCAACGATTGGCGCTGCAGCATCATAGAAGTAAAAATAATCTTCACCTGTTAGTTCTTTTAATTGTGCAGAAAGATCTGGAGAAGTAAGTGGACCTGTCGCAATAATAGTTGGTCCTTCTGGAATTTCAGTGACCTCTTCATTCATAACAGTTACGTTTGGATGATTTTTCACATACTCAGTTACTTTCGCCGCAAATTCATGACGGTCTACAGCTAAAGCACCTCCAGCTGGTACAGAACACTCATCCGCTGCACGAATAATTACTGAATCCATTAAACGCATTTCTTCTTTAATAACTCCAACTGCATTTGTTAATGTGTTTGCACGAAGTGAATTACTACATACTAATTCAGCGAATTTATCTGTGTGGTGAGCCGGTGTTTGCCTTACTGGTCTCATTTCGTATAATTTAACTTGAACGCCGCGTTTTGCAATTTGGTAAGCTGCTTCACTTCCTGCAAGACCTGCGCCAATGACGTTTACTACTTGTGTTGTCATATTATATATCACCTTTCCTTTTCTTCCCGAAAAAAATGTGAGCAGTTACGCTCACATTTGTTGTTCTTCTTCATAATCGCACGAAATACATTGTACTTGCACGCCTTTTTTCAACTTTTTCTCTACAAGCATACCTTCGCACTTCGGACACTTACGGCCAATCGGCTTATCCCAAGATACAAAGTCGCATTCTGGATATGTACCGCATCCATAGAAAAGACGTTTCTTCTTATTACTTCGGCGTTCAATAATTTGACCTTTATCACACTTCGGACAAGTAACACCGATTTCTTTCACAATCGGCTTTGTATTACGACAATCTGGGAAATTCGAACAAGCCATAAATTTCCCATACTTACCCATTTTAAAGACCATTGGGTGGTTACACAATTCACAGTCTTCCCCAGCTGGTTCATCTTTAATTTCCACTTCACGCATTTCTTTTTCCGCTTTTTCTAAACGCGGTTCAAAGCCTACGTAGAAATCATCAACAATTTTTACCCAATTCGCATTTCCTTCTTCTACTTCATCAAGGCTTTGCTCCATATTGGCAGTAAATTCAATGTTAATAATTTCCGGGAAAAATTCTAAAATAAGTTCGATTACTATTTCACCAAGTTCAGTTGGAACGAAACGTTTATTATCCAAGCCTACATATCCACGTTTTTGAATCGTTTCTAGTGTTGGCACATACGTAGATGGTCTTCCAATTCCAAGCTCTTCAAGTGTTCTTACTAAACGAGCCTCTGTATAACGCGGTGGAGGTTGTGTAAAATGTTGCTTCGGTTCTAGATCCTTAGAAAATACAGTTTCCCCTACTTCTAAAGGTGGCAACATCTTATCCTTTTCTTCAGCCCCGTCATCTTTTGACTCTACATACACTTTCATAAATCCTGGGAACTTTACAACCGATCCACTAGCACGGAACTGAACATTGTTATTAATGAGTCTCGCTGTCACAGTATCCATTATAGCAGACGACATTTGACTTGCAACAAATCGCTCCCAAATCAATTTATACAATCGAAGTTGGTCACGGCTTAAGAAACTTTTTAGTTCCTCTGGCTTTCTCATTACCGAAGTTGGACGAATCGCCTCATGCGCATCTTGCGCATTTGATTTTTTCGTTTCTTTCTTCTTTTCTGTTCCTATGTATTCCGTACCAAACGCCTCAGTAATGTAAGTACGAGCCTCTGTTTGAGCTGTTTCTGAGATACGTGTTGAGTCAGTTCTCATATACGTAATAAGACCTACAGTCCCTTGTTTTCCAAGATCGATCCCTTCATACAATTGCTGCGCAAGCATCATTGTTTTCTTTGCTCGCATATTCAACTTACGTGCAGCTTCTTGTTGCAAGGAAGATGTTGTAAACGGTAATGCAGGATTACGTTTGCGCTCTTTTCTCGTTACATTTTCAACTGAAAACGCATTATCTTTCATCTGTTCAATTATTTCATTCACTTGCGTTTCATTCGTTAATTGAACTTTTTCACTATCTACACCATAAAAACTTGCTTCAAATGTGTCTTTCCCTTTCACAAATTCTGTCTTAATTGTCCAGAATTCTTCAGGTTCAAAGCTTTCAATTTCTTTTTCACGTTCGATAATTAAACGAACTGCTACAGATTGTACGCGTCCTGCACTTAGTCCTTTTTTTACTTTCTTCCATAATAAAGGACTAATATTGTAACCAACAAGGCGATCAAGTATACGTCTTGCTTGTTGTGCATCTACTAAATCCATATTAATCGCACGAGGATGTTTAAATGATTCTTTGATTGCATCTTTTGTAATCTCATTAAACACAACTCGGCAATCTGATTCAACGTCCACATTTAACGTATTGGCTAAATGCCAAGCAATAGCTTCCCCTTCGCGGTCTGGATCGGCCGCGAGATAGACTTTCTTTGCTTTTTTTGCCGCTGATTTTAAGTCTTTTAAGACGGGACCTTTACCACGAATGGTAATATACTTCGGGGTGAAGTTGTTCTTTACTTCTATCCCCATTTGACTTTTAGGTAAATCGCGAACGTGTCCCATAGACGCGACAACTTTGTATTTTTTCCCTAAATATTTCTCAATGGTCTTCGCCTTAGAAGGCGACTCCACGATTACGAGGTAATCTGACATGCTAGTGCCTCCTTAAGAGGTGGATTCAAGTCTTCATTAATCTTATTGATTTCTCTTGTTTTTGTCAATCAAGAATGAATATACCATACAGTGCCAATCTACCATTTGTCAATAATTGTTTAATAAAAACATAAAAATATAAGGTTAATTTAAAATCTCTTCTAAGATATCTTCTGCATTTCTTACTAGTTTTGCACCTTGTTGAATAAGATGATTCGTTCCCGATGCACCCTCTATAAATATAGGTCCAGGAAGCGCAAATACCTCCCTATTTTGCTCTAACGCAAGGTCCGCAGTAATAAGTGTTCCACTTCTCGATTTCGCTTCTACAACTAAAACACCTTTACTTATACCGCTAATAATTCGGTTTCGTTTTGGAAAATACCATTTTTTTGGCGCATAGTGCGGCGGATACTCTGTCAATAACAATATATATTCCTTCCACGCTTCATACAAATGCCTATTTTCTTTTGGATACATATAAGATAATCCATGTCCTAATATCGCAATAGTTGGGCAATGCTGTCTTACTGTAATTTCATGAGACATTGTATCTATCCCCCTTGCAAACCCACTAACAATAAGCCATTCTCTTTTTAATAACGGGTGTACAATAGACGCTAAACTCTCATGACCATATAAAGTCGGCTCTCTCGTTCCAACAATCGCTAGTTTATTTGCTTTATTGAGAAAACCCTTCTCTCCTTTTCCATATAAAACAAAGGGCGGATCTTGTATTTCACGTAATAATTGTGGGTATTCTTCATCCCATATAGTCATATAAAAGATTTGATTTTTCTCTAAATAAGATATATATTGCGATAGATTTGAACTTTGAAGAAAATGTACTAATTCTGAAGATTTTTTCGAGGATATTCCCATGTAGTGTTCCATTTGTTTTGCATTAAAAGTGTATATTTTTTTCAATTCTGGATCGACATACAGTAACCTTTTTATCGCCTTCCAATGGTCGGCTAACATGTAATGAAGGTGTAATAATCGTTCTCGTTTCATCTCATTTCTCCTTACCCATAATTTTTATTATGTAAACAGAAGAACTATAAAAAGACACCTCTAATAAGAAGGTGTCTTTCGAAAAGATTAATAGTTTTTACAAGTCTCAAATAATCCCTTTTCTTTTAAAACAGAGATTAATGTTTCACCCATAACAGCTGGTGTTTCTGCTACTTTAATACCACAAGCTTCCATTGTTTTAATCTTTTCTGCAGCAGTTCCTTTACCACCAGAAATGATTGCCCCAGCATGGCCCATACGTTTGCCTTCAGGCGCAGTTTGGCCACCAATGAAGCCCACAACAGGTTTTGTCATATTAGCTTTTACCCATTCAGCTGCTTCTTCTTCCGCTGTACCGCCGATTTCACCAATCATAATTACAGCATGTGTCTCTTCATCTTCATTAAATGCTTTTAACGCATCAATAAAGTCTGTACCGTTAACTGGGTCTCCGCCAATACCTACAGCAGTAGATTGACCAATACCTTCTTGTGTTAACTGATGTACAGCCTCATACGTTAATGTACCAGAGCGAGACACGATACCAACATGACCTTTTTTATGAATGTATCCTGGCATAATACCGATTTTACATTCATCAGGCGTGATAACACCTGGGCAGTTCGGTCCAAGTAAACGTGTATGTTTACCCGCCATATATCTCTTTACGTTTACCATATCTAATACAGGAATTCCTTCAGTAATACATACTACTAAATCGATTTCTGCATCAACCGCTTCCATAATTGCATCAGCCGCAAAAGCGGGTGGAACGTATACAACTGAAGCGTTTGCGCCTGTTGCTTTCACTGCATCTTCTACAGTATCAAATACTGGTACACCTTCAATATCAGTGCCACCTTTACCTGGCGTTACACCACCGACAATTTTCGTACCGTATTCAATCATTTGTTTTGTGTGGAATAACCCTTGAGAACCTGTAATACCTTGAACAATAACTTTTGTATCTTTATTAACTAATACGCTCATTTTTCTCCCCCGCTTTCTATTAGCCCACTAGTGAAACAATTTTTTGTGCACCGTCTGCCATAGATTCTGCTGCAACAATATTTAAGCCAGACTCATTTAAAATTTTCTTACCTAACTCTACGTTTGTACCTTCAAGACGTACAACTAAAGGCAATTCAAGACCTACTTGTTTCGTTGCTTCAATAACACCTTCTGCGATAACATCACACTTCATAATGCCACCAAAAATGTTAACGAAGATACCTTTTACATTTTTGTCAGAAAGGATAATTTTGAATGCTTCTGTAACTTTTTCAGCTGTCGCACCGCCACCAACATCTAAGAAGTTAGCTGGATCACCATGGTAATGTTTAATGATATCCATTGTAGCCATCGCTAAACCTGCACCATTAACCATACAACCGATATTTCCATCTAAAGGAATGTAATTTAAGTCATATTTAGAAGCTTCAATTTCTTTTGCATCTTCTTCCTCAAGATCACGAAGTTCTAAAATGTCTTTATGGCGATATAACGCATTAGAATCAAAGTTTAATTTCGCATCTAACGCCATTACTTTACCGTCACCTGTTGTAACAAGCGGGTTAATCTCAGCGATAGAGCAATCTTTTTCGATAAACGCACGGTATAAGCCCATCATAAACTTCACAGCTTGTCCTACAAGCTCTTTTGGAATATTGATGTTAAATGCGATTCGGCGCGCTTGGAAGCCTTGTAAGCCTACTGCTGGATCAATATATTCTTTAAAGATTTTTTCAGGTGTTTTTTCTGCTACTTCCTCAATCTCTGTTCCGCCTTCTTCAGACGCCATTAAAACAACTTGAGAAGTTGCACGATCTAACACAAGACCTACATAATATTCTTTTTTAATATCGCAACCTTCTTCGATAAGTAAGCGTTTTACTTCCTTACCTTCAGGACCTGTTTGATGTGTCACAAGTGTAGTTCCTAAAATGCTCTCTGCATATGTACGAACTTCATCTAAATTTTTTGCAACTTTTACTCCGCCAGCTTTGCCGCGTCCACCAGCGTGAATTTGTGCTTTTACTACACATACATCCGTTCCTAATTCTTTCGCTGCTTCTACAGCTTCTTCTACTGTAAATGCAACCTTCCCGTTCGGAACACTAACCCCATAGCTTCTAAGGACTGCCTTACCTTGGTACTCATGGATATTCATGGTCCCATCCTCCCCTGTTTTCCTGTTTTACTCGAAAAGTTTTTTAATGTTTAAAAAACATTACATTGCCATTGTATAAGATGATTGGCACGCTGTCTACAATAAAGTGTCAGAAAACTGAAATCGCTTTATTCTTTTTTGAAAATAGTAATGTTTATATGTCAAAATAAAAAATAAGCTGCGTTTTCGCAGCTTATTTTTGAATCATATCTTTAATAGGTGCAAACGATTTTCGATGTTCCTCTAATACGCCATGCACTTCAATCGCCTCTAAATGTTGTTTTGTTCCATACCCCATATGTTGTTCAAATCCATATGCAGGATACTTTTCTCCAAGCTCTTTCATCATACGATCTCTCGTTACTTTCGCAATAATGGATGCAGCTGAAATAGAAATACTTTTCGCATCACCTTTAATAATGGATGTTTGCGGAATTGGTGTAGGGAGTTTCATCGCATCAATTAATAAATATTGTGGTGTACAAGATAAATTCGCAACAGCATCTAACATCGCTTGTTTCGTCGCTTGATAAATATTTATCTCATCAATAACTTGCGGTGATACAATTCCAACTCCAATTGCAATTGCTTGTGCTTTGATTTCATCATAAAAACGCTCTCGCTTCGCCTCACTCAGCTTTTTCGAGTCATTTAACCCTGGAATATAAAAATCTTCCGGAAGGACAACAGCTGCCGTCACAACAGGCCCAGCTAACGGTCCACGCCCTACTTCATCAATACCTGCGATATATGCGAGACCTTTTTCACGTAATGCAATCTCATACTTGGACATTTCGAAAAACTTTTCTTTTTCTTTCTGCGCTAACTCTTTTTGTTTATACCACTTCAAAATGAGCTTTTGTACCCCTTTTCGCTCATCTTTCATTAATAGTTGAAAGCGGTCATCTTCTTCACTCATAATTTCTTGCAGTAAATGTTCCGCTTCTTGAATAGTCACTTTTTGCATTCATGCCACTCCCTTTATATACAAAAAAGAAAAGACGTACAAACGCACGTCTTATACTTCTTCTACTTTTTCTGCATCTTCTGTCTGCTCTGCAAACTCTTCTGGTGTTTCAAACGTCATTTTTCCAAGTTTGCCACCACGAAGTTCACGAAGTACAAGTTCAGATGTTTTATCATAATCAATCATTCCGCCGCCCATTAAGCAACCTCTATTTTTTCCAATCGCATCAAATAACTCCACGATGTCTTCTGGAATGTCATTTAAATTATAGCGCTCTTTCAAACGTTCTGGATAATGTTTCTCCATAAAACGTAGTGCGTAAACAGCAACATCTTGTAAATTTAAAATGGAATCTTTAATTGCGCCTGTTGTCGCTAATCGAAGACCCACTAATTGATCTTCAAATTTAGGCCACAGAATACCCGGTGTATCTAACAGTTCCATTTCTTTCCCAACTTTAATCCATTGCTGGGCTGTTGTCACACCTGGACGATCTCCTGTTTTAGCAATATTTTTCTTTGCTAATTTATTAATTAATGTAGATTTACCAACATTCGGTATCCCTACAATTAATGCACGAATCGCTCTCGGTCTAATACCTTTTGCAACCATTTTATCAAACTTTTCTTTAACCAACACTTTACAAGCCGCTGCAATTTCCTTCATACCTTGTCCAGCTTGCGCGTTAATTGAAATTGCCATATGACCTTTTTCTTTAAAATATGCAATCCATTGTTTCGTTAAACGATCATCTGCCATATCTGCTTTATTTAAAACAACAAGCCTCGGTTTATGCGTAATAATCTCATCAATCATTGGATTTCGAGATGATAAAGGTAATCGAGCATCTACAAGCTCAATTACAACATCAATTAACTTTAATTTTTCTGTTACTTGGCGTCTAGCCTTTGCCATATGTCCCGGGAACCATTGAATTACCATGTTGCCACCTTCTTTTTCTTTTATTTCACAATACGAGCATCTTTTAACGGCCAATATAGTATATTTGCTTTTCCAATCACTTGGTCCATTGAAATTGTACCAATCGAACGGCTATCTTTACTAAAACGACGATTATCGCCTAAAACGAATAATTGACCTTCTGGAACAGTTTTCTTCCCTGTCATTTCTTCAAGAGTAAAATCATATGTAAGCGGTCCGTCAGCAATTTGTTTTTTCTGCTTGTCTAAATATGGCTCCTCATAAGCCTTTCCGTTAACATATAGTGTATCATTACGATACTCTATTTCATCGCCTGGTAGGCCAATAATACGCTTAATATAGTCCTTATCTTCCGTTGCCCGGAATACGATAATATCAAATCGTTTTGGATCTCCTATGTGATAACCAATTTTATTGACAATCATTCGATCGCGATCGTGTAAAGTAGATGCCATCGATACTCCATCTACGAGAATTGGTGCAAAGAAAAACTGTCTAATAACGCCCGCTAATACAACAGCAATCAAAATTGCCTTGATCCATTCCCAAAGTGAACTCTTTTCTTTCTTCATGTATTTCCCCTCCACGGTTATGTAAGCTGCTCGTATTATATCAAAATTTTATATAGATTGGAAAAAGGGAGCTTGCGCATTTACAAGCTCCCATACATGTCTTATCGAATTTCTTTAATACGTGCTTTTTTACCGCGAAGGTTACGTAAGTAGTATAACTTAGCACGACGTACTTTACCACGGCGAAGTACTTCGATTTTCGCGATTCTTGGCGTGTGAATTGGGAATGTACGCTCAACACCTACACCGTAAGAAATTTTACGAACTGTGAATGTTTCACTGATTCCGCCACCACGACGTTTAATTACAACACCTTCGAAAAGCTGAATTCTTTCACGAGTTCCCTCAACTACTTTTACGTGTACACGTAAAGTGTCTCCAGGACGGAATGAAGGAAGGTCAGTTTTTAATTGGCCTTTTGTAATTTCTGCGATTAATTGTTGCATATTAAATTCTCTCCTTTAAACAGATGTTCTTATAAAGTCTTAATAAATTACAGCGGAACATCGTTAATACGGCTACTGATTTCAGTAGCACAAATGTTATAATAGCATATTGCTAGGACTGTTGCAATAGAAAATATATCAAGTCCTTATCGGCCTTCTTTAATTTGTTCTAGCCATTTCTCTTCTTGTTTAGATAATTCTCGTTCTTCCAGTAAGTCCGGTCTACGTGTATACGTACGACGCAAGGACTCTTTATGGCGCCATTCATCAATATTTTTATGATTTCCTGACATTAGTACATCCGGTACCTTCATACCACGAAAATCAGCTGGACGTGTATAGTGTGGATGCTCCAACAAACCTGTACTAAACGAATCTTCTACTTGCGAAGCATGGTTCCCTAGCACTCCTGGCAATAGACGTACGACACTATCAGTAATAACCATAGAAGCTAGTTCTCCACCAGTTAATACGTAATCACCAATAGAAATTTCATCTGTTACGAGATGTTCACGAATTCTTTCGTCATAGCCTTCATAATGCCCACATACAAAGATTACATGTTCTTCCTCTGCAAGCTCTTCCGCTTTCTTCTGAGTAAATCTTTCCCCTTGCGGACACATTAAGACCACTCTCGGCTTACGCTCTGTTTCTTTCGTTAAATCTTCCACCGCATCAAAGATAGGCTGCGGGGTTAATACCATCCCAGCGCCCCCACCATACGGATAATCATCTACACTATTATGTTTACTAGTCGTATAATCACGGAAATTGACAACACGAAGCTCTACAGCTTCTTTTTCTTGTGCTTTCTTTAAAATTGAAGATCCAAACACACCCGTAAACATATCTGGAAACAACGTTAAAATATCAATTTTCATTATAGCAATCCTTCCATTACATGAATGGTTACTAATTTATTTTCAATATTAACTTGAAGTACAACGTCATCAATATAAGGAATTAAAAGGTCTTGACCCTTTGGACGTTTAATTACCCAAACATCATTTGCACCAGGAGATAGAATCTCTTTAATTGTTCCTAGTGCTTCTCCTTCTTCTGTCACAACACTGCAACCGATAATTTCATGATAGTAGTATTCACCTTCAGCTAGTTCGCCTAGCTGCTCTTCTGGCACTTTTATTAAAGAACCTTTGAACTTCTCTACTTCATCTACATTGTTGTATCCTTCAAATGTTAATAAATCAAATGTCTTATGTTGACGATGAGAAGTTACTTTTACCGGAAGGTAGTCTGTACTTTTCTCATTCGATATGTATAAAGTGTTTCCTACTTTATATCGCTCTTCTGGAAAATCAGTACGAGAAATCACACGAATTTCTCCTCTTACGCCATGAGTATTTACAATTTTCCCTACATTAAACCATTTTGTCATAAACAGTATGTCACCCCTGGTTTCTATATAAATTAAGCATCTCCATTTCACATATGGAACATGCAACTTCTCTTTAAATGTTAAAAAAGGGAGAGGAATTAACTCCTCGCCCTTTTTACGTTTATTGAATTTCCAGTGTTACTTTCTCATCATTATGATGTCCCACTGAATACAAGAGCATTCGAATCGCTTTCGCAACCTTCCCTTGCTTTCCAATGACTTTTCCAACATCCTCAGGATGTACAGTTAATCGATACTTTATCTCTCCGTTGTAAAGTTCCTGTGTAACTTTTACATCTTCAGGATGATCGACAAGAGGCTTGACAATCGTCTCGACTAACTTCTTCATAGTCATTGCCTCAATTACTTACCTTGTTTAGATAAGTGGAATTTCTCCATGATACCTTGGTTAGAGAATAAGTTACGAACTGTATCAGATGGTTTAGCACCATTTCCTAACCATTTTAATGCTGCTTCTTCGTTGATCTTAACTTCAGCTGGTTGAGCAACCGGATTGTAAGTACCGATTTCCTCAATGAAACGTCCGTCACGAGGAGAACGAGAATCTGCAACAACTACACGATAGAAAGGAGTTTTTTTAGCTCCCATACGTTTTAAACGAATTTTAACTGCCATTTATAAAGCACCTCCGAATTTATTTCACACAGATAATTATATTAGCAAAAAGACTATTGCTTTGTAAAGTATTTTTTCTTAACAGAGCCATCTTTTTTCCTTACATGAATGGAAACTTCAATCCACCTAGTCCTTTTTTCTTACCTTTTTGCATTCCCGTCATCGTTTTCATCATCTTTTTCATATCATCAAATTGCTTGATTAAACGATTGATTTCTTGTACCGTTGTACCGCTACCTTTGGCAATGCGTTTTTTACGACTAGCATTGATTATTTCCGGTTGTTCTCGCTCTAATTTAGTCATAGAACGAATAATCGCTTCAATATGCCCAATTTGCTTTTCATCAACTTGCGCATTTTTCAGCCCTTTAATTTTATTTGCACCAGGAAGCATTCCTAACAATTCGTCAAGCGGTCCAAGTTGACGCACTTGTCCAAGTTGTTCTAGGAAATCGTCAAGTGTAAACGAAAGCGTACGCATTTTTTGCTCAAGTTCTTTTGCTTTCTCTTCATCAACTGTAGCTTGCGCTTTTTCAATTAATGTTAAGACGTCTCCCATCCCTAAAATACGGGATGCCATACGTTCTGGATGGAACGCTTCAATTGCATCTAGTTTTTCACCCATACCAGCAAATTTAATTGGTGTATTTGTTACCGCCTTAATAGATAATGCAGCACCACCGCGCGTATCACCATCTAATTTCGTTAATACAACACCTGTTAAACCTAACTGTTCATGGAAACTTTGTGCAACATTTACCGCGTCTTGTCCCGTCATCGCATCGACAACAAGGAAAATTTCATCCGGTTTCGCAACTTCTTTCACTTTCGCTAATTCATCCATTAGTTCTTCATCAATATGCAGACGACCTGCTGTATCGATTAAAACATAATCGTGATGATCTTCTTTTGCTTTTGCAATCGCTTGTTTCGCAATTTCAACAGGACTTACTTGATCTCCTAAAGAGAATACAGGCATGTCCAATTGCTTCCCTAATGTTTCAAGCTGTTTAATAGCTGCTGGACGGTAAATATCCGCTGCAACAAGCATCGGTTTACGATTATGCTTTTTACGTAGCAAATTCGCAAGCTTACCTGTCGTCGTTGTTTTACCCGCACCTTGCAGACCAACCATCATTATAACAGTTGGCGGCTTATTAGCAACAGCAATTTTGCTTTGCTCTCCGCCCATAAGTTCTGTAAGTTCTTCCTGTACCACTTTAATTACTTGTTGTCCAGGTGTCAAACTTTTCATTACATCTTGTCCGACAGCACGTTCAGACACACGCTTTACAAAATCTTTTACTACTTTAAAGTTAACGTCCGCTTCTAAAAGAGCAAGACGAACTTCTCTCATCATTTCTTTCACATCGGCTTCAGAAACTTTTCCTTTGCCGCGGATTTTTTGCATTGTCTGTTGAAGTCGGTCGGCTAATCCTTCAAATGCCATATTGCCGCCCTCCTAATCTAATTTTTCGATAGCTTCAACAACTTGTTTCATTTCTTCATTCACATGCTCTTCTTCGCTGATTAGCTGTTTTAGCTTTGCAACAAGTCGCTGTCGCTCTTGAAACTTTTGAAGTAATACTAATTTTTCTTCATATTCTTCAAGCATCGCTTCAGTCCGTTTAATGTTATCATACACGGCTTGGCGACTTACATCAAATTCTTCCGCAATTTCACCAAGAGATAAATCATCTAGATAATAAAGCGACATATAACTTCTTTGTTTTTGCGTTAACAACGATTGATAAAAATCAAATAAATAGTTCATTCTCGTTGTTTTTTCGAGCATGTTGGATCATCCTTTGTTAAGTGATTTCCCTTTACATGAATTAGTTTACATGGAGTACAAAAGAGTGTCAAGTTTTTTTCTTAACATCACATATTTTTATAGAAAAAGAAGCGGAAAATACCGCTTCTTTCGCTTATACTTCTTCTGTTTCTACTAAGTTCGCAAATAAACCATACACATATTGTTCCGGATCGAACTGTTGCAGATCATCCATCTGCTCTCCTAATCCAACGAATTTCACCGGTACATCCATTTCGTTACGAATCGCTAATACGATACCACCTTTAGCAGTGCCATCTAACTTCGTTAAAACAATACCAGTAACATTCGTTGCTTCGCGGAATGTTTTTGCTTGGCTTAAACCATTTTGTCCAGTTGTCGCATCAATAACAAGTAATACTTCATGAGGAGCCCCTGGTACTTCACGCTCAATTACACGCTTCACTTTCTCTAACTCTTTCATTAAGTTCACTTTATTTTGTAAGCGTCCTGCTGTATCACATAGTAATACGTCCACTTTACGTGCTTTCGCTGCTTGTACAGCGTCATACATAACTGCTGCTGGATCAGATCCTGATCCTTGTTTAATCACTTCTACACCAACGCGATCGCCCCATACTTCTAATTGTTCAATCGCTCCAGCACGGAATGTGTCTCCTGCCGCTAATAAGACGGACTTACCTTCTGATTTAAATTTATGAGCTAACTTACCAATTGTAGTCGTTTTCCCTACACCGTTAACACCAACAAATAAAACAACCGTTAATTGATCCTCTTGTATATTAACTTCATTACTAAAGTCGCTGTCACCTTTGTAAATTCCTACTAACTTTTCTGAAATGACAGCCTGTACTTCTTTCGGATCTTGAATGTTACGACGTTGCACTTCTTCTTTCAACTGATCAATTAATTCCATTACTGTCGAAACGCCGACATCTGCACTAATTAAGATCTCTTCTAATTCCTCAAAGAAATCTTCGTCTATTTTGCGATAACGATACACTAAATCATTTACTTTATCAGCAAATGAATTTCTTGTTTTTTCTAATCCTTGTTTAAACTTCTCTGTTACTGTATCTGTTTGTTTTGAAATTTTCTCTTTTAATTTTTTAAAAAAGCTCATACTGTCCCATCCTTCCTATTTGCTTGCAACTAGTTCTTCTCCATCACCTAAACGAACCGAAACAAGTTTAGATACCCCTGATTCTTGCATTGTTACACCGTACAATACGTCAGACTCTTCCATTGTACCTTTTCTATGTGTGATTACAATAAACTGCGTCTCATCACTAAACTTCTTTAAATACTGGGCAAAGCGGACAACATTCGCCTCATCAAGAGCCGCCTCTACCTCATCTAGTACACAGAATGGTACTGGGCGTACTTTTAAAATACCAAATAAAAGCGCAATTGCTGTTAAAGCACGCTCTCCACCTGAAAGTAAACCTAAGTTTTGCAGTTTCTTCCCTGGCGGTTGCGCTACAATATCAATACCCGTATTTAATAAGTCTTCTGGATTCGTCATGACTAAATCCGCTCTACCGCCTCCAAATAATTCAGAGAATACCGATTGAAACTCCATTCGAATCCCTTCGAATGTGGTAGAAAAGCGTTTTTTCATTTCTTCATCCATTTCGGTAATAAGTTGGTGCAATGTCGTTTTCGCTTCTTCTAGATCGCCTCTCTGCTCTAATAAGAACGTATGACGCTCTGCTACACGCTCATACTCATCAATTGCACCTAAGTTTACTGTGCCTAATTCTTCTATGGATAATTTGATTAATTTTACTTTCTTACGTGCATCTTCCGCTGGCATTGCCATTGTATATTTGAGTTTCGCTGCTTCGAATGAAATCGTATAGGTTTCACGTAAATGTTGCAATCTATTTTCTAGCTCTACATCAAGTCGATTTATTTTCACTTCTTGATCTTTCAGCATCTCAAGAATATATTTATGTTTACCTGTCGTTTCTTTCAGACTACGCTCTAAATGTTCAGCTCTTTCTTGTAATGATACACGTTGTTCACGACGAGAACGTATTAACTCTGAAGTTTGATTACGATCATATGCTTTCTTCTCAATCATATTCGTAATTTGCTCTTCACCACTTGAATTCGATGTCATTTCTTGTTTTAAGAATGCTAAATCCTCTTTCGTTTTTACAAGTGTTGCATCCGTTTCGTCTTTTTCCTTCGTCAATCGTTCAACTTTTTCTTTTTGATTAGATAAGCGTTGTTGCTTTTCAGCCGCCAACACTTTTAACTCAGTCATTTCTTTTTGAACTTTTTCTTTCGAAGAATGCTGCTCACTTTTTTGTTTTGTTAAAGCGACAATTTTACTATCTAACTCCGTGATATCAGCTTGAAGATTCGTTAAAATCCCTTCTAACTCCTCTTTACGCCCTTGCATTTTTACTCGATCTTGTAAGAAGCCTTCAATCTCTAAATCATAAATAGATAAGCGATCGTTAATACGATGTTCTTCTAATTCTAAACGGTTAATTTCTTCTCTTAATCTCTGCTCATCTACACGCTCTGCTTCTACACTTTGTCTTAGTTCTCGTATTTTTAATTCTTTTTCTTGAATTTCTTGTTTTACTGCTTTAACAAAGTTTTCTAACTTCGTTGTTTTTTCTTCCATATCAGTTAACTTGTTAGTCCACTCTTCCAGTTCACGTTGACGTCCTAATAAAGAAGATTTCGCTTGTTTTACCGCTCCACCCGTCATAGAACCACCAGGGTTCACTACATCACCTTCGATTGTTACAATGCGATAACGGTATTGTAGTTGTTTCGCTAGTTCATTTGCTCCACGTAAGTCTTTCGCAACAATAACCGTACCTAATAAATTTGAAACTACATTTTCATATTTATTGTTGTACTGAACAAGTTCTGCCGCCACACCTACAAACGATGGGTGTTGATTTACGATACGTAATTGCTCAAATGATAACGATCTACTCTTAATAACAGCTTGCGGTAAAAACGTTGCTCGTCCATGTTTATTTTGCTTTAAAAACGCAATTGCATTACGAGCATGTTCTTCAGTTTGTACTACGATATGTTGCATAGCTGCACCTAAGGCAATTTCCATTGCGATTTCATATTCTTTCGGTACAGTCAGTAGTTCTGCGACAGCTCCCTCGACACCTTGCAATCTATTTTCTCTAGCTTTCAATACTTCACGTACTCCTTGATAGAAACCAGAGTAGTCTTCTTGCATCTCTTCTAACATTTCTTTTCGAGAACATGCCTGTTGTACAAATTGATACGCTTGATATAGTTTCGTTTCATTTTCACTATACTGCGTCTTACATTTCCCAAGCGCCACTTCTGTCTTCTGTATGTCCGAAAGAAGACCAGCTACTTTTTCTTTCACTTGTTCATAATTCTCTACAAGTTTCGTCTTTTTCGCTGTAATTTCCATACGCATTTCTACATATTTCGCATTTTCTTCATCAAGACGTTCATTTTTAGAGCTTTGCTGTTTAGATTGTTCTTCAATCATAGATAACTCATTACGATGACTAGCTTGTTGATTTAAAAGTTCAATATAATCACCTTTTAAATTCTCAATTTTCTCCTCTAAATTGTCAGCGAAAGTTGCAAGCAATAGCTCATTATCATGCAATTTTCTCTCTAACTCTTTTACTTGATTTGCAAATTGCATCAACACTTCTGTACTCGACTCAATTTCACCATCATAACTTTTAGCTTTTTCTGTTAATTCAACAATTAACTGTTCAAGCTGTGCACAATGCGTCGTTGCATTTTGCTTTCTCTCTTTTAATAACTCACGCTGTCCTTCTAGTTTTTCTAGCTCTTTACTAGAAAGAAGAAGTACTTCTTGTAAGGAATCTACAGACTCATCTACCGCTTGTAATTGCCCCCGTAATTCCTCAAGCTCTTCTTCACCTTTTTGTAAATTCGTTGACATTTTAGCTTCTTCGTTTTTATTATGCCCAAACTGATTTCGAAGCGCTTCCCATTTCTCATGTAATTCTTCAATTTCATGTACAATAAGCGCTGCTTCTACTTTCTCTAATTCTTCTTTTTTCTCAAGATAATCTTTCGCAATAGAAGCTTGTCTTTCTAAAGGTTCTACTTGACTACTTAATTCGTGAATTATATCTTGTACACGATTTAAATTTTCTTGCGTTTCTGCTAATTTCCCTTCAGCTTTCTTTTTACGAAGTTTGTATTTCAGCACACCCGCAGCTTCTTCAAATACACCACGACGCTCTTCTGATTTACTACTTAAAATCTCTTCAACTTTCCCCTGGCTAATAATCGAAAAAGCTTCTCTTCCCATACCAGAGTCCATAAACAAATCAATAATATCTTTTAATCTACATGATTGTTTATTAATATAGAAATCACTATCACCTGAACGAGATACACGGCGCGTTACACACACCTCATTATATTCAATCGGCAAACGTTGATCTTCATTATTTAAAGTTAATGTTACTTCAGCAACATTAACTGCTCTTCTCGTATCACTGCCCGCAAAAATAATATCCTCCATCTTTGCACCACGTAATGATTTCGCAGATTGTTCACCAAGTACCCAGCGAATTGCATCCGTAATATTACTTTTCCCACTCCCATTAGGGCCTACTACAGAAGTTACACCAGGAACAAAATCAACAGATACACGCTCAGCAAAAGATTTAAATCCTGCTATTTCTAATCTTTTTAAAAACACGAAAGGCCTTCCTCCTATTCTCCGTTGTTATAAACGCTGTTTGCATGCAAACGAGCCATTATACGGATTTCCCTCCCTTTTATTTACAAACAAAAAGAAAGTTTCATTCTATGCATAAGGAATCCCCCTCATTCAAAGGGGGATTCCTTATAGTTGTTCTTTTAACTTTTTCAACGCTTCTGCAGCAGCTTGTTGCTCTGCTTCTTTTTTCGACTTTCCACTACCAAGACCTAATGCCACGTTATTTAACGTAACACGTGACACAAATTCTCGATTGTGGGCTGGTCCTTTTTCTTGCAGAATTTGATATTCAATATTGCCACTACCATCACGCTGAATCAATTCTTGTAATTGACTCTTATAATCCATCACATGAGAAAAAGCACCTTCATTAATTTTCGGATATACAACTTCTTTTAAGAATCCCCAAACTGTTTCTAGCCCTTGATCAAGGTAAAGGGCCCCAATAAACGCTTCAAAGACATCCGCTAATAAAGCTGGTCGTTCACGTCCACCCGTCATTTCCTCACCTTTTCCTAATAAAACAAGGCTACCAAATGACAACTCGTTTGCAAAACGAACAAGAGATGGCTCACATACAATAGCTGCACGTAGTTTCGTTAACTCTCCTTCGCTCATTGTCGGATATTTTTGAAACAGATACTGTGATACAGTGAGTTCCAATACAGCATCACCAAGAAATTCAAGACGCTCATTGTCCTCGTGCGGTTTTTTTCGATGCTCATTCACATACGATGAATGCGTAAATGCTTGAATCAGTAATTTTTCATCTGTAAACGTAATACCTATCTCTTCTTGAAATACTTTAAACGCTTCACGATATTTTGTTTCGTATTTTTTTTCTCTATGTTTTCGGTACGGCATAGGTCCCTCCAGATATAAGCCGAGAAGCCCCGCTAAAAAACGGGACTTCACTTAAGCATTATAGATGACTCTCTATGTAAGTCACAGCATCGCCAACAGTAGCAATCTTTTCAGCATCTTCATCAGAAATTTCCATTTCGAATTCATCTTCCAATTGCATTACAAGTTCTACTACATCTAGGGAGTCTGCGCCTAAATCTTCTTTAAAGCTCGCAGCTGGTACTACTTCAGTTTCTTCTACACCTAAACGATCAACGATGATTTTTGTTACACGCTCTAAAACATCTGCCATTCCATTCACCTCCCCTCAAATATTATATTAAATATTTGCAAAAAAAACTAGTTGAAATCGATTCTTTTATTACATTACCATTCCGCCGTCAACATTTAACGTTTGACCTGTAACATATTTGCTTTGATCAGAAGCGAAAAATGTTACAGTATTTGCGATATCTTGCGCTTCACCAAACTGAGCTGCAGGAATTAATTTCAACATTTCTGCTTTTATATTTTCATCCAGTACATCCGTCATATCAGTCGCAATAAACCCAGGAGCAATTGCATTTACTGTAATATTTCGGCTCGCTAACTCTTTTGCTGATGTTTTTGTTAATCCAATTACACCTGCTTTAGCAGCAACATAGTTTGCTTGTCCTGGATTCCCTGTTACCCCAACAACAGAAGCGATATTAATAATACGTCCATGACGTTGACGCATCATATATCGAGATACTGCCTTCGTACATAAAAATACACCTTTTAAGTTTGTATTAATAACTGTATCCCATTCTTCTTCTTTCATACGCATTAATAAATTATCTTTCGTTACACCAGCATTATTCACAAGAATATCTACTTGTCCAAATGTATCTACCGTTTGTTTTACCATATTTGTAACATCATCTACATTTGCAACATCCGCTCTTACTGCAATAGCATCTGAACCTAATTTCTTTATTTCATCAACTACTTCATTTGCCTTTTGCTCATTACCAGCATAATTTACTACTACATTTGCCCCTTGTTTCGCTAAATCAATCGCAATCGCACGACCAATCCCGCGTGACGCACCGGTTACTAATGCTACTTTTCCTTTTAACATCAGTTTTCTCCTCTCAAATTTGAAATGGTATCTTTTAATGTCTCTTCATCGTATATCGCATATGCTTTCACTGATGAATCAATCGACTTCATAAGTCCAGCAAGTACTTTCCCAGGTCCAATTTCAATAAATGTATCTACCCCTTGATTCACCATGTATTCCACGGATGGATACCATAAGACAGGCGAATAAAGCTGTTCGATTAGCTTTTCTTGAATATCTGCACCACGTGTAATAACGTCCGCTGTAACATTCGCGATAACCGGAATATTCGTATCTTGAATTGTAATTTCATTTAAAACACTTTGGAATTTCTCAGCTGCAGGTTTCATAAGTGAAGAGTGGAACGGTCCACTTACTTTAAGCGGAATTGCTCTCTTCGCGCCATTTTCTTTCGCTCTTTGAGAAGCAATCTCTACACCTTGCTTCGTTCCAGAAATCACAATTTGCTTCGTGCTATTCATATTAGCGATTTGCACCGCATATCCTTCACTTGTTACTTCTTCAGTAACTCGTTTCAACATATCTGGATCAGCACCTAAAATAGCTGCCATTGCACCTTCCCCGCCTGGAACAGCCTCTTCCATATATTCCCCGCGTTTCCTTACAGCATATACAGCATCTTCAAAAGTTAATGCACCAGCTGCCACAAGAGCGCTATATTCACCTAAACTGTGTCCTGCTACAAAATCAGGTGTAATACCGTACTCTTTCAAAGCTGTCAAAATTGCATAACTTGTTGTTAATAATGCCGGCTGCGCATTTGTCGTTAATGTTAGCTTTTCCTGCGGCCCTTCAAAAATCACTTCTGAAAGTGAATCCTGTAACACCTCATCTGCTTTTTCAAAAACTTTCGCAACCTCTTTATTATTATCCGCTAACTGTCTACCCATTCCAACTGCCTGTGAACCTTGGCCCGGAAAAAGAAATGCTAGTTTTCCCATTTCAAACCCTCCTCTTATTGGAGTGGCTCTTTCTCCATTACACTTGAAATTGTAGGAATAACTTCTTTCGCTACCATTTCCCTCGTTTGACGAATCGCACTGAATATCGATTGGTCGTTAGAAGAACCATGAGCCTTAATGACAGGAGCTTTCAATCCAAATAATGCCGCCCCGCCATACTCCGAATAATCCATTTTATCTTTTAATACCATAAGTTTTGGTTTTAATACCGCTGCTGCTAATTTGCTTGTAAACGAACTCATTAACTGCTCTTTTAACATAGAGAATAATGCAAGAGCTGTTCCTTCTAGTGACTTCAGTGCTACATTACCTGTAAAACCATCGCACACTACAACATCTGCTACGCCTTGCAATAAATCTCTTGATTCAACGTTCCCAACGAAATGAATTGGGGCATCCTTAAGCATTGCAAAGACTTGTTTTGAAAGCTCGTTCCCTTTACCATCCTCTGTTCCAACGTTTAAAAGTCCAACGCGAGGATTTTTAATTCCTCTTACTTTCTCAGCGTATACAGATCCCATTACTGCATATTGATATAAATGAATTGGTTTTGCATCAACGTTCGCTCCAACATCTAACATAACAAAACCTTCTCCATCAACAGTTGGCATTGTAGGTGATAAAGCTGGTCGCTCAATTCCTTCCATACGACCGACAACAAACAATCCAGCCGCCATTAAAGCTCCTGTACTACCAGCTGATATACAAGCATCTGCTACGCCGTCTTTCACTTGCTGTGCTGCTAGTACCATTGAAGCTTGCTTTTTTCGACGAACCGCTCTTACTGGTTCATCTGTCGATTCGATTTTTTCATCTGTATGAAGAATCGTAATTCGCTCTTCACTCGTTAAGTATTGACGAATTTCCTCTTCTTTCCCTACTAATGTAATATGTAAATCAGAATATTCCTTAATAGCTTTCATTGCTCCTAGTACGACAGCCTTTGGAGCATGATCGCCGCCCATTGCATCTATTGCGATTTTCATAAGTTGTTACCTTCCTCACTATAATTACTAGATCGATACATTTCAAAAGTGCCTGTAAAAACAAGTTCTTCTCCAACAAAGCTGCGCACTTTGACAACCGTCCGTCCTTTATCATTCTCTACATCTTCAACGCGCGCTTTTGCAACAACACGCTCTCCTAATTTTACAGGACGAATGTATCGAATGGTAGACTTTGCAGTTAAAGCTAATTCTTCATCAATAACCGCAACAGCTAGTGAGTTTGCTTGTGCAAACAAATGATGCCCACGGGCAATTTGATTTCTTTTAAATACATGTTCTACCTTAACTTCAAAGATAGAAATTGCATGTCTATCTAATTCTATATCGATAATTTCGCCGACAACCTCTTCTAACGGTAAAGATTTCACATCTTCTTCATGTTGTTTTGTAGCTACATGTTTAATTCTCTCTCTTAATTCAGGAATAGATAATTCCATTCGATCCAGACGAACCGTTTGTATGCTCACCTGAAATTTTTCAGCTAAATCTTCATCCGTTATAAAAGGATTCGTTTCTATTGTTTGTTGTAATAATTCTTGTCTTTCTTTTTTACTTCTTCTTTTTTTCATACCGCACCATCCATTTTTATGACTAGGTACTAACAGTAGTATATAATCATTAAAAGTAGAATGCAACAAAAATTTTCGTTGACTCCCTTTAATCGAGCTTCTCTCCCTGGAACACACCTGTCCCATCAAGATACGTACGCAGGGCAGCATACTGATCGTTGTGCCAAAACGCTTCTGAATCTACTAGTATCGCCGCATCTTGTCTTGCTGTTTCTAACGCCCGATAATCATGTACCATATCAGCAACCTTAAATTCTGGTAAACCACTTTGCTTACTCCCGAAGAAATCCCCAGGACCTCGTAATTCTAAATCTTTTTCTGACAATACAAATCCATCATTTGTTTCAGTCATAATGCGCATTCTTTCTTTTCCAGTTTCCGATTTTGGATCTGCGATTAATAAACAATAAGATTGTTCACTACCACGTCCAACACGCCCCCTCAGCTGATGGAGCTGCGACAAACCGAAACGCTCAGCATCATAAATGACCATAACAGTCGCATTCGGTACGTTCACACCTACTTCAACAACTGTTGTTGATACAAGAATTTGCACTTTATTTTCACTAAATTGCCCCATTATCTCTTCTTTTTCCTGAGATGATAATCTTCCATGCATTAACCCAACTTGGCATTTTCCTTGATAATGATGAGTTAGCATACTATGTAAGTCGATAGCATTTTGAACATCAAGTTTCTCAGACTCTTCAATAAGAGGACAAATAACATATGCTTGTCTTCCCTTTTTTATCTCTTTCTCTACAAAACCGAGAACTCGATCTAACATATCATGTTTTGCCCAGTATGTTTCAATTACCTTTCTACCCGCTGGCATCTCATCGATTATAGATACATCCATCTCTCCAAATGCAGTTATTGCTAACGTACGCGGAATTGGGGTTGCTGTCATAAATAATACATCTGGACTTTCACCTTTCTCCCGTAAAACCCGGCGCTGCGCTACACCAAATCGATGTTGTTCATCAGTAATAACGAGACCTAACCTATGAAATATTACTTCATCTTGAATTAAAGCGTGTGTTCCAACAAGGATATCTATTTCCCCTTGTTCTAATTTCGCCAAAATCTCTCGACGTCTCACACCTTTAACAGAACTCGTTAACAATTCAACCTTCATACCAAAATGAGAAAACGTCTCCGCGAGCGATTGATAATGTTGTTCTGCTAAAATTTCTGTTGGAACCATTAAAGCACCTTGATAATGTGCTAGTTTCGCTGCATAAAGACCAATTGCAGCAACGACCGTTTTCCCTGAACCTACGTCACCTTGCAGCAAACGATTCATCCGATAAGGAGATGTCATATCTTTCATAATTTCATCTACAACTCGGCGCTGCGCACCAGTTAACGGAAACGGAAGTGTGTCGATAAACTCTTGTAATTCTGCGGAAGGAATTTCTTTCTTTGTTCCTTTTGAATTTTCCCTCTCCATTTTCCGTAACGTTTGCATTTTCAGTTGAAATAAGAAAAACTCTTCATATACAAAACGGCGGCGCGCTTGTTTTAAATCTTCCTGCCCTACTGGAAAGTGCAGGGCCCTTAGCGCTTCATAGCGTGGTAATAATTTATATCGGCTTAGCAAACCGTCAGGTAACACTTCGACTATACAGTCTCCATACTCCTTTAACGCTTGGGCGATATAACGACGCATCTGTTTCACTGTAAGTTTCCCTTTTACTGAGTATACAGGCTCTACTTCTTGTTGACGTACTACCGGTCCAAAATGAAGCTCTGATACCGCAATCGTTTGACGATGCTGATCCCATTTACCAGTAATCGTTACTGTCTCATCTAGCTGTAACTTTTGCTTATAGTACGGTCTATTAAAACACACAGCAGTAATTAAATAACGACCGACAAGGACACGAACTGTAAGGCGTGACTTCTTTTTCCCGTAATATTGCAGTAAAGGAGCACTATGAACTTTCCCCTCGACTGTTACACGCTCATCATGCTTTACTTCAGCAAGATCTTTCATCGCATAGTCTTCATAACGGTACGGAAAATGTTCTAATAGATGAGAAACTGTATAAATTCCCATCTCATGTAGTAATTCAGATGTTTCTCCTCCGATTCCCTTTACATCTGTAACAGGAACTTGTACAACTTCATTCAAGATTCTCACACTCCGTCACATTATTTTGTTTGTTGCACTCTACCTGCGTATTCATTAACATCTGTAATCGCTCTCTTTCACCCTATATATTCTATCATAGGCATTCTAAGAGAAACTACTCAAACCCCTTAATAAACAACACGAAAGAAAAGAGCCTCACTATTAGCAGCAAGGCTCTTTTTCATCTTCAATATGCTAGCCTTTTGAATAGAAACTAGTAATAAACTTCATATTACTACTTCGTATTCATTAGCAAGTAAAGAATCCATTTATTTTCAAAACGAATCTTTTCTTATTCTACAGAGAAGATGAAAGAGTACACTGGTTGGTTTCCAGCATGTACTTCTACTTCTGCATCTTCAAAATTCTCTTCTACAAATTCAACTAACTCAGCTACTTCTTCGTCAGTTGCATCTTCACCTTGTAGAATCGTTACGATTTCAGAATCTTCATCAATAAGTGCTTCTAGTAATTGCTTCGCAGCTCCTACTTTTTCAGCATTTGTCGATACAATTTTCCCATCTGCAATGCACATGAAATCATCTTTTTGAATTGCTACACCGTCAATTTCTGTATCGCGAACAGCATACGTAATTTGACCTGTTTTCACATGAGATAAAGCTTCTTTCATGTTTTCTTCATTCTCTTCTAACGTTCCAACCGGATTAAATGCCAACATTGCAGCCATACCTTGAGGAACTGTTTTCGAACGAACTACAATCACTTCTTGATCCACAACTGACGCTGCTTGTTCTGCTGCCATCACGATATTCCCGTTGTTCGGTAAAATAATGATTTTTTCAGCGTTCGCTTCTTCAATCGCCTTCACGATATCCTCCGTACTTGGATTCATCGTTTGGCCACCTTCGATAACTTTCGTCGCGCCAATGCTTTCAAATAAAGTTTTAATACCAGATCCCATAGCTACAGTTACGATACCATATGGTTGCTTTTCTTTCGATTGAACTGGTTGCTCAGGCATCATAGTAGGTTCATCTAATAAAGCAGTATGCTGTTCACGCATATTCTCTACTTTAATCTTGATTAAACTACCGTAACGTTGCCCGTAGTTCATAGCGTCTCCTGGATGCTCTGCATGAATATGAACTTTTACAATTTCATCATCAGATACAACAAGCAGGGAATCACCATACACACTAATATCTTCACGGAATTTTTGCTCAGAGAAATTATGTTCTTTCACTTTTTCAGCCTCTAATTTCACCATGAACTCCGTACAATATCCATACTTAATATCTTCTGTACTCAATTGGCTTTGTACACTACGGTGATGTTCTGCGCGTACCATTTCATTCATAGATGGTTGCGCCGGCGCATCAGAAGAAATTGTTTCTCCTTTTAAGTCAGCTAAAAATCCTTCGTATACAACAACAAGACCTTTACCACCGCTATCTACAACGCCAACTTGTTTTAATACAGGTAATAAATCTGGCGTACGATTTAACGATGCATTCGCTTCTTTCACAACGTCTTCCATAAACAAAACAAAGTCGCGCTGTTTTTTCGCAACTGTTACTGCATATTTACCCGTCTCTCTTGCAACCGTTAAAATCGTTCCTTCAATCGGTTTCATAACCGCTTTGTAAGCTGCCTCTACTCCAGCTTCTAAAGCTGCAGCAAAATCAACCGTTGTTAATTCTTCTTTTTGTTCAATGGATTTTGAAAAACCACGGAACAACTGAGATAAAATAACTCCAGAGTTACCACGAGCTCCCATTAATAATCCTTTGGCTAAACTTACGCCGACTTTACCAGCATGCTGTGAAGGATTTGCTTTTACTTCACGTGCGCCTGAAGTCATAGATAAGTTCATGTTTGTACCGGTATCGCCATCTGGAACTGGAAATACGTTTAATGCATCAACAAGCTGAACATTATTTGTTAAATTATTCGCTCCTTGCATGATCATTTGTGACAAACGTTTTCCATCAATTTTTTGAATTGACACAGATTTTCCTCCTTAATGCACATTACAAGTTTATTACTTTAACTCCTTGTACGTAGATGTTTACAGAATCTACTGCTAGTCCTACAGTTTGGTCTAATGTATATTTCACTTTCGTCTGCACGTTATGTGCTACTTCTGAAATTTTCGTACCATAGCTCACAATAATATACATATCAATATGTACTTCATCTTCATCTTTACGAACAATAACACCTCTAGTGAAATTTTCTTTTCGTAAAATGTCTGTTAATCCATCTTTTAACTGATTTTTTGATGCCATACCTACGATACCGTAGCAATCTACCGCGGCACCTCCAGCAATCGTTGCAATTACATCTGTACTAATATCAATTTGACCGTACTTCGTTTTAATTTCAATTGACATCTCGTTTCCCCCTTCATAAATGGTGAAAGTGAGCTAGACTACTTTAGTTACTATCATATAATCTTTTTAAAGAAAATTCCATCGTTCTTTCTTTTCACTCTCATATTTTATGTTTTAAATTAAACTTTATTATGATGAGCAAAATAGTCCATTGTTATTATACAACATGTACCACTATAATATGTCAAGCAATTTTTCTTGATTTGAACTTTTCTTCATTGAGATATAGTGTCAAGTAATTTTTCTTGATTTCTTTTTTCTACAGTGTTGCATTCTCTTTTTAGTTGTGTTAAATTATAGTAGTGTTTTTAGCATCGCAAAAAAGACTAACATTGAAAAATTACGTATGGTAAGGTATCAAGGGAGGGAAATATAAATGGCTCGTGTTTGTGCTATCACTGGAAGAAAAGCTCGTTCTGGTAACTCTCGTTCTCACGCAATGAACGCTACAAAACGTAAATGGGGCGCTAACCTTCAAAAAGTTCGCGTACGCATCGACGGAAAAGTTCAACGTGTTTACGTTTCTGCTAGAGCATTAAAATCTGGCAAAATCGAACGTGTTTAATAATAAAAAAAAGAGCCGCTAGGCTCTTTTTTTACTATACCAATGGAAAAAGCACCGGTAATAGGTGCTTTTTTTAATCTTTTTTGAAGGTATTTAACATTGCACGAACAATTCCACCAAGAAATTTAGGTAACTTAATTGTATAAAATCTCATGGTTTCCCTCCTAATCCCCATTACTCCACTTGTTCACTATATGATGTAAGGAGCAAAATTGTTTCTTCAATCAGTGCTTCTTATCACCATTAATATGCCAGAAGTGAATGAAAAAGTACCTTTTTCCTCAACGAGTTCATTACTAATACAAAGCGTTGATCCCCACTCTATTGTTTTATCTGTAAGAGGGTACTTAAAACCATGCAATGTAATCCCTTCCACTATTTCAGTAACAGGCACAAAAGATATATAAGGGAAATTTTTATTTTCTTCAATTATATGTGTACCCACTCTTTTAACAGTTATTTCATTTTTATTGTCTACAATACACATTTCTATTTCTACTTCTAAACCTTTTAAGAGCATTTGTATATTGGCTAAACCGTGATCAAGTCTTCCACCAGTAGCACCAAAAATACGAATGAGTGCCGGATTCTGCTCTAACGCCCAGTTAATCGCTATTTCTAAATCCGTTTGATCTTTTTCTCGCGGCACAATATGTAATTCATTCGTTTGCTGCCCCATCCATACTAATTCCTCTTCCGTAACTGAATCATAATCTCCAAACGCAACGGCTGGAGTAATTCCTCTTTTTAATAAACGGTACACTCCTCTATCAACCGCTGCCCACACTACTTGCTCACTTTCATATCGAGAAAAATCTGCGCAATATTCTGCAGGACCTCCCGCTAAAATATGAATAATCATGTTTCCTTTCCCTTCTATTGTAAAAAGGCAATCTGCCATTCGGTAGATTGCCTTTTTACGTATTTTTCTCTATCCTGTGTAAATAGTGAACACTTACTGAACTAAACGTTTCACTAGGATAAAGATTCGTTCATTCATTATCCACGAATGACACGAATTGCTTCACCGCGGTCTTTTTGATTGTATACTGCTGATCCTGCTACAAGAACATTCGCTCCTGCTTCAACACAAAGTCTTGCTGTTTCAGCGTTGACACCACCATCAACTTCAATTTCCACTTCTAGATTTCGCTCATTAACCATTTCTGCAACTTGTTTAATCTTCGGTAATACAGAATGGATAAACTTTTGTCCACCAAACCCAGGGTTTACTGTCATAAGTAATACCATATCTATATCTTCTAACACATGCTCAATCGTTGAAACTGGCGTATGCGGATTTAATACAACTCCCGCTTTAATGCCATGAGATTTAATTAACTGAATTGTACGATGTAAATGAGGGCACGCCTCTACATGAACAGTAATAATATCCGCTCCCGCTTTTGCGAAAGTAGGGATATAGTTATCTGGATTTTCAATCATTAAATGTACATCTAACGGTAATGATGTAATTGGTCGGATCGCTTCTACAATTAACGGTCCAATTGTAATATTTGGTACGAAATGTCCATCCATTACATCGACGTGAATATAATCAGCTCCACCCTTCTCTACATCTTTAATCTCTTCCCCTAATTTGGAAAAATCTGCTGATAAAATCGATGGCGCAATTTTAATCATGACTAATACCTCGGCTTTCTCTCTCTAATTTCTTCTACGAATTGTTTGTAATTCTTATAACGATATTCTGTAATCTTCCCCTCTTCAACCGCAGCCTTCACAGCACATTTCGGTTCAGAAAGATGTGTACACCCTCTAAATTTACAGTATTGACTCGCTTCTTTCAACTCCGGAAAACAATATGTAAGATCTTCTACCTCTATATCTATGAAATCGAGTGAACTAAAACCAGGTGTATCTGCAACTAGTCCGCTTCCAATCGCAATTAATTCTACATGTCTTGTCGTATGTTTCCCGCGTCCTAAATGTGAGGAAATATCATTCGTTTTCAGTTCTAATTCTGGACGTAAAACGTTAAGCATAGAAGATTTTCCAACACCAGATTGTCCCGCAACGACGGAAACACAACCTTCTAAGAATGGTTTTAAAATATCAATACTTTCCGATGTATTTATAGAAGTAAATAATACATCATATCCCATCTCACGATAGTCATTTGCATAAGATTCAACAGTCTCTCTCATTTTTTCATCCACTAAATCCATCTTACTAATGCAAATAATCGGCTTAATGTTATGATATTCAATCAGCACTAAAAATCGATCTAACAGTCCCGGATTAAAATCTGGTTCTACTGCAGAAAAAACGAGAATTGCTTGATCAACATTAGCAATAGGGGGCCTAACAAGTTCATTTTTCCGATCAAATACTTCAAGCACATAGCCTTCTGTTGGGTTATCTGCTTGAAAGACGACTTGGTCTCCTACAAGTGGCGTAATTTTATTTTTTCTAAATACACCACGCCCGCGACATTGTGTAATCCCTTCTTCATGCTGCACATAATAAAACCCACTTAGAGCTTTTATAATTTTTCCTTCTGGCATATAATTCTCCTTTATTTTGTATAAAGTGAAGCTGTCATTAATATTGAATGGACTAGAGTTCTTTAAATAATCATTTCAAAACCCATCAAATCTACACCAAGGTTACTATATTTAATCTACCATCAAATTCGAGATATTATTTATAACAGTATCACCTTTATAACTTTTTGAATCATATATTTTTGCCTGCTATACCATCCACTTTGTAGATAGCATAACAGGCAAGAGTAGTACCTCATATTTCTTTATAGAAAGCGATAGCGTTCACTATTATTGAGTTGGATATGGTACGTCATTGTCAATAATCGTAACTCCATCTCTTACGATTTTATAGTGTCCCTTTGTACCTTCTTGGATGATAAATTCTAAAGAAATTGTTGCCGACTCTGTAATCGTTCTAGTTTCAATTGGTCGATCCATTTTTTGTTGCATATCTTCTTTATAAATTTCTATTGTTTGCGGTTTCTTTTCACCTAGTATAGGAGACTCATAAGGGATAGAAATATTATCGACTTTCACTGTTTTCGTTACTTTCGGCTTAGGCCCCTCTGAAATGATAATCGTCACTTTATCTCCTTCTTTTAACGGTGTTCCCGGTTTTGGAAATTGTGAAATTACAAGCCCTTTATCGACAGTATCTGAATACTCTCGTTTTATATCTGGGGTTAGTTTTCGCTCATTCAAATAACCATTTACGCTATTTTCAGTCCATCCTGAAAAATCACCTGGTCTAATTTGATAAGGACCTTTACTCACCCAAATTTTCAGTTCTTGCTCTGCCTCTACTACCATTTGGTCAGGCGTCGGGATTTGCTCTACGATTTCACCTTTTGGTCGATCATTTTCAATATAATTTATTGTAACTTTTTTATATTTTTCTTCTAACTCAGCCCTTATACTCTCAAAATCTTTTCCTGTGAAATCACTCATCTTACTTTTCTTTTTTCCACCTGATTGATAGATAGTAATTTTAGAGCTTTCTTTCACAACTCTGCCTGCTACAGGGTCTGTTTTTATCACATCACCTGCTTCAACATCATCTGTATATACAATATTGGGTTCCGTCACTTCAAAACCTTTTTCAACTAATGTATTTACAGCTGTCGTATACTTCATACCAGCCACATCAGGGACTTTTACATCTTTCGGAATAAAGAATCCCGGAATAACAGTAAGCGCCAATGTTATTCCAATTGCTAAAAGTAAAAATGTTGTAATTAAACCTTTGAGCCATTTGCTACTTCGTCTTTTCTTCTTGCTTAATTCAGCTTCTTCTCTTACTTGTTCGTCCACTTTACTCCCTTTTAAAACAATTGTTTCATCAGTTACATTTTCAAATAACTGTTCTTGTTGAATAATTGGAATCGCTTTTGTCGCTTCCATATCTTCTGGTATGTAAAATGGTTGCTCATTTATCCTCTCTGGATATAGCGCCGTTTCAATATCCCGTTTCATCGCATTGGCAGATTGATATCGATGGAACGGATCTTTCGCAGTCGCCTTTAATATAATATTCTCAACACTTTGCGGAATATTTTCATTCCATCTTTTGGGAGACGGAATTTCATTTTGTAAATGTTTTAAAGCTATAGCCACAGCAGATTCACCAGAAAACGGTTGTCTTCCTGTTAGCAATTCAAACATAACAATACCAAGAGAATAAATATCTGATTGTTTATTCGCTATCCCACCGCGTGCCTGTTCTGGTGATAAGTAATGCACCGAACCGAGTACCGAATTTGTATGTGTAATTGTTGTTGCACTTGTAGCTGTCGCAATTCCAAAATCTGTTACTTTCACTACTCCATCAGCTCGAATTAAAATATTGTGCGGCTTTATATCTCGATGCACAATCTCAAAATGATGGGCGTGTGCCATGGCGGACGTTAACTGCTCCATTATATCAAGAGCTTCTCCTATCGGTAACATCCCTCGATCAATTATGTATTGCTTCAATGTTCGTCCGGGTACATATTCCATTACAAGATAATATATACCATCCTCTTCTCCAACATCATACATATTCACAATATTTGGATGCGACAACGTTGTAACAGATTGCGCTTCTCGATGGAAACGTTTAATAAACTCTTCATTATTTGAATAATCGAGTCTTAATATTTTTACCGCTACATCTCGGCCGAGTATGTCATCATGAGCTAAATATACATTGGCCATTCCTCCGCCACCAATCATTTTTAGCAGCTTATAACGGTCATTTAAGCGTTTTCCAATCAGCACGTTGCACTTCACCTACTTTCGTTTGTCGAATCCACATAATCAATAAGAACAAGGGTGATGTTATCTTCCCCGCCACGATCATTTGCCAATTGAATGAGACGTTGTCCCTTACTTTCAATCTGTTCATTTAACTGTAAAATTTGTTTCATATCAGCAATAGAAACTTTATTAGATAATCCATCAGAGCAAAGAAGTAACTGATCATCTTCTTCTAGCACCAATGTTTTAACATCTAATCCGACTTTCTCTTCTGTCCCTAATGCCCGTAACAAAACATTCTTTTTCGGGTGATATTCTGCATCTTCCTTTGAAATTTCACCATGTTTCACAAGTTCGTTTACAAGGGAATGATCTTCCGTTACAAGCGCCATTTCACCCTCTGATACCATATAGCAGCGACTATCTCCTATATGACCTATTGTCACAAAGGTTGGTGTACAAATTGCTATTATAAGTGTTGTTCCCATGCCATTACATTCTACATGTTGCTTAGAGTATTCATGTATACGTTCATTAATAATTCCAACACTTGTATGTAACCACTCTTCTACTTTTTTCGGCTTATTCATATTATGCGTTTGCTTCCAATAATCATGGAATAATTGAATAGCCATCGAGCTAGCTACATCACCAGCTCGATGCCCCCCCATTCCATCTGCTACTACCGCTAAAATATTTCCATCTAAATTGTGAAAAACTCCTGCACTATCTTCATTATGTTGACGAACTTTTCCTTTATCTGATAGAAACACGGCTTTCATCTCGTCACCTCGTCTCTTCTTTACGCTCCTTCGCACGCAACTGACCGCAGGCAGCATCAATATCATGACCTTGTTCACGGCGAATCGTTACATTCACTCCACGATCTTTTAGCGTCTTTTCAAATAAGAAAATTTGCTCACGTGGTGTTCGTACATAATCGCGTTCAGGTACGTAGTTTACCGGAATTAAGTTCACATGACATTTTACACCTTTTAAGAGCGCAGCAAGTTCTTCAGCGTGCTCAACTTGGTCGTTTTCTCCTCCAAATAATCCATATTCAAATGTAATACGACGCCCTGTTCTATTTACATAGTATTTAATAGCTTCCATTAAATCAGGTAGCTTATAAGCACGGTTAATCGGCATTAATTTTGAACGTAATTCTGAATTTGGAGCATGCAATGAAATCGCAAAATTAATTTGTAAATCTTCTTCAGCAAACTTATAAATTTTCGGGATAATTCCACTCGTCGAAACTGTCATATGTCTCGCACCGATATGAAGACCTTTTTCATGGTTAGTGATGCGTAAAAAGCTCATTAAATTATCGTAGTTATCAAATGGTTCTCCAATTCCCATAACAACAAGAGAACTTACACGTTCTGATGTTTCATCAAGCGCACGTTGCACCTCTACTACTTGCGCTACGATTTCTCCAGCTTCTAAGTTTCGTTTTAACCCACCAAGTGTAGAAGCACAGAACGTACATCCAATACGACAACCAACTTGCGTTGTTACGCAAATGGAATTTCCATATTCATGTCGCATTAATACCGTTTCAATAGAATATCCATCATATAACTGGAATAAGAATTTAATTGTCCCATCCGAAGACGTTTGTTTTACTAACGTGTTTAATGTAGTAATATCAAAGGAATTCGACAATTTATCACGCAATCCTTTAGAAAGGTTTGACATATCCTCATAATTTTTTACACGTTTTTTATATAACCAGTCAAAAATTTGTCCAGCACGGAACTTTGGTTCACCTTGTTCCTTTAACCAATCTTGCATTTCATGAATTTGTAATGAGTAAATTGATGGTTTTTTCGTTTCTACATTTTTCTTTTGTTTTCTTACAGTCGTTTCCATGATGCTACACCTTCTTCCTTAAACAAGCAATATAAAAGCCATCTGTTGCAAAATAATGCGGTAAAATTTGTACTTGACCTTCATCAATATACGGACTTAACTTTTCTGGCATACGCTCTTTTATCGTAGTATCCCACTCAAATTCAGGATTCTCTTGTAAAAATCGCGCTATTACTTGTTCATTTTCTATTTTTTCAATTGTACACGTACTATAAACAAGGCGACCACCTTGTTTTAATAACGGTGCTATTTTTTCTAGTATGGCAAGTTGAATCGTCGATAATCTTTCACTATCGCCTTTATCTTTACCTAACTTAATATCAGGTTTACGTCTAATTACACCAAATCCAGAACATGGTGCATCTACTAATATTTTATCAAACGTTTCATTTGCAAAATGCTCTTGCACTTTTCTAGCATCTAATGCCTTTGTTTCTACATTCTCTAAACCAAGGCGATCTGCTTGTTGTTTAATTAAACGCACTTTGTGTGCATGTAAATCAAGAGACATGACCTTACCAGTTCCTTTTAGTCGCTCTGCGATATGCGTTGTTTTTCCGCCCGGAGCAGCACAACTATCTAGAACTACATCTCCCTCATTCGGTTCTAAAGCACGTGCTACAAGCATAGAGCTTTCATCTTGAATAGAAAGAAAACCTTTTTTGAACGCATCTGTGTGCGCTACATTCCCTCTTTCAATTTGAATTGCATCATCTGACAAATCACCACGTTTTGCTTCTATACCTTCACTTGCCAATAACTCAATTGCTTCTGCTACTGTTATTTTATCAACATTTACACGCGCTGTTGGTACAGGTGGTAACATGTTTACTTCACACATTTTCTCTGCAGTTTCTAAACCATATTCTGAAGTCCACTCTTGTACAAGCCAAACTGGATGACTTGTTGCAATTGCAAGACGTTCTACTGGATCCTTGATTTCATCTACAGAAGGTACACCTTCCCTTTGAATCGAACGTAATACACCGTTCACCATACCAGCAATTCCTTTATGCCCACGGCGCTTTGCAATCTCAACCGCTTCATGAATAGCCGCTCTTTCTGGCACTCGGTCTAAATAAATCATTTGATATAAAGATAAGCGAAGCAATACTCTTACCCAAGCCTCAACCTTCTTTTTTAAAAAAGGTTGTAAATAATAATCTAATGTGTCACGACGTTGAATCGTTCCATATACAATTTCAGTTAACAAACCAATATCTTTTCTATCAATTGTACTTTTTTCAATTATATTATTTAAAAGTAAGTTACTGTATGCACCACTTTTTTCTACTTGAATTAAACCATCAAGAGCTAACTCACGAACATTTTGTCTCATTCATTTTCTCCTAACTTCGTTCCAATTTCAGGTTTTGTACCACGTAAAAATTGCGAACAACTCATACGCTTTTTACCAGAAGGTTGCAACTCAGTAATTTTAACACCCGTTTCATTACTAGTTGCTACAACAAAACCGTCTTCTTCGATCGCAACAATCGTACCTGCTTCAGCAGCTTCGACTACGGGTACTTTTTCTCCCCACCATACTTTAACAACTTGTCCCGCTAAAGTCGTATAAGCAACTGGCCACGGATTCAATCCGCGAATGTGATTGTATACTTCCTCACCTGTTTTTGTCCAATCGATTTTTTCTTGCTCACGTTTTATATTATATGCAAATGTTACTTCTTCTTCGTTTTGTTTAATTGGCTCTAACTTACCTTGAATTAATAACGGTACTGTTTTAGATAGAAGGTGTGCCCCAGCTTCACTTAACTTATCAAATAATGAGCCTGTCGTTTCACGCTCGTCAATTTCCACTTCCACTTGCGTTAAGATATCACCAGCATCCAATTTTTCTACCATGTACATAATTGTAATACCTGTTTTTTCCTTACCTTCCATAATTGCATAATGAATTGGTGCACCACCACGAAGTTCTGGAAGTAAAGAGGCATGGACGTTAATACATCCATACTTTGGTGACTCTAAAATTTCATTTGGTACAATTTGACCGAACGCAGCTGTTACAATTAAATCGGGCTCTAGCGCCAATACTTTTTCATATTCGTCTTTTTCACGAATTCTTAACGGTTGTAACACCGGGATACCATGTTTTTCTGCTTCAACTTTAACAGGTGTAGGTGTTAATACCTTTTTTCTGCCTACCGGACGATCGGGTTGTGTCACAACACCTACTACATCATAACCATCTTCGATAAGACGACGAAGCACCGGCACTGAAAAGTCCGGTGTTCCCATAAATACAACTTTTATCATTCAAAAACCGCTCCTTTAATGCCTATTCTAATTCGTTTTCTTCGTAATATCTCGTCACTTTAGATGTAAATAATACACCGTGTAAATGATCGATTTCATGCTGAATGGCACGCGCTAAAAAACCTTCCGCCTCTAATAAAAATACTTTACCACGACGATTTTGCGCTCTTACTTTAATATAATCGGCACGCTCCACTTCACCATAAAGTCCCGGGAAGCTTAAACAGCCTTCGGGACCTACTTGTTCACCACGTTTTTCTAGGATGGCTGGATTGATTAACTCGATTTTTCCCGTATCATCGCCAATATCAACTACGGCTACTTGTAAGCTTACACCTACTTGAGGCGCAGCTAAACCAACTCCATCCGCAATTAACATTGTTTCATGCATATCTTTTAACAATTTCACCAACTTTTTATCAAAGTTAATTACTCGTTCACATGGTGTTTCTAACACTTCATTTGGATGCTTTACTATTTCTAAAACTGCCATATTTCCCTCCGCTACATTAACATTGTTGGATTAAAATCAATTGAGATTTGTAGCTCTTTTTGCATTTCTGCTTGATAATGTTCATTTACCATTTTGAGCACGTTCTTTAAGTTTGGTTCCCGTTTGTATTTTATCATGCATTGATAACGATATCTATCTTTTATCCTTGGAATTGCTGAAGCAACTGGTCCTAATACCATTGTCTGCTGTGTGCAATGCATGCGCAATTGACCGACAATTTTTTCCGTCACTTGCACTGCCTTTAATAATTCCGGATGAGATACAGTTACAAGTACAACGTAGTAATAAGGTGGATATTGTCTCGTTCGTCTCATTTGCATTTCTTGGTCAAAGAACACATCATATTGTTGGTTCTTCGCTAACTCTATACTGTAATGTTCTGGCGTATACGTTTGAATTACAACTTCCCCTGGCAATTCATGTCTACCTGCTCGCCCACTCACTTGCGTCAATAACTGATATGTCTTTTCACTTGCCCGAAAATCGGGTAAGTGAAGCATCGTATCTGCAGTTAAAACTCCAACGAGCGTCACTTTCGGAAAGTCTAATCCTTTCGCAATCATTTGTGTTCCGAGTAATATATCTGCTTTTTCTTCCCCAAACGCCTTTAATAATTTTTCATGCATTCCTTTACGGCTTGTCGTATCTACATCCATTCGAATGACTCGTGCCTCTGGAAATAGTTTTGTAATTTCTTCTTCTACCTTTTGTGTACCTGTACCAAAGAAACGAATATATGTACTTTGACAAGCCGGGCACGCAGATGGCATATTCTCTTCGTAACTGCAATAATGACATTTTAAACGATGGTTCATTTTATGATATGTCAGCGAAATATCACAATGCGGACATTGTACAACATAACCGCAATCACGACACATAACAAATGTAGAATGACCTCTTCTATTTAAAAAGAGTACCATTTGTTCTTTCTTCTCTAATCGATCTGCTATTTTTTCATGCAATGCCTTGGAAAACATTGATCGGTTCCCATCACGAAGTTCCTCACGCATATCAACAATCTCTACAGTTGGTAAAGCTTGTTCATTCATACGTTTTTCCATCGTTAGCAGTTCATAAACACCCTTTTTGGCTCTTGCAAACGATTCAAGCGTAGGTGTTGCACTACCAAGAACGATAGGACATTTATGATATTGTCCTCTCCACACAGCTACATCTCTTGCATGATATCGCGGATTATCTTCTTGCTTATAACTCGATTCATGCTCTTCATCGATAATAATAATTCCTAAATTTTCAAAAGGAGCAAAGACAGCTGAACGCGCACCAACTACGACTTTTACTTCTTTTCTTAAAATCTTACGCCATTCATCATACTTTTCTCCAACAGACAGCGCACTATGAAGAACCGCAACTTGCGAGCCAAATCTACCTTTAAAACGATCTACCATTTGAGGCGTTAGCGCAATTTCAGGAACAAGTACAATAGCTTCTTTTCCTTTTTTGAGCACTGCCGCTATAGATTGTAAGTATACCTCTGTCTTTCCACTTCCTGTAACACCATATAGTAAAAATGGATTGTAAGTTTCATTTGTAATTGATGATAAAATCGGTGTAATGACTTGTTTTTGTTCCTCAGTAAGTGGAAATGGGTTCGTTTGTTCAAAATCATCATCGTCATACGGATTTCGGTATACTTCCACATACTTTTCTGAGATTAGCCCCTTTTTAACAAGTGCTTTTATTGGAGCATCTGTTATTTGTAATTCTTCTGTTATCACTTTCAATGGTACACTTTTATAATTTTCCACAAAATAATAGAGTACATCTTGTTGTTTTTTACTTTTCAGTTCAAATGCTGCCAATTCCAATTTATCTTCTGGCAACTCCGGCTGAACTACTCTTTGTTTCTTCTTCTGTACTTTATCCTTCACTTGATAAACGACTTCAATCGTGCCATTTTTAATTTCTTGTTGAATCGTGCGGTATAGATGTGGCTGCGCCTCGATAGCTTCCCAGTCTATCGCTTCTTTGTCCTGAAATAAAAACAGTAGTTCAGGTGCTACTTCTTCTTGTTTGCGAAGTTGTAGACGCTTTTTATACGTTGCTTTTATCGCCGTTGGAAGCATAACTTGAAAAGCTGAAATCATATAACATAACGTTTCACTTGTAAGCCAATATCCAAGCTTTAATAATTCCTCATTTAAAACCGGTGTTACATCTAATATTTCATGGATTGTCTTTAATTTTGTACTTTCTACATCAACCGAATCTTTAATCTCAATAATAAATCCTTGCAATTTCCTTGGGCCGAACGGAACAACTACACGCATTCCTGTCTGGACAATATCTTCCCATTTTTTAGGGATAATATAATCAAATGGGCGATCTGTCTGACGAGCCGGTACATCAACAATTACACTTGCAAATTTCATAAACGATCATCTTCCAACATCATTTCGATTTGCTTTAATATTTCACGAGCAACCTCTTTCTTTGTTAAAAGTGGCAACTCAATAACTTCTCCATCTTTTCTATACATTGTTACAATATTCGTATCTGTACCAAATCCAGCTCCTTGCGCCTTTACATCATTCGCAACAATCATAGTTGCATTTTTCTCACGTAATTTTTTCGTTGCGTATTCCTCTACGTTTGTTGTTTCAGCCGCAAAACCGATAAGTAACTGTTTGTCCTTCATCTCACCTAACGTTTTTAAAATATCTACTGTTCTCTCTAATTCAATTACAGCATCACCATTTTTCTTTTTCATTTTATTATCATGAACATATTTCGGACGATAATCTGCAACTGCTGCTGTTTTGATAACAACATCTACATTTTGATAAAGTTGAAGAACCGCTTCTAACATATCTTGTGCAGATTCCACTTGTATCGTTGTTACATGTAATGGAGGATTTAGTGCTGTCGGTCCTGAAACCAGGATGACATCCGCCCCTAATTTTGCTGCCTCCTCTGCGATTGCATATCCCATTTTCCCAGAAGAAAAATTCGTCATAAAGCGAACGGGATCAATCTTTTCGCGTGTCGGGCCAGCAGTTATTAATATTCTTTTTCCTTGCAATGGCTTTTGTCCCGAGAAAGCCTCCTCTAACCGTGCAATAATTGCTTCAGGTTCTTCTAATCTTCCTTTCGCTACATAACCACACGCTAAAAAGCCTTCCCCAGGCTCAATAAATGTATATCCTAACGTTTTTAACGTCATCATATTTTTTTGAACAATTTTATTTTCATACATATGCACATTCATAGCAGGTGCAATCCACACTGGAGCTATAGTAGCTAACAAAGTAGTTGTAATCATGTCATCCGCAATACCGCTAGCTAACTTTCCAATACAATTGGCTGTAGCAGGTGCAACAAGCACTACATCTGCCCAATCTGCTAAATCGATATGCGCAATAACAGCTGAGTCTTTCTCATCAAATGTATCTGTATATACATCATGGCGAGAAAGGGCTTGAAATGTAAGAGGCGTAACAAACTTCATTGCCGACTCACTCATCATTACTTTTACAATAGCACCAGCTTGTGTCAATTTACTCGTTAACGCAGCCGCTTTAAAAACCGCGATGCCTCCTGTTACACATAGAAGTATCTTTTTCCCTTTTAGCATATGACTCGTCCTCTTTCTTTTTCAAACTTATAATACCGAAATAGAATTTTCAGCTCGTCAGTACCAATATTTCATCCTATCGTAAAAAAATAACAACCTACTTGTAAATAGGTTGTTACCGTTACATAGAAAATTATATAGTCTATGTTTTTAATTGTCGAAGGCAAAGTCTTATTCAGCTACTTTATCTTCACTTGGTACGTATTTTAACACTTCTGCATCGATTTCTTCTAATGCTTTACCTACACATTTATGAGAAACAGGTTGTTCAATAACACAATTATTAGCAAGTTGCATTTCACGCGCACGCTTTGCAGCTACTGTTACAAGTGTATATTTAGAATCGATTTTTGTTAATAATGAATCAATTGATGGATTTAACATAATTATAGACCCTCCGTCATTTCTTTATAATATTTTGCTACTCTTTCGCGGCGGCAATGTTCGCCAACCACAATTGCTTTAATTCTTTCACAAGCTAATTCAACTTGGTCGTTTTCTACTACATAGTCGTAAGCATCCATCATTTCGATTTCCTCTTTCGCTACAGTTAAACGATTTTCAATAACATCTTCAGTTTCTGTACCACGACCGACAATTCGGTTCTTTAGCTCAGATAAACTTGGAGGTGCTAAGAAAATAAATACACCTTCTGGGAAAGCTTTCTTAACTTGAATTGCTCCTTGCACTTCAATTTCTAAGAATACATCTTTTCCTTCTTGTAATGTTTTTTCAACATAGTCAATCGGTGTTCCGTAATAATTACCTACGAACTCAGCCCATTCAAGTAATTTTTCATTACGAATCATTTCCTCGAATTCTTCTCTTTCTTTAAAGAAATAATCCACACCGTCTACTTCACCTTCACGTGGTTTACGTGTCGTTACTGAAATAGAGTATTGAAAACGTGTATCCTCATGGCTAAACAGCTCTTTTCGAACCGTTCCTTTTCCAACCCCAGAAGGTCCTGAAAGAACGATGAGCAATCCTCTTCTACTTCTCATAAATATGTAAAACCTACCCTTCCTCACTTAAATCTTCTTTATTATTCAAACGATGTGCAATCGTCTCTGGCTGAATTGGACTTAATACAACATGCCCATCATCCATAACAATAACCGCCCTTGTTTTTCTCCCATACGTAGCATCAAGTAAAGCATTATGTTCACGTGCTTCCTGTACTGTTCGTTTAATAGGAGCTGACTCCGGACTTACAATAGCAATAATTCGATGAGCAGATACAATATTTCCGTATCCAATATTTAAAAACCGCATGGCCATAGTTTGCGCCTCCTAGTAAGTCTATCCGATTTCTCCACCACGTATAACTTTATATATTTTTTTGAAAGCTACTCAATATTTTGTACTTGTTCACGAATTTTTTCAAGGTTATTTTTCATTTCTACCACATATTTTGAAATTGTTAAGTCATTTGCCTTAGAACCAATCGTATTAATTTCTCTATGCATCTCTTGCACGATGAAGTCCATTTTCCTTCCAACAGGCTCTTCAATCTGCAGTGTTTCACGAAATTGATCTAAATGACTTTGCAAGCGAACTAATTCCTCATGAATATCACAACGCTCTGCAAAGATTGCGACTTCTGTTAGCAATCTTTGTTCATCCAGATCCTGATTATGTAATTCTTTTAAGCGATTCTCTAATCGTTCACGATATTTTTGTGTAACAATGGGTGCATGTGGAATAATTGCATTTACACAATTGTGAATCTCTTGCAAACGATACGCTATATCTTTATGTAATCGTTCTCCTTCGCCATCCCTCATCGTTTTCAACATATGAGCAGCTTGGCGAACAGCCTCATATAAACTGTTCTCAAATTGTTCATTTACATTTTCTATTTCCTCAATTTCAGTCACTTCTGGCATTGCCATCAATCGCTCAAGTGTAATAGAATCTTGTAATTGAAATTTTCCTTTTATATCTTCCATAATCGATTGGTACTGCTCAAGAAGCGACCAATTCACACTTAATTTTCTTTCAACAAGCCCTTTACCCGTTATACTAATAGACACTTCAATACGTCCGCGGCGAACTTGTTCTGCAATTATTTTACGAATTTTGTCTTCAAATACCATCATTTGCTTCGGAAGTCGAATACTCATCTCTAGAAAACGGTGGTTCACCGATTTCATTTCTACTGTAATTTGAAAAGCATCACTTTCTACTTTCGATCTTCCAAACCCTGTCATACTAGAAATCATTTTTATCACATCCAAGCCATGAAATAACTCAATGAAAAAGGTAATAGAGACAAGGCTCTACTACCTTCTGTAAATTATATCACATTTTCATAACATTGACTATTTCAAGTTTAATCCCTTCTTATATAATATTGGCTTTTCCTTTTTCCCTTTTCTCCCTGTTAATAAAGAGCCTACTAGTAAGAAAGTTGGAATGGATGACAAACCTCCAATTAACAACCAATCTCTTGCTTGTATTGGCATCGTGCTAAAAATCGGTTGTAATGGTGGATAATATATAACAACGAGCATTAACAGTAATGAAATGATAACCGCCCCTACTAAATACACATTTCCAAACGGATTGCGGTGGAAAACAGAATGTTCACTTCGGCAATCAAATACATGAATAAGCTGCGCAAGTACCAACGTCGCAAATGCCACGGTTTGTGCATACTTTAGTTCATTTGGATGTTGATTATACGCAATAATAAACGCCACTAACGTTACTGCTCCGATGAGAAATCCACGGCTTATAATTTTCCACGCTAGCCCTCTAGCGAATACGCCTTCTTTCGGATGGCGCGGCGCCCTCTTCATCACATCTCCTTCAGCTTTATCCAGACCTAATGCCATCGCTGGTAAACCATCAGTAACTAAATTCACCCATAAAATTTGAATTGGAACCATCGGCAATGGTAACGCAAGTAACATTGCAAATAACATAACTAAGATTTCTCCAACATTTGATGCTAGTAAGTATCGAATAAACTTACGTATGTTCTCGTATATATTTCGACCTTCTTTAATTGCTGATTTTATCGTAGCAAAATTATCGTCTAGCAGAACGAGTGAAGATGCTTCTTTCGCAACATCTGTCCCTGTAATTCCCATCGCTATCCCGATATCTGCTGTTTTTATGGCTGGGGCATCGTTCACCCCATCACCTGTCATTGCTACTATATGTCCTTTATTTTGCAGCGCCTTAACAATTTTTAATTTATGTTCAGGTGATACACGAGCAAATACATACGTATCTTCTACAACATTTTCTAATTCCTCTACATCCATATTCGCAAGTTCTACCCCTTCAACAACGCGTCCACCAGTTGGTAAAACTCCTAACTGTTCTGCAATTGCCATTGCTGTCACTTTATGATCTCCTGTAATCATCACTGTTCGAATACCAGCTTCTTTACACTCTTTTACCGCCTGTTCTACCTCTGGTCTTGGCGGATCAATCATTCCTTGTATCCCGACTAACATAAAATCTTTTTCAACGTCTCTTTCGTGTTCAATAGAGTCAGTTGCTTTTAATGGCTTAAATGCAACTGCAATTGTTCGAAGTGCTTGACTGCCTAAACTATGAATAGCCGCCTGTACTTCTTTTCTATACAACTCACTTAATGGTTGCTGCCTATCCGCCCATAAGATCGTTTGACTCATTTGCAAAAGGACGTCTGGCGCTCCTTTTGTCACAACAAATTTTTTCCCCTCTCGATCTCGCACAATTACACTCATCATTTTTCGGGTCGAATCAAAGGGAAATTCACGAATAATTTCAAATTTCCCTTTCAATGCTTCACGCGTTATCCCCGCTTTCATCGCTGCAGCTACAAGCGCTCCTTCTGTTGGATCTCCATCTAATACATACGCCTTTTTCTTTTGAATAATATTTGCATTGTTACATAGTGAACCAAATGTAAGTAATTGATAAAGTGATTTTGTCTTAGCTGGATTAACTTCTTTTTCACCTTTCATAAAAGATCCATTAGGTTCGTATCCTTGCCCCGTCACTTTCCATAACTCTCCACCTGACCACATATGTGTTACCATCATTTTGTTTTGCGTCATTGTTCCTGTTTTATCAGAGCATATGACAGAAGCGCAACCTAACGTTTCTACAGCTGGTAACTTCCTTACTATTGCTCTCTTTTTTATCATGCGCTGTACACCAAGCGATAAAGCAACCGTAACGATTGCCGGTAATCCTTCTGGAATAGCAGCAACAGCTAACGACACGCCAGCTAAAAACATATGATATACTTCATTCCCTTGATACACACCAGCTAATACAACGAGCGCTGTCAAAATAAGAGCCACAATAATTAATATTTTTCCGAGTTGCTCTAATCTTCTTTGCAATGGTGTTTCCATTTGCTCTGCATTTTGCAACATATTTGCAATTTGGCCCATCGCTGTATTCATACCAGTTGCTACAACGACCCCTGTTCCAGATCCTCTCGTAATCATCGTACCCATAAAAGCCATATTTTTTTGATCTCCAATTGCAACATCTTGCCCTTGCAATGCTTCTACCTTTTTTTGCACTGGTACTGACTCTCCTGTCAAAGCAGATTCTTCAATATATAAACTCGATGCCTCAACGAGACGTACATCAGCCCCAATACGATCTCCACTGGAAAATTTAATAACATCACCTAAAACAAGCGCTTTAGATGGCGCCTTTACCCACTTTCCATTCCGCATCACAGTAACTTGCGGGGCGGCTAGCTCCTTTAGAGCTTCCAATGATTTTTCGGCCTTTCTCTCTTGAAAAAAACCTAGAATTCCATTGATAATAACAATGGCAACAATGGCAATAGAATCAATATATTCACCTAAGTAAGCAGAAACTATTGTTGCACCAAACAAAACAAGTACCATAAAATCTTTAAATTGCGCTAAAAATACCATGAGTGCCGAAGGCCTTTTCGCTTCATCTAATTCATTTGTACCAAATTTTTTGATTCGGCCCTCTGCTTCTTTCTCCGTAAGTCCAACCTTTACATTGGTATTCGTTCTTTCTTCTACTTCATGTGCCCGCATTCCATACCAGTTCATCCTGCTATCGACCTCCTGATTCCAGACATACTCTATTGAAAGCTTATTCAGCCTCGTCCAAAAAAATGCTATAATTAACTTTTAGTTAGAAAGGAGTGTTTTTTATGGCATTCGATGGATTATTTACAAGAGCGATTACACATGAAATTGCAAATTCTCTTTACACGGGAAGAATTTCAAAAATATATCAACCTTCAAAATACGAAATTTTATTACATATTCGAGCAAACGGAAAAAATCAAAAACTGATTCTTTCCGCTCATCCGACATATGCACGTTTACACTTAACAAATCAAAATTACGATTCACCTGCACTTCCGCCAATGTTTTGTATGCTTCTCCGCAAGCATCTAGAAGGTGGTTTCATTGAAAAAATTGAACAAATTGATTTAGAACGTATTATTCAAATCACAGTACGCAGCAGAAATGAAATTGGTGATGAATCGCTAAAAACATTAGTAATTGAAATCATGGGTCGACATAGTAACATCATTTTAGTAGACACAAAAACAAATAATATTTTAGATAGCTTAAAACACGTTTCTTTAGCAGTAAACCGACATCGAACTGTATATGCCGGAGCTGAATATATTGCACCGCCCGCACAACACAAAATTAACCCACTTCAGATTGAAACGGATGATGAATTTATTAGACCTCTAGACTTTCTATCTGGAAACATGGATAAACAGCTCGTCGGCACTTTTACGGGAATCTCACCGTTATTCGCAAAAGAAGTAGTAAACAAAGCAGGTATGGTAAATGAAAAAGCTTTATCTGAAGCATTTTTCTCCATACAAAAACCATTACTAACTCATACATATACACCAGCAATGATTACTGCAAACGGGAAAGAATTCTTTTATCTTTTCCCTCTTGCGCACTTAGCAGGAGAAGAGAAAACATTCTCATCTGTAAGTGAATTGTTAGATCGCTTCTTCTTCGGTAAAGCAGAGCGCGATCGTGTAAAACAACAGGCGCATGATTTAGAACGCTTTATGCAAAACGAAAAAAATAAAAATGAGAAAAAGCTTATAAAACTAGAAAAAACATTACAAGATGCCGGAAAAGCAGATAAATATCAACTATTTGGAGAGCTACTTACAGCCAATATGTACGCTTTAAAAAAAGGTGATAAAGATATTGAAGTCGTTAACTATTACGATGAAAATGGCGGAACTGTAAAGATCACATTAGACCCTTTAAAAACGCCATCTGAAAATGCACAACGCTATTTCCAAAAGTACCAAAAAGCGAAAAATTCAGTTGTTGTTGTAGAAGAACAAATCGAAAAAACAAATGAAGAAATTCTTTATTTTGATAGTTTACTGCAACAAATGGAAGCTGCTTCTTCAAAAGATATTGAAGAAATTCGCGAAGAATTAGCTGAAGAAGGGTATATGCGTAATCGTAAAACGAAAAACGCAAAGAAAAAGCCTACAAAACCAGTATTAGATAAATATTTAGCAAGTGATGGTACAGAGATTTTCGTTGGTAAAAACAATAAACAAAATGATTATTTAACAACGAAATTCGCCCGTCGCGATGAAATTTGGTTACATACGAAAGACATACCTGGCTCTCACGTTGTCATTCGTTCTTTAGAACCTGCTGAAGAAACTTTACTAGAAGCTGCAAAAATTGCCGCTTATTACAGTAAAGCAAAAGAGTCTAGCTCTGTACCTGTTGATTTCACAAAAATACGCCATGTGAAAAAACCGAGTGGTGCAAAACTTGGTTTTGTTACGTACGACAATCAGCAAACCGTATATGTAACACCTGACGCTGACACTGTAATGAAATTAAAAGCGTAAATGCAAAAAATGCGTTGCTTATATGCAACGCATTTTTTATTCGTTCCTATACCCATTCACTAATTCATAGCATCTTTCTTGTCATTTTATATATTTTCAAAAAAATTGACAGTGTCAATCTACATCTGTATAAATTTTTTTACAGTATATAAATACAGTGCCCCAAAAATCAATGTTTTTTTATCCCCTACTAATTATTAAAGCAACCTGGATGTTATAAGTATCCCGCCTCTCACAAATAGCTGGCTACTTTTTATTTTCTCTACAATATATATTTTGGCACGCTATTTGCTTTATTCAATACTGTGAATAGGGGGAATTAACATGACTTTAAAAATTAATAAAATCCAAAATCAGCTACAAAACTATGAAATTGACGGATTACTTATTACAAAAAAAGAAAATCGCCAATATGCAACAGGCTTTACAGGTAGTGCTGGCGTCGTCTTAATCTCTAAGGATAAAGCTGTTTTTATAACTGATTTTCGCTATGTAGATCAAGCGAAATCACAAATAAAAGATGCTGAAATTATAATGCATAAAGGAAATTTAGAAAAAGAAATTGCAAATCAAGTATCGAAATTAAATATTCAAAAACTTGGAATTGAAGAAAATAACATGACATTGCAACAATATAAAAACTTACAAAAATACGTACATGCGGAAATGATTCAAGTGTGCGAAATCATTGAAAATATTCGTCTTATTAAAGACACGCCTGAAATAGAAACAATGAAAGTCGCAGCTCATATCGCGGATGAAGCATTTCACCACATCCTTACGTTTCTAAAACCAGGAATAAGTGAAAATGATGTCCGAGATGAATTAGAATTTTTCATGCGAAAAAAAGGTGCTACGTCCTCATCATTTCAAATTATTGTAGCTTCTGGTGTTCGTTCTTCTCTTCCTCATGGCGTTGCATCAAATAAAATAATCGAGCAAGGTGACATTGTCACATTAGATTTCGGTGCACTTTACGACGGATATTGTTCCGATATAACACGTACTGTAGCAATCGGTGAACCATCAGAAGAGTTCAAAAAAATATACAATGTTGTACGCGAAGCATTAAAACGCGGGACTGAAGCAATTAAACCTGGAGAAACTGCGAAAAGTATCGATGATGTAACAAGAAACTACATTACAGATTGTGGATATGGTCAATATTTTGGTCACTCTACAGGGCACGGTCTCGGCTTAGAAATACATGAACCTCTTCGCCTATCCCAAGAAAGTAAAGCTACATTAGAAGAAGGTATGGTTGTTACAGTTGAACCAGGTATTTACATACCGAACTGGGGCGGTTGTAGAATTGAAGACGATATCGTCATTACAAAAGACGGATATGAGGTTATTACAACATCAAATAGAGAGCTAATTGTTATTCCTTGTTAATATTATCAAATTTTTTACAGGATTTTTTCTTTACATATAGAATCCCTTATCTGGAGTATTTGTTTAAAAGAGGGGGAATTTTAATTGAATTTTGTAATTGATAAAATAGATGGTTTACAGCCTGAATTTTCAAAACTTGTTTCCATGATGAATTACGCTCGCTATACAACAATGCAGGCTGCCCAAGGCTTAACAATTGAAGAACTTGATTATTTGTATGACGATGACGCAAACTCAATTGGTATGCTTTTGTACCATATGGCCGCTATTGAATTTTACTACCAAATTCATACCTTTGAAGATCGTGAACCGACAGATGCTGAATTAGAGCGTTGGTTGCCTGCTATTGAGTTAGGGGATCTTGGACGAGAAAAAATAAAAGGAAACTCCATAGAATTTTACATTCATACATTACAAGAAGTACGCTCTAAAACAATTGAAACATTTCAATCTTTACCTGATGAATGGCTATTTAAAACGACAGACTTTTGGTATGACAAACCAGCTAACAACTACTTTAAATGGTTTCACGTTTTTGAAGATGAAATCAATCATCGCGGACAAATTCGTTTAATTAAAAAGATGCAAAAAGCTCATGCAGTAAAATGAGAAAATGCCACCGAATAAGGTGGCATTTTCTTTTATTCATTAACGAAAAGCTTTTCGTTTACTGTTTTAGTGACTACCACTACCAACATTAAAATGCATATTAAATATAGCAATTTCGCAATAAACAACCACCCTTGAAACATTACAATTCCATTTTTAGGATTAATTGTATTGTATCATCCATTTTTACACCTTACCATTACAGTACATGAAATTTCACTTTTTTTCTTTTCCCTATACTCACATACTTTCACTGCTTTCATACAATACACTACACGAATGCCTAAAGGATGTGACTGTTATGGGAGTTGAATTAACGCTATTACACGCTCTCTATGTTCTTTGTTTACTCACTATTATTACCTTCTTTATTCTCAGGAAAGATACGACGATTATTTGTATCGTTTTTATCTTTTTATTAGCATTAACCGCAACAAGTTCTATCCCTCTTGCCATTAGCGGGATTTTCCAAAGTTTCATTTACGCCATTACCGAACTATTACCAACTATATTAATCATCTCCATTATCGTATCCATGAGTAATCTACTCGTTCATACCGGCATAAATGATACGATGATTTCACCATTTACAAAAATGATTCGAACACCTACACTCGCCTACTGGATTATCGGTCTTTTAATGATGACAATTTCTTTCTTCTTTTGGCCTTCTCCAGCTGTCGCCTTAATGGGAGCTATTTTATTACCAGTCGCTGTACGCGTCGGTCTGCCGCCAATTGGGGTTGCGATTGCTATGAATTTATTCGGACACGGCATCGCCTTATCAGGTGACTTCGTTATTCAAGGCGCTCCGAAATTAACAGCAGATGCTGCTGGTCTCCCTGTTTCCAGCGTCGTATCTGCAAGTGTTCCCCTCGTTATCGTTATGGGCGTTGTTACAACTTCCTTCGCTTTTTTCTTCTTGCGAAAAGAATTTCATACTGGACTATCGTTGCAAGACTCTGTTTCATCAACTGAATCATCTAAAACTACTATTTTATTATCTCCTCGCATAAAGAAATGGCTCGCTATATGTATCCCTATCATCTATATCCTTGATATCCTTTGCATGATTCAATTTAAACTACAAGGAAGCGATGCTACAGCACTTATCGGCGGGACGACTGTTATTATGATTATCATCATTTCTCTCATCGCCTACAAAGGAAAGGGACTGAATAAAACGACCGATTATTTTATAGAAGGGCTCCAATTTGGATTTAAAATTTTCGGCCCAGTTATTCCAATTGCTGCACTTTTTTATTTAGGAGATAGTGGATTTGTAAAAATTATTGGAGACTATTTACCAAAAGGTTCACACGGAATTATTAACGACTTAGGAATCGCTTTATCTCAAACCGTTCCTTTAAACCAATATGTATCGGCAGGAACATTAACTATCGTTGGTGTCATTACCGGTTTAGATGGATCTGGCTTTTCCGGTATATCACTTGCTGGATCGATTGCCAACCTTTTCGGAACAGCACTTGGGCATGGAACAGCTACCTTAACAGCACTCGGACAAATCGCTGCCATATGGACTGGGGGCGGAACGTTAATTCCTTGGGCACTTATTCCTGCCGCTGCCATTTGCAAAGTGGATCCATTTGAACTTGCACGCCGAAACTTTTTACCGGTTGTTATCGGTTTAATCGTCACCACTATCGTTGCGATGTTTATTCTGTAACGTAAGCAAGTGTTCTCTTGCTTACGTTTTTTCATTGTAAAATTCATCATGAATTACTGGTTTTCAAAAGGGATTCGTTATCACTTAGCGAAATTATATTAGGAGAGTATTTATTCCAAAACGTTTACGAGAAACAGATTACTGCAATTAGAAAAGGGGACATAACTATGAATGAATTGATTTTCGTCTTATTAATTTGTCCATCACTTATCTTTATCATTTCTGTTATTGGAACACGCAAGACGAAAACGTATTACGTAATGCCTATTGTAACGTTTGCTAGTTTTTTAATAATAGGTGTTATCGCCTTTACTCCAAAATTTTTCTTTTGGGTTGGCATGTACAGCATCTTCTCATTTATTGTTTCTTACATGACTCTCTTGTTTGTGAGAGGATATGAGGTTGTGGAAAACGCTAAATAGTTGTTAGCAAGGAGATTGTCATATGGTTTTCTTTGATATTGATGGAACTTTACTTGATTACGACACTGCTGAGAAAAATGGTATCTCACATTTCTTCCAAAAGTATAAAGATATTTTTTCAGGAAACGAATTAGAGGCTATGAAGCTATGGCATGAATTATCCGAAGAATATTTCAACAAATTTTTATCCAAGGAATTATCTTTTCAAGAACAACAATGGGTGCGAATGTATCATTTATTTAAAGCATTTGGAGTAAACTTATCACCTTGGGAATCTCAGCACAGATTCAAGCAATATATAGAACTATATAAGAACAACTGGACTCCATTTGAAGATGTACACTATACATTACAAACTTTGCAACAAGGAGGACACTTATTAGGTATCATTAGTAATGGTGACTATGAACAGCAAGTCGAAAAATTAACTGCGCTAAACATCCTACAATATTTCAAATATATTTTCACTTCAAGTGAAATTGGTATATCGAAGCCAGACCCAGTAATCTTTCAAAGGGCCGTATTGCAATCGAATCTTGCAATAAAAGATTGCTATTATGTTGGCGATCGATTAGAAACGGATGCAATTAGTAGTACAACAGCTGGAATGCACGGAATATGGTTAAATAGGAACAACTCGTTGCAAAAATACGATATACCCACTATACGTTCTTTACATGAAATTTTAGCAATTATATAAAAAGACGACCGCGTTCCCCCGCAGTCGTCTTTTTTCGTGTTACGCCGTGATCCAAGCTTCGTTAGCTGGATTTTTGCGCCACTCTTGTAATTTTTTCGTTTCAGCTTGTCCAATCATACCTTTTTCTGCTGCAACTTCAGTTAATGCACTGTAATCACTTAAAGAATATGATGCTACGTTAGCTGCTTCTAGCTTTTCTTTTCCTGCTTCTAGCTCATATGTGAAGATTGATACGATTCCTAATACTTCACAGCCAGCTTCGCGAAGTGCTTCTACACATGTAATTGCACTACCGCCAGTTGAAATTAAGTCTTCTACTACTACTACTTTTTGACCTTTTTCAGCTTTTCCTTCGATTTGGTTCCCTTTACCGTGACCCTTTGCTTTACTACGTACGTAGCACATTGGTAAATCCATACGATCGCTTACCCATGCAGCGTGCGCAATACCAGCAGTTGCTGTTCCTGCAATAACTTCTACAGTTGGGAAGTGCTCTTTAATTAACTCTTCTAATCCAGCTGCAATCGCTTGACGTACTTTTGGATAAGATAAAGTTAAACGGTTATCACAATAAATTGGTGATTTCATACCTGAAGACCAAGTAAATGGATCATTCGGTTGTAAAAATACTGCTCCAATTTCTAATAAATGCGATGCGATTTCTTTTTTCATACTGTTACACCTTCCCACTGTTGTTTTACTGTTTTATACGCTTCAAACGGATTTTCTGCTTTTGTAATACTACGTCCAACTACGATATAGCTTGAACCAAGTTCCCTCGCACGTTTCGGTGTTGCTACGCGCACCTGGTCATTTACATCATCACTTGCAAGACGAATCCCCGGTGTTACTGTTACAAATTCATTTCCGCATACTTCACGTAATTTTGGAACTTCAAGCGTTGAACAAACAACGCCATCAAGTCCGCTTTCTTTCGTTAGTTTTGCATAATGAGCAACCGCTTCTTCTAACGTTTTCTCAATGCCGATCTCTTTTTTCATCATAGCTTCCGAAGTGCTTGTTAGTTGTGTAACTGCAATACAAATCGGTCTCTCTTTTCCTTCTTGCTTACCTTCCTCTAATCCCTCAATCGCAGCTTTCATCATGCTGCTTCCCCCAGCAGCATGAACATTTACCATATCAACATCTAGACTAGCTAAGCTACGCATAGCGCTTTTTACTGTATTCGGAATATCATGAAGTTTTAAATCTAGAAAGATTTTATGTCCTTTTTCTTTTAAGTACGTAATAATTGCAGGGCCTTCTTTGTAAAATAACTCCATACCTACTTTGACAAATAACTCTTCCCCTTCAAAGTGGCGCAAGAATTGTTCTACATCTTGTTTCCCTGGAAAATCTAGTGCAACGATTAACGACTGTGACATGTTTGCTTCCAGCTCCTTCCTTGACATTCCGAAATGTGATCAAATCCTAATTCATCTAGTAATGCTGGTAACTCTTCAATAATTGTCGGACATACGAACGGATCGATAAAGTTCGCTGTACCTACTGCAACTGCGCTTGCGCCAGCGTAGAAGAATTCAATTACATCTTCCGCTGTTTCAATACCACCCATTCCGATAATTGGAATGTTAACCGCTTGGCTTACTTCATGTACCATACGAATTGCTACCGGCTTAATCGCAGGACCTGATAATCCGCCTGTACGGTTTGCTAAAATTGGTTTAGCTGTTTTTAAATCTAGACGCATACCAAGCAATGTATTAATCATCGTTAATCCGTCTGCACCTGCATTTTCAATCGCTTTTGCAATTTCCACAATGTTTGCCACGTTCGGTGACAACTTCACGTATACAGGTACTTCAGAAACCTCTTTTACTCGCTTCGTTAAATCAGCAGCAATTTCAGGATTTGTACCAAAGGCGATACCACCTGTTTTTACGTTCGGACAAGAAATATTTAATTCTAGTGCATGGACATTAGGTGCTTTAGAAATTTCCTTTGCAACCGCTACGTAATCCTCAGCTTGTGAGCCTGCAACGTTCGCAATGATTGGAAGGTCAAATTGTTCTAACCATGGTAATTCAGAATTCATTACTTTTTCTAAACCTGGGTTTTGAAGTCCGATTGCATTTAACATGCCGCCCGGTGTTTCAGCAACACGCGGCGTTGGATTTCCATAGCGTGGTTGTTCTGTCGTCGCTTTAATCATGATTGATCCTAGTACACTTAAATCGTAAAACTGTGCATATTCACGACCAAATCCAAAGCATCCAGATGCCGGTATAATTGGATTTTTTAATGATAATCCTGGTAATTCAACTTGCAATCTGTTCATAGTACAACCTCCCCGATTGGAAATACTGGTCCGTCGCTACACACCTTCTTGTAAGAATGTCCACTTGGATCTTCTTGTAAGTGGCATACACATGCGAAACAAGCTCCAATACCACAGCCCATACGTTCTTCTAATGAAATATAGGCTTTTTTCTCTTTGTAACGTCCTTCTAATGCACGAAGCATCGCTAACGGACCACATGAATAAAGAATATCAAAATCAATTCCGTAATTATCAATTACATCTGTGACAAATCCTTTTGTACCATGTGTACCGTCTACTGTCGCAACGTACGTATCACCAAGTTCTGCAAATTTTTCTTCGTAGAAAACTACATCTTTCGTTTGAAAACCTAAGATGTGAATCACACGTACACCTTTTGCAACGAGGCGCTGTGATAGTTCATAAAGTGGTGGTACACCAATTCCCCCGCCTACTAGTAAAGCTGTTTGACCAGCTTCCGCTTCTTCTACAGGAAAACCGTGTCCTAGTGGTCCTAGTACATCTACCATTTCACCTTGTTTTCTAGTTGCTAATGTTTTTGTCCCTTGTCCTTCCGCACGATATAGCATTGTAAATTCGTTCTTCTCTTGATCTACATTACAAATACTAATTGGGCGGCGCAGAAGGGGCGCAATGCCCTCTGCTACCTTAATGTGTACAAACTGCCCTGGTTCGTTCATTTGCTGTACTAAAGTTCCTTGAAGCACTAATTCGTAAATGTTTTTTGCGATTTCTTTTTGATTAACGACGATCATATTTTGCTTTTGCATCATGCATGTACCACCTCGTGACGCTTTGTTTGCGTAATTTCTTTCATTGAATGAGCTGAGAATGTCATAGATTCTAATACTCGTAAAATTGCTCTCGTTGTATCAAGTGATGTTAAGCAAGCCACACCATTTTCTACTGATTCACGGCGAATGCGGAAACCATCACGCGCTGGTTGTTTACCTTTTGTTAACGTATTGATTACAAACTGCGCTTTTCCTTGACGGATAATATCAAGTAAGTTGTAGTCTTCAGAATCAATTTTGTTTACAACTTGCACTGGAATATTTTGCTCTGCTAACGATTGTGCTGTTCCAGCTGTTGCTAATAAGTTATAACCGATTTCATGGAAACGTTTTGCAATTTCCATTGCCTCTTCTTTATCTTTATCCGCTACTGTGATGATTACTGATCCGTGCGTTGGAATGTTAATTCCAGAAGCCACTAGACCTTTGTATAATGCTTTTTCAAGCGTTAAGTCTTTACCCATTACTTCCCCTGTTGATTTCATTTCAGGTCCTAATGTTGTATCAACTGAACGTAGTTTCGCAAATGAGAATACCGGAGCTTTTACATATACTTCTTTCTCTTCTGGGTGATAGCCCGTTCCGTATCCTTGTTCTACTAGGTTTTGACCTAAAATAACTTTCGTTGCAACGTTCGCCATCGGTACGCCTGTAATTTTACTTAAGAACGGTACTGTACGGCTCGCACGTGGGTTTACTTCAATTACATACACTTGATCTTTGAACACTACAAACTGGATATTTAGTAATCCAATAATGTTTAATCCTTTTCCAAGTGCAATTGTATGTTCAATGATTTGTTCTTTCAGGTTTTCAGATAAGCTTTGTGGTGGATATACTCCGATTGAATCACCAGAGTGAACTCCAGCGCGTTCAATATGTTCCATAATACCTGGAATGAATACATTCTCACCGTCTGAAATTGCATCTACTTCAATTTCTTTACCAACCATGTAACGGTCGATTAATACTGGATGATCTGCATGAACTTTAACTGCATTCTTCATGTAGTGCAGCAGTTCTTCTTGACGATATACGATTTCCATCGCACGTCCACCTAGTACGTAAGACGGTCTTACTAGTACTGGGTAACCAATTTCTTCAGCGATTGCTACCGCTTGTTCTACAGTCGTTGCAGTTTTACCAACTGGTTGCGGGATACCAAGCTTTGTTAAAGCGGCTTCGAATTTATCACGATCTTCTGCACGGTCTAAGTCTTCAAGTGATGTTCCTAAGATTTTCACACCGTGTGCTTCTAATTTCGCCGCTAAGTTAATTGCCGTTTGTCCACCGAACTGAACGATAACACCTTCTGGCTTTTCTAAATCGATAATGTGCATTACATCTTCAATCGTTAATGGTTCAAAGTATAATTTGTCAGAAATACTGAAGTCTGTTGAAACTGTTTCTGGGTTGTTATTAACAATGATTGCCTCATATCCAGCTTCTTTTATTGCCCATACAGAGTGAACTGTTGCATAGTCAAACTCAACACCTTGACCGATACGGATTGGACCAGACCCTAGTACAACCACACTCTTACGATCTGTTATAACCGATTCATTCTCGTCACCGTATGTGCTGTAGTAATATGGTGTTGCAGATTCGAACTCTGCCGCACAAGTGTCTACCATTTTATAGACAGGAGTTATATTGTTTTCTTTACGCATATCGTAGATTTCGCGCTCCGTTTTGTTCCAAGCAGCTGCAATGTAGTGATCGCTGAAGCCCATTTCTTTCGCAGTTTGTAGTACTTCCATATTTCCTACATTCGCTTTTACTTCGCGTTCCATGTTTACGATGTTTTCAATTTTTTGTAAGAAGAAGAAGTCCATTTCACACCATTCGTTGATTTCTTCTTTCGTTACACCTTGACGAATCGCTTCTGCTACGATAAACAGTCGCTCATCATCTGCTTTAATAATGCGTTTTTTCATTGTTTCTTTATCAAGCTCTTTTAAGTGGTCTAATTCTAAGTGATAAATACCAAGCTCTAAAGAACGAACCGCTTTTAATAATGATTGCTCTAAGTTACGTCCGATTGACATAACTTCACCAGTTGCCTTCATTTGTGTACCAAGTGTTCTGTTTGCTGATTCAAACTTATCAAATGGCCAGCGTGGAATTTTTGAAACAACATAGTCTAATGCTGGCTCAAAGCACGCGTAAGTTTTTTGTGTTACTGGGTTTATAATTTCATCTAATGTTAAACCGACTGCAATTTTTGCGGCTAGCTTCGCAATTGGATATCCAGTTGCTTTAGATGCTAGTGCAGATGAACGACTTACACGTGGGTTTACTTCAATTACATAGTATTGGAAGCTATGTGGATCAAGTGCAAGCTGAACGTTACATCCACCTTCAATTCCTAATGCACGAATAATTCGTAATGAAGTGTTTCGTAACATTTGATATTCACGGTCGCTTAATGTTTGGCTCGGTGCTACTACGATAGAATCACCTGTGTGAACCCCAACTGGATCGATGTTTTCCATGTTACATACTACAATCGCGTTATCATTCGAATCACGCATTACTTCATATTCAATTTCCTTACAACCCGCAATGCTCTTTTCTAATAAACATTGTGTTACTGGACTATGTTTTAATCCACCTGATACGATTTCAATTAGTTCTTCTTCATTACTACAGATTCCGCCACCTGTTCCTCCCATTGTAAATGCTGGGCGAACAATAACTGGATAACCAATTTCTTTTACAAATTCATGTGCTTCTTCCAACGTATGAATGATCGTGCTAGATGGAATTGGTTCATTTAAATCCTGCATTAATGTACGGAATAAATCGCGATCCTCCGCTTGTTCGATTGCTGATAGCTTTGTTCCTAAAATTTCAACTCCGCACTCTTCAAGGATGCCTGATTTCGCAAGTTCAACAGCCATATTTAAGCCTGTTTGACCACCCAATGTTGGTAAGATTGCATCTGGACGTTCTTTACGAATAATACGGCTTACGAATTCTAATGTTAATGGCTCGATATATACTTTATCTGCTGTCGCAGTATCTGTCATAATTGTTGCTGGGTTAGAGTTAACAAGGATTACTTTGTAACCTTCTTCTCTAAGAGATTGACAAGCTTGTGTACCAGAGTAGTCAAACTCCGCTGCTTGCCCAATTACAATTGGTCCTGATCCGATTACTAAAATTGTGTTAATGTCTAGGCGTTTTGGCATAACTCTTCCCCTTCTTTCTTGAAGTTTTCAATCATTGCTAAGAAATCTTCGAATAAATCATTTGCATCTTCTGGTCCTGCTGAAGCTTCTGGGTGGTATTGTACTGTAAATGCTGGGAACTTCGTATGACGAAGACCTTCTACTGTTCCATCATTTAAAGCTACGTGCGTAATTTCAAGATCTGTATTTTTAACTGATTCTTCTTCTACTGCGTAACCATGATTTTGAGATGTAATTGCTACTTTTCCAGTTGCAAGATGTTTTACTGGATGGTTTAAACCACGGTGACCGAATTTTAATTTACTTGTATTCGCACCAGATGCTAGAGCGAACAATTGATGTCCTAGGCAAATTCCGAATAAAGGAACTTTACCGATAATGTCTTTTAACATTTCAATTGCTTCTGGTACATCTTTTGGATCTCCAGGTCCGTTACTTAACATAATTCCATCTGGGCTAAGGCGTAAAATTTCTTCTGCTGTTGTATTGTAAGGTACTACAATTACATCACAGTCACGTTTATTTAATTCTCGTAAGATACCATGTTTCATTCCGAAGTCTACTAGTACAACGCGATGTCCGCGGCCTGGGCTTGGGTATGGATCTTTCGTTGATACGCGTTTTACGTGATCTGTAAATACTGTCGCTTTTAATTGGCTCACGATGTACTCTACATCTGCATCCATGTTACATAGACGTCCGCGTAATGTACCGTATTGACGAATTTTTCTCGTTAATTTTCTCGTATCAATTCCTGCTAATCCTGGGATATTTCTTTCTTTTAAGTAATCATTTAACGAAATTTCATTACGGAAGTTTGATGGATGATCACAAATTTCGTTTACGATTAAACCATTTACAGATGGATGAATCGATTCAAAATCGTCACGGTTAATGCCGTAGTTTCCGATTAATGGGTACGTGAATGTTACAATTTGACCGCAATATGATGGATCAGATAATGTTTCTTGATATCCAGTCATTCCTGTTGTAAATACAACCTCACCTGACTTTTCGATTTCTCCTCCGAAACCTTTTCCAATTAATACTGTTCCATCTTCTAAGATAAGTTGTCTTTTCATACTAATGCACTCTCCTTTTGCCATGCGATCTTACCACCAACGATTGTCATTACCGGCCATCCTTGGCATTTCCAACCTGCAAATGGTGTATTTTTTCCTTTTGATAAGAATGTTGTTGGATCAATCTCTTCTTCTTGTTCTAAATCAATGATTGTAATATCAGCTGTTCTACCTTCTTTCAGGCGACCTGCTTCTAAGCCGAATGTATCAGCTGGCTTTTCTGTTAAGAATTGAATTAACTGCTCTAATGTAATAATTCCTTTTTTCACAAGGTTTGTGTATAGAAGTGGGAATGCTGTTTCAAAACCAGTAATTCCGAATGGTGCTCTTTCAATTCCTTGTGCTTTCTCTTCCGCTGTATGCGGTGCATGATCTGTTGCGATCATATCAATTGTTCCATCTAATAACCCTTCAATTAACGCTGCATGATCTTCTTTTCCACGAAGCGGTGGGTTCATTTTAAAGTTAGGATCAGCTGATGGGATATCATCTTCACATAACACTAAGTGATGCGGTGTTACTTCTGCTGTTACTTTAATTCCAGCGCGTTTCGCATCACGAATTACGCGTACAGAGCCTTTCGTACTTACGTGACATACGTGATAGTGACAATCTGCCGCTTCAGCAAGCAGTATATCCCTTGCAATATGTACAGATTCACATACTGATGGGATACCGTTTAATCCGTGTTTCTCAGAAAACTTCCCTTCATGTACACACCCTTTATTAATAAGAGTGTTCTCTTCACAGTGCGCAACTACTGCCATATTTAATTTCGCTGCACGCTTCATAGCAGCTAACATCATGCTAGCATCTTGTACGCCTACACCGTCATCAGTGAAAGCAAATGCTCCCAGCTCTTTTAATGTTTCAAAATCTGTCATTTCAGAACCCGCTTGGCGTACTGTAATTGCTCCATATGGTAGTACATTGACATGCGCTTTTTCTTGAATACGTTTTTGCAAGTCTTCCATATGTTCTCTGCAATCTGGTACTGGGCGTGTATTTGGCATTGCGCAAATTGTAGTGAATCCACCTTTTGCCGCTGCTAGTGTACCTGTTTCAATTGTTTCTTTATGTTCACCACCTGGTTCACGAAGATGTACGTGTACATCTACTAATCCAGGTGCGATTAACTTTCCGTTCACATCGATTACTTCAGCATTATCTGCCGTAATATTTTCTGCTACCTTAGCGATTTTACCGTCTTGTACAAGAAGATCTGTTGCTACGATTTTTCCTTCTTCATTCATATAACGACCATTTTTAAACAAGTAATTCATGTTTCATTCCTCCTAATACATTTGGTAAGGCGCGTTTTAGTACAGCCATTCTTACGTAAACTCCATTTTCCATTTGTTTAAATATGCGTGAACGCTCACACTCAACGAGTTCACTTGCAATTTCAACATCTCGGTTTACAGGAGCTGGATGCATAATAATGCTTCCTTCTTTCATACGCTTTTCTCTTTCTACTGTTAATCCATGTTTCTCATGATACTCTTTCATAATGTCTGTTTCATAATGATCATGACGCTCATGTTGCACACGAAGTAACATCATTACATCCACTTCTGGAACAAGCTCATCTAATGGTTTGTATGTTCCAAATGTGTTGTCTTCATCTTTCCACTCTTCTGGACTTGCAAAGTAAATCGTTGCACCGAGCTTCGTTAATGCTTCTGCATTAGAACGTGCTACTCGGCTATGTCGAACATCTCCTACTATTGCAATCTTCAAACCTTCAAATCTTCCAAACTCTTGTTTAATTGTAAGAAGGTCGAGTAGGCACTGCGTTGGATGGTTTCCACATCCATCTCCAGCGTTTAAAATCGGGATATTCACCTGATCTTTTAGTTCATCGAAGTAGCGATCTTGCTCATGGCGGATGACCACTGCTTTTGTTCCGATTGATTCTAGTGTTCTTATCGTATCGTATAACGTTTCTCCTTTTTGTACGCTAGATGCATCAGCTGAAAAGTTTAAAACATCCAGTCCTAATCTCTTCTCAGCAACTTCAAAGCTAAATCTCGTTCTCGTACTATTCTCAAAGAACAAGTTTGCAACAAAAGTTTGCTCTGTCGTTTTGCTCTCTTTTCCATTCGCAAAATCTTCTGCGTCTTTTAGGATTTCTGAAATTTCTACTTCCGATAGTTCACTCATCGTTAACAAATGGCTCATCGTCATCCCTCATCTTTCTGATTTTTATGTTATCACTTTTGTATATTTATAACAACCTTCGCATAAAAATACCCTAATCGTGTAAGACTAGGGTGCAAGGAAGAAGCCACCCTTTTCTGTCTCACAGGACTGAATTAAAAGGTTATTTTTATGAAGCAATCTGCTTAGATTGTTTTGTATGTTTTTCTTGTTTTGTTTCTGGTAGTAGTAGATTTAACAGTACACCTACAATCGCTGCAAGCGCCATTCCTTCTACTTGGAATGAATCTCCTACGTGAAGTACCGCTCCACCAATGCCGATTACTAGTATTACTGATGCAATCATTAAGTTTCGTTTGTCACTTAAATCTGTTTTATCATCTACCATCATGCGTAATCCGCTTGATGCGATTACACCGAATAGTAAGATTGATACCCCGCCCATAACTGGTGTTGGGATCGAATGAATCAGTGCAGAAATTTTACCGATAAATCCGAACATGATTGCGAACACTGCTGAACCGATGAATAAGTATACACTGTACGCTCTCGTAATTGCTAGCACTCCGATGTTTTCACCGTATGTTGTATTCGGTGGTCCACCGATTAGTGATGCGATCAATGTTGCTACTCCATCACCGAAGATTGAACGATGTAAACCTGGTTTTTCAATTAAATCTCTTTTAATTACATTTCCAAGTACAATTTGATGTCCGATATGCTCTGATATTGTTACGAGTGCAACTGGTACCATTAAGAGCACAATCTTCCATGAGAACTCTGGTGTGTATGTTACAAATGGTACTGTGAAATCTGGTATGACAAACCATTTTGCCTCAGCTACCGGCTTTAAATCGACTAGCCCTTGGAAGTAAGCAAAGATGTAACCTCCGATGATTCCAAGTAAAACTGGTATGATACTGAAGAATCCTCTCCCGAATATGGAGCAAATGATTGTAATTGCTAATGTTACTAACGCTACTGAAAAGTGTGTAAAGCTGTACTTACCATCCGCACCGTTCATTGCCATATTCACTGCTGTATGTGCTAAAGCTAAACCGATTACCATTACGACTGGACCAACTACGATTGGTGGAAGTAATTTCATAATCCACGCTGATCCTGATTTCTTAATTCCGAGTGAGATTAAGATGTACACAAGTCCTGCTAGCAAACCGCCAAGCATCGCTGCTCCCGGTCCACCTGCCGTTTTCGCTGTTATAATCGGTGCGATAAAGGCGAATGATGATCCTAGATAGGCAGGTACTTGACCTTTCGTTATAAGAAGAAACGCTAACGTTCCTAATCCACTTGATATTAATGCTACTGACGGATTCAATCCTGTTAAAAACGGAACAAGCACTGTTGATCCAAACATCGCGAACAAATGTTGTATACTTAAAAATAACCATTTTCCCGGTTTCGGTATTTCATTAACGTCTAACACTGGCTTTTGTTCCATTGTTACATCCTCCTTCAGTTTAAATCTTTGCAATAAAAAAACTCTTTGTGCCTGTGCACAAAGAGTCCTACACTTTCGTATGCCAAATTTGACATATGAAAGCCAAGACCCTTTGTCAGCCTCACAGGACTACATTTAAAAGGGCTTTACTTATCGTATATGCTTACTCGATCTTGTTGATCTGTCTCTTGCAAATCAACTTCGATACGCTCTTCACTTGATGTTGGAATGTTCTTTCCTACATAATCAGCGCGAATTGGTAGTTCACGATGACCTCTATCAACAAGAACAGCCAATTGAATTTGTGACGGTCTACCTAAATCCATTAGGGCATCCATCGCTGCTCGAACTGTTCTTCCTGTATATAATACATCATCCACAAGGATAACTTTTTTCTTCGTAATATCTACAGGAATATCAGAACCTTTTACAAGTGGTTCTTTGTTTTTGGATTGTAGTGTTAAATCATCACGATATAACGTAATATCTAACTCGCCTACTTCCATTTCTTTCCCTTCAATTTGACCAATTCGTTCTGCCAAACGTTGTGCAATAAAAATTCCACGTGTTTTAATTCCGACAAGAACACAATTATCGACACCTTTATTTCGTTCCACGATTTCATGACTAATTCGTGTTAAAGCGCGGCGAATCATTTGGTCATCTAAAACGACAGCTTTTTCCTGCATGTTCTACACCTCCAAGCTTTTTTCTTGCATGAGAGGAATGGTATAAAAAAAGTCCTCTCAGCGTGTGCGAGAGGACTTTTGAAAAAAGGGTACAGCATACCCTAAGTATTTCAAACCGTTACCTTCTCAACCTCACGGGGCTGTGTTAAAGGATCATTATTTAACTGTTGTCAGTATCTCAGTTTTCTTATGATTTGTCAATACTATTTTCGCAAAATATTTAATGCGTCTTCAAACACTTCTGGAATTGGTGCTTCAAACTGAATATATTCACCAGTACGAGGATGGTCAAATCCTAAAATACCTGCATGAAGTGCTTGTCCATTCATATCTAATGTTTTCTTTGGGCCATACTTTGGATCTCCTGCAAGTGGATAGCCAATATATTTCATATGAACACGAATTTGGTGCGTACGTCCCGTTTCTAAGCGACATTCCACAAGTGTAAAGTCTTTAAAGCGTTCTAACACTTGGAAGTGCGTCACAGCATGCTTACCATTTTCATCAACTGTCATACTTTGACGCTCTTTCTTATCACGGCCAATTGGTGCATCGATAGTTCCCTTATCATGTGGAATCACACCGTGCACAATCGCTTTGTAACGTCTTGTAACTGTTTTTGCTACAAGTTGATTTACAAGTGATTCGTGCGCCATATCATTTTTAGCAACCATTAATAGGCCAGATGTATCTTTATCAATACGATGCACGATACCTGGACGCATTACACCGTTAATGCCTGATAAATCTGTACAGTGGTGCATAAGGCCGTTTACAAGCGTACCACTTGTATGACCTGGTGCTGGATGTACAACCATGCCACGTGGCTTATTAACAACAAGTACATCTGCATCTTCATAATAAATTTCTAAGTTCATATCTTCTGGTTGAATATCTAATGCTTCTGGTTCAGGAATCGTTACTGTAATTTCATCATTTTCTCGAACCTTATAATTCCCTTTTACTGCTTTTCCGTTTACTGTCACAACATCATCTTTAATCCATTGCTGTACTTGTGAACGTGACCACTCATTATTTATCCCTGCAACGAATTTATCAATTCGCTCACTTTTTTGCTCTTCTGCAACTGTTACTTGTACTACTTCACTCATTCAATTACTCCTTCGCTTTCTTGCCTTCTAATAATGTTTGAATAATAATTAATACAACACCAATACATAATGCTGAATCAGCTATATTGAATACTGGATAGTTGTACGAGAAAATATACACGTGAATGAAATCCACTACTTCTTGTCTAAATACACGATCAATAAAATTACCAATTGCTCCGCCTAAAATGAGACCTAATGAAATACCTAGAAGCTTGTCTGTCTTCGCGTACTTTTTCATATAAAATACGATAAACACTACGAAAACGACTGTAATAATGTAGAAAAACCACATTTTATTTTCTAAAATACCCCAGGCAGCTCCTCTATTTCGATGTGATGTTATGTATAATACATTATCGATAATCGGAATGCTCGTACCCAATTCCATGTTCTTTACAATTAGCCACTTCGATATTTGATCGATGGCAATGACAAATAACGCTATTACATAATATATCATTTTCATTTCCCCCATAAAGACAGTGTACCTCAAAATTTTAGCATAGCTGCTATCTTTTCACAATGAACCTTTATAGAAGAATAAAATAAATTAAAAAAAGGTAATATAATATCGTTGTGCGTATTCATACATTTACCTTTTCATAGAAAAATTCATGAATCGTACGAGCAGTCGGCATTGTTTTCATTTGTTTTGTAGGAATCGCTCTTCCCGTTTCTTCACAAATACCATACATATCTATTTCCATTTTAAACAATGCACGTTCTACATCTTTTAAATCCTCTTTTATATCATGTAATAGCATTTTTTTCTTTATCTCTTCCTGAATTTCATATCCGAGCTCCCCGCTAAACTCCATATCGTATTTGTGCATTACTTCTTTAGCTAGTCTCTCTTGCAACTCTTTTCTCATCAATTGCAATTCTTCTTTTATTTCCATGTAAATTTCATTCACGTGTACATTCCTCCTAGCTGTAATGTACAGTTAGTGTGTCCGAAATCTATTTGCTTACCTCACACACATTTTTCCTTCATAGGAAAGAGAGTGAAAGTTATTTCAATATACTGTAAACAAAAAAATGACTGCACTTTACGTGCAGTCATTCCTTATCATTTTACATAGTTTTCTTTAACAACTGTTGCACAACGCTCACATAATGTTTCATGTTCAGCATCTTTACCAATTGTTTCTGAAACTACCCAACAACGTTCACATGTTTCACCAGTTGCTTGAGCAACAACAACCGCTGTATGTTCATACTTCGGTGCATCTACTGGCGCTTCTTCCATCATACCACCAAGTTTATACTCAGAAACGATGAATAATTGCTTTAAGTCTTCACTAATAGACTCTAGCATAGCTTTCATTTCTGCAGTTGGATATAGTGTAATGCTTGCATTTAATGACTTACCGATTACTTTTTCATTACGCGCTACTTCTAACGCTTTTAATACGTCATCACGCAGCGTCATAAATGCATCCCATTTTGTTTTTAATGCTTCCGCACCATCTATTTCTGCAGTTTCTGGCATATCAGTTAATTGTACACTTTCTTCTGTTACACCTGGAATGTATGGCCATACTTCATCAGCTGTATGCGGTAAGATTGGTGTTACAAGTTTTGTCAATGCAACAAGAACATCATATAATACAGTTTGAATTGCACGACGATCTTCATGATTTGCACCTTCAATGTATAGAATGTCTTTTGCAAAGTCTAAGTAGAATGAACTTAAATCAATTGTACAGAAGTTATGAATTGCATGATATACAGCAGCGAAGTCGTATGTTTCATATGCTTCTTTTACTTTTGTAATTAAGTCATTTAATTTCACTAACATGTAACGATCTACTTCACGAAGTTCAGCTACCGCTACTGTATTTTCACTTGGCTTAAAGTCATCTAAGTTTCCTAATAAGAAACGGAATGTATTACGGATTTTACGATACACTTCTGCTACTTGTTTTAAAATATCATCTGAAATACGTACGTCAGATTGATAGTCAACAGAAGATACCCATAAGCGTAAAATGTCTCCACCTAATTGATCCATAATTTTCTTCGGTACGACGATGTTTCCAATCGACTTACTCATTTTACGTCCTTCACCATCTAATACGAATCCATGGCTTAGTACGCCTTTATATGGAGCTTTACCTGTTACAGCAACTGCTGTTGATAATGAAGAGTTGAACCAACCACGATATTGGTCAGATCCTTCTAAATATAAATCAGCTGGACGTTGTAAGTCTTCGCGCTCTTCTAATACCGCTTGGTGAGAAGAACCTGAATCGAACCATACATCCATGATGTCTGTTTCTTTACGGAATTCACCATTTGGGCTACCTGGATGTGTAAATCCTTCTGGTAATAGATCTTTCGCTTCACGCTCGAACCATACGTTAGAACCGTGTTCACGGAATAAATCTGCTACATGATTAATTGTTTCATCCGTAATAATTGGATCACCATTCTCAGCATAGAATACAGGAATTGGCACACCCCATGCACGCTGACGAGAAATACACCAGTCACCACGGTCACGAACCATGTTATGAAGACGAGTTTCTCCCCATGCTGGTACCCATTTTGTTTCCGCAACAGCTTCTAATAACTCTTTACGGAATGCTTCAATAGATGCAAACCATTGTGCTGTCGCACGGAAAATAATTGGTTTTTTCGTTCTCCAATCATGTGGGTATGAATGCGTAATGAATGTTAGTTTCAATAACGCGCCTACTTCTTCTAATTTTTCTGTAATTGGCTTGTTAGCTTTATCATAGAATAAGCCTTCAAATCCAGGTGCTTCATTCGTTAATACACCTTTATCATCAACTGGGCAAAGTACTTCTAAGCCATACTTTTTACCAACAATAAAGTCATCTTCCCCGTGTCCAGGTGCTGTATGAACACAACCAGTACCTGCATCTGTTGTTACGTGTTCCCCTAGCATAACTAATGAATCACGATCGTAGAATGGATGTTTTGCAACTGTATACTCAAGCTCGCTACCTTTTACCGTTTTCACAACTTCAGCATTTTCCCACTCTAACGTTTTTGCAACTGTCTCAAACAGCTCAGAAGCGATGATATATTTCTCATCATTTACTTTTACAATGCTATATTCAAGTTCTGGGTGAACAGAAATACCTAAGTTTGCAGGTAACGTCCAAGGTGTTGTTGTCCAGATAATGAATTTCTCATCACCTTCTAATACGTTCTTTCCGTCTTTAACAGGGAATGCTACGTAAATAGATGCTGACTTTTTATCTTGATATTCAATTTCAGCTTCCGCTAAAGCTGATTCACTCGTTGGAGACCAGTAAACAGGCTTTTGTCCTTTATAGATATAACCTTTTTTCGCCATGTCACCAAACACTTTAATTTGTTGTGCTTCATAAGCTGGCTCTAAAGTAATGTATGGGTTATCCCAATCAGCACGTACACCTAGACGCTTAAATTGTTCACGTTGACGCTCCACTTGCTCATATGCATACTCTGCACATAACTTACGGAACTCAGCAACTGACATTTCTTTACGCTTTACACCTTTATTTGTTAAAGCTTGTTCAATTGGTAAACCGTGCGTATCCCAACCTGGTACATATGGTGCACTGAAACCAGTCATTGATTTATAACGAACAATAAAGTCTTTCAATACTTTATTTAATGCATGTCCCATATGAATGTCACCATTCGCATATGGAGGTCCATCATGCAATACGAATAAAGGACGACCTTTTGTATGTTCTTGTACTTTTTCATAAATGTTCATTTCAGCCCATTTTTCTTGCATTGCAGGCTCACGTTTTGGTAAATTCCCACGCATTGGGAACTCTGTTTTTGGCATCAGTAATGTATTTTTGTACTCCATGCTCAATTCCTCCTTACATGTATAAAAGAAATACTTAAAAAACGGAATAAAAAAGAGACCTTCTCATCCCCAAAAGGGACGAGAAAGTCTCCCGCGGTACCACCCTAGTAGACCATATACGTATGTATAAGATCCTCTTTATATTCTTAACGCGAATATACGCCTACGCTTACTCTATTTGTTCAGCGCGGAACTCCAGGGTGATATTCCCATTATCTCCTTATCCTGAGCTTACACCATCCTCAGTTCGCTATATAAGGTGTGAAAAGGTACTTATCCCTATCTTCGTTTTTCTTAATAAATATGTTGTTTAAAATTATATGTAATAATGAGAAAAACGTCAAGCTTACACTGTTTCTTCTTTTTTCAACAGCTCGTCCACTTCGTCTTCTAACTCAATTAACTTATCCCAATCATCGTTGTTTAACATTTCAAGCTGTGTTTCTAAAAGCATACGGAAACGAGTTCGGAATACTTTTGCTTGTTTCTTCAGCTCTTCAATATCAAAGGCAACTTTTCTTGATTTTACTAAAGCTTCGTTAATGATACGATCTGCATTCTTTTCAGCTTCACGTACAATTAATTTCGCTTCTTTTTGCGCATTACGTTTTACTTCTTCCGCTGCTTCTTGTGCTACAACGATAGATTTGTTTAACGTATCTTCAATATTAGAGAAATGATCTAACTTTCCTTCTAATTGCGCAACCTTTTCTTCTAAAGCTTTTTTCTCACGAATGACTAATTCATAATCTTTGATAATTTGATCAAGAAACTCATTTACTTGATCTTCATCATAGCCACGGAATCCGCGACCAAATTCTTTGTTATGAATGTCTAATGGTGTTAACGGCACAACGCCACCTCCAAGTAGTTATCTAAATTTCCTCTTTCAATTATATCTTTTCTTCGACAAAATAGGAGGATTTCCTTCTAAAAAACCAATCATTTTAGTATACCATACAAAATTCTCCATTTGTCGCGTTTTGTTTTACCTTCTACAGAAAATAATTTACTTCGTCCGTATCCTCTTACAGAAAAAACATCTCCTGGATAACATTCATAAGAAGTTTGCTCCACTGTTTTCCAATTGACTTTCACTAAACCATTTTTTATTAACGGTTGTACTTTCTGTCTGGATACATGTAACATTTCAGCTAGTATAACATCTAAACGAAGTGAAGAAACCGTTCCAGATTTCTCTCCCCACATTTCATGCATCTGCAGAATTTGTTCTCCTTGCACTGATGATAAGGAGACTTTTACTTTCCCTATTGATTGTAAGTTCATCTCAATGTACGATACGATTTCTTTCGCAACTACAATTTGGGCACGATTTTCTTGAAGCAAAATATCGCCACATTTTTCCCTCGTTAAACCAAGAGACATAAATGTACCTAATATTTGCCGATGCTCTAGCGTATAAAACTTGGAAGGATAGTCAATTTCTAATACTTCTACTTGAAATTCTTCTTCATTTAATTCTAGATAGTCTGGATAAATAAGTGCTCTTTTGCGCTCCGCGTGAGGCGTTGCACCATCGAATTGCACAGCAACATCTCCTTGTCCAATTACCATAGAAACAATTTGCTGCTGTCTTGGATCAAGGAAATCTGTTAATTTCACTTGATGGTACTCCGCCGTTCGCTTCCACTCTAATACTTTATCCACAAAGACCTCTTCATCAGGTCTAAAATGCTCGTAGATGCTCATGTATGTAACCTCTTACTATAAGAAATAGTTCAATAAACTCGCTAAACCAATTTTAGCAAGTTTTAACGCAAAAATCGCAACGAGTGGAGAGATATCAATCATACCAAGCGGCGGAATAAATCTGCGAAACGGTTCTAAATACGGTTCACAAATACGCGCAAGAAAATCTCCAAAAGTTGATTCCTTTGCACCAGGAAACCATGATAGGAGAATGTAAATAATAAGTGCCCACGAGTAAATCTCGATAGCAGAACTTAACACCATATATACTGTTGTCATGGCGTATTACCACCTCTTTATATTTGTTTCTTCTTCTTCACCGAATAACTCTGAAATTGCACCAACAATATCTACATTTTCAGGTGTACACATAAATGTTTTCGGTCCTATTTTTTGAATATCCCCGCCTATAGCGTATACAGTACCACTTAAAAAGTCAACGATACGTACCGCTTGATCAGTAGACATTCTTTGCAAATTAATTACAACAGCTCGTCTACCTTTTAAATGGTCCGCAATCCCTTGCGCTTCCGAATATGTGCGTGGTTCTAATAAAACAACTTTTGAAGATTGCTTTGCCGTTTCAATGCTCACAACATTTTGTTTCGGTTGCGCTTTTGGAAACGTAACATCTTGTTGTTCTGGCGGATCTTGCTGCTTCTTCATGTCTGTTTGCTCCTTTTCATAGCTATATTGAGCTGCTTCTTTTTCTTCTGGTGTATCAAAAAAGAAGTATTTTACTTTTGACCAACTCATAATAAGATTCTCCTTCCTTTTACGCTTTTCCTACTAAAATCGTTCCCAAACGAATATATGTAGCACCTTCTTCAATTGCAATCGTGTAGTCATTGGACATTCCCATAGATAATTCTTCGCATGGTGCATATGACAATTCTAGCCCCTGCACCTCTGCTTGTAGCATGCGTAATTCTTTAAAACAGCGCCTGATTTCTTCCTCTTCTTCTGTAAATGGAGCCATTGTCATTAATCCAACCACTTCAATCTTATCCAATTTTTGCAAACTTTGAATAAAAGGAACAATTTCTTCTATTGCCAATCCTTGCTTGGACTCTTCAGAGGATGTTTTCACTTGGATAAAACATTTCACTTTCTTATCAGCACGTTTTTGAATTTCTTTCGCAAGCGAAAGACGATCTAATGAATGTAAATAATCAATTTCATTAATGATTTCTTTTACTTTTCTCGTTTGTAATGAGCCAATAAAATGCCAATTTACTTTTGAACCGAAATGTTCGTATTTCTGTAAGAAACCTTCATTTCTATTTTCACCTAAATCAATAATTCCGGCTTCAATTACTTCGTTTGTTTTTTCAATTCCTACAGTTTTTGTAACTGCAACGAGTTTAATATCTTGCAACGAACGTCCAGCTCGTGCGCAAGCTTCTTTAATAGCTTCATTTACAGTTACTAAATTTTCTTGCACTGTCATTTGTTTCCTTCCTCCTTAAAACCTATGAAACTCAACATTCTTCCTGTCTTTCCTTGATCACGACGATGAGAGAAAAATAGTTGTTCTTCACAGCTTGTACAAAGAGATGACATTACAATATGCTCTTCTTTTATGCCTGCTTGTACACACAATATACGATTAATTTCTTTTAAATTAATTGCGTACTGCCCATCAGAAATTTTTTCATACGGGACAGACCCGTTTACTACTTGCTGTGCTGCAGTTAATACTCTATCATCAACAACATAACAACAAGACCCTATTGCCGGTCCGATCGCAACATGAATTTCATCAATTGAAATCCCTTCTGCATTCCACTTTTGAATCATTTCATTTGCAATCTCTTTTACGGTCCCTTTCCACCCAGCATGCGCCAGTCCTATCATACCATGTGATGGTGCATAAAAATAGAGTGGAACACAATCCGCGTAACAAGACGTTAAAAGAACATCTTTACTAGTCGTATAAATGCCATCTGTTTTTGAAATGCCATCCTCATATGAATAGACGCCACTTCCTTTTTCTTGTTGTCCTACTTTTTCAACATGGTGATCATGGACTTGTTCAGAGCAAATCCAGTTTTCCAATGGTTTTTGTAACTTATTTGCTAAAATGCGTCTGTTTTCATGAACGTTCTCCGCAATATCATTCACATGTAATCCTAAATTCATCGCATGAAAGGAGCCCGTACTTATCCCACCATCTTTTGTCGTAAATCCAGCAGTAATGTTTCCAAGTTCTTTCCACGCTTGTAAATACAGTATACCGTCCACATATTTAAATGGTTCTCTCATAACAAAGCGGCTGCTACTAAAAATATAGACAAATGTTTATTCTTAGAGTATTCCTGCTTCTCCGTGTCCTGTCTCGCCACTCACTCGCTACTGCAGTTTACTGTAACACTCCACAGGCGTAAATTCCGATGTAGCCCACCGTATATATACAATCTATTTACGTTAGTATTGTATATTCTTTTGCTTGTAAAAGGTTGTTCGCTGCGTTCAAATCCCTATCCATTGCATTACCACATTCACATTCATATACCCGGTCAGATAATTTTAAATCTGCTTTCTTTTGACCACAATAGGAGCACAACTTTGAAGATGGATAAAATCGGTCTACTTGACGTAATTCAATTCCATATTCCTCACATTTCGTCAAAAGCCACGTTTTAAAATTATAAAAAGACTGCTTGGAAATTGCTTTAGATAGATGTTTATTCTTCAGCATATCTCTTACATTCAAATCTTCCACTGTAATAAACCTTGGCTTGGTTTTCACCACATTCGTTACAATAGACTTTACATACTCTAGTCGAATATTCGCTAATCGAGCATGCAACTTTTACACCCTAAGAACATTTTTATCTATATTCGCTCTTTTAATAGTAACAGATTTTCCACCTCTCTTTTTTAGATTTTCATATTTTCGCGATAAAGAGCGTTGTTCACGTTTTAACCGTTTTTCTATCTTTTTTACTTTTACTGTTTTATTTATATTTTTGTGAGTCTTTCCATCACTACGTACAGCGAAATCCTTCAACCCTAAATCAATCCCTAGACCTATATTATTCAATATTGGTTTTACCCTTACTTCTTCTCTTTCACAAAGTACAGATACAAAATATTTTCCTGCTCTTTGATATACTACGCCACTTTTTACCGTTGCATCTTTAGGGATATATCCATATTCTTTTAACCTTATCCAACCAATTGTAGGGATTTTTACTCTATGCCTTTCTACTGTCCAATCTGTTTTGTTGTTTTTAGGAAAATAGCACTTCACATCTTGCTTCTTCTTTTTCTTATATCGTGGAAATTTAGATAAACCTTTAAAAAATCGCTTAAAAGCTTTTTCCCCGTTCATAATAGCTTGTTTTACAGCTTTACTGGATACTTCTTTTATCCACTGATCACATTCTTTTGTATGGACATTGTTCAACCATTTAGAAAAGTCATACCCACCTAGAAACTTTCCTTCGGCTTCATACAGCTCTTTGTTTTTAGAGATATACAGGTTGTAAACATACCTACACACACCAATCGTCTGATTTATTTGGGTTATTTGTTCTTTTGTCGGATGGATTTCTATTAGATATGCTCTTTTCATACAGCTTTATCCTCCGATATTTTCTTTTTATACTTCCTTAACCCATAAATTCTACAACTAAATACATGAACGATAGATAGTAAGTCTTGAATAATCTCTTCCTGTAGAGATTATTTTTGTATATTTTATATAACTGTATTTAGCTCCTTTTAATTAAAATAACAAAAAAAGCATGGTACTTCCTGTCTATTTTACCATACTTTTATTTTTTAATAATGCCAACGGAAAAAAAAGAGGAATTTGTAATATTCTTTATGAAATTGTCGGTGTTTGTATTGATTCTGTTACAGAATTAACAGGATTTACTCTTACAAGTATGACATCTTCCCCAATTTTCATAATTTCCTCCCAAGGAATTACAATTTCTACGTCCTTCCCAAAAATCCCTAACATGCGTGCCTGTTTGGAAATAATAATAGACCCGATCTTCCCTGTATTCATATCGATTTCGATATCTCCAATATTCCCAAGCCTTTTTCCATCTGACACATTTATTATCTCTTTCATCTGCAACTCCGAAATTCTTATCACTTTCATCCTCTCCCTTATATATGACGAATTGAAAAACACTGTTTCTCAAATTTACAGGAAGCACTCTCTACTAACCCCATATGATTTTCATTATATGAACACAGCTTCCCTACTATGAGCGAAGAAAAACTATATTACATATAAAAAGGTTTCACCATAAATGGTGAAACCTTATCCTTGAATCGTTTTATTCATTTGTTTAATAGCTGATTTCTCTAAACGTGATACTTGCGCTTGAGAAATCCCAATTTCTTCTGCAACTTCCATTTGTGTTTTTCCTTGGAAGAAACGTTTTCGAATAATCATTTTCTCACGATCATTTAAACGCTTCATCCCTTCTTTCAATGCTAACTCTTCAACCCACTGCTCGTCCTTTTGTTTTTCATCACTTAACTGATCCATAACAAAAATAGGATCTCCCCCATCGTTATAAATCGGCTCAAATAATGAAACTGGATCTTGAATCGCATCTAAAGCAAAAACAATTTCTTCATGAGTCACTTCAAGAACTTTTGCAATATCCATCGCTGTTGGTTCTTTTGAATTTTCTGCAATCAACTTTTCTCTTACTTGCAACGCTTTATACGCGATATCTCGTAATGAGCGAGATACACGAATCGGATTATTATCACGCAAATATCTGCGTATTTCCCCAATAATCATCGGCACAGCATACGTTGAAAATTTTACATTTTGGCCTAAATCAAAGTTATCAATTGATTTCATAAGTCCGATGCAACCAACTTGAAATAAATCGTCAACATACTCTCCTCTGTTATTAAATCTTTGGATGACGCTCAGTACAAGACGTAAGTTTCCATTCACTAATTTCTCTCTTGCGCTTATCTCTCCACTTTGCATTTCACGAAATAATTTACGCATTTCTTCATTTTTTAGTACTGGAAGTTTAGCTGTATCAACACCGCAAATTTCTACTTTGTTTCTCGTCAAAGTGTTCCCTCCTATCGGGAGTTGCTGTACAGTGTAAAGTATTTCCTTTGAAGGGGATTTTATGCATGTGGTTTTCTCTTCACTTTTCATTTTAGTTACCTTTCTCATACCACTAAACAAAATAAGACCAGCCTAGATAAAGGCTGGTCTTATTCTCTACACCATTTTATTAAATTCTTTTCGTAATCTTTTTATGATTCTTTTTTCTAAACGCGAAATATATGACTGCGAAATCCCAAGCATATCCGCCACATCTTTTTGGGTCTTTTCCTCTTCTCCAGCAAGCCCAAACCGAAGCTCCATAATTTGTTTTTCTCGATCATTTAATTGGTGCAATGCTTTCATTAGAAGGTGACGATCTACAGTAGCCTCTAAATCTTTTGTAATAATATCATCATCTGTACCTAATACATCTGATAACAACAGTTCATTACCATCCCAATCAATGTTGAGCGGCTCATCAAAAGAAACTTCTGAACGATTTTTATTATTCCGGCGCAAATGCATTAAAATTTCATTTTCTATACAACGCGATGCATATGTTGCTAATTTTATTTTCTTTTCTGGATTAAATGTATTTACCGCTTTAATAAGGCCAATTGTTCCTATACTAATCAAATCTTCAATATTTATCCCTGTATTTTCAAACTTTCTTGCTATATATACAACTAGCCGTAAATTGCGTTCTATAAGTAATGATCTCGCTGCCTGATCTCCTTTTGGCAATTTATTCAAAAGAACTTCCTCTTCTTCTTTCGTTAACGGCGGTGGTAACGCTTCACTTCCACCAATATAATAAATTTCATCGGTCTTAATTCCTAATTTCAGCAATACTTTATACCAAAGGTATACTAAATAAAATTTTAATTTCATCATATTATCCCGCCTCTCATAATTAAGCAATTACCATCTTTTGTGAAATCAACATTTTCGGATGTACAATGCATTGATACTCTCCATTGGTAGACAATTGTTGTGTATTTAACCCAATTAATACTTTGTTTACAACAATAGAGCTACCTTCATGATCAACTTGCACACTGTCCGGCTTAATTGCCCATAAAAATTGACTCTCTACCCCAACTGCACGAAAAGGAATTAGGCGTAATCTTGTCGCCCATCCAGAATCATTTTCTGGTATTTGAGGAATCTCTGTTTTGGAATAAATTTGTTCTGTTAACCAAGCTGGCAAACAATGCTCTAATGATGAAATATGCATAATCATAACGGGTGTTTTTGTTAATGGGTCGTACAGTTGATTCCCGCTGTCAATTAAACCTGCTAGTTCTAATTCTTCTTCAGCTAATTTAATTTTCACTCTCACAATTTGATCATAGTGTATTTTTGTGATCTCTACGCTTTCAATACGCTTTTTAGAAAAATAATAAATTACTGGAAAGCCCAAAATAACAAATAACCAACTAATTGGATCGCCGTAAGAAATGGATTGAGCTTGAACCAATCCATTTACCATTTCATTCGTTTGCAAAAAGAAATGCGTTCCAATTAATCCCCCGCCAACCATAAAGGTTACAAAGTAAAAAGTAAAAACTGTTTGTGCATAATTTCTAAACGTTGTAAACCCAAATGCTGTATACACAATAAGTAACGAGTACAGTAGTTTCATAATAGGATGTGTCATCATAGAAGCAAAAGGAGTAAAGGCAAAAATAACAATGGTTGAACCTATAAATGCCCCTAACACAAGCCTCCATCTCTTGATTTTCTTTTTTAACACAGTAGCTGTTAATAGTAGTAAAAGAAAATCAATGCAGGCGTTTAACAACCAAACAATGTCGGCGTAAACAACCAAACAATTCACCTCTTTTTTTAAGTTGAGACTAGTATAATGCATATCCAATAGGAAAGTGTGTCAATTTGCGGAGGTGTTTTTTTGTTATTTTGTGATTTCTAGACATAATCTGTCGGTAAAAAATAAAAGTATAGTTTTATAGCGTGATATACTTTTATTTTTTATAAACAGATTAATTGAACTATATAATCTAACTTAAACTTTACTACGGTTATAAAGTGAAACTGTAATTAGTGAGGTGTAAACAGCCTAGCTTTACAGGTAACTAATGCGAAGTAAATTGAAATATACGAAATAAAAAAAGACCTGCTTAGCAGATCTTTTCCATTTAAAAAACAAAAAAGGAGCATGAAAGCTCCTTCTCTTTTATCGTCTACGACGGTTACGTAAAAATGCTGGAATATCGATATCATCTGAGTCTGAATGGCGCTCATGTACAACTGGCTCTTCACGCTTCATTTCACGTTTTACTTCACGTTGTTTTGAAGGTTGAGCTACTGGTTGTTGCTGTTGCGTATGATTCGCAGTCGGACGGATGATTGGTTTTGGTGGTTGAGTTGCAATACTGTCATCAAAACCAGTTGCAATTACAGTTACAACGATATCATCTTTTAATCCTTCATTAATAACAGAACCGAAGATCATATTTACTTCTGGATCTGAAGCCGAAGCTACAATATCTGCCGCTTCTTGTACTTCATATAAGCTTAAGTTAGCTCCACCCGTAATGTTCATAATAACACCTTGAGCTCCATCAATAGATGTTTCTAATAATGGACTAGAAATCGCTTTTTTCGCAGCTTCAGCAGCACGATTTTCTCCATTACCAGAACCGATACCCATTAAAGCAGAACCTCTATTAGACATGATTGTCTTTACGTCTGCAAAGTCTAAGTTAATTAAACCTGGTGTTGCAATTAAATCAGAAATACCTTGAACACCTTGACGTAATACGTTATCCGCTTCACGGAACGCTTCTAACATCGGCGTATTTTTATCAACAATCTCTAATAAGCGATCGTTTGGAATTACAATTAACGTATCTACATTTTCTTTAAATGCAGCAATACCAGATGCTGCTTGTGTTGCACGCTTACGTCCTTCAAATGTAAATGGACGTGTTACAACACCAACTGTTAATGCGCCTAGTTCTTTTGCAACTTGAGCAACAACTGGAGCTGCACCAGTTCCAGTTCCGCCGCCCATACCAGCTGTTACGAAGACCATATCCGCACCACGAAGTGCTTCTTGGATTTGCTCTTTACTTTCTTCTGCAGCTTTTTTCCCTACTTCAGGGTTTGCGCCTGCACCAAGTCCGCGCGTTAATTTTCCACCAATTTGCATTTTTGTTTCAGCTTTTGATAGATTTAATGCTTGTGCATCAGTATTCACAGCGATAAAGTCTACACCTTGTACACCGTGTTCAATCATACGGTTTACAGCATTGTTTCCGCCACCGCCGACACCGATAACTTTTATATTCGCTAATTGATCTTGAGTAGTATCAAACTCTAACATGTCGAAATCCCCCTAGAACCTCATTTTTCGTGTCCAATTTTAATCCCATAAATAACGGAATACACGTTTTACTTTTGACATCATACGGTCATCATTTTGATTATTATTGTTTTGATTACGCGTTTTTTGTTTCGCAGGTTGCTGTTGTACCGGCATTGGTGCAGGTACTGGTTCAAAATGCTCTTGTTTTTCCTGCACGTTTTTTCCACGTAATTTAGCTTTTTGATAAGAGTGTTTAATTAATCCAACTCCAATTGTATATTGAGGCTCACGCACACCAATATAATCTGGAGTCGCTATACGAACATTTTCATGTAAAATATCATATGCAAGATCAAGAACACCTGGCATAGAAGCAATTCCGCCAGTTAGTACATAACCAGAAGCAACTTGTTTGATTCCTAGCTTGCGTACTTCTTCTTGTACAAACATTAAAATTTCCTCTACACGAGCCTCGATAATATCAGATAATTCCAATTGTGAATACTGTTCTGTTTGATCACTTCCCATAATAGGAACCGTAAACATTTCTTCTTCAGATGCTGTATCATAAAAAGCATGTCCATATTTCAGCTTAATTTGATCTGCATTTTCTGTTGAAGTTTTCAATCCAATCGCAATATCCTTCGTTATATGGTCTCCACCTAATGGCAATACGCTCGTCGCTTGTAACTCTCCATCTTTAAAAATAGATAACGTTGTAGAACCTCCCCCAATATCAACAAGGGCTACACCTCTATTTTTTTCATCTGAAGATATAGCAACTGTCGCAGCCGCTAACGGTTGAAGACAAATATCAACAATTTCAAGACCTGCTTTTTCTACACAACGAAGTAGGTTATGTAGTAAAGTTCTCGAGCCTGTAATAAGTGTACCTTCCATTTCTAATCTTACACCGATCATCCCGCGTGGATCGTTAATCTCGTCAAGACCGTCTACGATGAACTGTCGAGGTACCACATCAATAAACTCACGTTCAGGAGCAATTGACACAACTTGTGCTGCATCTAGAACGCGTAAGACATCTTCATTCCCGATTTCACGATCTTCATTTGAAACAGCGACTACTCCATGACAAGGAAGTAGCTGTACCTGGTTTGCATTGACACCTACTACAACTTGCTCAATGTGGATTCCCACCATGCGCTCAGCTTGTTCAATTGCTTTTTTAATTGATCGAACAGTCTCGTCTATATCAACTATCGATCCCTTCTTTAAACCACTTGATTTAACATTTCCAACACCAATAATGTTTAAGCTGTCATTAACCATTTCACCAATGATGACTTTAACATTGGATGTACCGATGTCAAGACTAACATATATTTCATTGCTGTTCATTCTTTGGCACCTCCTTCTTTATTTATACCATACAACTCAATATATGGAACAACAATCGCAACTTTACTATTTATAAGAAAAATATTCAACGTCTTTATACGTTTCCCTTTTTTAACCCTATATTTTTCTTATTTTTATTTAACATTCATTTAAGAATATCGCAGTAAACTGTAAATAACTGCTTATCTCGAAATAATTCTATTTCAAGTGTAAAGATTACCGCCAAGTATAAGTCTACACTAAGATGTACTCATAGAAAAGTGAAACTTGTACCAATCCTAGTATGAATCTAAGAATTTTTACATATTTTTCATCAAATGAACCATTCTTGTAAATTCATATGCACTAAGCAGAACGTTCGTTTTGTTTTTCTGTAATAACGCAACGAAAACTACCGTTCTATTCTTTTTTTTCTTCTGATCCTAACTCTTTTGTATACGCCCCTACTTCTAAGTCAATTAATACTTTCTTACCTGGTTCAATTGTTTTTAAAATAAGAGGATACGCTTCCATACGCTTTGCGAAATTTTGAATCGTAGTGCTCACTTCATACCCTTCATTCATATATAAAGTAAGATGGTCTTCATTCGCATTCGTCGGTGAATAACGAATCTCAGAAATAGATCTTAAAATAGTCGGTGTTAACTTTTCTAACTCAGCAATTAACTCCTTCATTTTCTCCTCTTTAAAGGGTTCAAAAATTGGTGCTGCAACAGGAAGTTTTCCGTTCGGGAGTACATCAAGTGTTTTCCCATTTTCCAATAAAGGTTGTAATTTTCCATCTTTGTTTATATAACCAATCGTTACATACTCTTCAATATGAACATCAATTTTGTTCGGAAAACGTTTTTTTACATTTACTGCTTTAATTTCTTTTCGTTTCGTTAAGTTTTCTTCTGCTTTATGTGCTGTCACTCGGAAATAACTTGTATCATATGTCACACCCGATTCCTTCATCACTTGTTCATCTGTCATATAATGATTTCCAAGTACACTTATCTTTTTTATATTACTAAGCGGAGACCGAAAATAAATTAAAAAGAGTACTAATAAAAATAAAATTGATATGTATAAAATCAATCGATGATTAACATTTTTTTTGTTTTTGTTTTTTTTCTTTTGATTTTTCAACTTTGGTACACGATCTTGTAGTTTAATCACTTTACTATTTTTCATGTACGATCCCCCTATGTAACATAAAGAACGGCATGTTCCTCATGCCGTTCTTATCTTCTTATTATAGCATAAATGATAATGAGCGGAACGAATAACCGTTATCTTCCAATGATTTCTACTTCTGTATGCATATCTAAACCAAATTTATCCTTAATTGTATGTTTTATCAATGCGATTAAGGATAATACATCTTGTGCTGAAGCCCCTCCAGTATTAATAATAAAATTCCCATGCATTTCAGAAATTTGAGCTCCGCCTATTCGATAACCACGAAGCCCCGCTTTTTCTACTAAATGTCCTGCAAAATCTGGGAGGGGATTCCGAAATACACTTCCTGCACAAGGATGATTCCACGGCTGCGTTTCGCGGCGGTAATCTTTATTTTTTTGCATATTTCTTATAATTTCCTCACGCTCTCCAACCTGTAATTGAAACTCAGCTTCCAAAACAATACCAGGACGTTTCGTTTGTAATACAGATGTACGATAAGAAAACTCCATTTCGCTATTCATCAACCACTCAATTGTTCCGTTTTCAAACAGAATAAGAGCCTTTGATAATATACTTGATATATCTGATTTATGTGCTCCTGCATTCATATACACTGCGCCACCAACACTCCCTGGAATACCACTTGCAAATTCCAGTCCAGCTAACCCTTGGCGACTAAGTAAAGTTGACAATTTAATAAGGGGATATCCACCACCAACTCTTACTCTATGGTTTTCGACCTCTAAGTGGTCTAATCCTTCTCCTAAACGAATAACGACACCTTCTATCCCTTTATCAGATACGAGAAGGTTTGAACCACGACCAATTACAGTCCACTTTGTTTTATATTTCTTTACTAACTGCAATGTTTTCTCAATACCGGTAACATGCTTTGGTACAATTAAAATATCAGCTGGTCCACCTATTTTCATAGTAGTATAACGCGCTAACGGTTCGTTAACTAATACTCGACCAACATTTGCTTTTATAAGCTCATTTACTAATTGTTCCATAAACGATCTCCCCCATATTAAGTCTCCTTATTACAGTAGTATGCAGGGCGTTCACCTAACGTTATTTTTTTACAAGTTGATTCATTACTTCATACAGCTTATTCGCCGCATCTGGAATACCTAATTGTTTAGCAGCTAGCTTCATATTTTGTAATGTTTGTGCATCTAATAAAATCTCATCAATATCACGAATTAGCGTTTCAGATGTTAAATCTTTTTCAAGTAGCATTTTTGCTGCTCCTTTATCAACAACTGAACGTGCATTTTTTTCCTGATGGTTATTTGTTACATACGGACTCGGAATCAACACACTTGGCTTACCTAACGCTGTTAACTCTGCAAGTGTTGTTGCCCCCGCTCTTGAAACAACAAGATCTACACCTGTAAGTACTTCTGGCATATTATGAATAAAAGGTTTAATGATGACATTATTCGGATTCCCCTTTTGCTTCACTGCTTCCATCACTTTGTCATAATGTACTTCACCTGTTACATACAAGATTTCGTAACTTTTATTCCCAAATTGTTCTATCGCCTCTACAAAAGCATCGTTAATCGGTCTAGCCCCACGACTCCCTCCGAAAATAAGTACGGATTTTTTAGGAAGAGATAAACCTACTGAACGTTTTCCTTTCATTCCATTTTGATCCATCACCTCAGAGGCACGTGGATTGCCTGTCATAACCACTTTTGACTGTGGAAAATGTTCTGTCGCTGCTTCAAAACAAACAGCAACTTTATCAACATAACGACTTAAAAATTTGTTTGTTACACCTGGTACACTATTTTGTTCATGTACAATAGTTGGAATACCTAATTTTGCTGCAGCATACACAACTGGGCCACATACATATCCACCTGTTCCAATCACAATGTCCGGATTAAAACGACGAATATATCGTTTACTATCTTGTACACCCTTTAGGAAACGCATCACTGTTTTCACATTATCTAACGATATTTTTCGTTTAAATCCACTTATAACAATAGATTGAAACGGTATACCTGCTTTTGGAACAATTGTACTCTCCAATCCATTTTCTGTACCAATATATAAAAACCTTGCTTCTGGATTTAACTTCTTTATTTCTCTAATTAAAGCAAGAGCCGGATAAATATGGCCCCCAGTACCCCCACCACTTACTAATACACGCACTACTAACTCCTCCGCTTCTCATTTCTTATTTCAATCGTATTTATTTCTATGTACATATTGTATTTTCACACACATACGAAAAACCCTGTCTTATAAACAGGGTTTAGTAGCGAGAATGGCGACTTATATTTAATAATACACCTACTGCCATTAACATTAATGTCAAACTTGATCCACCATAACTTAAAAACGGCAAAGTAATACCCGTAACAGGCATCAATCCTGTTACAACACCAACATTAATCATTACTTGAATCGCAATCATCGCCACAATACCTACTGCTAAAAACGTACCATATAAATCTGGCGCTCCTAATGCTATACGAATCCCGCGCCATAATAATAGACTAAATAATAATAACACAAATGAACCACCAATAAAACCTAATTCCTCGGATAAGATTGCAAATATAAAGTCTGTTTGTGGTTCAGGTAAATAAAGAAATTTTTGTCTACTTTGTCCAAGTCCAAGCCCGAATAATCCACCAGGTCCAATTGCGAGTAATGATTGGATAATTTGAAATCCACTTCCGAGCGGATCTGACCACGGATCTAAATATGATGTAATGCGTTTCATTCGATACGGTGCTGATGCAATTAACCCTACAAATCCTGCTACGCCAACCAAACCAAACATTGCAAAGTGAAAGACCCTTGCTCCTGAAATAAATATCATAATGATACACGTCCCAACCATTACCGTTCCTGTACCGAGGTCTGGCTGTAACATAATCATCCCAAAAGCAAGAAACACAAAACTAAGAGCCGGTAATAAACCACGTTTAAAAGATGTAATTAATTTTTGCCGTTCCGCTAAAAATTTTGCCAAGAAAATTATCATCGCAAACTTCATAAACTCTGACGGTTGAATCGAAAATGCTCCGATCCCAATCCAACTTCGTGCTCCTCCTCGAACAAGACCTACTCCTGGAATAAGAACGAGAATAAGAAGAATGAAGCAAACTAGCAAAATCACTTTTGAATACGTACGCCACACCCAATAATCAATTTTCATTATAAAAAACATAGCTACTACACCAAGACCTGCAAACAGTAATTGTCGTTTTGCAAAAAAGAATGAGTCCCCCATTTTATAAGAGGCCCAAACTGCACTCGCACTATAAACCATAATCATTCCAATTGTCAAAAGCGAGAGCGTAACGATGATGAGAATAAAATCAGGCGATTTCTTCATTACCCATAAACACCACCTCTTTAGGCAGAACCTTTTGCCCTATGTAACAAAACATCAGTAGGTGTTAGCCTACTGATGTTTTGATTTACTTTATATAAGTTTATGCACAGCTTGTATAAAAATGTCTCCTCTTTCTTCAAATGTTTTAAATTGATCCCAGCTCGCACATGCTGGAGAAAGAAGGATAACATCACCATCTTTAGAATGGGCATAAGCTTTCACTACCGCTTCATCTAAAGTATCGACACTTTCAATTATATCTAATCCCGCTTTTTCTGCCGCTCTTACTAATTTTGGTGCTGTTTGTCCAAATGTTACAATCGCTTTTACATTTTTGAAATATGGAATTAAATCATCGAATTCATTTCCACGATCAAGCCCACCTGCTAGTAACACAATCGGTTGTGTAAAAGCAGATAATGCTTTCTCAGTCGCTAACATATTTGTCGCTTTTGAGTCATTATAAAACTTACGATTATTAATAGTTGTTACATATTCTAAACGATGTTTTACACCCGTAAAGCGTTTTAACACTACCGTAATCGCTTCGTTAGAAACACCTAACAATTTCGCAATACTCATCGCAGCTAAAATATTTTCTAAGTTGTGCTGCCCTGGTAAAACGATATCACTTACTTCAACAACTTTTTCCCCTTTAAAATAAAGAGCATTATCTTTTATATACGCACCATCTTCAATTTCTTTCGTTGTCGAAAACAGTATTTTTTGACCTTTAGTATTCGCAGATAAGGCCATCACATCTGCATCATCTGCATTTATTACACTATAATCGTTTTCTGTTTGGTTTTTAAAAATATTTGCTTTTGCTAAACCATATTCCTTCTTCGTCCCATGATAATCTAAGTGGGCTTCAAATAAGTTTAAAAACGCAGCAATTTTAGGCTGGAACGATTCTACTCCCATCAATTGAAACGATGAAAGTTCTGTAACTACAACTTCATTTTCTTTTGCATCCTGCGCTACTTCACAAGCAACAGTCCCTATGTTTCCTGCAATAACAGGATGCTTTTGTCCTTCTTTTAACATTTCAAACGTAAGCATTGTCGTTGTCGTTTTACCGTTAGATCCCGTAATTCCAACAAATGGTGCCTCTGAAATACGATATGCTAATTCGACTTCTGTAACTATTGGAATTTGCTTTTCTTTCGCAGCAACTAATATTGGATTAGAATACGGAATCCCTGGATTTTTTACAACAAGAGAAATATTTCTCTCTAACAATTCCAAAGGATGACCACCACATACAACGTCCATTCCTTTTGCTTGCAATTCTGCAGCAAGTACATTTTCCGCTAAAGGCTTTCCGTCATTTACAATAACATTTGCCCCTACTTTTTGTAACAAGGTAGCTGCTGCATAACCACTTTTTGCAATGCCTAATACAAGAATATTTTTATTTTGAAATTCAGTTACAGTTTTCAATTACATCCACACCCCGATATAAATTCCTAACACAGCTAATAAAAATCCTACAGACCAAAACGTTACCACGACGCGCCACTCTGACCAACCACATAATTCATAATGATGATGTAATGGACTCATTTTAAAGACACGTTTTCCTGTTGTTTTAAATGAAATAACTTGAATAATAACAGATAAAGTTTCCGCTACGAATACGCCACCAATAACTACAAGTAGCAATTCTTGTTTTAATAAAATTGCCACAGCTGCGATGGCACCACCTAAAGCTAAGGAACCTGTGTCTCCCATAAATACTTTTGCTGGATTCGCATTGAATACTAAAAATCCAAGTACAGCTCCTACAACTGCCATACAGAATATTGCTACTCCAAATTGCTCTTGTGCTACAGCAATAATACTAAATGCTCCAAATGCAATAGCAGCTGTTCCTGATAATAAACCATCTAAACCGTCAGTTAAGTTAACTGCATTTGATCCACCAATAAGCATAAATAGTACAAGTACAAAATACGCCCAACCTAATTCAAACTTAACATCCGTTCCCGGAATCATGATGTATGTGTGAAATGCTTGCCCTTTTCCAATTAAAAAGAACGCAATAGCAATAATAAGCTGTCCTACTAATTTTTGTTTTGATGTTAAACCAAGATTTCTCTTCTTAACTACCTTTATGTAGTCATCTAAAAATCCAATCAATCCGTAACCAAATGTCACCAATAATAATAAAGAAACTTCTGCACCTAAATTGTTAAACTTAATCGCCATAATAAGGGTAGTCACCATCATAGATACATATATGACAATACCACCCATCGTCGGTGTCCCTGATTTTTTTTGATGTGACTTTGGTCCCTCATCACGAATACTCTGTCCGAACTTTAATTTTCTTAAAAATGGAATAAACAATGGCGAAAGGGCAACAGAAATTAAGAATGCTACCCCAGCCGTTACTAATAAACCTTGCTCAAGCACATGTAGTCCTCCTCTCACGTTGTTACTCTTCGTTGTTTAAACGCTCTATAATTGCTTCTTTAGCGACTTCACGATCGTCAAAATGATGGACGTCTTTACCAATAATTTGATATGTTTCATGACCCTTACCAGCAATAATAATAATATCTTCAGCTTTCGCGTTAGAAATTGCATGGTATATCGCTTCTTTTCTATCAATAATTACTTCATAATTATTTCCATTTGCACCCTGTACCATATCATCTAGAATAGCCCCTGGATCTTCACTTCTTGGATTATCTGAAGTGTAAATTGCGTGAGTTGCATATTTTGTTGCAACACTTGCCATGATCGGTCTCTTCGTTCGATCTCTATCACCGCCACAACCGGCGATACAATATACGTCGCCTTTTGCAAATTGTTTTGCGGTTTTCAATACATTTTCTAAGCTATCTGGTGTATGGGCATAATCAACAATAACTGTATAATTTTGTCCACCATCAACTACTTCAAAACGTCCTGGAACTCCAGCTAGTTCCTTTATTACATCAATGATTGTTTCTAAACTTACACCAGAAACAAGCCCTGCCGCTGTCGCAGCTAAAACATTATACACATTGAACTTACCAATTAATTTCATTGTAACATTTACACTTTCAAATGGTGTTACAAGTGTAAATGTAGTTCCGCCACTCGTCATAACGATATCTTTGGCCATAATATCACTTGTTGTATCAATTCCATACGTTACAACAGTTGCTGCAGTACTTCTCATATATTCCGCTGTTACAGCATCATCGTTATTCAGTACCGCGTATTTTTCACGATTATGATTATAACTATTGCCAAGTTGTGCAAATAGCAACCCTTTTGCATGTTTATATTCTTCCATCGTTTTATGATAGTCTAAATGATCTTGTGTTAAATTTGTAAACACCGCTACATCGTAATCACATCCGTGTACACGACCAAGATCTAAAGCATGCGACGAAACTTCCATTACTGTGCTATCCACACCGTGTTCAACCATTTTTGAAAACGTCTGTTGAAGTGTTAGTGCATCTGGCGTTGTATTTTTCACCTCAAATGTTTCATCACCGATTTTCATATTAATCGTTCCAATTAGCCCCGTTTTATGACCATGTGCGCGCATAATCTCATCCATAATATGCGATGTTGTTGTCTTTCCATTTGTACCTGTAATTCCGATTAAATGTAACTTGTGTGTTGGTTGACCATAAAAATAATCAGCTAAAACCGCTAACGAACGAAAAGTGTTTTTCACAAGTACAACTGGAACGTCAACATCAATTGGTCTTTCCGCAACAATAGCAGCCGCTCCTTGTGCCGCTGCTTGCTTAGCAAAATCATGGCTATCAACCGTATATCCTTTCATACATACAAATAAGCTTCCCTCTTTCACTTTACGTGAATCAGCTTCTATAGATGTGATTTCTGGATTTTCTTTTGGAACAACTGGAAAATCATGCAAACATGATACAAGTGTATGCAACTTCATTTCACTAAACCCTCTCTACATTGTGTATTTATCTCTTTTTTAATAAGCAACACGTTACCTCCTAATTATGTAAAATAGGAGGTAAGTGCTACTGTCGTCTATGAAATAGACCTATTTATAACTGAGACTCTTACGGCCTCAAATTAAGTAACTCTTCTATAAAGAACTCACTTCCACCAATTGTACCATAAAACATACTATGTTACCTTTAATTCCCGAAGTAAATTCTAATTTTCGATCCCTCTTTGACTTTAGCTCCAGCTTCTGGTGATTGTTTAATTACTTTCTCTCCATCACCACTTATATCAAGCTTCAAATCGACAAGTTGTGTCTGTAAATCTTTCTTTTTCATACCAATTAAATTTGGAACTTCTACAGTTGGTGTATCGCCCCATTTATATTCTTTCTCCACTTGTTCTTTTCTCGGTTTCACTCCCATAACAGGAAGTGCATCCCGAAGAATATTCCCAACAATCGGAGCAGCTACTACTCCACCAAATTGCGTGACACCTTTCGGATTATCAACAGCAACATAAACAACAATTTCTGGATCATCCGCTGGAGCAAAACCGATAAAAGATACTATATAATTATTCTCCAAATATTTACCATCTTTTACCTTTTGGGCAGTACCTGTTTTTCCCCCTACACGATATCCATCAATATATGCACCTTTACCAGACCCTTTCGCTACAACATTCTCTAATGCATAACGAACTTTTTCTGAAGTTTCCTTGGAAATAACTTTCCTTTTCTCGACAGGTGTCTTTTTACTGACAACTTGATTATTTTTTGGATCGATAAATTCCTTAGCTATATACGGTTGATACAACGTTCCGCCATTTACAGCCGCTGCTACTGCTGCTACTTGCTGTATTGGTGTAACAGAAACACCTTGACCGAACGAAGTCGTTGCTTGCTCGACTGGACCGACTTTATCTAAATTAAATAAAATCCCGCTACCTTCGCCTTGCAAATCAATGCCTGTTTTCTGTCCAAATCCAAAATTCCGAATATATTTAAACAATCGGTCTTTGCCAAGACGATCACCCAGTTCAATAAATCCTGGGTTACATGAGTTTTGAACTACTTCTAAAAACGTTTGGCTACCATGACCTCCTGCTTTCCAACACTTCAATCTAGCCCCACCAACTTCAGCTGCTCCATCATCATAAAACGTATCTTTCTCTAAGTCTACTAAATTTTCATTCAAAGCGGCAGCTAACGTAATGATCTTAAATGTTGAACCAGGCTCATACGTACTCCATACAGGTAAGTTTCTATTATAGACCTCGGGAGAAACACTTTGAAAATCTGCTGGATCAAAACTTGGCCGGCTTGACATACCTAAAATTTCACCATTTTTCGGATTCATTGCAATTGCAATCATACCATCTGGATTATACGTTGACTCTGCAATATTCATTTCTCTTTCCATAATTCTATTAATACGTGCATCAATTGTTAAGCCTAAATTCAAACCAGCTTCTGGTTTTTTGAAATCATCGCCAACATTCGGCATCCTTTGCCCTTTTGCATCTGCAAAAAAACGCACATGACCTTCATCACCATTTAGCTCTTTATCATAATATTTTTCTAATCCCATAAGACCTTGATTATCACTACCTGCAAACCCTAATACGTGTGATAAAAAGTTACCAAATGGATAGTACCGGATCGAATCCTCTGCAATATACACGCCTTTCAAACTTAATCCTCTTACCTCTTTCGCTTTATCATGTGATATTTTCCGTCCGCCTTTATCTAACCTTACAATCGATTCTTTTTTGGTAATTCTCTTATAAATCTCATCTTTTCCCACACCTAATACTGCAGCTAGTTTCTCTGCAGTCTCTGCTGGTTTTTCAATTTGCCTCGGTACAACAAAGACAGTTGGGGCACTTTTATTCGTGGCAAGTTCCACACCATTTCGGTCTAAAATCTTCCCTCGTTCAGGTTCAAAAGTAATATTACGACTCCATGAATCCTTCGCACGATCCGTTAACATATTTCCAAGAAAAAATTGCACATATCCAAGACGAATATCGATGATAGTGAAAATAAGTATACCTGATATGAGTATAAAAATAAGTCGTTTTCTAACCGTTACATTTGATACACGCATATTGGAACAAGCCTCCTTTACGCCTAGCTTGTTCCAATATATGCTTGTACTTATTCAATTAGAACTTTTCGCTTCTTACCATTACGGTTTTTCCGCTTCTTGTTGCGGTTCGAGTGGCGGTACGAGAGTAACACCTAGTTCTGTACCTGGTTGCAATAACGTTCCTTCTGCTACACTTTGTTCGGTTACATATCCAGTGCCAGTAGGCTTTAAGTTAAGCTGTAATGTTTTTGCTAAATTCATAACATCACGCAATGCCCATCCTTGTATATTTGGCATTGTAGGCTTATCTCCCACTAAGAAGACCCGATCTCCTTTTAATGTTTGTTCCGTCGCTTTTGGCACTTGTTGCTGTACCTTTCCTTCACCTAATACGATTGGACGGAGTTTTGCTTTATCAATTGCTTTCCCTGCTTCTGCCATCGTTTTACCAGTTACATCTGGAACCGATGTTTGTTGCTCTTTCAAATATTTTTTCGGATCTTTCACTTCAGTCGGCTTAATCTTTAAATACTCTAAACTATTTTTTGTTACATATTTAAAGATATCAGCTAAAGGCTGCGCGCCATTTTCATCATCTTTTAACTTCGGCTGTTTAACAGCTACGTACACAACAAGTTGTGGGTCGTCCGTCGGTGCCATACCTAAGAATGAGAATATATAATTCTCTCTTCCTGTCATATATCCACCTTTTCCATCCGGAATTTGCGCCGTCCCAGTTTTACCACCAACTGAATACCCATCAATTTTATAAGCAGTCCCTGTTCCTTTAGGTGATGTAACAACGCGTTCTAATAACTGTCTTACTTGCGCTGCTGTTTCTTTTGTAACAGGCTTTCCTACTTCTTCTGGTTTATGTTCTAATTTTACTTTCTCTGTTATCGGATCTACAATTTTATCAATTGTATAAGGCTTCATCATTTTTCCGTCATTTGCAATAGCTGTTGCAGCTTGTACAAGTTGAATTGGCGTTACAGTAGAACCTTGTCCAAATGCCGTTGTTACTTGCTGTATTTGCTGATCGAATAAAATTGTATTTGAACCTTCACCAGGTAAATCAATATTCGTTTTTTCATCTAATCCGAAAGCATGGATATATTTACGGAAACGCTCCGGACCAAGTTTTTGATCACCTAAAATAGCAAACGCTACGTTTGAAGAGCGCTCTACCCCTTCATCAAATGTGATAGAGCCCCAACCAGCACCACCATTATGATCTTTTATTTTTTGATTACCGACTTGATATGTACCAGATTGATAATAATCTTGTCCGTTGTACACACCTTCATTAATAGCGGCCGCTAATGTGAAAATCTTCATTGTTGATCCAGGTTCAAATGCATTCGCAATTGCATCATTATAAAAATATTTATTATTCTCTTGGTTCGGATCATAACTAGGTTTACTAGACATTCCTAATATTTTCCCTGTTTTTGGATCCGCAACAATTCCTATTAAGCTTTCTGGTTCATAATGTTTACTCGCTTCTTTCATTGCGTCTTCTAAATAACTTTGAATACGTTGGTCAAGCGTTAAATATACATTATCTCCATTTTTAGGTGCCTTTACATTCACTTTTCCACCGTCAAGAGATACACCCTTACGATCGCCTGTATAAGCAACTTCTCCATTAGCAGCACCTAAATACTTATCCAAACTCTTTTCTAAACCAAATTGACCTGTAGCAATTCCATTGTCATCAGGTCTCGCATGACCTATGACATAAGATGCGAAATCACCGTTTGGATATACTCTTGCATTTTCTGTAATAAAAGATATCCCTGGCAACTTCAATGCTTCAATTTGTTCTTTCTGTTCTTTCGTCAAGCCCTTACCTAAATTTCCAAATTCAACTTGACTTCTGCCTTCTTTATTTAACGTATCTAAAATCTTATCTTCGCCTTTTCCGAGTACATCTGCAATTTTCTTCGCGGTATCCTCTTTATCCTTAACAGGATTAGCACCTTTTAATTCCGCCACAAGTTTATACGAGTTTGCGTCTTGCGCTAACACATGACCGTTTTGATCATAAATTGTTCCTCGATTCGCTTCGAGGACTCCTGTTTTGCTATGTTTTTGTTTAGCAAGTGTATTCAGATCCTGATTATGCACCGTTCCTGTCGCTTGTATGTAAAAAAATCGGGCCAATAACAGCAAAAAGAGCAGGAGGAATACTATCATAAAATAACCTGCTCCCTTATTGGTATGAAATTTAGTCATATTACTCTTCATCTTTCCTTCACACCTATTGCCTTATTTGAGGCCTTTCACATTATTCGCATTAATTTCTAGCCCATGTTTTTTTGCAACTTCAGCGATTCGTTCATAGCGACTTAACTTCTCTACTTCAGCCTGTAACTCTTGATTTTCTTTTTGCTGATTCACAATTTTTTCTTCTATTGTCGCCGCTTCTACATTCACTTGATAAAGCCCTGCTTTATTTCCAATAAACGCTACACAGGCATACAATAAAAAGCCAATAAACGCTACATACAACAGTTTTTCGATTCTTGTAATTTTCGCTTTAGCATTTGGCTTAACCATCTGCTGTGGGGGTGTTTGAATCTGGACCTCTTCTTGCACTTGTTGTTTGTACTTTACAGCTAAGTTACTCATACCTCTCTCCCCTTTTTATCGTTTTTCAGCGATCCTCAACTTCGCAGAACGCGCTCGATTATTTTCTTCTAGCTCTATATCAGAAGGTAAAATCGGTTTTCTTGTAATAAGCTTTAATTTTGGTTTGAATTCCTCAGGAATAATTGGTAATCCTGGCGGCAATTGTGGCGTTGTACTATTTCGCTTAAACGTTGTTTTACAAATACGGTCTTCTAAAGAATGGAATGTTATAACACTGATTCTTCCACCTGGCTTGACCATGCCAATCGCAGATTCCAAAGCCTCTTCAAACACTTTCAATTCATCATTTACAGCAATACGAATCGCCTGGAACACACGTTTCGCAGGATGTCCACCAGTTCTACGAGCAGGAGCCGGAATACCTTCTTTAATTAGTTCTACTAACTCCCCGGTTGTTTCAATAGCTTTATTCTCACGATACGCTTCAATTTTCCTTGCTATTTGTTTTGAAAATTTCTCTTCACCATACTGGAAGAAAATTCTTACGAGTTGTTCATATGACCAGCTGTTTACAACATCATATGCTGTTAATGGGGCATCTTGATCCATCCGCATATCTAACGGCGCATCATGATGGTAACTAAAGCCACGCTCTGGTGTGTCTAATTGTGGAGATGAAACACCTAAATCGAATAAAATACCATCTACTTCTGTTATACCTAATTCCTGTAGTTTTTCAGATAAATAACGGAAATTACTCTTTACTGTTACAAACTGCTCACCGTATGAAGAAAATTTTTCTTTCGCATTTTGAATCGCTATCTCATCTTGATCAAACGCTATTAATTTTCCGCCATCAGTTAATTGGGATAATAGATAAGAACTATGTCCTCCTCCCCCCAGTGTACAATCTACATATGTACCACCTGGCTTTATATCTAAGCCGTCTACCGTTTCTTTCAAAAGTACTGTTACGTGTTTAAACATTGTTGCACCTACTCTTTTTCCAATTAATTATGTTGAATGCATCCCTTCCTCTACACGCATATTCCACGATTAGAGAACGAGATACTACTAAAGAACGACTCATTTAACTTGCCTACAAAGGCAGCGTACTATACAAATCGCTATTTTCTTTTATTATATACTAAATTTTATCATCTTTTGCGGGAATTTAAATAAAAAACTGTCGAAAAAGATAATAATACGTTTACATTTTGTGCTATTTTGTCATATATTTAAGTATCCTGCATAATTACGATATTCACCTTTTTAAAATTGATAATTCAGAAAAATTTCACTTCACAGTAAATTCAACAGAACAAAAATAAAATCCTGCTCCTAAGAGCAAGATTCTATAGTTTTATAACGTGATGTTTTCCATTCCAAGAAAACGGTTTTTCCATTACACGATCAACGAAATCCAAACCGAATTGATTTAAATAGTAACATACATTCCACACACGCTCTTGCGGCGCTCCCAATGGACGGAGTGCAAATTGCATGCGACGGAATTTATTTAGTTCCACTTCATGTTTTTTCTCAACATTTCTTTTCAGCATTCTTTCCAATAGTTCAATTTGTTCATTTATCTTCAATTCATTTTTCCCTGCAAATGCACTTAATCCTGGATCTATTTTCTTCACAAACTGCTGTAATGATGCGTGAATATCCATTATTTCTTTTTTCGCCTCTACAAATCGCTCATCTATCGGTTCCTCTATTCGATTAGACAACCAGTTTTCACGCAGCCTATCTACATTCTTTAAAAATGGATCACTCTCTTGTAATTGTAAATCTTCCACATCTGTCGCTATATCCCTCTCCACATAAGTAATTGTAATACGTGGAACGACAGGTGGCATTCGGAAGCCGACAGTATGAAATACTTGTTGCAATTCACTCCAGTAAGCTAATTCTCCCGGACCTCCAATAAACGCAAGAGTAGGAAATACATACTCTTGCATAAGCGGGCGTGTTACAACATTATTACTAAAACGTTCTGGATTTCTTTCCATCTCTTCAATTAATTCTTCATAAGAAAAGGAATACGCTCCATCTTTTCCAATAAACTTCCCTTGATCATCTTCAAGTAGTACTCGCTCATTATCAATTTCCATGAATATATGCACCGCATTAATCTTTGTTTCAATAATCGGTTTATATCCTAATTCTTTAATTACTTCCTGTTGATTATGAAGCCCCTCTTGCACTTCCTTATACTTGCTTATAATTTTCTTAAAAAACGGCACTTCTAATTTTCTCAATTCAGGATGATGTGAATCAACAAGAATTAAGCCAGAGCTAGCGAAAATTTTAGTAATAAGGTAACCAAAGAAATCTACATACGTATTCGATTTTCCTAAAGCATCATCAATAAATTGTAATACATCCTTAGTAAAATTCGTTTCTGGATATGTTTTAAAAATCTCTTCAATCCACTTTCTACAGTCTTCCACAGAGAGTTCCGACTCTGAAGCACTCGCCTTTTTCGGATTACGATCATGAAAAATAGTCTTTTTTATGTTTTTATTCTTCATTACAAAAGTATGATTAATTTCATCCATATCATGATCTTCACCCGCAATCCAGAAAACAGGAACAACTTTAACACCTAGACTTTCTTCCTTTTCCTTCGCAAGCTGTAAAATTGAAATAATTTTATGAATTGTATATAGCGGTCCAGTTAATAGCCCTGCTTGTTGTCCAGCTATAACAACATATGTATTTTCATCCCCAAGCGCTTTTACATTTTGAATTGTAGTTTCTCCCGCTTGTAATTTTGTATTATATTCTAATAAATGCGCTACTAAATCTTGGCGGAAAAACTCCCTCTCACGCAAATCATGTAAACGCTGTTTAAAAGCATCTTCTGTTAACATATAATCAAAACACGACTGTATCTCTTTTTCACCGTTCATATAGTCCGCTACAACACCTTGTTGCGGAACAGAGATTTCTTTTATCTCCATATAATTCTTCCTTTCGTATCCTGTTCTCTCACCAATCCACATTGTAGTCAATGTTTCAAGTAAAAGCAAAGAATAACACTTATACTTTTACTTCTAATCCTTTTATTGCATCGAATAAAAATTGTAGTGTCGGAACTGGTCGTTGCTGTTTCTTAGCTTCTTCTAATACATATCCAATAATTGCATTAATTTCCGTTTGTCTATTCGCCCTCACGTCCGCTAACATAGATGATGTATTACGAGACGTTCTTTCACATACATGTCTTACCATTTGCCATACAATCTCTTTTTCTTCTTCAACAAGAAAAACGACTTCCCTGAATACTTGCTCCATCATTTGATAAAAAAACGGATTAGAAATCAACTCTCCGTTCTGAACTCGTAATAACGCTGTCAACGGATTAATACATACATTAACTATTAATTTTTTGTGCATAACGTCCTTCCAATCAGATTCTATTTGAATCGGAAAATGAGGAAAAGAAAAGCAATTAAATATTTTTTCAAAATGTATAGATTGACCACGCACGACTCCAAACTTCGTAACACCTATCCCAGTATGATGGACTGTATGCCCCTCTTCTTTTTTCGCACCATGTTCTACAATCCCAACAGCTATATTTTCATTCCCTATTTTCTGCATAGCATAAAGATGTGACATTCCATTTTGCAAAAAGACTAATGATGATTCTCCCTGCACAAAAGATAGTATGTCAGTTATATGATATTGCTTTACGGCAATAAATATAAAGTCTAACTTCTGCTGCGGCATACTTTCTATTGGTAAAACCGACGGGAATACTGTTTCACATACTCCATCCCTAACACAAGTCACACCCGTTACACTCAATTCCTCTGCCTGTTTAGCCGTTCTTGTAAACAACGTAACATCTTGATTATTTTTTTGTAAGTAAAACGTATACAATAGACCAATAGCTCCTGGTCCTACAATCCCAATTTTCATCTTCACACAAGGAACTCATATGAACAAGTTACATAAGTTCTCTTGCCCTCCCCCCTTTTATATCTTTCTAAATCATGTTAATACACCTAATGATTTCACTGTTTCTTGACAAATAAACGCAACCTCTTCTTTCACTATGTATATACTACCTATTAATATGCTCCTTCTCTTAGTTTAGCAAATCCTCAAAAAAATAATAAAAGAAATATACTATATTCTTCATAAAAATCAAAAAATGAGTTATACTATTATTATAAATATTTTTACTTTTCTGCATTCAACAAGATAAGAAAAGGATGTGATGTAATGGGATTCCCAAAAGTTGAGCGTTTGCTCATCAATTATAAAACATTAGATGAATTTAAAAACTTTAAAGGTTGCGGTGCTCAAGAACTATCCATGCTAGAAGAATTACAAGCGAACATTATTGAAAATGATAGTGAATCTCCATTTTATGGTATTTATTATGGGGGATCATTAATTGCACGTATGAGTCTATACATGAAAAGGAACGGCGGGGAACCATTCGAAATTACAGGTACTTACCTAGAACTCTATAAACTTGAAGTATTACCGACTTTCCAAAAACAAGGATTCGGACAAATGCTTGTAAATTATGCGAAACAACTACAGTTCCCAATTAAAACGATAGCGCGTATCCATTCATCTGGTTTTTGGGATAAATTAAATTTCCAACCTGTATCAGTACCTGATGGTGATTTTTACGTTTGGCAACCAGAAACAAATTTGAATGCGGTTACAAACGAAGAATCCGCATAAAAAATAAAAAAACAGCTACATAGCAGCTGTTTTTTTATTTCTTTAACTTCTCTAATTTTCCATTCGAACGAGCGCTATTTCTTTCCGCAACCATTACACTTCTTTTTTGATCGATATAATCAAGCAACGTTCTATATTCTTCCTCATATACTGATAATCGCTCCAAAAGACGTTCTCTCTCTGTTTGTAACGATTCAACTTGTTGTTGCAGCACCATTAAAGAATTTTCATCTTTATAATTTTGCAAGAAATCGATGACATCATTCAATGTAATTGACGTAGGTTCTAACACCTTCGTCTCTTTCACTTCATAATTCTCTACTTTACGCAGTTGCTTCGCTTCTTCAATACGTTCTTTATATTGCTTTCTAACATAAGAATTCCATCTAAACCCACATGCTGCTGGTGTACGAGACAAATGTCTTCCCACTTCTTTAAAGGCAGAAAGCTGTGTCCCACCTTCTCGAATATGCCGGAGTACTACTTCTGCCAGAAGCAAATCTTCATCATCAGTCCAAGCATCTTGTCTTGTTGTCGCCATCTCTCTAGTCCTCCCTATGCATTTTTTATTAAACATATGCAGTTACTAGAAAAGATAGAATACATCAATTAAAGAATTAGACAAAAAAAATAAACGTAGAAGATATCTTCTACGTTTATTTCCCGCAATTACTTGCTGATTACTTCTTTACCTTTGTAAGTACCGCATGCTTTACATACACGGTGAGCTAATTTCGCTTCACCACAGCTTGGGCACTCTACCATACCAGGTACTGATAATTTGAAATGCGTACGACGCTTTCTTTTTACTGTTTTAGAAGTTCTTCTAAAAGGTACAGCCATTCTTCCCACCTCCTTAAAAGAAATAGTTATTTTCATATGAAGGCCTGAACCAGTCTTCCGATTATTTGTCAAAAAACTTTGCAAGTCCTGCCAACCTTGGATCAACAGGCTTTTCTTTGTTTTCTTCCGAAATCACTTGCCAGTCTTGACCTTGCGTCGGTGCTCCACCAGAAACATCATCACTGAAAATTTGCATTGGAATCTCCAAAAGTATATTTTCCTTGATTACGGGCAGTAAGTCAAGTACTTCTCCTTCTAAACAATGAATTTCAGCTTCCGTTTCAAAATCTTCTTCTGAAGTTTGGAACACCTCAGTTGTTTTAATGTCAAATGGTAATGTCACATCTACTAAAGAGCGAGAACATGGTAACACCATGCTTCCTGTTATATGTAGATGAAACGTAAACTTACCGGAGCCAAAATCAACTCTTCCTGTTACATGAACAGGATTAATTTCACGAATATCTTTCTCGACCTCTTTTAGCTCACTTACATCTACCATCTCATCCAATGTCAATCCTTTATTTCTCAATTTATTCAATTGATGGATGGACCATTTCATATCATATCACCTCAAGGCAACAAACAAAATTATAGCTAGCCATTTTATATTTGTCAATGTTTTTTCTTTACACTATAATGAAGTCATCATAGTAAATATTATATAGAGTATCATGTTTTTCAAAAAGATGCTACATCGAAAGGAGAGATTACCATAAAAGCCAGTGGTATTGTTGTTGAATATAACCCTTTTCATAACGGTCATGATTATCATGTGCAACAAACAAAAAAGTTAACACACTCTGATATTACAATCGCCGTTATGAGTGGCCCTTTTTTACAGCGTGGTGAGCCGGCACTCCTATCTAAATGGTACCGCACCAAAATGGCCTTAGAAAGCGGCGTAGACCTTGTTGTAGAGCTTCCATATGCTTTCGCCACACAAAAGGCTGAAACATTTGCAAACGGCGCTATTTCCATTTTAAACGCCTTACATGTTTCTGAAATTTGTTTCGGTAGTGAAGATGGACTAATTGAAAATTTCTATAATACCATCTCTGTACAAAAAAACGAAGAAGAAACTTTTAATCGACTTGTTAAAAAATATATGAACACAGGTAATAGTTACGCAAAAGCTACATCCGAAGCCTTCTTGCATATTTTACCATCCGAAAAAAACATAGACATGTCGCAGCCAAATAATATTTTAGGCTTCCAATACATGAAAGCAATTCTGACGCAAAATAGTTCTATGCAAGCACAAACGATAAAAAGATTCGCCTCTCATTATCATGATGAAACGTTTACTGACCAACATATCGCTAGCGCAACAAGCATTCGTAAACAGCTCTTTAGCGAAATTAGTTCATTTACAGAAATTGAGCCTTTTATCCCAAAAGCAACCGCTTCACTTTTAGCAAATTACAAACAAAACTACGGGATATTACACAATTGGGAACAATATTTTTCATTTTTTAAATACAAACTCATGACGATGTCCCCTAAGAACTTACGACATATATATGAAATAGAAGAAGGTTTGGAGCATCGCATTTTATCAAAAATACAAAACAGTTCCTCTTTCTATTCATTCATGGAGGCATTAAAAACTAAACGTTATACATGGACTAGATTACAAAGAGCTTGCACACACATTTTAACAAACACAACAAAAGAAGAAATACATAATGCAAATATAGAACAACATGCACCGTATATCCGCCTACTTGGCATGTCACAAAAAGGACAAACTTACCTGTCAAAAAACAAGAAAAAAATAGAACTTCCCATCCTTACTCATACAAAAACTTTTAATCATCCCACTTTAGATATAGAGCGAAAAGCAAATTCTGTCTATTTCTCCATCATACAAGAACCATTACGGACACAACTACTAAAACAAGACGCAACACACCATCCAATCCGTTATGATGAAACCACTGCAAAATTTCTATAAGAAAAACCTCTCTTTTCAGAGAGGTTTATTTTTTATCACCCATTTTTTCTAAATACATTAATGCATCATCCAACGTATCAACTGGTACAATTTTCATTTTTGTTTTAATATCTTTCGCAGCCTCCAGTGCATCTTGGTAATTCGATTTCTCTGCACCTTTTTCATTCGGTGCAAAGAACACTTCAGCACCAGCATCACTAGCAGCTACCACTTTTTGCTGAATACCACCAATTGGACCGATCTCGCCTTTTTCATTGATTGTACCTGTTCCAGCAATTTCGTGTCCTTTCGTTAAATCTTCTTCTACAAGTTGATTATATATTTCTAATGTAAACATTAAACCTGCTGATGGACCCCCTATTTCGTGCGAGTCAATTTTCACTTTCGGATCTACTACTAATTCTCTTTCCGTTACAATAGAGACACCTATCCCAACACGCCCATTCCCATTTGGGATTGTCTTAACATTTAAATTTTCTTTAAGTTGCTTTCCATCTCTCTTGTACTCAATACTTACTGTATCGCCCTCTTTTTTCCCAGTCATATACTCAATAAATTGCTCCGTCTTTTCAAATGTTTTTCCATCAACTGCTACGATGACATCCCCAAGCTTAAGCTTCCCTTCTGATGGCATCCCCTTCGACACTCCGGCTACTAATACACCTTTATTTTCAAAAGAAACGGAACGATTTGCACGTTTATAAGCATTGTAAATCGCTGCATTTTGTGAATCTTTCATTGCATAATTTTGACGAAATTGATATTCTTCATCGCTCTCGCCTCTTTGTAATACTTCTTCCGCCTTCGATACATGTGTATATTTGTTAAACTGCGCTGCTATTAAATTCACAACATTTGCCGGTCCCATTGAAACCGTTACAAGCATAAAATCACCAGATTCTTTTGTTCCCCCCTCAACTTGAACATACGGCTCTAATTTTGCAGCCATTCCTGGTTTTGTTACATAGTACGGCAAACGCACGTAAACAAGTAACATCGCCAATATCACACCTATTAAAATTGCATATATAAAACGAAAACGCTTAAACATTATGTTTCTCCTTCCACTGCTCAATTAATAAATAAATATTTGAAACATGTTTTTCCGCTTCTACTTCTCCGACTCTAATAATGTCTTCAATGTTTGTAAAAGCACGTGAACTAAATTGTTCCACAGCTGGTCGCATCATTAAATCTGATGCAATTTGCCGATTCATCACAAGCTCATGTTGCATAATTTCAATACTCTGCATAATCACATCATAAATAGACGTAACCTCTCCATTCACCTTAATTGGAGATACATCAACAGCAATCACAATATCAGCACCTAACTCCTTCACAACCGATACTGGAATGCGATCAATAACTCCGCCATCCACTAATAATCGCCCATCTACTTTTTCTGGTACAAATACCCCAGGTACCGATATGCTAGCCCTCACTGCATCTGCAACAGGCCCACTTGTAAAAACCACTTTTTCCCCTTTCAAGATGTCAGTAGCCACAACTGCCGTCGGGATATCTAACTCCTCTAAATTTTTATTATATGTAAACATTTTAATCATATCTTTGACACGTTTTCCAGCAATAAATCCCATTTTTGGAACCGTGAAATCCAAATAATATTTCCTCTTGAAAACAGTCGCCATTTTATACAGCCTTTCAACGTTACTGCCAGCTGCATAAAATGTACCGATTAAAGCACCCATGCTACTTCCCGCAATCATATGAATCGGTATACCATTTTCCCTTAAAACTTTTATAACGCCAATATGAGCAAATCCTTTCGCCCCCCCAGATCCAAGCGCTAAACCAATTTTCGGTTCTTTCATTTTCCTCACCCTTTAACTTTTTTCATTCCTTTTTCATACTTATGGTCTAAATTCACCACGTATCCACGTATACTGAAATGAACGTTTTTTGGGACAAAGGGGGATTTACTTACATGTATGAAAAATGGAAAACGGCTTTCCTTACCATATCAACACTGTTTTTAACCTTTTCTCTTGTACTCCACCCCCAAGCTGCTTTGCAAGCTTCCATTCGAGGGTTAAATATATGGTGGGAAGTTGTATTCCCTTCTCTATTACCGTTTTTCATCATTGCGGAACTTCTAATTAGTATTGGTGTTGTAAAATTTATCGGTGTTATATTAGAACCACTCATGCGACCACTGTTTCGCGTTCCAGGGATAGGCGGATTTGTGTGGGCAATGGGAATGGCTTCAGGATTCCCTGCTGGCGCCAAATTAAGCGCTAGACTGCGCAAAAGCGATCAATTAACACAAATCGAAGCAGAGCGCCTCGTATCTTTTACAAACTCTTCTAATCCACTTTTTATTTTCGGAGCTGTTTCTATCGGTTTTTTCAATAATCCGAAATTAGGAATCGTATTAGCTGCCTCGCATTATTTAAGTAACTTTGCCGTCGGATTATTGATGCGTTTTTACGGTAATAACACCACTAAAACAAATGATAAACAGTCTGCTAAAAAACGTCCTTTTCAAAACCCTTTTTCAATTCTTCACCAGACACGCATGCAAGAAAAAAGACCAATAGGAAAATTACTTGGGGACGCTATCGTTTCTTCTATTCAAACATTACTTATGATCGGTGGATTTATTATTTTATTCTCTGTTTTAAATAAAATGATTACTGTATTTCATATTACAACAGCCCTTTCTTTTATTATGCAACATATTTTATCATTCTTCCAACTAACTACCGAATTTAGTATTCCGATATTATCTGGCATTTTTGAAATGACACTTGGAAGCCAAATGATTAGTCAAATCAACGAGACACCACTTCTGCAACAAGCTATGGTAACAAGCTTTATTTTAGCATTTAGCGGCCTTTCTATTCAGGCACAAGTTGCTAGCATATTAGCTGAAACAGACATCCGATTTAAGCCATATTTTTTCGCACGCATTATCCAAAGTATTCTCGCTCCCATTTTTACTTTTATATTTTGGAAACCGTTTTACGAAAAAGTAAATTCTTTCTCACCTACGCAAAAAGATATTCCCGTATTTTTATCGAATCATTCTTCTATACTGCATGAAATTTGGACATCTTTTGTACAATACGGACCGATATTCACATTATTTTGTTTATATGTATATGTTATCTTGTTATTTTTTCGTAACAATAAAGAAAAACCCCGTTCACTTTAACGGGGTTTGAAACTTTTCTTTTAAAGCGCGCTCTACAATAGGGGGTACAAGATCTACTACACTTCCTCCATATCTCGCAACTTCTTTCACAATACTTGAGCTTAAAAATGAATATTGGTTGTTCGTCATAATAAAGAACGTTTCAATGTTTTCATCTAATTTTCGATTCATAGAAGTGATTTGCATCTCGTATTCAAAATCAGATACCGCTCGTAAACCACGTAATATCGCGTTTGCATTACGCATTTTTGCATACTCTACCAATAGTCCACTATGCGAATCTACTTTTACATTCGGAATATCCTTTGTTGCTTCTCGAATTAATTCTAAACGCTCTTCGACTGAAAAGAACGGTTTTTTTGATGAATTGTTTAAAACAACTACATATACCTCATCAAATACTTTTGCTCCCCTTTTAATAATATCCAGATGCCCAAGGGTAATTGGATCAAAACTTCCTGAAGAAATAGCTATACTTGTCACTCTGTCCCCTCACCTTCATACTTATAAATCGATATCGCTGTAATGCCATAATTCTCAGCCCGCACTTTGGCAAGCCCCCCTATAGAATCAGGTAAAACTACATCATTACCATGCTCTGCCATAATTAATCCATCGCTATGTAGCAATCCATGTTGATCCATGACACTAATTAAAGATACAATTTTTTGCTCTTTGTATGGTGGATCAATTAATATAAGATCGAATGATATTTCACGTTTTATTAGCGCCTTTACCGCACGTTCCGCATCATTCCGATATACTTCAGCTCGTTCCTGTATTCTACAACTTTCTAAATTTTGATGGATTACTTTTATTGCTTTACTATCTCGATCAACAAAAATCGCTTTATCAATCCCTCTACTTATAGCCTCAATCCCAAGGCCACCACTACCACCAAATAAATCAAGGGCAATGCCACCATCAAAATACGGACCTATCATATTAAAAATAGACTCTTTTACTTTATCTGTCGTTGGACGTGTTGTATTACCAGGCACCGCTTTAAGTGGATGTCCTTTACATTTACCTGAAACTACTCTCATCTGTTGTCACTACCTTTATTTCAATCTATCGAGCAATTATAGAAAACCCTTCTCAATTCAGTAACCGCTATCAAACCATACTATTCCATAAAGGTTTTCATGCACCTTTTAACTAACAATAGGAATATTCGGCTTAAAATAACCGCTCGCATTTTTTATGTATTCATCTCACCATTCGCTAATACGAATCCATTATGTATATTAGTTTCACTTTATCTTTTTTATCCTATCATAAAATAAAAAAAAGAAAAATAAAAAGCCCAACATAAAATTTATTTTCGTTATGTATATCTTCATTTAGATTGGACATAAATAATTATAACAACATCACCTTCGATGTTGTTGCCAACCGCGGAGAAGACTTACGTTTCCCCATAAGTTCTTCCTCCGGTTTCTCCTCTCCCTTTGCCTTCTTACTAGTACATACTAGTATAAGAAGGGCCCTGCTTTGCAGGGTTTTTTTTTATTTGTCTACTTTTCATTTAAAAAGTGAGATGGTACAGTAAAAGAAAGAGGAGGAAAAAATATGATTCAACGCTTTATAGAACTCGGAGAAGGCTACTCTGATTTATATGAATTACTTGAAATTGCCAAAGCAAATCAAGAACGTATAACCCATATGTTACAATTCGAAACGATAAAAAATGAAAAAAAAGTTTGTTCACTTGTTGTAATATTAAAACCAACCACTACTGGTGATTTCCAACCATTATACATATGTCGTGAAGGCATTCCTATGCTTGAAAATAAAAAAAGTAAACGTGTCGTTTTATTCGAAGAAACGGCAGAACAACTAGGAAAAAAAGTGACTACATTTACTGTAAAACCATCCACAACTTTCCCAGAAAAAGAACTATTTTTCAATCATCTAATTGGCATTTTACGAATGAACAATTTCATTCCTCCAATGAAATAATACTTTATTTCAAGTAAAAAAATCCCCCGCTAAACGTAGCAGGGGATTTTTTGCATTAACTATAATCGTATTCTTTTGCCCGATCTGGACGAGAATTTTCAAATTCTGTTTTTAAAAACGGGCGGTACGACTGTTCTATCTTTTTCACAAAAGGAAGTTTGTTCAACTTATGCATCATATGCTCAATTTGTTCCATATCACAATATACAACTGCATATTTTAAACGCTTTGATATGTAATGTATGTTACCATATTTCCTCAAAATCTTGGCATGTTTCAATGAATGTAAATAAACAATCATACTTTGTCGTTGCCCGAACATAATATTCTCCATCTTCTCCTTTTAAAAACTTATATTTTTATATTTTATGAAACCCAATCAGAAATTTATGACATTATAGAACAAACTCTGTATACGTTTTCTTCCATATTCTAAAAAACGGGGTAACTCACCCCGTTTTTTTGCATCCACAACCGCCACCGGTACCGCAACCGCCGCCACAGCCACCAGCATCAAAAAATGGATTTCCCGTTGGAACTTTAACGGAAGAAGACACCTCAGAGCCGATTGCTACACTAACTTCATCTAATAATTTTTGTAAAGCAGTTTCCACTCGTTTAAAGGCTGCAATCTTATCATGTAAGTCTACAGAACGCTTTAATTCCCTCATTTTCGTTGAAATGAAAGTATAGTCAGGATGGTATTTGCCAAAACGCTGCACTTCCTCATATCGTTCTTTCATCGCTGTAAATTGCTGAATTAACGCCTGAACTTCCATATCTTCATGCAATTCTTTATAACACTTACGATAATCTTCTGCTATATCTGAACAGATGATCGCTTTTGCAAGCTGCTCTGCCTTATCTAATATCAATACGCTTTCCAGCGTCGCTACAATCATGAGAGACACCTCCGAGTATTCATCATACCACATTTATAATAGAACTACTAATTGAAGTGCCTTACTTAAAAGAAAGATATAACTCTAACTGATTTTACACAATCTCAAATATACTTATACATTAATATGTTCCGCAATATTATATTTAAGAACATCCCATTGTCCACTATTTTCTTTCACATAACTAATACATGCATTTTTTAATGGAGTCTTAAACGTAATTTCATCTGGTTCAATTGCATGTAAAATTGCTTTTATCGCATGGGAATGAGCAACAATGATAATACGCTTGCCAGAATGAGTTGCTGCAACATCTTTTAAAGCAGCAAAGCAACGGGTTACAATCTCTTCATCTTGCTCCATACCTTCTACTTTACCTTCTGCAATTAACTCCCTAACAGTCGCAATCGGTTGCCCAGAAGCTTCACCAAAATTTCGTTCAACAAATCGCTCATCTAATAAAATTGATTGTAATCCAGCTGCCTCTGCGATTTCATTAGCTGTTTCTTGCGCTCTAATTAACGGGCTACTAATAATTAAATCCCACGTTTCCGCCTGTAAAGCAGCTGCACTTTGAATCGCTTGCTTCTTCCCAACTTCATTAAGTGGAATATCTTCACGCCCCTGAATAATTTCTCGAAAATTCCAATCAGTTTGTCCATGTCGTACTAAACAAATTTCCGTCATGCTGCAACTCCTTTTTAAATAATCCGCTTCTATTGTAACAAAAGTTCTGCATGACGGACATAGTTTTCCCTTCCAATTATGTCGCATTTTGCTGCTTCATATATTGAAACATATCAATCATAATTGAAGCAACAGCTAATTGATTTTGAAATTTTTCTACTTTATCTGGTATCGTTTTCTTGAAATGCTGCATTGCCGCTAGCTCAAAAGCCTCTTTTTCTTCAGGGTTTCGCGTTAATTTTCTATACCAGTATGGTTGCTCCCTAATATAGCGAGATAAATCCTCATCAGCTTTTATAAACTCCATAAGTTCTGCTCTCATCATCTTTCCCCCTAATCCTTCTGAAAGAAAAATGGATTATTTTCTGAAGTACTTTGTTCTTGCTGCTCACGCTTCCCCTGAAATTGTTGAATAACTTGTTGCACACTACCAATTGCACTTGTCACATTAGCTAAATGATGTTGCATTTGTTCCACATCTAGCTTTTTAAAGAAAGAAAGCATTTGCCCCATCACATCTGCAGTTTTTTCCTCTTCAGTTCGATTATCTTTTTCTTTTTTGTTTTCTTTTACTGAAGAAAATGCAGGCGCTCCATCAGGTCTATAAGTTGCCCATATCGGATCTTCTTCACCAAGTAAGTACCATTCTTCGTAAAACTGTTGCCAAGTTTTTTGACCATTTCTAACTTCATGAACCATTTTAGGGTGATGGTTTACAAACTCTTTAAACTGTTGAACCGATGGATGTAACGGTCCTTTTGTTGTTGGCATAATCCTCACCTCTTCACGTGTATCTACTATATTGTAAGAAAAAAAAGGCGCATGGTTCGCCTATTTTTAGACGATTCATGCACCTTTTTACTCCGTTATTTGTTTGCGGGATGATACCCACCTTACAATCCAGTGAATGCGAAGAAGTTAACCTAGAGAGTAACTATCCATAAAAGCCCACTGCTTGCGGTTTCACTTTATTTTCGGATAAAGTTTTGTGTATAAAATTTGTCATATACCCCAACACCTAATCCAGTAAATTGTTCATTCAATAAATTTTTTCTATGGCCCTCACTATTTAGCCAACCCTGTACCGCCGCAATTCCATCGCTATGTTGCGCCGCTATATTCTCACCAGCAAGTTGAAACCCTACTTTCCCGCGCTGTAAACGATCTCCTAATGTACCTAATGTAGGTGAATCATGTGAAAAATAATTATTGTCTTTCATATCCTTACTGTGACCAATAGCAACATCTGCTGTTTGTTGATCCCACGTTAAAAGCGGCAATTCGTGACGACTTCGAATAATATTTGTTAAATCAAAAATTTGTTGCATATTCCCATTCTCTACTTGTTTCATTTTTTCTGGCGTCAACGGGGGCTCTGCTAGTAATTCACCTGAATACACAAGTTGGTACGGTCTTTGACGTAATAACGTTTCATCATCCATATAACGAACACCAACAAGCTCATGTGTAAAATGATCAAAATATAATTGTGCCCATCCATCTTCTACAGGTATTAACGGTTGTTCCATTACTTCGGTATCAGATAACTCAAATTGATAACTATTTTTCCCTCTTTTTAATGAGATCTCATGTGAGAACGGATTCTTTTTATATACTTCTTCATACTTTTCATTTATATAATAAGGTGTTACCTTAACTTGTTCACCAGCAACATACGCTGTTACAACTTTACGTTCAGAAACTCCAAATTGAACATACTGAGCTAAATCTTGATTATATATCCACCATTCATATCCGTAAGCAGATGGCTCTATTCGGGATGGTTCGCCCCATTTTGCTAATAAATTTTCAGAGTCCCCACCCATCATATTTAAAACCGTATCCGAAGAGTCTTCGTTTACTTGTTTTTTCTTTTTCACAATTTTATTTTCTTGCTTAGATTGAGATGGGGTTAATATATATTGTGAAACGAGTAATTTCCCGTATAAATCAACAGCTAAAATTAAAAATGTAATCATTACGATACGCAATAATTTCTTCAAACGATATACCTCCTGCACAAAACATAAAATTGAGATATACACAAATCCTTTTCTTTCCTTTTTGTGTGTACCGTACTCTTCTCACTATATCATATTTTCGTGAAAAAAGTCTGGATTATCCCTTTTCTCTCAATATGAATTGCACTTTCTTATTATTCATACTATTATAAAAATAATGGTATAACATTAAAAAAGGAGGTATTCTATGCAATTTACAAATACGAAATTTAACGGGGCAGTCGTTGATTTAACACTTTTAACTGAAATTATGGAAAATAACCATTTTGTACTTGCTGGACAGTGGGATTATGAACGAGTTACATACGATTATAAATTCGAGATATTAACGGACGTTTATTATTTGCGAGTGCAAGGTATCGCTATTGAAGGTGACATCGGCAGCAGACACGCTGAAGTAAAACTACTCCCTCCCTTATTAGGAAAGCATTATTATCCTCATGGAGTTGAATATGGTGATGATGAGACTTTCCCAACGAATGTACTCCAAAAAAGCGAACAACTCCTTCAAAATGTTGAAAAAGAATTAAAAGCATTTCAAATTATCGAGTAACCAAAAACGAGTGCATCATACTGATGCACTCGTTTTTTTATCCCTCTATTTACCGGGCAGTAAACGCCCGATTGGTGAAGGCTAATAATCAGTGGGGGATGCCCTCCACTGATTAAAGTTTCAATTTATTTCGTCTGCAAATAAGGTGGTAATTGTTGCAACTGCTCTTTATCCTTTTCTCGTTCTCTACGTGCCCATCTAAAGAATACATAGCCAATAATCGTACCGTACACTATTTCCTGGACAATTTTCATAATGATACCGCCAGTTTGTTGGTCTTGTACTACTGGCATCCAATGCAAAAATTCTGGTCCAGTTATATTTAAATCTGATAAAGTCCCCGCCGGTACACATAGTTCCATCGCTTTCATCCAAGCAGCTGGATCCGTATACGTTGCAAATAACGGGGCAGTCGCAAAAATGATTAATGCACAAGCGGGCGTTAATAATATACCGTTAGCAAACATGTAACCCAGTTTCTTTATATCACTTAACGTTTGATATTCTGGTAATGGATTTAGCATCGGCCACCACATCATCATTGCTGCAAAAAACAAAATAGCAAGGCAAATAGGATGTAAAACTTGACTTTGTTTTACAGTATCAAATACAACTGGCAAATGATAAAAAGAGAATAAGCCATTAAATACAAGCAAAGCAATGAGTGGTTTTGCAAAGACTTTCAACATAATTTGAACAAACTTAAAAGAAGTAATATAACGATATAACCAAACTGGTATACCTAGTAGTAATAAAGGTGGTACTGCAATATACATAATCGCCATTTCAAACATATGTGCACTAAATACAATATGTCCTATTAAATCGATTGGCCCCCCTTTTACAAAATACAAAAGAACAATTCCGATTGTAAAATAGAAAATCTGTTTCTTACTTACTTTAGTCGCATTTTCAAATCGTTCTCTATACGGCCCAATAATTAAAAAGTACCCAATCAAAATAGAAATCATAAACAACATAAATATAGGGCTCCATAAAGCTTGAAAACCGAATATCCATAAGTTATCCATTTTCCACACCTACCTTCTGAAAACTGTTTTCTCCTTTCACTTAACGTGAATAAGGGGACTGTGATAGCACAAGTCCCCTATGTCTTACTGTTTAAATCCATACAATTGTCATAAAAGCTAATATTGTAATTAGCCCTATTAGCAAGCCAGAATAGAGAAAGAAACTTGCTGCTTCATGCCCTTTATGACTCATATGCATAAAGTAGTATAATTGAAAAATCACTTGAACCACTGCTAATAGTAAAATAAACGGGACAGAGAAAATTGGACTAAACGTTTTCGGGTATGCTACCGCTACAAATGCTACTAATGTCAAAAATATCATTAATGCAAATGTAATAACTTGGTGCTTCATTTCCTCCGCACTTTTTCTCTTTCGATAAACAAGATCGACCTTAGGATTATTCGTTTGCTTTATTGCCATTGTTTATCCCACCATTCCCATCAAATATACTACAGTGAAAATAAACACCCAAACTACATCAATAAAGTGCCAATAGATTGATGCAACGTAAAACTTTGGTGCATTGTATAGATTTAAACCTCGCTTCGCATTTCTGAAGATTAATGTTAATATCCAACACAATCCAAACAATACGTGAAGTCCATGTGTACCAACAAGAGCATAAAAAGCTGAACCAAATGCGCTACTTCTCATAGTATGCTTAAATTCATGCGTATAATGATAAAACTCATATATTTCAAATCCCAAAAAGCCTAAGCCAAGTAACACTGTTACAAGTAACCAAAGCTGCATTTTCTTAAAGTTAAAGTTTTTCATGTGATACATCGCATATACACTTGTTAAACTACTCGTTAATAAAAGCATCGTCATAATGAAAACGAGTGGCATTTGGAACATCTCTTGAGATGTTGGTCCACCATTTGTAGAGTTTTTTAGCGCTAAATATGTGCCGAATAAGGAAGCGAACAACACTGTTTCGCCTCCAAGAAATAACCAAAAACCGACAAACTTATTTTTGCCCTCAAGGGTTGCTTTTTCAGGCTCTGCTGGAAATGTTTCATTTGTTAATTTTTCATCTACATGCATTACGCCTTGCCCCCCTTATCCTCTAAATCTTCCTTATGAATATGGTATCCGTGATCATCGATTACTGAACGTAGGAACATTGTGCCAAATGTAATGATTAAACCAATAATTGCTACTAATAACCAAAACTTATCTTTTCCACCTTGCATATACATTGCACCGAATGCCGCTATGAATAAGCCTAGAGAAATGATAAATGGTGAAAATGAAGCATTTGGCATATGAATATCACCAACTGGTTCCGCCGCTGTCATCTCTTTATTACCTTCACGTTTTTCAATCCAAAACGGATCTAACCCACGAACAAACGGTAATTGTTTGAAATTGTATTCTGGTGTAGGTGCTGGCATTGTCCATTCTAATGTACGCGCATCCCATGGATCACGACCAGCTTTCTCTTTTGATACAGTTGTTTTAATTACATTGAATAGAAGAACAATCGTTCCAAGAGCCATAAACACCGCTCCAACAGAACTAATCATATTCCCCATTTCCAAACCTTGACCCTCAAGATATGTGTAGTAACGGCGTGGCATCCCAATCAATCCAAGGAAATGCTGAATAAAGAATGTTAAATGGAAACCGATGAAGAATAACCAAAATGTTATCTTTCCTAACGTTTCATTTAATACTTTATTAAACATCAGTGGCCAATAATAATGGGCCCCCGCAAGTAAACCAAATACAACACCGCCGACGATTACATAATGAAAATGCGCTACTACGAAATAGTTATCATGAAATTGATAATCAGCTGGTGCAGATGCAAGCATAACGCCTGTAACTCCACCCATTACGAATGATGGAATAAAAGCTACTGCCCACATCATCGGTGTCGTAAAGCGAATACTTCCGCCCCACATTGTAAAGAGCCAGTTGAATATTTTAATACCGGTCGGAACTGCAATCGCCATTGTTGCAACTGAGAAAATAGCATTTGCAACTGGCCCAAGACCAACTGTAAACATATGATGCGCCCATACCATAAATCCTAAAAATCCGATTAGTACAGTCGCAAATACCATTGATGAATAACCAAACAATCGTTTTTTCGAAAATGTAGCGAAGATTTCTGAGAATATTCCGAAAGCTGGGAGTATAAGAATGTATACTTCCGGATGACCAAAGATCCAGAATAAATGCTCCCATATAATTGTATTCCCGCCTAAGGCCGGATTAAAGAAACTTGTGCCAAATAAACGATCTAACATTAAAAGCCCTAATCCTACCGTTAATGGTGGAAATGCAAATAATATAAGTGATGATGTTACAAATGTTGTCCATGTAAACATCGGCATACGCATATATGTCATTCCTGGCGCACGCATATTAATAATTGTAACAAGGAAGTTAATACCACCAATCAATGTACCAATACCAGATATCTGTAAACCGAGTACATAAAAATCAACACCATGGCCTTTAGAAGCTAAAGCTAAAGATGCATAAGAAGTCCAACCTGCATCCGGTGCTCCACCTAAAAACCAACTTAAATTTAAAAATACTCCACCAAAGAAAAATAACCAAAATCCGAGTGAATTCAAAAACGGGAACGCTACATCGCGCGCACCAATTTGAAGTGGTACGGCTGCGTTCATAAATGCAAACACGAGTGGCATAGCTGCGAGGAAAATCATTGTTGTACCGTGCATCGTTAATACTTGATTATAAGCATCCCCAACAAGAAAAGCATTGTTAGGAATCGCTAATTGAAGGCGAATAAACAAGGCTTCTAATCCGCCTACTATAAAAAACAATCCACCTGCAATTAAATAGAGAATGGCAATCTTTTTATGGTCTACTGTCGTTAAATAATCCCATATGACAGCACCCATCCCCTGTTTTTTTGCTACAGAACTCACGTTTTCAACCTCCCCTTCGCGAATAATCCCTCTTTACTTCTCAACTTTTAACGTCTGTAAATATGCATTTAATGCATCAATTTGATCATCCGTTAAGTTGCCATATTTACCAGTCATTTTATTTCCTGGCTTCATATTTTCAGGATCTTTAAGCCATTTTTTTAAGTTTTCTTCATTGTTTTCGGCAATACCGGCAACCATATCGCGATCAGCAAAGTTTGCTAAGTTTGGTGCGATACGAGCGGAAGGTGGTCTACTATCATTAGATCCAACTGCATGACAACCAATACAGCTTTTGTTAAATATTTCTTGGCCCTCTTGTGCCTTTGTTGAAGCTACTTCTTTTTTCCCATCAATCTTCTTCATATCAGCAAGCCATTTTTTGTACTCGCTTTCATCCAAAGCTTTCACTTTAAATTGCATTAAAGAATGTGATGGACCGCAAAATTCTGTACAAAAACCATTATAAGTGCCCGATTTATCTGCCTTTAACCACATTTTGTTTACATTATCTGTATTTGTATCCATTTTTCCAGCTAAAGATGGAACCCAAAATGAATGTTTAATATCGGCACCCTTCAAATTCAAATACACTTTCTTGCCTGTGGGGATAACTAAATCTTGAGAAGTTACTATTTTTTCTGATTTATAAGAAAATTCCCACCAATAAAGATTCGCTGTTACATCAACAACGATAGTATCTTTATCAATATTCTTTTTCTCCATCGCACTTACATCAGCAAGTTTGAATGTATATGTAACCGTCGGAACAGCTAAGATTAATAAAAGTATAATCGGAATAACTGTCCATATAATTTCTAGTTTGTGATTCCCTTCAACTTGCTCTGGAATAAAATCTTCCTGACCTTTCTTTTGTCGGAAACGCACAATTACATATAAGAAAATAATAGTAACTACTAGTACTACTCCTACCATGATCGCACTCGCTAGTAAAAGCAGATCATATTGCATTTTTGCTACTTCTCCTTGCGGAATTAAAGTAGATTGAAAGGCTTTACCGCATCCCCCTAACAGTAAAGCCAGCAGTGAAACGAACGAAAGCAGTCGCCACTGTTTCTTCATACAAACAACCCCCACTTTCCTTGTGAATTAGATTGTACTTTATAGTTAAGTAAAGTAAATCTCAACGTAAAGAAATCCAATTATGTCGTTGTCTTAGAAGAATGTAACTACAATCATTGATACAAATAAGATTGTTAAATAATTTAGGGAATAAACAAACATTTGTACGGACCATTTGATGTCATCTTTCTTACGGAAGCCATAAAACCCTAAAACGATCCATCCGATGTTAAGCAGTGTTGCGATTACCATAAATGTTATCCCAAGTCCACTCATATAAAATGGTAGTGGTAATAAACATACTGTCCAAATCATAATTTGGCGTTTCGTAATTTCAAATCCATGAACTACAGGAAGCATTGGGATTCCTGCATTTCGATATTCATCAACACGTTTCATCGCTAATGCGAGAAAATGTGGGATTTGCCAAATAAACATAATTAAAAATAACATCCAAGCAATTGGATGACCTAAAGATGGATCAACTGCCGCCCATCCAATTAAAGGTGGAACTGCTCCAGATATACTACCTACAACAGTATTTAGTGTATACTTTCTCTTTGTCCATAAAGTATATAAGACAACATATGTGAAAGCACCAATAAACCCCATTAATACTGCCATCGGTGTTGTTAATAATAAAAATACAAATCCCAGAAGTAATATAACTAGTCCAAATGTAAGTGCGAATCCTGGTTTATACTTTCCAGTAACCGTTGGACGGGTTTTCGTTCTTTCCATTAACGGATCGATATCTCGATCAATATAGTTATTTAAACAACATACCCCTGCCATAATTAATCCAGAACCAACGATTGTAAAAAATAACTTATCCAGATTGTCCATTACACTTAATCCATTAAAATGTAGTGCCAACCAAAATCCTGTAAATACAGTAAGTGTATTTGAGTTTACAATCCCCATTTTAACGAGCGCTGATAAATCTTGTAGCCGAGTTGTTTCCGGTACACTTGTTACAGCTGACTCATCATGCAGCTCACTTGTTGCATGGTTCATCACTTTAACCCCCTCTTAAAACTTTCATCTTTCTTTTTGCGCTTATTTCGAATGAAATAATTCGCTTCTATATAGCAATATTATTACAGTAGAAATATTGTTAACCCATTCTACTACTAATCTACGCCCATACTCCAATATATTAAATCATATTTCCCGAACATTTTGTGAAGAAAACATGAACTTTTTGTGTCGAACATAAAAAAATTTATTCTTACTTATCCTTATCATAACATGATGTTACCTTCTATAATAAACTATTTTGTCATATTTAACACGTTTTCTCCCCATTTCTTTTCAAAACAGCCTGTTTTTCACCTAAAAATTTCCTTACGCATCCTCTTTTCACAATCGTTTCCTCTTCCTTGTCCTCCCCCTCCATTTCTTTGCTATTTTATTATTTTTTATATATCATAGGAACTAGCGCGTTTTATTCTATACATAATGGAATGAAAATATTTCGCAATAACTTCATAGCAGAAAGATGGTGAAAGAGATTGCAACGCTTTATTAAATGGTTAGCAGTCATTACGAGCCTTGATTTATTAATAGTTTTATTAGGAGGCGCTTTAGTTACAAAAACAGGTTCTGGTCAAGGTTGCGGTAAATCATGGCCACTTTGTAACGGTGAATTTGTTCCATCTAATTTATCAATGGAAACTATTATTGAACTAAGTCACCGCCTTACATCAGGATCAGCAGGAATTCTTGTCACTCTCCTTTGTATTTTGTCCTGGAAATATTATAAACATGTGCGCGAAACAAAAACGTTAGCAATTTTATCCTTCGTATTTTTAGTTGCACAAGCATTAATGGGAGCCGCAGCAGTTGTTTGGGGACAAGTACCAGCAGTACTTGCTATCCATTTCGGTATTTCCTTAATTTCATTTGCTTCTGTCATTTTGTTAGCGTGTCTTATTTTTGAAATTGATCAGAAATTTGATGCACGTTCACTTATTATGGACAAAAAAATGAAATTTCATATTTATGGTGTAACAATTTACTGTTATATCGTTGTCTACACAGGTGCTTTAGTACGTCACGAACGAGCTACCTTAGCTTGTCCAGACTTCCCTTTATGTAGCAAAAATAGACCTATACCAACTCAACTGCATGAGTGGGTTCAAATGGGACATAGAATTGCAGCAATGTTAATCTTCGTTTGGATACTATACGCGATGATTATTGCTATTCGTCAATACAAACAACAACGCGTAGTATACTGGGGATGGATTATTTCCTTTATCCTTGTAACACTTCAAGCTATTGTTGGGATTTTAGTTGTATTTACAAATGCTAGTTTAACAATGGCATTATTACATTCCCTATTCATTTCTTGCTTGTTTGCTGTATTATGCTATTTAGTTATGCTGGGTACAAGAAGTAAGGTCAATGCAAAAGAAGCCGAATCAACTTCTAAACAAACAAAATAAATTTAAATACCTTGCCCATTCGGCAAGGTATTTTTTGTAATAAAAAAGAGCTGCTTTCACAGCCCATTTTTTATTTTAATGATCTAATTCAATAAGTAAGTCACCTGTTTGAATCGCGTCTCCATCATTTACATATACTTTCTTCACCTTACCATTGAACGGCGCTTGAACTGTCGTTTCCATTTTCATCGCTTCCGTAATTGCCATAGAATCGCCTTTTCTCACTTCATCGCCTTCTTTTACAACTACTTTAATAACCGTTCCTGGCATTGTTGCACTAATATGGTTTGGATTTTCACGGTTTCCTTTCATACGTTGGGCAACTGTCGCTTTCACACTTTCATCTTTCACAACAATTTCACGTGGTTGACCGTTGAATTCCAAGTAAAGAACACGATTCCCATCCGGCTGAGGTTCTCCAATTGATACGAGTTTAACCATCAATGTTTTACCTTGTTCAATTTCCACATCAATTTCTTCACCTAGTCTCATACCATAGAAGAATGTCGGTGTATCAAGCACAGATACATTTCCATAGAGCTCAGCAACTTTTTCGTAGTCCATAAATACTTTCGGATATAATGCATATGCAACTACATCAAAAATCGTCACTTCGCGTCCGAGTTTATGGAATAACTCTTCTTTTAAAGCATCAAAATCTACTGGCTCTAGTAATTCACCCGGTCTTACTGTTAAAGGCTTTTTCCCTTTTAAAATAATTTCTTGTAATTCTTTCGGGAAACCACCGTATGGTTGTCCTAAATCTCCTGAGAACATTTCAACAACAGATCCTGGGAAGTCCATAGAATGTCCACGTTCTAAAACATCTTGTTCTGTCAGGTGATTTTGAACCATAAATAATGCCATATCACCGACAACTTTAGATGATGGTGTTACTTTTACAATATCTCCAAACATATCATTCACACGGCGATACATTACTTTCACTTCATCAAAGCGATCACCTAAGCCAACCGCTTTCGCTTGTTGTTGTAGATTACTATACTGTCCACCTGGCATTTCGTGCATATATACCTCTGTATGAGGGGCGTTCATACCACTTTCAAACGGTGCGTAGTATTTACGTACATCTTCCCAGTAATGAGATAGTTTTTCTAATGAATCTATATTAACGTCTGGCTGTCTTTCGTTTCCACCTAATGCATAGTATAGCGTGTTCGCACTTGGTTGTGACGTTTGACCAGCCATAGAACTTACTGCTACATCTACAATGTCAACGCCTGCTTCAATTGCCTTCGTATACGTTAATATACCATTTCCACTTGTATCGTGTGTGTGCAGGTGAATCGGAATCGATACTGTCTCTTTTAATGCTGAAACTAGATCATATGCTGCGTTTGGTTTTAGTAAGCCCGCCATATCTTTAATTCCTAATATATGAGCTCCTGATGCTTCTAACTCTTTTGCTAAGTTTTTATAATAATTCAAATCATACTTGCTACGTAGCGGATCATGAATATCCCCTGTGTAACACATTGTCGCTTCTGCGATTTTACCAGTATCTCGTACAGCATCAATCGCAACTCTCATACCTTCAACCCAGTTTAAGCTATCAAAAATACGGAACACATCAATTCCAGCTTGAGCAGAACACTCCACAAACTTTTGAATTAAGTTATCTGGATAGTTTTTGTAACCAACTGCATTTGAAGAACGAAGTAACATTTGGAATAAAACGTTTGGCATTTTTTCACGAAGATCTAGTAATCGTTCCCATGGATCTTCTTTTAAGAAACGATAGGCAACATCAAACGTTGCACCGCCCCACATTTCTGCTGAGAATAAGTTTGGTAACATTCTCGCTGTTGGTTCTGCAATTTGATGTAAATCTTTTGTACGAATACGAGTTGCAAGTAATGATTGATGTGCATCACGGAATGTTGTATCAGTTAATAGTACACGTTTTTGATCTTGTACCCATTTTACTAATCCATCCGCTCCACGCTCATCCAAAATTTGTTTCGTCCCATTTTGGATTGGCTCTGAGTGTTTTACGTTCGGTATACGAGCATCATGGAATATTGGCTTCTCTTTTTTTCCTACTCCCGGGAATCCATTTACTGTTACTGAACCAATGTAATTTAACATTTTCGTTCCACGGTCTTTACGTTTTGGGAACAAGAATAGCTCAGGTGACACATCAATAAACGAAGTATCATATTCTCCTGATAAAAAGTTTTTATGTTTTACTACATTCTCTAGGAATGGAATATTTGTTTTTATACCACGAATACGGAATTCTTTTAAGTTACGTTCCATTTTTGCAGCAGCTTGTTCAAAAGTAAGCGCCCAAGTTGTAACTTTTACAAGTAAAGAATCATAGTACGGTGTAATAACTGCACCTTGGAAGCTATTACCTGTATCAAGACGCACACCAAAACCACCGCCTGATCGATACGCCATTATTTTCCCTGTATCTGGCATGAAATTATTTAGTGGGTCCTCAGTCGTTACACGAGATTGGATTGCAAATCCATGAACAACCACTTCCTCTTGCTTAGGTACACCTACTATCTTACTATGTAATGCATGCCCATCAGCTATTAAAATTTGCGATTGAACGATATCCACTCCTGTAACCATCTCTGTAATCGTATGTTCTACTTGAACACGTGGATTTACTTCAATGAAATAGAACTCATTATCTTTTACAAGGAATTCCACTGTTCCTGCGTTTAAATAGTTTACATTTTTCGTTAACTTTACAGCAGCTTCACAAATACGCTGACGCAAATCATCCGAAAGTGATACACTCGGTGCAATTTCTACAACTTTTTGATGACGACGTTGTACAGAACAGTCACGCTCGTATAAATGAACAACATTGCCCTCTTCATCTGCTAAAATTTGTACTTCTATATGTTTAGGTTTTTCAACGAATTTTTCTACATATACTTCATCATTACCAAAGGCTGCTTTCGCTTCTGACTTCGCTCGATTATACGATTCTCTTAATTCTTCACTCGTACGTACAATACGCATACCACGACCGCCACCGCCAAGGGACGCTTTAATAATAATCGGGTAATCATACTTTTCAGCAAATTCTACGACTTCTTCTAGTGAATTTACCGGACCATCGCTACCAGGAATAACTGGTATTTGTGCTAGCTGCGCTTGTGTTCTTGCTTTAACTTTATCTCCAAACATATCTAAATGCTTACTTTTTGGGCCGATAAAGATAATCCCTTCTTCTTCACAACGTTTTGCGAATTGAATATTTTCTGACAAGAAACCATATCCAGGGTGGATTGCATCTACATGATTACTTTTCGCAATCTCAATAATGCCCTCAATATCTAAATAAGCATCAATTGGTTTTTTTCCTTCCCCAACTAAATAGGACTCATCGGCTTTATAGCGATGATAAGAACCACTATCCTCTTTCGAATAGATTGCAACTGTTTTTAATCCAAGTTCCGAACAAGCTCGAAACACACGAATTGCAATCTCTCCACGGTTAGCTACCAATACTTTTTGAATACGTTGCAGCTTTGTCATGATTTTCCCCCTCTACTTTCCTACCACTCTAGAGATAAAATATATACACACTCTAAAGAGCGTGAAGTTCTTCACTTTCCACATTATATTATACTTAGAAAGCTTCACTTTATTTTTATCCATCATACCTTATTTTTTAACAAATGATAAGTTTTCTGATCAATTTGTTTCACAAAAATAGTATAGCATACCTCTTCCTTTTCTAACAACCTAATTGTATATCACATTCATTTGAATGTGATATATTTTTTTAGTATAAAAACAAATTGATACATCATATTTGGAATTTGTTAAAAACAAAAAAACACATTGTGCTCTAAAGCACAATGTGTTTTTATTTTACAACTACAAGATGCGGGCCACCTTGTTCTCTTTCTATCATTAACTCATTCTGTTGTTGCTCTTGCCGTTTTACATGACTAGCAATATTCAATAATATCCCCATCGCAAGTAAATTAGCTAATAAAGAACTACCACCGTAACTAACAAACGGTAAAGGTACTCCTGTCAGTGGTATCAATCCAGACATCCCACCAACATTAATAAACGTTTGAACTCCAAACAAGCCCGCGATGCCAATCGCAATTAAACTTCCAAATGGATCCGCACACTTTTGTGCAACTCTAAATGTCCGAATAATAATAAGCAATAAACAGATTAAAATAATAGCCACACCTATAAAACCAAGTTCTTCAGATATAATTGCCATTATAAAATCCGTTTGCGGTTCTGGTAAGTAGCCATACTTTTGCACACTATTTCCTAACCCTCTACCATTTAACCCACCTGAAGCAATTCCAATAAATGAATTTACTAATTGAAATCCATCCTTTTGAGGATCATTAAATGGATCAAGAAAGACTGAAAAACGTGCCTTTTGATACGGATTTAACACATAGCTTCCTAGAAAATATAGTGCCGGAATCCATAGTATAGAAGTTAAAGCAATTCGTTTAATCCATAAATTAACATTAACTCCCGAACAAAGAAACATAATTCCTACGGTTCCCATAATTAACAAATCGGTACCTAAGTCATTTTGCTTTAAAATTAAATATATGATAAAACCAACACCCAAAAGGATTGGTCCCGATCCTTTAAAAACAGGCGTATTCGTTTCTTGCTTTTTCGCAAAAAAATTCGCCAATATAAGGATCACTGTTATCTTTACAAATTCTGCAGGCTGGATTCCAAATACCCACCCATTTGCGCCGTTTACTGTCTTAGTAAAAAAAGCTGCTGCTGCTAATAATGCAACACTAATAGCATAACTCCCTAATAAAAAGATCCGTTTCCTCCAAATTTTATATGGGATAATAGCAAGAATTAGTAGTACAATTGTCCCAACAGCTAAAGTAAATAATTGTCTTTTAAAAAAGAAGTTTGCTGGTTTATCAAATCTCGAAATCGCAACAATGGAACTCGAACTATATACCATTATAACTCCCAGCACACATAAGATAACAAGAGGAAGTAACAATGAATAATCCATTGATTTCCATAATTTTTTCATTTCATTTCCTCTCTCTGTTTCAATTTAATTATTGTTGTATTCCATATGTATATAGGTTCTTCCTGCTTTATTATACAAATAAAAAGCTCAAACTAATTTAGTTTGAGCCCCCTTATTTGAACCCGTTATTGTTGTTTGTTTGTAAATGCTTCATGAAGTGCAGATAACTCACGTTCGAGCTCACCTAACATTGCTTTCCCTTGTTCTTCTGCAATAAGACCAAGGCGAACTGCAAAATCAACCTCGCGGGATAGTCCAAACATTTGTGTGTCTAACACTTCTTCATATAATGGACATTGCGGCATTGTAAGGTGGTCCATTTGCACCTTAATAAGTCTTAAAATCTTCTCCGCATCCGCTTGTAGAAGGGCTAGTGCCTTTTCCTGATGATTTGCTACTGTCTCAGACGCCAAATTGATTCCCTCCGTTTCCGTCCTACTCTCCTCTATCCTATCTATTAATATTAGCGATAGTTTTAACAAATTGCAATAGAAACATTTTTTGTGACAACAGTGTCTAATACTATTATACTGAAAAGTGGGAGTATAACACAAATGGGGGAACAACGATGAGCGAAATTTTATTTATTAACGGAAAAGTACGTTTTCCAATCACTATCGATCCAACTGTTTGGATCTTTGATGATCGAAAAGTAGATTTGACAACTTACTTTGATGAAACTAGAGAAAACATATCTGAACTAGAAACTTATTTAAAAAACACTTCTGAACATTGGGATCGTGAAATCCGTGATGGTGCTGTTTTTCCACCGATACAACAAAGTGTAAAGAAATATAAAAAAGAACAGTTGATTACCGGAACATTCGGTATACCCTTCCATCCATTTCTTGCCAACGCTGAAATGGATGCGGACGCTACGCAAGTCGAAATTGAAACAGTAGATCATACACTGACGCTTCCGTTAGAAACTGTCAAAAATGCAATTCTTGGCTTTTCAAAAGAAGGAAAGCCATTAAAAGAAGATGGACCTGTGCATCTATATTTCAATGATGGATCTAACAGACAAAATCCGATCCGTAACATCCGTAAATTTACAATTATTTAAAGTGTATAAAAAGGAGTGAGCATATGCTCACTCCTTTTTATAATAGATCGGCTGCAAGTTGAGCTAAATTAGAGCGCTCCCCTTTCACAAACTTCACATGACCACTAATTCGTTGCTCTTTAAATTTCTCCACAACGTAAGTTAACCCGTTATTATATTCATCTAAATACGGATGATCAATTTGCTGAGGATCTCCCATTAATACAATCTTACTTTTTTCTCCTACCCTTGTTAGTATCGTTTTCACCTCATGCTTTGTTAAATTTTGCGCCTCGTCAATTATAATGAACTGATCCGGAATACTTCTTCCGCGTATATACGTAAGGGCCTCTACTTCAATCGAGCCCATTCCAGCTAAAATAGCATCTAATTCCCCTGGCTTTTTCGTATTAAATAAATACTCTAGATTATCAAAAATCGGTTGCATCCATGGTCTTAACTTTTCTTCTTTTTCTCCTGGTAAATAACCGATATCTTTTCCGACTGGAACGATTGGTCTTGCAACAAGTAATTTTTTGTATAACCCTAAATCTTCCGTTTGCATTAATCCCGAAGCTAACGCAAGTAACGTTTTTCCTGTACCAGCTTTCCCCGTTAACGTTACAAGCGGAATATCTTCGCGAAGCAACAATTCTAATCCCATTATTTGTTGCACATTGCGTGGTCGTATTCCCCATACTTGCTCATTGTGAAAAATAAGTTTCTTCACTTTCTTACCTAAGTGATCCACAATTCCAAGTGCAGAACTAGAACCCCCTAGCGCATCTTTCATCACCACAAACTGATTTGGATAAAAAGGATGATTTGCAATTTCAGATAAAGGTAATTCACCTTTTTCATAAAAATAATCCAATTGTTCTTTTGATATATACCCTTCTAAAAATCCTGAATATATATTATCTACTTCAATTACGCGATCACTTAAATAATCTTCAGCCTTCAATCCAATTGCATCAGCTTTTACCCTTACGAGCACATCTTTACTTACTAAAATAACAGACTTCCCGTCCTCTTTTTCTTGTTCTTCTAAAGATAGATTTTTTGCTACAGCTAAAATTCGATTATCATTTGTTTTCTCTACGAAAATATCTTGTAGTTGAACAAATGAACGGTGATTTAATTCAATACGAAATGTACCGCCGTTTTCTAGCGGAATACTTTCATGCAGCTTTCCTATTTCACGAAATTTATCTATTAACTTAGATACATAACGAGCATTTCGTCCTACTTCGTCCATATAACGTTTCTTTGAATCAACCTCTTCTAATACAACTGCTGGAATCACTACTTCATTGGTTTCAAATGAAAAAATAGATAAAGGATCCTGCAAAAGTACATTCGTATCTAACACATAAATTTTATCCAACCTGTTACCCCCTGACTCCACTTTTAAATTTGTAGAACAAGGGTTTCATCCATAAAATATGGACGAACCATTGTTATAATTATATGTACCGTATAAACGAGGTAGAATCGAAATTTATAGCCATTAAACCTTTTATTTATTTTTTATTCATTTCTATTCAATATATTACTTTTAATTATAATTATTAACATAAAATCACAATAACCGATTACAAAAGTTAATAACTGACTTTTTTATTTATCACATTTATAATTCTTTCATCCCTACCAACACTTGATTATCCAGTTTTTTCGCTGCCCGAAGATCGTATGTTTTTTCATATGTTGGTTCAATTGCAAGTTTTGCTCCATAAAACATCACATCACGTACTTCTTGCACATTTACTTCTATTACAGTTAATTTTAGAGGAATGCCTTCCATTCTATCTGTCAAAATTTCACCAGCACCACTTATGGAAAATACGGATCCATTCGCCATTATAGTCAATACTACTCCTGTATTGTGCCTTATATTTTCCACAATACGTGAACGTTGATCTACCGCAAATCGAATACTAGTTTCACTCAATGCATACACCCAAGAAATAGCACTTACGTTAGGGACTTGTTTTTCGAAATCTGTCGTTGCTACCATAACAATACATTCTTTACGTAACGTTTGTACTAAATCATCTGTTAATGTAGGCTCTACTACATTCGCCATATTTCCACCTCCAAATATACTTGATATATCCTTATCATAACTTATTTTTCGAATTGCGAAAATATTATTTTTTCCTGCTATTATTCAAAAACATTACACTTCCATGATATACTTATACTGATAGAATCTGTATTGAGGTGACGAAATGAGAGTCAAATGTATGATTTGTGATAAAAAAGATATGTTAGATGATGAAAATCCTATGGCAAAAAAACTGCGTAACCGCCCTATTCATACATATATGTGCATGGAATGTTCGGAACGAATTGCAGAGCGTACGATGGAACGTCATGCAAGTGGTAATTTCCGATTATATCGTGATAAAAAAGTTGAAGACGATTGGTAAAATATAAATAAGTCCTTATCTATATGATTAAGGACTTATTTATATTTTTCAGGTTCACGATTCATTTGATCCAAGAAACAATCAATAGCTTCTAATGGAAATCTTGCAGATTTTCTTTCCCCGTTCTTTTCATATGTAATTAAATACATTTCTTCGTTCTTTTTAACTTCCACATTCTTCAATTTATGTTCTTCATATATCATATTTTGAAATAACAAATACGTTTCTTTTGCAGCACTATCATCTGGACGTGCTTCCGCAACTGTTTTAATTGTTAACCAATTATATAATGCATCTTGTACTGAACGCATAAAACTTCGCCTCCTCACCCTGCTTTTTGTTGTCTTGCTTGACGTAAACGTAATCTATAAATCCCAAGTACAATTGCCGCTACAACAAGCCCCTCGCCAACAGGTAAAAAAACTGCAAAGAAAGTTAACACGGTGCATCCAATCGCTAACGATATATATATCACTATATTTTTTATTATCGATAGCTTTCTTGCAAAACCTAAATTATACACAAGTGCACTTAATATAATAATGATGCCATACAGTAACCACATCCCTAGTTCTGGATTTTCATCAACTTTACATAATTTCGCGAAAAACGACATTCTTTCTAACATCATTCATCCCCCTTTCTCACAAAATACAAATTTTATTTATGTACTTAATACAAGAGTAACCCGCAAAAAAAATACTGTCCACAAAAAAGAGTAAATATTCTAAAAAATACAGATAAAAAAGAACAGCTACCCTAACTAAAGGTAGCTGTTCTAATATTTTACGCTTCTACAGATTTCTTTTTCTTAGCAGCTCTTTCGCGCTCGCTCTTATCAAGAATCTTTTTACGTAGACGAATTGATTCTGGAGTTACTTCACAGAACTCGTCTTCATTTAAGTACTCTAATGATTCTTCTAAAGTCATTAGACGTGGTTTTTTCATTGTTGAAGTTTGGTCTTTCGTTGCAGAACGAATGTTAGTTTGTTGTTTCATTTTTACAACGTTAACTGTTAAATCGTTCTCACGTGTATGTTCTCCTACAATCATACCAGCATATACTTCTGTACCTGGTTCAACGAAGATTACACCGCGATCTTCAACTTGCATAATACCGTATTGTGATGCTTTTCCTGTTTCAAGTGAAACAAGAACACCTTGGCGACGTCCACCAACTTGACCAGCGTGTACTGGTTGGTAAGAATCGAATGTGTGGTTTAAAATACCGTAACCACGAGTTAATGTTAAGAATTCTGTAGTATAACCAATTAAACCACGTGCTGGAACCATGAAAGTAAGGCGAACTTGACCATTTCCATTATTCACCATATCTAACATTTCACCTTTACGTGCACCCATTGATTCCATAATAGAACCAGTGTATTCTTCAGGTACATCAATTTGTACGCGCTCTACAGGCTCACATCTTACGCCATCAACTTCTTTAATAATTACTTCTGGCTTAGATACTTGTAATTCGTAACCTTCACGACGCATGTTTTCAATTAAGATCGATAAATGCAATTCCCCACGTCCAGATACGATCCATGCATCAGGAGAATCTGTATTATCTACACGTAAACTTACGTCTGTTTCTAATTGTGAACGAAGACGCTCTTCAATTTTACGAGAAGTAATGTATTTACCTTCACGACCTGCAAATGGGCTGTTATTTACAAGGAATGTCATTTGTAGTGTTGGCTCATCAATACGTAATAATGGTAAAGCCTCTTCATGCTCAACCGGACATACCGTTTCACCTACGTTAATGTCTTCCATACCTGAAACAGCTACTAGATCTCCAGCTTTTGCTTCTTCAATTTCTTGACGTTTTAATCCAATGTAACCAAATAATTTCGTTACGCGGAATTGCTTCACGCTTCCGTCTACTTTCATTAAAGCAACTTGTTGTCCTACTTTCATTGTACCGCGGAATACGCGTCCAACCCCAATACGCCCAACATAGTCATTGTAATCAAGAAGTGCTACTTGGAATTGAAGTGGCTCTTCGCTGTTATCAACTGGTGCTGGAATATGTTCAATAATTGTGTCAAACAATGATTTCATATTCTCTTCTTGATTTGCTGGATTTGAATCTAAGCTTGCTGTTCCGTTCATTGCTGATGCAAATACTACTGGGAACTCTAATTGATCTTCGTTTGCACCAAGTTCGATGAATAAATCGACTACTTCATCAACTACTTCATCAGGGCGAGCGAAGTCACGGTCAATTTTGTTTACAACAACGATTGGAGTTAAATTTTGCTCAAGAGCTTTCTTTAAAACAAATCGTGTTTGTGGCATACAACCTTCATATGCATCAACAACAAGTAGAACACCATCAACCATTTTCATGATACGTTCTACTTCTCCACCAAAGTCAGCGTGACCAGGTGTATCTAAAATGTTAATTCTTTTATCTTCATAGTGAATCGCAGTATTCTTTGCTAAAATTGTAATACCACGTTCTCTTTCTAGATCGTTTGAGTCCATTGCGCGTTCTTCAATATGTTCATTCGCACGGAACGTCCCCGCTTGACGTAATAACTGGTCAACAAGTGTTGTTTTACCATGGTCAACGTGGGCAATAATTGCTATGTTTCGTAAATCTTGTCGTTTTTTCAACATGTCCAACTCCTAATGTCTTTTTAATCCTTCTCTATTATAAGAGCGAAGGGGATACAATGGCAATCAAAATAAAATCAAGAATGAAAATATAGTTGTATTCTTACTTTTGTGAAAGTAAAATGAGATTGGAGGGTGAAGAAATGGAACACATTCAATATCGCTTTTTATTAACCGCAATTATCGGTGTTATTTTCTTAATTGGTATCGGTATTATGATTGCTGAAAATAGCCCCATCGGTGTTATTATTTGCATTATCGGCACATTTGTTACAGTTGGATACGGTTTTGTAACAAAAAGAAAAATGCGTAAATCGCAATAACGTTAAAAAGTAAGAAGCTTCTTTAATAGCCTCTTACTTTTTTTGTTATTGCGATACGAATGGTAATATTTCTTCATATACCCTTGGTTTTCCAACTAACACACTGCTCTTCTCTACGATAGAAAGTGGCGTTCCGGAGAATGTTGTCACCTTTCCTCCAACTTCCTCTACGATTATTTGTCCCCCACCAAAATCCCATGGTGATAATCTCGGTGTTACATATGCATCTATTCTTCCCGTTGCAACGTATACCATTTCTAATGCTGCACAACCATATGACCTCGTACCTCTCGCTTTCTTAACAAGTGTCATCATTTTTTCCATATTAAGCAATGGGTTGTCGGTAAGCCATATTGCATTTAGAGCAATGATTCCTTGCTCTACTGTACCTTCTTCCAACATCGGAATAGATACACCATTACAAAAAGCCCCTCCCCCCTTTACAGCATGATATAGTTCATCATGAACTGGATCATAGATTAGACCAATTCTTCCGATACCGTTCTCATAAATTCCAATTGAAATTGCGAAATTTCTTTTTTGATGAACAAAGTTCATCGTGCCATCAATTGGATCAATTAACCAAACAACCCCATCAGATGAAGTAACCTCATCTCCGTAACCTTCTTCGCCTAAAATATAATGGTCCGGGTATGTTTCTTTAATTTTCCCAATTAAAAACTGCTCCGTTTCTCGGTCCATATTCGTTACTAAATCCGCTGCATTTGATTTTGTTTCTATAATAAGTGCTTTTTTCATTGATAACATTAAACGCTCTCCTGCGTCTCGAATCCATTGTTTTGCATGTGTATCAATGTCTTTCCATACCTCGTGCATGTTTAAACACTCCGATCTTTACTGTTCACAGAAAAAACGAACCCTTTATAAGGTTCGCACCAACTAATTTTTTATACATATACTATTATTACGCTTCTAAACGAATCATTTCAAGTCTTAACACTTCTAACTTTTGTACACACTCTTCTTTTTTCTGATTATCGTTTTCCATCATCGCATCATATAAAGTTGCTAATTCATAATCTAGCTCCAAACGTAGCACCGGAATTCTCTTTTCAGCATCTGTTCTCTTTAACGCATTAATCACCTGTCTCATATTATTTGCCTCCTCCCAATATTCGTTTGCCCTCGGACTAGAATTAATTCAATTTTCTGATTTTTTGTTTTATACTATACTATGTTGGATAAATCATCTATGCAACAAAATTATATTTTTTTATATAAATTTTTTTGTGCTGTTTTTTTTATGAATAGTACAAGCTATGCTAAAATAAAAGCAAAATAGGAGTTGGAGGAACAATCATGACACTACAAACATTCAAATCAACTGATTTTGAGGTCTTTACAGTTGATGGTCTCGAAGAACGAATGAGTGCAATTAAAACGAATATTCATCCTAAGCTAGAAGCTTTAGGGGAACAGTTTGCAGAGTATTTATCTAAACAAACTGATGAAAATTTTTTCTATCATGTGGCAAAACATGCCCGTCGCAAAGTCAATCCACCAAACGATACTTGGGTTGCTTTTTCAACAAATAAACGCGGATATAAAATGTTACCACATTTCCAAATTGGGTTATGGGGTACTCATGCCTTCATATACTTTGGTTTAATCTATGAGTGTCCACAAAAAGTGGAGACGGCTCACGCCTTCTTAGAACATTTAAATGATTTAAAAACAAATATTCCAAATGATTTCGTTTGGTCCATTGACCATACTAAACCAAGTGTAAAATTGCATAACACGCTTGAAATAGAAGACTTACAAAAGATGATTGAACGTTTAGCTACCGTGAAAAAAGCAGAATTATTAGTTGGTATTCATATAGCACCAGAGGAGTTTTCAGCAATGACCAACGAACAATTCCTTGCTAAGATTGAATCTACGATGCAATCACTCCTTCCTTTATATGCACTTTGTAATCGATAGTAGAAAACGGACAATTTATATTGTCCGTTTTTAGTTGTTATCACATTATATCACTTCGGTTTTTATTTTTCAAAATATTTTTTACATTTTCACAAGCTTTTGTTCTTCGACTTCTTTTGCCCTTTGAATGGCACGATATATAGAATACCCACTGACCTCTTGAAATTCTTTATCAATTTTCTTTTCTTCTGCTTTCGATGGAACAATCTCTTTAAAACGACGATATAATCCCATTAATTCTTCTCTCATAATTCCTTTTTCATATGCTTTCTCAATTGCTTCATAAAACTTCACAATTGCAACCATTTCTTCATTTGACCAATCATAATCTAACGGATATTGATATTCCATTTCGCACCTCATTTATCATTTCTTCTTGTTTCAATATGCTATATTAAAGAGATTTTTTCTTCTTCACTATAGACACTTTGCATTATACACTATTTATTCATTTCAATGGAATCGCCTTCCTCTCTTCATTAGTTGAACCTAAATATTAAACATACACACCTTAAAAATATTTTTTTCTATACATCTATAATTATTGGTGATATAATGCTTTTGTTTTATAGAAAATAAAGTGAACCTTCCATCTCAAAAATGATTTTGCGAATGGCAGAAAAACAAGTCTCATTCTAAAAAAGAACTTAACTGTTTTAGAGCGAGATTATATAAAACAAACTATACTAAATATTATGAAGAAGAAGGGGTGTATAGATTGTCCCAATACGAAACACCATTGTTTACCGCTTTAGTTGAGCACAGTAAGCGAAATCCAATTCAATTCCATATTCCTGGTCATAAAAAAGGACAGGGCATGGATCCTACATTTCGCGAATTTATTGGGCATAATGCATTAGCAATTGATTTAATTAATATTGCGCCGCTCGATGATTTACATCATCCAAAAGGTATGATTAAAGAAGCACAGAATTTAGCCGCCGCTGCGTTCGGTGCAGATCATACTTTCTTTTCTATTCAAGGTACAAGTGGCGCAATTATGACAATGGTGATGAGCGTTTGCGGTCCTGGTGACAAAATCCTAGTACCACGAAACGTGCATAAATCAGTAATGTCAGCTATTATTTTCTCAGGTGCAAAACCGATTTTCATGCATCCTGAAATCGATCCAAAACTTGGAATTTCACATGGAATCACAATTCAATCTGTCAAAAAGGCACTTGAAGAGCACTCAGATGCGAAAGGCTTACTTGTTATTAATCCAACATACTTTGGCTTTGCTGCAGACTTAGAACAGATTGTACAATTAGCACATTCATACGATATCCCTGTACTAGTCGATGAAGCTCATGGTGTCCATATTCATTTTCACGATGAATTGCCAATGTCAGCGATGCAAGCCGGTGCAGATATGGCAGCAACAAGTGTTCACAAATTAGGAGGCTCTTTAACTCAAAGTTCTATTCTTAATGTGAAAGAAGGCCTTGTCAACGTAAAGCATGTCCAATCTATTATTAGCATGCTTACGACTACATCAACTTCTTACATTTTGTTAGCATCACTTGATGTTGCTAGAAAACGTCTTGCTACAGAAGGAAAAGCGCTCATAGGACAAACTATACAATTAGCTGAACATGTTCGTGATGCTATAAATGCTATTGAGCATCTTTACTGTCCTGGAAAAGAAATGTTAGGTACGGACGCTACTTTTAACTATGATCCTACAAAGATAATTGTATCTGTAAAAGATTTAGGTATTACCGGTCATCAGGCTGAAGTATGGCTTAGAGAGCACTATAATATTGAAGTAGAACTCTCAGATTTATACAATATACTATGTCTTATCACTTTGGGAGATACAGAAAGTGATACAAATACACTTATTGCAGCATTACAAGATTTAGCAGCAACATTTATTAATAGGGCGGATAAAGGTGTTCAAGTACAAGTAGAAATTCCGGAAATTCCGGTGCTAGCACTTTCTCCTCGAGATGCTTTTTATTCAGAAACAGAAGTCATTCCATTTGAAAATGCAGCGGGTCGTATTATAGCTGATTTTGTTATGGTTTATCCACCAGGGATTCCAATCTTTACTCCGGGGGAAATTATTACACAAGATAACTTAGAGTATATTCGTAAAAATTTAGAAGCAGGTTTGCCTGTACAAGGTCCTGAAGATATGACATTACAAACATTGCGCGTTATTAAAGAGTACAAGCCTATCATTTGATAGGCTTTTCTTTCACCCTTTTTTCCTTTTTTTCATACGATACTAAAGAATTTGTTACTCCCACCCTGAATGGGTGCACTAACGTCATTGGGATTCTTGCTACAAAAGTCGAAGTCCATCTCTAGTATCGCTGACGTGCAAGATTGCGGTTTGCCATCACAACTCTCACAACAGGCCTTATAGGTTCGTAAAATACTGTACTACCACCATACCGTACAGATTCGTATCCAGGTATTTTAGCGCCTTATTCTTGACGACACATATCATTTTACCGATAGCGTGAATTCGACATGATACCCTTTTGCAAGGAACACATTGGAGTTTTAAAGACTTGTACTTCTCTATAGGTAATGTATACCAAATATATAAATGTTTTCTATGAACAAGCGATACTTTCATCCCATGCCAAAAGGCGGACTAAAGTCCTAAATGGGCTTTCACGTATCGCGAAATCTGCAGCATATAGGTGGGGATACCATTATGATTGTAATAGGCCGTTCTATTGTACACCCTTATATCACAAATGAATATGAGCCATTTTCAGCTGAGAAGCAACAAATTTTATCCATAATGGCGGGAAATCAAGAAGTTTATTCCTTCCGAACAGCTGATGAACTCAGCTTTGATCTAAATTTGCGCGTTAATATTATTACCTCTGCACTAGAACTTTTTCAAAGTGGATTTCAGTTTCGTACGTTTCAACAATCCTTTTGTAACCCCAAGTTTTGGAAAAGAACATCACTAGGAGGATTTCAGCTCCTTCCAAATATTCCATCTTCTATCGCCATCCAAGATATTTTCAAAAACGGTAAACTATATGGTACTGAATGCGCAACCGCTATGATAATTATTTTTTACAAAGCTTTACTGTCATTATATGAGGAAGAAACTTTCAACCGCCTATTTGCTAACCTTTTACTTTATACATGGGATTACGATCAAGATTTAAAGCTCATAACAAAAACGGGAGGCGATCTTGTTCCAGCCGATCTCGTTTACTTTAAAAACCCACAAGTGAATCCATCTACGATCGAGTGGCAAGGAGAAAACACAATCTATCTAGGGAATTTCTTTTTTTACGGACATGGCGTAGGTGTAAAAACAAAAGAAGAAATTATCTACTCATTAAATGAACGACGAGTCCCTTACGCTTTTATTTCAGCTTTTTTGACTGATACGATTACTCGTATTGATAGCCGTCTAATGAGTCACTACGCTTCTCAAAACACACCACAAACAGCCATAGGGTTTATTCCAATTAGAGATGATGCAATCGTTGCAACAGTTGGCCATACAACTACAATTTATTAAAAAGAGCGCCTACATATGTAGGCGCTCTTTCTTATTATTAAGCTTTTGTATGTTCTTTATGGTTACATTCGCAATGCGATCCACATTTCCCATATAGTACTGTTGTTTTTTCATCTTCAAAATGTGCGATTGTTCCTTCACATACTTGGCATACGATTGTTCCCATTTTTCATTTCCCCCTGAGTTCTAATAGTAATCTACTTATTTATCATTAAGCTTTCGCGTTATCTCTACTAGCACAGTCACAATTTGTTCCACATTTCCCGTAAAGCACTGTTGTTTTCTCATCTTCAAAATGCGCGATTGTTCCTTCGCATACTTGACATACGATTGTTCCCATTTTTCATTTCCCCCTAAGTTTATGGTCCTAAAAACTTTTAGCTGTCCATTTCCTATCAATTATTGGGCTTTTGTATGCTCTGTGTGATCACATCCGCAAGATCCACATTTCCCGTAAAGTACCGTTACTTTCTCATCCTCAAAGTGTGCAATTGTACCTTCACAATCTTGACATACGATCGTTCCCATTTTCCATTTCCCCCTAAGTTTATAATCCCAAAAACTTTTGTAACCGCTTAACTTTCTGTCTTTATTTTAATATGTTATACTTTTTACGTCAATAGGTTTTTAGTATAACACATTAAATATTTTAAAATTTAATTAGTATGCGATATTCATACAAAAAACAGCCGTATTCATACGTACGACTGTTTCTCGTTAATTATTCTTCATACTCCGCATGTAAAGAAGTAGATGGCACAAGAAATTTGAAAAACTGAGCTAACTCCATTGCTTCCTCTTCCGACCCTAACTTGAAAATTTCCTGCATATATTGAACATTCTCCACATCATCTTGTCCAAGCAAAGTAGACCTTCCCGTCTGCATACAAACAATGAGCGGTTTTCCAAAAAACATATTTGTATAAATAACCCCAAAATCATAGCGCGTATCATGTGTCATAAACCCTAAAAATCGTACCTTCACACTTTCATGCTCATCATACAATTTTTCAAACATCGGTTTCCACCTTTCTAGATCACCTTTCCTACTCATACTATATTAAACAAAAAAAGTAATACTCCTTTTAATTGTCAAAAAATTCAGTAGGATGTAGAATGATAGTATTCTACTAAATTAGGGGGAACTTATATGCAACATGCCTTTATTACGCTTGTACCTAATTCCAATCAACAATCTGTTTCAATAGAAGATGTAAAACACCTTTTTCACAACTATAAAACCGTCACTTCCAGGACTGGTGAGCAAATTAATTATGATTATACAAATACAGCTTTTCCTTATGAAATATTGGATACATCAAAGACAACGTTAAAACTCCAATCAAGTCACGATCGATATGATTCGATTTATGTAGGAATCGGAATAGAAAAAGAGCAATCTTTCATTCAAATTTCTTTACCTACTACAGCGACATTTGGAGATAAAGGAAAAGCAAATGAATTTAGTCGTTTTCTAGCGAAGAAGTTAGAAGGAGAGTTACAATTATTTAATGGAAGAACAATGTATTTCTACAAACGTTAATTTAAAAACAAAAATAAATGATGAGAAAAACCATACTATTTGTGCAAGTAAGAAATATTGCTTTTCTCCTTGCACTTAGTATGAAATACGCTATCACATACGCTAAGTAAACAAATATGAGAAAAAGAAAAATTTTATAATGAAGTTTATCACGACTTGACAATAATAACACTGCTGAAAATCCACTCCATAAAACTAGATGTAAAAATGAAACTAGCGTAGTTTTCATAGCGTTACCTCCTCATATATCCCTTCTATTATATAATTCAGCCTGATCCTCTCTATATTTCAAAACATGCTTCTATGTGTATCAATTATTTAAAACTTTTATTCTCTATTCTTCTAGTATTTTTTAGGCTCATAACTATTTATATGCAAAACAAACTGTATGTTGTCATTATTACAAATTCTTATGTAAATGCGACTTATCCTTTATTCATACAAGAATTCAAGCAAATAGCATTTATTAATCCAAGTTTTTCGGCAAATAAAAAAGCGTCTCTAAAATTTAAGAGACGCTTTTTTCATTATTTATTTTACAATGTGAATTGGCATTCCAAGAGCAACTTCAGCTGCTTCCATTGTGATTTCACCTAATGTTGGGTGAGCATGGATTGTTTGAGCGATATCTTCAGCTGTCATTCCAGCTTCGATAGCTAAACCAATCTCAGAGATAATATCAGAAGCACCTGCACCTGCAACTTGAGCACCTACAAGAAGACCATCTTCTTTACGTGTTACAAGTTGTAGGAAACCGTCAGTGCTGTTTAATGATAACGCACGACCGTTTGCAGCGAATGGGAACTTAGATACAGCTACAGTCATTCCTGCTTCTTCTGCTTGTTTCTTAGTGTAACCAACAGATGCTAATTCTGGATCAGTGAAGCATACTGCAGGAATTCCGATGTAATCGATTGCTGATGCATGGCCACTAATTGCTTCAACAGCTACTTTACCTTCGTAAGAAGCTTTGTGAGCTAATGGTGGTCCAGGAACGATATCACCGATTGCATAGATGTTTGATACGTTTGTACGGCATTGCTCATCGATTTCGATGATGCCGCGGTCAGTCATTTTAACTCCAACTTGCTCAAGACCGATTTCTTGAGTATTTGGACGACGACCTACAGTTACTAATACGTAATCTGCATCTACAGTTTGGATTTCACCGTTAACTTCGAAGCTAACTTTTACGCCAGTTTCTGTTTCTTCAACGCCTTTAGCCATAGCTTTTGTATGGATATTTACGTTACCTTTCTTTTGAAGAGCACGTTTAACAACAGAGCTCATAGCTTTTTCGAAACCAGCTAGTATTTCGTCGCCAGCTTCTACTACAGTAACTTCTGTACCGAAGTTAGCATATGCAGTACCTAATTCCATACCGATGTAACCGCCGCCGATTACAACAAGTTTTTTAGGAATTTCAGGTAAGCTTAAAGCGCCTGTAGAGTTGATAACACGTTTAGAGTATTTGAATCCTGGAATTTCGATTGGTGTAGAACCAGTTGCAAGAACAGCATTTTTAAACGTGTAAGTTTGAGCTGCATCTTCAGTCATTACGCGTAATGTGTTAGCATCTACGAAGTAAGCTTCACCGCGAATGATTTCAACTTTGTTACCTTTAAGAAGGCCTTCAACACCGCCAGTTAATTTCTTAACTACGCCGTTTTTCCATTCTTGAACTTTTGTAAAGTCAACTTTTACGTTCTCTGCAGTGATACCCATGTCATCAGAATGCATTGCATTCTCATAACGATGACCTGCATTGATTAACGCTTTTGAAGGAATACATCCAACGTTTAAGCATACGCCACCAAGGTTAGCTTTTTCGATGATTGCTACCTTTTGACCTAATTGTGCTGCACGAATTGCCGCAACGTATCCACCAGGACCTGCACCAACAACGACTGTATCTAATTCAATTGGGAAATCTCCTACTACCATTGTTATTACGCCTCCATTACTAATAATTGTGGGTCATTCAATAGACGTTTAATTTGGTTTAATGCTTTTTGAGCAGTTGCGCCGTCAATTAAACGATGGTCAAAGCTTAAAGATAATGCTAATACTGGAGCTGCAACAATCTCACCGTTTTTCACAACTGGTTTTTCAGCGATACGGCCGATACCAAGGATTGCTACTTCTGGGTGGTTGATAACTGGAGTGAACCATTGTCCACCTGCAGAACCAATGTTTGTAATTGTGCAAGAAGCACCTTTCATTTCAGCAGGAGCTAGACGACCTTCACGTGCTTTACCAGCAAGATCATTGATTTCGTTAGAAATAGTGAAGATAGACTTGCGATCTGTATCTTTAACAACTGGCACTAATAGACCTTTGTCTGTATCAGCTGCGATACCGATGTTGAAGTAATGTTTGTGAACGATTTCTTGAGAAGCATCGTCTAAAGCAGTATTCAACATTGGGAATTCACGTAATGCAGATGTTAAAGCTTTTACAACGTATGGAAGGTAAGTTAATTTAATACCTTTGTCAGCTGCTACTGCTTTGAACTTCTTACGGTGAGCAACAAGCTCAGTTACATCAACTTCATCCATTAATGTTACGTGAGGAGCTGTATGTTTAGAGTTAACCATTGCTTTCGCAATCGCTTTACGGATACCACTCATTTTCTCACGAGTTTCTGGATATTCACCAGCTGGGATTGGTTGTGCTTTTGGTGCTTCTTCTTTTGCTGCTGCTGGAGTAGCTTCTACTGCTGCTGGAGCCTCAGTTGCTGCTACTGTTTGTCCACCATTTGCAAATGCATCGATGTCAGCTTTCACAACGCGGCCGTTCTTACCAGAACCAGCTACTTTATGGATGTCTACACCTTTTTCACGAGCATATTTACGAACAGATGGCATAGCGATTACGCGCTCATTTACTACTTCTGCAGTTGCTGCTGGAGTAGCTTCCGCTGCTGGAGCTTCTACTGCTGCTTCTTCAGCTTTTGGAGCTGCATCATGGTCGTCACCTTTAAATTTAAGGTTTTCGTATCCAGGAGCATCAAATTTAATTAATGTATCTCCTACAATTGCAACTGTTCCTTCTTCTACAAGTACTTCAAGTACTTTACCTTTAACAGGAGAAGGGATTTCTACTACTGCTTTATCATTTTGTACTTCAAGAAGTACATCGTCTTCATTTACTTCATCGCCTGGTTTAATAAACCATTTTACGATTTCACCTTCGTGGATACCTTCACCGATATCTGGTAGTTTAAATTCAAATGCCACGGAATTCAGCCCCCTGATTCATTTCATTATTATAGAATATGTACAAAAGAAACCAGCATGTGCTGATTTCTTTTGCACATGAAAAGCTAAAAATTAGAAGTTCATTACTTTGTTAACAGCTTCAACAATATCTTTGTGGTTTGGTAACCATACGCTCTCAGCTTGAGAGAATGGGAATACTGTATCAGCAGCTGCAACACGTACAACTGGAGCTTCTAAGTTTAAGATTGCACGGTCGTTAATTTCCGCTACAACGTTTGCTGCAATACCAGCTTGTTTTTGAGCTTCTTGAACTACAACTACGCGGCCTGTTTTTTCAACAGAAGCGATGATTGTTTCGATATCTAATGGTTGAACTGTACGTAAGTCAACAACCTCTAAAGAGATACCTTCTTTTTCAAGTTCTTCAGCAGCTTTTAATGCAGCGTGTACCATAGCACCGTAAGCGATAACAGATACGTCTGTACCTTCACGCTTGATATCAGCTTTGCCTAAATCAATTGTGTAGTCGCCTTCTGGTACATCTTGACGGAATGAACGGTACAATTTCATATGCTCTAAGTAGATAACTGGATCGTTGTCACGAATCGCAGAGATTAAAAGACCTTTTGCATCGTATGGAGTAGATGGAATAACAACTTTTAGACCAGGTTGTTGAGCCACTAATCCTTCTAAGCTATCCGCATGTAGTTCAGGAGTATGAACACCACCACCGAATGGAGAACGAACTGTTACTGGAGCAGTCCAACGTCCACCAGAACGGTAACGCATACGAGCTAATTGACCAGAGATTGAATCCATTACTTCATAAACGAAACCGAAGAATTGGATTTCAGGAACTGGACGGAATCCTTCAAGTGCAAGTCCAACTGCAAGTCCACCAATACCAGACTCTGCAAGTGGAGTATCCATTACACGGTCTTCACCGAATTCAGCTTGTAAACCTTCAGTAGCACGGAATACACCGCCGTTTACACCAACGTCTTCACCAAACACAAGTACGTTAGGATCATTTTTCATTTCAACGCGTAAAGCATCAGTGATTGCTTGAATCATTGTCATTTGAGCCATGGCTTACTTCGACTCCTTTTCTTTGTAAATTTCATATTGTTCAGCTAAGTTGTAAGGCATTTTTTCGTACATGATTTCCATTAAATCAGTAACTTTTTGTTTTGGAGCTTGGTCAGCCTTAGCGATTGCTTGTTTAATATCTTCTTTCGCTTCTTCGATTACTTTCTCTTCAACTTCTTGAGACCATAGGCCTTTGTTTTCTAAGAAAGCACGGAAACGTACGATTGGATCTTTTTGTTCCCATTCGTTTTCGATATCTTTTGTACGGTAACGAGTTGGGTCATCACCAGCCATTGTATGTGGACCGTAACGGAATGTTAAAGTCTCGATTAAAGTAGGACCTTCACCATTTACTGCGCGCTCACGAGCGAAAGCAGTTGCTGCGTATACAGCTAATGGATCCATACCGTCTACTTGAATTCCGTAAATACCTGCTGCTACTGCTTTTTGAGCTACAGTTTTAGCTGCAGATTGCTTTTCTACTGGAGTAGAAATTGCATAACGGTTGTTTTGTACAACGAAGATTGCTGGAGCTTTGAATGCACCCGCAAAGTTCATACCTTCGTAGAAGTCACCTTGTGAAGCACCACCGTCACCAGTGTAAGTAATTGCAACAGATTTTTTACCACGTAATTTCATACCTAACGCAACACCAGCAGTTTGGATGATTTGCGCACCGATAATGATTTGTGGAGCAAGTGCATTTACATTCTCAGGCATTTGGTTACCCATGAAATGTCCACGAGAGAATAAGAATGCTTGGTATAATGGTAAACCGTGCCATACTAATTGTGGCACATCACGATATCCTGGTAAGATGAAATCTTCTGCTTCAAGTGCGAAATGACTTGCTAACTGAGAAGCCTCTTGTCCAGCTGTTGGTGCGTAGAAACCTAAACGTCCTTGACGGTTTAAAGAAATAGAACGTTGATCTAGTACGCGAGTATACACCATACGGCGCATTAATTCTTTTAATTGATCATCAGATAATTCAGGCATAGCTGCTTCATTCACAACTTCGCCTTTTTCATTTAAAATTTGTAATGTTTCAAATTGAGCTGCGATAGCTTTCATTTGCTCATCAACATTAAATAGGGTCTTTTTTGTTTTAGTACCCATTCCGTTCACCTCTTCCTCTCTTGAACCATATTCTGAAACGCTTTCATTAGCTAAACCGAAAACGCAACAATGTAAACCAACAAATTTATCTGTCGGTTGAGAATAATTTTGTGTACCTAACAATCTGTACTAATGTTTTTTCAAAAACATATTAATACAATCTTGATCACGTTTTTTAGTTTACAACTATTCTAATTACGATGTCAATTACTTTGGTTACGTTTTTTTTATAAATAACATGTAGGTTTCTTCTAAGCATACGTGTTTTTATTTTCACATCTGTATTAGTAAGCATTAACCTACTGTTATATTATTCCCTTTTTAACTTGTTTTTTCTCTTAGAATAATATGTAAACGATTTAATCCTCTTTAGTTTTTCTCTCTTTTTAACAAAAATATACAAACTCTTCTTCCTTTTATAGGTAAATACCTATACATTTCTACTCTTCCCTCCATACATTATAATAACCGCAGTATTAGCGGGAAATGATAAAGGAGGTCATCTCATGTACGGATACTCATATTGCTATCCAACTTGTTCATATCCTTCCTACGGTTATGGCGGTTCTTGTGGCGGGTCTGGACGCGGCTTCGCCTTAATCGTTGTGTTGTTTATTCTTTTAATTATTGTCGGTGCTGCTTGCATTCGCTAATGTAAAATGAAACAACTATGGAAAGAAACAGACGGCTTTGCCGTCTTTTCTTTTTATCACATACATAACTCACCTATAGTAAAACGATTTCCAAAGTCATCCCCTCACTTGGCGATGACTTTTTTCATCTCCTTTGGTAGACTAAAGAAGAAAGGAGAGATTACATATGCTTACAATGAATGATGTCATTCGCGAAGGAGATCCTATTTTGCGCAATGTTGCAGAAGAGGTAACCATACCAGCGAGTGAAGAAGATACAAATACCCTTAAAGAAATGATTGAATTTGTAATAAATAGCCAAGACCCTGAAATGGCTGAAAAATATAGTCTACGCCCTGGAATCGGATTAGCTGCTCCGCAAATCGGGATTTCAAAGAAGATGATTGCTGTTCATGTAACTGATACGAATGGTACGTTATATAGTCATGCATTATTTAATCCAAAAATCATTAGTCATTCTGTTGAACGTACATATTTACCAAATGGTGAAGGCTGTCTTTCCGTAGACCGCGATGTACCAGGTTATGTCCCTCGTTACACAAGGATTACAGTGAAAGCAACATCTATTAACGGAGAAGAAGTTAAGTTACGTTTAAAAGGGTTGCCAGCAATCGTATTCCAGCATGAAATCGACCATTTAAACGGTATTATGTTCTATGATCATATTAATAAAGAAAATCCATTTTCCGCTCCTGATGAGTCCAAACCTCTGGAGCGATAATAATTAGAGGGAAGTATCCATCCCCTCTAATTATTATCCCGCAAATAGCAGGATAAAAAGGCGGAAGGTTAACTTCCGCCTTTTTAATTATATGAAATGGGTTCCACACTAACTTATAACAATCCAGCCCATTTTAACCCATGATATATACCGTCTTCACTAACATCCTTTGTCACATAATTCGCAAGTTTTTTCAAATCTTCATGACCATTCCCCATCACAATACCTGTCCCGACTGCTTCAATCATTTCTAAATCATTTAATCCATCGCCAAATGCATACACTTGTTCACGGTTAAACCCTAATTTCTCAATGAATTTCTCAATCCCTTTCGCCTTAGAACCACCATTTGGAATAATATCCATTGAATACGCATGCCAACGAATAAAATGAAAATCTGGGTACTGATTAATAAACTTTTCCTCTTCATTTACTTCGCAGAAAAGAAGTGTTTGATAAATATTACGTTTCTCATAAAAATCAGGTTCATATGCTGGATGCTCGAAGTTTAAACTTCCGAACCCTTCTTTCACATAATCATGATATTCCACTGACGCTCTCATCTCTTGATGATCAAGATATACGAGTGGATACCCTTCTTGTTTTGCAAACTGAGTAAACTTATGCAAGGCAGCTGCATGTAACGGATTGTTAAATATTACCTCATCTTCAAATACAACATACTGACCATTAAAGCTGACATAATTATGTATATTAAGTTCCTTACGAATATCTTCAAACATAAATGGCGCACGCCCTGTCGCAATTGCTACATGCACACCTTTTTCTTGTAAATGTCTTACTGCATCTCGTGTAGATTGTGGTATTTTCTTATCGTGATCTAATAATGTTCCATCAATATCAAAAAAGACAATTTTATCATTCATTTGCCAAAATCCTTTCTAGCACTCTATACTCCTATTTTGATTATCGCTTTTCAAATTCCAAAAAAAAGTATAACATATTAAACATCTGTGAAGAAAGCGTTCACTTTCTAACCTTATTAATCAAACCTGCATATATATATTAGTAAAAATGTGATACTTGTTCGTATGAATTTTCTTTTCTATTTTTTCTCATACTATACCTATAACTAGCGGCTACTAATCGTTACTATAGAACACCTTTCACTGTATGAGAAAGGACAAGATTCACAATTCACTTTTGTCTTCTTTCTTATATCAGAGACGGAGTTTTTACTAGTAATATGCATGTTTAAAATAAGGGAAGGAAGGAGTAATCATGCTGAAGAAGCTGAAGAAAAAGCTCAAGCGTTATTTAAATGATCTAGTCCGCAAAAAGACAATCGCTTAAATTGTGCCCATTTCGGGCTTTTTCTTCATTCTCATTCGAAAAAACATGAAAATCGTGACTGTTTGCTTTATAATAAGTAACAGATAATGCAAAACATAGACAAGGAGAGGTTTTCCAAATGATTTTTAAAGTATTTTATCAAGAAAAACTGACTGAGGTTCCAGTACGTGAAAATACAAAAGTTTTATATTTAGAGGCTACGTCTGAAAAGGATGTTCGTAAAAAATTAAATAAGTTCGCATATAATATCGAGTTCGTTCAGTCTGTTACTGGTGCTCATCTTGAATATGAAAAAGAAAACGCTGATTTAACATTAGCGGAAATCGTATAGTCATATGAAATTTCTAAAGAATGATCAAGCTGCCGTTTTTGCTTTAGGTGGACTTGGTGAAATCGGTAAAAATACATATGCTGTTCAATTTCAAGATGAAATTATTATTATTGATGCTGGAATTAAGTTTCCAGAAGACGAACTCCTCGGAATCGATTATGTAATACCAGATTACACTTATTTTGTGCGAAACGAAGATAAAATCAAAGGATTATTCATTACACATGGTCACGAAGATCATATCGGTGGAATTCCTTACTTATTACGTCAAGTGAACATTCCGATTTATGGCGGAAAATTAGCAATTGCACTAATCAAAAACAAATTAGAAGAGCACGGATTACTTCGTAAAGCAAAACTTTATGAAATTCAAGAAGACGATGTTATTAAATTTAAAAAGACATCTGTTTCCTTCTTCCGTACAACTCACAGTATCCCAGATTCATACGGAGTTGTTGTGAAAACACCTCAAGGACAAGTTGTTCATACTGGTGATTTCAAATTTGATTTCACACCAGTCGGCGAACCTGCGGACTTAACAAAAATGGCGGAAATCGGAAAAGACGGTGTACTTTGTCTCTTATCTGACAGTACAAATAGTGAAGTTCCAAACTTTACTATGTCTGAGCGCCGTGTTGGTGATAGTATTCAAGATATTTTCCGCAAAGTAGAAGGTCGTATCATCTTTGCAACCTTTGCATCAAATATCCATCGCTTGCAACAAGTTGTTGAAGCAGCTGTTGAAAACAATCGTAAAGTGGCTGTATTCGGTCGCAGTATGGAAGCAGCGATTGAAATCGGACAAAATCTCGGTTATATTCGCTGTCCGAAAGATACATTTATAGATACAGCTCAATTAAACCGACTACCAGCTAATAAAGTTGTTATTTTATGTACAGGTAGTCAAGGTGAGCCAATGGCAGCACTTTCACGTATTGCTAATGGTACACATCGTCAAATTCAAATCATTCCTGGCGACACAGTTGTTTTCTCTTCTTCACCAATCCCTGGTAATACAATTAGTGTAAGCCGTACAATTAACATGTTGTATCGCGCTGGTGCTAATGTAGTCCATGGCAAGCTATCAAACATTCATACGAGTGGACATGGCGGACAAGAAGAGCAAAAACTAATGCTACGCCTGATTAAACCGAAGTATTTCATGCCAATTCATGGTGAATATCGTATGCAACGTATGCATATGAAATTAGCAAATGATTGTGGTATTCCAGAGGAGAACTGTTTCATCATGGATAATGGAGATGTTCTTGCCTTGCGTTCAGATGAAGCAAGCGTAGCTGGTAAAATACCATCTGGCTCTGTTTATATCGACGGAAATGGTATTGGAGATATCGGTAATATCGTATTACGCGATCGTCGTATCCTTTCTGAAGAAGGACTTGTTATTGTAGTTGTAAGCATTGATATGAAAGAGTTCAAAGTTGCAGCAGGACCTGATATCATTTCACGCGGTTTCGTTTATATGCGTGAAAGTAGTGATTTAATCAACGACGCTCAAACATTAATTACAACTCATTTAGAAAAAGTAATGGAACGTAAAACAACACAATGGTCTGAAATTAAAAATGAAATTACAGACACATTGGCACCATTCCTATATGAGAAAACGAAACGTCGCCCAATGATTTTACCAATCATTATGGAGATATAAGAAAAAGGACAATACCTTCATGGTATTGTCCTTTTCACTTATCTTAAAAAATGTTTAAAACGATCTACTTCATCGTCATGACCAATTACAATTAATATATCTCCCGCTTGTATATTTTCCGTAGCTCGAGGAGATACAATAACTTCTTTACCACGTTTAATTGCTACAATATTCAATCCAAACTTCGCACGAATGTCTAATTCGATTAAAGAATGACCGTCAATTTTTTTATTTGCAATGATTTCTACAATACTATGCTCATCGGAAAGCTCAAGATAGTCTAACACATTACTTGATGCAATATTATTAGCAATCCTTTTTCCCATATCACGCTCCGGGTGCACAATGTGATCTGCACCTATTTTACTTAACACTTTTTCATGGTAATCATTTTGAGCTTTTACAGTAATATTTTTTACACCTAACTCTTTCAAAATTAATGTTGTTAAAATACTTGAATTTAAATTGTCACCAATAGCAACGACTACATGATCAAAATTACGAATGCCAAGGCTTTTTAATACCATCTCATCTGTTGAATCTGCAATTACAGCATGCGAAGCTATATTTGCAAACTCATTAATTTTATCTTCATCTGAATCAATTGCCATTACTTCCATACCTAATTGAGCTAGTTCTCGGCAAATACTTCCACCAAAACGTCCAAGTCCAATGACAGCAAATTCTTTTTCTTTCTCACCCACAGGAATTCCTCCAATAACTTCAAGTACTATGTATTTTCATTGTAACATACTTTATATGCGTCACAAAAACCTGTAGATCACTTCTATTTTTGTTTTTGCATATAAAAATATTGTTGTAAATAAAAGGCGATACCAACAAGTAACATGCCAAATACAAATATATTTCCAAATGAACTAAATGTTTCAAAAACAAATAACAATGTTTCTTGGCCGAAAAAAGCGAATAGAAGCTGTGTAAATGCAAATAACAGCGCCCATTTGTAATGGTGTTGATGGAATAAATAATGTGTCGCGCCTAAAAAAGCAGCAAACGAAAGGATGAAAATCCACCAATTTTCTAGAAACATCTTCCAATCAGAAAATTGATATCCATTTACTAATATCGCAATAATTCCTATAACGGCCATCGTTGGCACACTCCAAAATAATGCACGTCCTCTAAAGAAACGAGTCCCTTTAACATCCCCTTTTTCATGTGCAATGTATGTTAATACGACTGTACTTATATACAAAACAGAAAGAATTGTTAAAACGATAATAAGCCAAAAGTGTAATTGATAATACTCATGCTCTATATTCGTTACAATTGCAGCTAGCATACACGGGATTAACATTCCCGTCCAACCATCTACTTTTCTTTCATTCCAAAACACCGTATTACCAATCCGTATTCCTAACAACATAAAAATAATGATACCTAATACAAATAGCGTAGTTTTATTACCGACTAAACTCGTTGAGAAAGCAATTAATCCAATAAATAAAAAGAGCACAAACCCATTCATAATTTCTAGTACAGGTGATAAATATCTCTTCACCCATTTATATGTTTCGTCATATTCATTATTATCTACTAAACGGTAGGCATAAAAACTTATCCCAAAATAAACCGCCGCAATAATAACATATGCATATAAGACAAAACACAACATTGCACTGCTAATTTGCACGTAATTCCCCACCCTTTTTTCCATGTTTCACATTGATTTTACACACTTTTCATACTAAAAGTAAACATATATAAGTTAGTTAAATAATTATCTTTCCTATTAGCAATAATTAATAATGAGCAGCGGCTAATCTCCCCTGCTCATTATTAAGACGACCAAATGAACTTTTTAACGGATTTTCCGAAAGAATCCCCCCTCAAGCGTGTGAAGGGCGATAATAACGCGGTAGGTGGGAATTAATTTCTATTCCCTTTCCACTTTACATATTGATCTATACATACAATCGCTTTTTCAATTGCTTCTTCATCTGGTTTTAATTTCGCGTGATGTAAACCATATTCTGAATTTACCCCGAGCCAAAACATAAATCCAGGAATCTCTTGAAGCATATAACCAAAATCTTCACCTGTCATTGCCTCAGTACATGTAATGACATTCATATCAGTCTGTTCACTTACAAATTGCATAAACTCTTTCGTTAACTCTTCATGGTTATATACTTGATGATACATTGCTCCGTAATCAATAACCGCTTCACACTGGAAAGAAGCTTCGATACCTGCAACAATTGCCTCAATTCTACTTTTAACACGCTTCATTGATTCAACTGATAGTGTTCGAATCGTTCCTTCTAGGCGAGATTTTTCTGCTATGATATTTTGAACTGTACCACCTGTAATTTTCCCAATTGTAATTACCGCACTATCAAGAGGATTCACATTACGACTAATAACGGATTGAAGCTGTGTAACAAGATGACTTGCTGCAACAATCATATCATTTGCAGTATGCGGATAAGCCGCATGTCCACCTTTACCTTTTAAATCAACATATAACTCTGATGTATTCGCAAACAACAGCCCTTCCTTTGTAGCAATTGTTCCTACAGCGTATTCAGGTGCAATATGAAGGCCGAGAATGATATTCGGTTTCCATTCCCTTAACTCTTCACTTTCTAACATAGGAAGAGCTCCCCCTGGACCTTCTTCTGCTGGTTGGAATAGGAATACAAGGTCATCATCTATTCTTTCTGTTACAGCTGCTGTTAGAAGTCCTAAACCGATTGTTGTATGCAAATCATGCCCACATGCATGCATCATTCCATCATGAACAGAAGCAAACTCATATCCAGTTTCCTCTGTAATTGGTAAACCGTCTATATCTGCACGATAGCCTATAATTTTTTCTGGGGTTTTCCCATTTACTTTAACAATGACACCCGTTTTCCATACTTTCACTTCCACATATTCATCCGGAAGTGTTCCTATATAATCTAAAATATACTGTTGTGTTTTCCACTCTTTAAATCCAATTTCGGGTATTTTATGTAAATCTCTACGAATTTGGACGAATTTGCTCATTGTCATTTTTGCACCTCTATCTATAAAAAGCGTAAGAGCCTGTTTATGCTCTTACGCTTTTTTTGTTTTTATTTCTCTGGGTTTAATTGACGAAGTTCTTGTTTAATTTCAGTTTTTGCTTTTGTCTTCTCGTCAATTTCTTTAATTACACGTGCTGGAGTACCTGCAACAACTGTATATGGAGGTACATCTTCTGTTACAACAGCTCCTGCTGCTACAACTGCACCCTTACCTACTGTAACTCCTTCTAATACAACTACGTTTGCACCAATTACAACATCATCTTCAACGATCACTGGTTTTGCAGAAGGTGGCTCAATTACACCTGCAAGTACAGCACCTGCACCTACGTGACAGTTTTTACCGACTGTTGCACGTCCACCAAGTACTGCGTTCATGTCAATCATAGAACCTTCACCAATTACAGCACCGATGTTAATTGTTGCATTCATCATAATAACAGCGTTGTCGCCGATTTCAACGTGATCACGAATGATTGCGCCTGGCTCAATACGAGCTTTAATGCCTTTTAAATCAAGCATTGGAATTGCAGAATTGCGACGGTCATTTTCAACAACATAGTCTACAATGTGCTTGTTATTCTCATCAAGAATTGTCTTAATTTCAGACCATTCTCCAAATAATACACCTGACTTTTTATTTACAAATGCTTGTACTGTTTCAGGGAAGGTTACTTCTTTTAAATCCCCTTTTATGTATACCTTTACAGGAGTTTTCTTTTCACTTTTTTGAATAAACGAAATAATTTCGTTAGCGTCCATCATTTTCATTCTTGTTGCCTCCTAAATCCATTTATACTGTTACTCTACCAAACGATAGAGCCAGTAGCAAGATAATAATCCTATTTTTCCATTTGAATTTCTTCTATAATTTCTAAAAATGCTTGCACTTGCTTCAATTGTTTTGCCGATTCACTCGTTAATAACCATGTTTCTCTCGTTAATTGAACAGGTGTTTTGTACATATTTTCCTGTACTTCTTTTAAAACAGTAGACGGTAATAGAGCATAACCTATACCATTTAAAACGAGTTGTTTGCACGTCTCAATTTGGTCAACTACAATTGTTCTCTTAGGTGGATTAGAAAATAATCCATACCACCAATTTTGTATTTGTCCATAATAAGTCGAATCACTTTTAAATTGAATAAATGGTCTATTTGTTTCTTTTAGCATCGAAATATCTTTTATTTCTTTGTCAACTAAATATAATTCATCTTCAAATAATTGTGTCTTTTGTCCTTTATATTCCTGTGATCCCCTTAATATAGCAACATGAACGTCTCCTTCATAAAATTGCTTTTGAACTTCACTACTCCAGCCAGTAAACAGCGATATCTTCACAGAAGGATATTTGTGCACAAACTTCTTCAAAACAGGAGGAAGCCAATATTGACCAATAACCGATGCAACAGCTATTTTTAACGTTCCGTGCGTTTCTGTTCTAAAAACAGCTAGCTCGCTTTTAATATCCTCTTCCCTTTGCAACATTTCCTTTGCATAATTTGCGACTTTTTCCCCTTCAGGTGTAATTGTCAATCCTTTTTGTGAACGAATAAAAAACTTCATTCCCCATTGTTTCTCCATAGATTGTAATCGTTGACTAAGCGCAGGTTGTGAAACAAATAAACGTTCCGCTGCTTTTCTCATATTTGATTCCTGAGCTAACACAACCATCATTTGAAAATCATCAATTTGCAACTTTCTCCCTCTTTCCTTAGCTTCCATACACCTTATTTCAATAAGCTTTTCATCCTTAATTTAACTAAATACTTTCATATGGAAAACCGATTTTTCCATCCAAACTTTTCTTATGTTTTTTATCTTTTTAAATATAATACATACACAACTGATATGCACGAAAAAAAAGTGACTTCTCTATTTCTATGAAGTCACTTTTCTCATGTTAGCGATTATGTTGTCTCACTTTTTTATTCAACAATTTCAAAATAGCTCGGCGTGTTAAAATCCCTTCAAAATAGCCATCTTCATTGACAGCGCAAATAAAAGGGTGATCAATTGTCATTTCTAAAGCTTTTGCAAATGAATCTTCTAACTTAAGAACTGGAATATCTTCCTTCATCACTTGTTCTACTTTCATATCATCAAGCCTTTCAAACTCAATGCGTTCCAGCCCTAACATACCGTCTAAAATCATAGCAGTACTAATCAACCCATGCAGTTTATACATTGGATCTAAAACAGGTATCGCCGAATATCCAGATTTCACAAGAACAAGTAAAGCATGCTCTAAACCATTCCCAATTTGGACATGTGCTACTTTTTCTGATGAAATCATTAAATCCTTCACAAGAATTTGCTGAAACTCATCTTTCGGAATACTTATCATGTTACATCCCCCATCTTCCCTTTTTCTTGCTTATATTCACCGATTCTATTCACATTTTATGACAGCGTTTTCATATTATTATTTTGTCCTAACCTTATTTCAATAAAAATACAATTACACGGCTATTTTAGCATACAACACAAAAAAAAGACTACCATTCCGGTAGCACTTAATACCCTTTATTTTTTAATCTGTAAAATAACCTTGTAATTTTTTTATATTGCGTCACATCTGTCTTTTTTAAACCATTCTCAATATCCGTAAGTTCCACAGCTAAAATTTCACTCGCATAATTTTGCTGAAATAGAATATCTAATAACAAACTTTCTTCTTCTTTCGTTAAAATAAACTCCTTTTGCATATATGCCCCTCTCCTTATACTCGCATCGTTACTCTCATTATATAAAATTTCCAGCCTATTTAATAGATGTAATATTCAGTTTTTATTTAAAGATATTTAAAAATCGAAAATACATACAGATTATTTCGTGTATCGATTTGCATAACTAAACGCTGCATAGGCATCCGGCTTAATTTTTGCAGTTAATCCCATCGCTTGAATTTTCGCTGTCATATCTAAAATAAATTCTTTTGTTAAACCATCATTCCCGATGTCTAAATGAATTTCCATTATAAATCCCGCCCCATCTTGAGCATGTGGATGCAATAAATCCCATATTGTCTGTATGTGATTAGGAGTAAATAGGCATGCAATTTCTTGACTAAACTGCGTTTCTAAATATATTTTTTCACGTAAAGTTGCTGGTTTATCTTTTACTGATTTATGGTGTAAGCACCCCCAGGCTCCTTTTCCAACGCGATGAATGTGAATTGCCGTAATAAATCTCGTATCCTTTTGATGTGCTTGTGAGTCTGTCCCAATGGATAATCGATATAAATTTCGTGGATCCCTTTCAATGAAACTACAAATACGGTTGAAGACCATATCAAAATTCAAATGTCTCTCTGAAACATTATAAAATGTATGTTCACCGTCCACATAGTCACGTCCTTTCAATTAGACAGACTTTTCGTATTCTCATTGTATGGGACAAAAACAAAAATTATAACTACCTATCCTTTATTCGTTTCAATATTTCGAATTACATAATGGCATACTTGGCACGTATAAATTACATTTTGATTAGATTGAGCTGTTAATACATGAATAATCTCATCAGAATTTTGGCAATTAGGGCAAACCACAACTGGTAAACGCTCCATACTATACACCTCCTTATTATATTTATCCCGCTATTTGCAAGCTGGCCGATTGGTGTGGGCTAATAATCAGTGGGGATGGACAAAACCCCACTAATTAAAGTTTCACTTTATTACCATTGTGGGAAAAACGAAAAATTCCTATACATATATATTGGAAAGTAATAGAACTAAAAAAGGTACTGCCATATGGCAGTACCTTTTTTATATGTATCAAGAAATGATGTCATAAATCTCGATTGCAACCATGTCGATATTATCGAATTGATACACTTGAGGTTTTTCACCTTGTTGATACACTTCTAACTCATACATTTCACTTTTATCGAAAAATTTCACGCTACATTTGCGCTCACCGTTCACTTCAAAATAGCGTTGTGCTACTTCACCGCTTTCAGCTTGTTCTTGTAGACTAACAAGTCGAGTTAAAATTCCTTGGAGTAGAGACATGAAATCTCTCCTTTCTCTGATCTTCCTACCAATAGGTTTTACAGCTATACTCATTCTATCCGTCATAACAGAAAAAATGTTCCACACTCTAGGATAAAGGTTATTGGCCAGAAACTCAACTAAAAATTTGTCGAAATTCGAAGGAAAAAACAGAAAGAACATATTTTCCCTTCTTTATTGCGATTTTCATACTGGAAGAATATAATAAAAAACAGAAAAAAGGAGGAATTACAATGAAAAAAATTGAGGTTTACACACAACCTGATTGTCCGCCTTGTGTCATTGTGAAAGAATTTTTAAAACACAATAACGTTGCATATGAAGAATTCAACGTAAAAAAAGACGCTGCTGCTCGCGACCGTCTTTTATACGACTATGACTCCTATTCAACTCCAACAGTTGTAATTGATGGAGAAGTTGTTGCAGGTTTTCAAATCGAAAAATTACAACAGCTACTCAATATCGAATAGGAATAGGTATATACCTATTCCTATTTTTATAATTGTTGTAGCCTTTTTATTTCAGTTAAAAGTTCCTGACTTTCATGGTATCCTGCGAGTTTCCATTTCCCTTGATCCCTTTGCAATGTTACGATTTGATATTGACCACTTTTCGCCCGCTCATATACGTATAAATTTTTATGCTCTTCATCATATGACATTTTCGTTTCTGAATTAAAAGAAAACGGTGCTTCTTTTGCTGGAAGTAAATATTCACCACTTTGCTTTTCACTTCTACTATTTTCATCTGTAAATACTTGAAGGAAATTATCTGTAAAATACGGTGATAACGTCTCTATCATCTTGTTCACAGGCAAATGCTTCCCACGAATTGAAAATTGGGTCTCATAACCTTTTTGTATCGTCGTAAACACTTCTTTCCGATCGACTTTCAATTCCTCTTTTCCTAATACAGTTGTCACACTATAACCAACTAGAAAGGCAACACATACAAATAGAACAAACCATATTCCATATTTCCTCATTTTTTCACCTTCCTTTTAAAAAGAACTTGTCTTTGTAATAATCATTGTAACAATGATTATGCAAAGAAAGGGATGGTTTCGTTCGTAAAATCTTTACAATGATAGACAGCATTTTCATCACCATTTTCACTATTACCAATTTCTGATAAAAACAAACAAAAAAATGCACGAATTTCTTCGTGCATTAAAATAAAACATCTTCTTCATATAAATATTCATACGATAAATCTATAAATAAAAAGTTTTCATCATCAATTGGAAAAGAAAATGTTCGTACCATTTCACCAGTTTCAATATCAGCATATAAATCCGAGAGCCTTGCCTTATTCTCAAAGCGCATTTTCATAATATTCTCTAGAAAATATGGGCGCCAACTCCAGTTCTTCATATAATACTCCGGCATCACAATCCATTCTCCATCTTTTTTCATAATATTACCTGATTGTTGGAAACCATCTTCATTACAAATAAATATACGGAAACTACACTGTGATAAACTTTGGCTAAATTGTAATAACCAATCATTTATATCTTCATTCTTTTTTTGTTTAGATAGAACATCACCAATTCGATCACGTAACATCTCTGTTAAATTATAAATTTTTTGCAACTTCTTCTTCTCATGTTGAATAAACTGATGGCATTCATTACCGAGTCGCTCTTTTAAAACATTCGTTTCAATAAAATCAGGTAAACATTCTTTCAAATAATCACCTTGGTAATATCTACCTCCGTTTTTCCAAGCATATTGTAATTGATAAAAAGCATCTATTTCTTCATATAACAATGTCGCACCAATTCTTCTAGCGAGTAATGATAAAGAATATAAAATATCTTGATAAGATTGTAAAAGTGCAGTTTGCCTTAAGTTTGTTAAATCTACTTTTAAAATATCTGGTGCTAACACGCTAATACGTTCTAAATTACTTGTACCCGTTCCGACCTTATTTATCGAAATTTGAATACCATATGTACGATAATACATAAGCAAATGGTTAAATTGCTCTATATCTTCTTTGCATTCATGTTCTGTAATCTCTAAAACAATGCGTTTTAAATTTAAACCTTGTTTTTCATACATCAATAAAAGTTGAAGTAAACTTTCATCCTCATCATTCATTAATACGTTAGCATTCCGATGTATAAATAATAATAATTTTTGATCGCTTTCCAAATAACGATTCAAAGCTTTTTCTACTATGATATTATCCGCTTCCAGCTGAAACTCGCTTGGAATAGAATCATCATGAAAGAAAGAAGCTAAACTTTGTATACCCTCTTCTGTTTGAATACGTCCTACTACTTCATATCCAATTACTGTATGCTCATCAGCACTAAAAATAGCTTGATAATAAGGAAGGACTTTATCCAAGTTACTCATTACATCTAATGCATCTATCAATGTGCTTCCCTCCCTTTACTTTTCAAAAATTATAACACGATATTTACGGAAAAATAATAAAAAATCCCTTCAGTTTTCCTGAAGGGATTAGAGGGGTAAAATGCTAAGGGGAATTAGCAATTCTACTATGAAGAAAAAAGAGGTCTTAAATATACCGTACATATGACCTCTTGTAAACACTTTTCTTTCACATGTCACAATTCTGTCACATTTTACCACGAAAAATGAATCAAATATTCATTTGGTCATCCCTTTTAAAATGGATATTGATGCAAGTGTTGTCCTCCATCCATTGTCATACAAGTACCATTTATGTACGCAGCATCATCTGAACATAAATAATAAGCTAGACCCGCAATTTCTTCTGGCGTACCTAGTCTTCCAAGTGGAACACTTTGTAGTGTTCGCTTAGCCATTTCTTCTGAAATCCATAATTTATCGGCACCGCCCGTACGCTCAATCGGTCCTGGTGCGATAGCATTAACTCGTATTCCATATTTACGTCCCCACTCAACCGCAAGTGTTTTCGTCATTGCTAATACGCCTGCCTTCGCTGCAGCTGAATGAATAACTCCTGGGCCTGCATCCCATGCATATGTCGCTACCATGTTAATGATATTTCCTTTTATGCCTTTTTCAATCCAATATTTTCCGACAGATTGACTACAATAAAATGTACCATTTAACACGATATTAATGACCGAATTCCAGCCATTCACAGATAAATCTTCTGCTGGACAAATAAAATTTCCAGCTGCATTATTTATTAAAATATCAATTCGACCAAACTTCTCATCAATATGTTCAATCATTTTCTGAATGTCATCAATATTTCTCACATCCATTTGAACAGGTAATACTTGCCCAGGAAACTGTTCAATTTCTAGCTTTGTTTCCTCTAATTTTTCCTTTGTACGCCCTGTAATAACAACTCGTGCCCCTTCTTTTGCAAAACGAGTTGCCATTCCTTTTCCCATTCCACTCGATCCACCTGTTATGATAACTACCTTTTCTTTCACATACATCCCCTCCTAAAAATGAATACACATTCATTTTATCATTTTATTTAATAGAAATCTTTATATTTTTGAATTTTTCTGATATTTTAACGTAAAGAGGTTTCTTTTCATTCATTTTTTCCGTAATCTATACTACTTCTTTATTAAATAAAATATATTTTAAAAAAACTGAAAGGAGATTTGAGTAGCCTGTATACAAAACGACAGTACGGCATATCGGTCAAATAGGTGTACTCATACTTTTATGAAGCAAATTACACGAAGAAATTTTTTAAAAACCGGAATACGCACTTGTCTATATTCATTTATAAGCGCTAGCATCGGCTACTATTATGCTAAATATATAGAGCCCCACTGGCTCTCTTTCACACAGCACACACTTAAATCACAACTTATACCAAAAAGTTTTCATGGCATGAAAATTCTTCAATTTAGCGATTTACATCTCGGATACTATTTCTCTCTCCAACATTTATCTCAAATTGTTTCTAAAATTAATGCTGAAAATCCAGATATTGTCCTTTTTACTGGTGATCTCATCGATAATTACCAAACGTATACTGATACTCCGTTCGTTGCAGCCATTTTAAAAAATATAAAAGCCCCCTTCGGTAAATTTGCTATTTATGGAAACCACGATCACGGTGGATATGGAACTGAATACTATGATCACATCATGCGTGAATCTGGATTTGAACTATTAAAAAATAAAGAAAAACGAATTCATTTACTTGATAGCCATGAAATTTCCATTTTTGGTCTTGATGATATACTACTAGGCAAACCGAAAATAGCGGAAACTCTGCAGCATGCTCGACAAAATATTTATAATATTGTTCTTGTTCATGAGCCAGATATTGCGCCGCAAATTGCTAAATATCCAGTTAACTTACAACTTTCTGGTCATAGCCATGGCGGACAAGTACAAATTCCTTTTTTAGGTGCTATTATTACCCCGGCACTTGCAGAACACTATATTGAAGGCTTCTATGCAATTCAAGATTTAACTCTCTATGTCAATCGAGGTTTAGGAAGAACGCGCGTTCCATTTCGGTTTATGTCAAAACCAGAAATTACGATCTTTACACTACAACATTCGTAACAATTCGCCTATTTTCTTACATATCCTTTCTTGTACGCGCTCATCCATGTTTCGTTTACCATATGATAAAAGTGAGTCCAATAAAGGAGGTTTGTTCATGTATCCATATTATCAACCAATCCCAGTCCGTTCAGCACCCATTGGTCCAGTAGGCGACTCACGCTTCTTTCCGTTTTTCGGCGTCCCATTTCTAGCTGGAATTGCTGGTGGATTGCTAGGCGGAGCATTAGCTTTCGGCCCTAGACCGTATTATCCACCTTACCCACCACCATATCCACCACCAGCACCTTACCCTTGTTACGGTGGACCTTGTCAACAACCATACTATTATTAATGTACCGCAACAATTCTACCAATGGTATTTTCTCTCTTAGCCAATCCATTTACATGCTTACAATAAAAACTATTCTCTCTACTCATTCTTCTATTTTGAGGACGCATAATAAGTAGAGAACAAATTAAAAAACCTCTTTTAAAAGAGGTTTTTTAATTTGTTCTCATTATTCAGCATCTGTATTTTGATAAGCCATCTTAAACAACTTCACTTGGCTATCAATTTCTTCTGTACTACTATTAATAACATAATAATAGTCACCAGATTTATTCTGTTCACGTGTTTTCACATTATCAGCTAATGTAAGTTGTAAAATCGCCTTAATTCTAGCCTTCATTTCAATATCTAATATCGGGAAAGATATTTCTACTCGCTTCTCCATATTTCGCGTCATCCAATCAGCTGAAGATAAATATATTTTCTCCTCTCCATTATGATGGAAATAATAAATACGGCTATGCTCTAAATATCTTCCCACAACACTAACTACCCGAATATTTTCACTTACATTTGGAATACCAGGGCGTAGGCAACATGTTCCTCGAACGATAAGCTCTACCTTTACTCCAGCTTGTGATGCTTCATACATTTTTTTTATTAATGGCTTATCTGTTAATGAATTCATCTTAGCGATAATATAGCCATTTCCATATTGCCTATGATAACGAATTTCTTCATCTATTAAATCTATAAATTGCTCTCTTATATCAAATGGTGCAACCGATAAATGATGAAAATGCGGCTTCGTTGTATAACCGCTCAAATAATTAAAGAAATTTGTTGCATCGACCCCAAAATCTTTTCGTGATGTAATATAGCCAAAATCAGTATATAGCTTTGCTGTTGCATCGTTATAATTTCCAGTTCCAAGATGTACGAACCTTTCAATTTTTCCGTTTTTTCTTCTTACAACTAGCGTAATTTTACTATGTGTTTTCAAATGACTTACACCGTATATAACATGACAGCCCGCTTGTTCTAATTCTTTTGCCCAATGCACATTATTTTCTTCATCAAATCTTGCCTTTAATTCAACTAATACTGTCACTTGTTTTCCTTTTTCAGCCGCTACCTTTAGCGCCTGAATAATCGGCGAATCCCCACTTACTCGATATAATGTTTGTTTGATCGCAAGTACATTCGGATCGTCTGCCGCATCACGAACGAAATCAACTACTGGCTGAAACGATTCAAAGGGATGGTGTAATAATATATCATGCTCAATTGCTTTTTCAAATACATCTTCCGCATCCCCTAAGTCTTGAGGACGTTGCGGAATAAGAGCCGGATATACAAGATGTTCATATAAAGGAGCTAGTTTTTTATATAAAGAAAATAGACATGTTAAATCTAACGGTCCATCCATTATATACACATCTTCATCTTTGACTTCCAACACCTCATATAATAATGCTAATACTCTTTCATCAATATGCTCTTTGCCAACTTCTAAACGTACAGCAGCTCCCCACTTACGCTTTTTTAATTCTTTTTCAATTACCTTTAATAAATCCCTCGCACCTTCTTCATGGATTGTTAAATCCGCATTGCGTGTAATACGGAAACGAGTAACAGATGATACTTTATATCCTGTAAATAATTTATGAGTAAAACCACTAATTACATCTTCTAATAAAATAAATTTATACTTTTGCCCTTCACTCGGTAAAAATATGAAACGTTCGAGCAATGAAGGAACTTGTACAATTCCTAACTTCGTGCGGTTTTCTTCCTCCACTTGTTTCTCATCATATAATAGAGTAGCTAAATTCAAACTTTTATTTAATAACATTGGAAATGGACGATATGCATCGATCGCTACAGGTGTTAAGACTGGGAAAATTTGCTCATCAAAATACTCTTCTATAAATTCTCTCTGTTCTTTCGTCAAATCATGGAATGTTAAACGCTCAATCCCCTCTAGCTCCAGCGCTGGCAACACATAATTTTTAAACGTATCATATTGTACAGTCATTAATTCATGGGCCTTTATCGCAATTTTATTTAATTGCTTTTTTGGTGTTAAGCCCGCCTTATTTTCTGGTTGGTTAAACCCAGCACTCACTTGATCCTTCAATCCTGCCACGCGTACCATAAAGAATTCATCTAAATTTGAGCTAAAAATGCTAATAAACTTTAATCTTTCCAAGAGCGGATTCGTTTCATCCTGTGCTTCTTGTAGTACACGTTCATTAAATGCTAACCAACTTAATTCTCGATTATTGTAATAAGCTGTATCATTTAAATTGACTATATTCCCCTTCAACATTTCCATCCTCTTCACACTTCCCTTGAAACTTTTTTACTATAATTTAGTTACTTTCATTTTAGCAAATTACTATATTCCAAAGTGTTAATTTTTTGTAAAGACATCCGTACAACTTAACATTTCTATTCAAAAGATAAGTTAATATTCGTTTTTAACACTCTTTCCAGTTGCTTTTTTTGTTTTTCAGCTTGTACTTTCTCCGCTAATGCCGATTGCTCACATACAATTTTAAATGTTAATCCTTCTTTACTTTCTGTTATAGATATCGATTCAACAAGCGATCTTTGTCTTATATTTAGAGCTGCTGAAAATTGTAAAACAGCCCCTAATAGGCGAATTTTTTTTTGTTCATTTTTATCAAACCATCCTTCAAATGGGGACAAATGTTGTTTGAATAACATTTTTGATTTATAAGACGCAATAAGCGCTAACCTAACTCGCTCTTTATGCATCATACCATCAATTGTTTTATTCGCTAATAAATAAAACGTATGTAAGCGACTCGCTTCTTCGTCTATATATTTACCTATATTAAATACTTTCGCTGCTTCATGGAATACTTCCCAGTCTTTTGCTGACATAGAAATCAGCCCTTTTTCTTCAAGCTGTTGACAAATCAATCTTCCATGTTTAATAAGCTGCATTACAAATTCCATATCCATTTCATATTCATGTGATAATAAATACAAACTTTCTTCGACGACGTTCGGATAATATGAAATCCCCAAATCTTTTGTCAACTCTTCGTAGAAAACACCTTCTCGTAATCCTTTTCTACTTAATACAAATGCTGGTGCCTCTATAACATTAACAAGTGTATGGAATACTTCAACTGCTGGCACAATTGTATCAGCTCTATCTTTTGCTAAACCTTCCAATTTTTGCAATTCTATGAACGACAATTTCTCCAATTCATCTTTTACATTTTTAATATCTTCTTCTTTCATCTTGTATAAATGTACCCCTGCTATAGGATAACAAATTAAATTTTGATGGATTTTCACTAAGTTCCTCGCACTACCACCAATTGCAATAAGAGGCAATTTCTTATCAATTAACCATGGTAATGTTCGAAATTGATATTCTAAGTACGTTTGAATCTTCTCTAGCTCATCTTCAGTAGGTATATCCCCTTTAATAAAGTGTTGCTTTAAAGACAGTGCCCCAAAAGGAAAGCTATGGTACTCTAAGATCTCTCTGTTTCGAAAATATGTAACTTCCGTACTCCCCCCACCAATATCTACTGTAATTCCTTCAGTGAACGAAGTTGAATTCATAACTGCTAAATAGCCGTAACGTGCTTCTTCATATTCGGATAACACTCTAAGAGTAAAATCTGTTTGCCCCTCAACAAGTTTTTTAATTTCCTCTTGATTCTCAGCCTGTCTAATTGTTGCTGTTGCAACACAAAGTACATGATGCAACTGATGGAATCGCGTACTTTCTTGAAATTGAAATAATGTTTGTAACAATACTTCTATTCCTTCTTCAATGAGCACACCATCGACTAAGTAATTTCTTAATCGAGCAACCACTTTTGTATTTTCAATCTCTTTATAAAAACCCCCGTTTTGCTTTTCATAAATAACTAAACGGATTGTATTGGACCCAATATCTATAATGGCATATTGTTGTTTTAATATTTCTTTCAAACTTCTCACTCTTTCATTATCAAATTTCTAAAACACATTCTATTACTATTATACAAAATAGTTGTTTTCTGTAACAATATTGCTTTAATATTGAAAATATATACAATCACTTTTTGCATATAATAAAAACCTATTTATTTATGGTATAATAATGAAAAATTGAAAGGAGATTCAATATGAAACCTTCACAACCACAATCTCAATTACAAAACCAACATTCTATTAATCGACTAGCTCAATCTATTTTCGTTGTGAATCGTCATGCTAAAGCTGCAACTAATCCTAAGTATTTATACTGGTTAAAAAAGACGGCTTTAGAACGTTTAATTGCTGAAAAAAAGGCGATTAAAGAAGGACTACATTTTTCTAGAAATCCGCGTTTTAGCCAACAACAATCTGATGTTCTTATACGTTTAGGTGATTATTTTTTCCATATTCCTCCTACGAAAGAAGATTTTCGAACCCTACCACATCTTGGTCATCTTGAATCCTCCTATCGCAATCCGAAAACAACTTTATCTTTAACAGTAGCAAAAAAAACACTTCAAGATTATATTGGTCCTGAAGCACTGAGACAAGAAAAAAAATTAAGTGAACCTGTTCCATGGTATAGCCGTACTTATACAAAAAAATAAAACAGTTTGGCCTTGCGTAAGGCCAAACTGTTTTATTTTTTCTCTTCTTTAATTTTAATGTTTGCTTGTTTATAAAAAGCTACTTTTTCTGTATTATAAGATTTCGTAAATTCATTAAACTTATCTTTTTCTAATTCAATATCTTTATAGGATTGATTTACAGTCTTTACTTTCTCACTAATATCTTTTAATTTTGCATCCTTATCTTGTAACATTGTATATAATTCTTTTTCTTGTTTTAAAGATTTATTATAGCTGTCATACATCTTGTTAAATGAATCATGTCGTTTCTCATACGTGGTTTTTACTTTATCCGCTTGATCTTTCAATTTCTTATCTTCAATCTTCTTCACATACTTATCAGCAGATTTCACTTCTTCTTGTGCTTTATTTAAAACCTCTTTTTCTTTTGTAAGCACTTTTTCTCGTTCACCTGTATTTTTCACTGCTTGATTCAGTTTTTCCTTAACTGCCTGATTATTATCTTTTCCTTCTTGAACAATCTGGTTATATAGCTCTTGTCCTTCTTTTTCTAAAGTTTCAAGTTTTTTAGCATCTTCAAACATTGTTTTTTCTTGCTTTGCAGCATTTTCAAATGCAACATATAATTCCTCTTCTGGTTTCGGTCCGAAACAACCCGCTAGTAAAGTCATTGATAATGCAGTTACAATTGCTAATTTACTATATTTCAACATCTTTTCCTCCTACTAATAAACAATCATCGTGTAAAAAACTATGAAATTTATGTACTCTTTTATACACTTCACACTCGCATCTTTTTTACGAAGATCATTGGTATTGTTTATAATGTTTATACAAATGTATTACTTGAAATTATGTTTCACGTCATTCTCTTCGAAATATCTAGCAGTTTCATATCCATTTTTAAGTAAAAGATTAATTTGTACTTTTAAAAACTAATCACACTATGTATTACATGTAAATACAACGGAATTCACCATACTTATAATAATTTGAAGAACAACAGTAATAATTCACCTGATAAAAGATGATCGTTGGTCTTTCACGTCTATCATTCTATCATTCCCTTTCCCGTTTTCTATCAAATAATCCTTCTGTCCATTTTACACATTACAAATGCCACCTCGCAACAACTTACAAACATTCTTTTTATTTCCTTAAAAGGAAAAGTGTAGAGCATGCTTTCCTCTACACTTTTAAAATGAAACACATTGTGCAAAATGCATTGACACATCCATTATAATTATATGCTTTTTTCATATATTTTTAAAGACTTTTATTACAAGGGAAGTTATTTTTGTAATAAAAGTCAAAAAAATGTTACATTCAAAACTTCTTCACATCATACTTCTTTAAATCAAAGTTTCACTCATTTTCTTGTAAATTTCTATAATGATACAATTGATTTTGCGCCTTTCTTAACAATTCTTCAAAAGTTTTTCCTTCTACTGGATAACTAGCAGCTCCAAATAATAGCGATACACTGAGTAAGTCATTTTCTATTTCATTTTCAATATTTTTCATTAATCGGTTTGTTATTGTTGATTTTTCGTGGCCATTATCAATCGCAACAATCACATACTTATTTTCATCCCACTTCGTAACGACATCGCCTTTCCGGATGGTCTTTACAATTGTACACTCTAATTTTTGTACTAATACTTCCAACTTTTTTTCTTGTACAGTGTCTTTTAATCCATCCCATCCTTTGATGGAAAGAATATACACTGTAATATTACGAGAATCTCGTTCAGATAAAGCAGCTACTTTCCCAAAAAAATCAACAACAAAATCGTTGCTTGCCATGCCTCCTACTTCCGTATTCAAGCGCCCACTCGATCTTTTATCATACCAATATCCAAAATAACAGCTTAGTATCATTTGCAATATATAAATAATAAAGACGGTATAAAATGATCGCGAATCCAGTTTTGTAATTACATCCTGAAGTGCAACCCATTCTGTAACTGCCACTGTATTCCCAAGTAATAATCCACTAATTTTCCCTTTATGTTTCATACTTCTCCTCCCTTCTATACCAATATATGTTTCTATAACAATAATGTTTTTCTACAAAATAAAAAATGTACATATTGGGTGTACATTTCCGCTTAAGCTTGTATACCTACTCTATTCTATTTCATATATATACTATATATCGTTTCTAGAAAGGAGTGATCTATATACTACAAAAGGAAAACCTATTAGATACTATGCGTTTATTAGCTGGTTTTCTATTATCATTAAAATTACTATTTACCTCTTTCGGAATAAATTTTATTACAAACGATCAAATCGACGCTATTGTCAATGTTGTTTCATTTTTATTTATTCTATACTTTGGCTATAAAAATAACTATGTAGGAAAAAAAGGAATGGAGCAAAAGAAAATACTCAAAAAACACAACCTTCATTAAAAAGGAACCTTTCGCACAGGTTCCTTTTCGTCATTGGCGCACAACAACTTCATTCGTTTGCAGTGGGCCATATGATACTCCTTCATATTGAAATGTATATGTAGCCTGAAAGAATGCATTTTTGAGAGCTGTGTCTTTGTTTGCTTTTATTTTACAAATTAATTCCACCTTCTCATTCGGTAATAAATTATCAATTCGCCACCTTACGAGCTGGAATAGAAACTCACTCATCCCCTTATCAACCTTTAAGGAATTTGGAATATATACAAAATAATCTCGAATCATATGACTTACAACAACTCTCGAAATCATTTCAAGTCCTTTATTTTCAACTACAATTTGAATAATAAGTATGTCATTTACATCATAGGTCAGTTCATATGAAAATTTTTCTTTATACATACTACGGATTTGTAATGTTACTGCTACATTAGGAAATCCGTTTTCCTTTTTTGAACCATCAATCCACAATACTGGTTGTAGCGGTATCAAACACCTTTCTTGATCCGAAATTCGTTTCCATATTTTCATAATATATATTCACCTCATTTCAGATGTATCATCCATACAACCTTATTCCGCCTCTCCACACAATAAACTACCAAAATTATTAAAACTTATTACAAAGGATGTTTAATACTTCTCCTCCTTTTATCCTATTCGACAATATAAAGAAAAAACCATTTTTCCTCTGTTAACAGAGGGTCCTCTTACTAAAATATTTTTTTACAATTTCCTTCATTGACTTTACAACAATATTAAGTATTGCTCACTCTTTTTCTGTCCATACAAAAAATATTTTGGCGGAAGAAAAAGTTTGCCTTTTAGTCAAATTTGACTATAATAATCTTTATGCATATCAGTGGACTTATGTATGAAGATTCAGGAGAAACTATACTTTAGATTTTCATGTGCTACATTCAAAACTTAATGTAGTTTACTTATTATTAAAGGAGGGTTATATTTGGAAACACAACTATCAAAAAAAGAGTCCAACAATACAAAATTTGTTGTTGCTGGTTTACTACTTGGTATTTTAATGGCCGCAATGGATAATACGATCGTTGCGACGGCAATGGCAACGATTGTTGGGGACCTAGGTGGATTTGATAAGTTCGTTTGGGTTACATCAGCATACATGGTGGCAACAATGGCAGGGATGCCGATTTTCGGGAAACTTTCTGACATGTACGGACGGAAACGCTTTTATATTGGTGGACTTATTCTTTTCTTATTCGGTTCCGCACTTTGTGGGACAGCTTCAAGTATTGAGCAACTAAGTATTTATAGAGCAATTCAAGGTATTGGTGGCGGTGCTCTTATGCCTATCGCCTTTACAATTATGTATGACATATTCCCACCTGAAAAACGTGGGAAAATGACAGGATTATTCGGTGCCGTTTTCGGGACATCTAGTGTATTCGGCCCTTTATTAGGTGCTTATATTACAGACTATATAAGTTGGCACTGGGTCTTCTATATTAATATTCCATTAGGGCTTATCTCCTTCTTCTTCATTACTAAATACTACAGCGAATCTCTAGAATTTAGAAAACAAAAAATCGACTGGGCCGGTGCTATTACACTTGTCATTAGTATCGTTTGTTTAATGTTTGCATTAGAACTTGGTGGTAAAGAATATGCATGGGATTCCACTGTAATTATCGGTTTATTTACTACTGTTGTCGTTATGCTTATTATTTTCTTCTTCGTAGAACGAAAAGCAACTGAGCCTATCATTTCTTTCCATCTATTTAAAAAACCTTTATTTGCAGCTAGCCAAGGCGTTGCCTTTTTCTACGGTGCTGCTTTTATCATCTGTACCGTGTATATTCCTATCTTCGTTCAAGGTGTTCTCGGTGGTTCAGCCTCAAATGCTGGATTAATTTTAACGCCTATGATGATTGGCTCTGTAATCGGAAGTCAAACTGGCGGACAGTTAGCTTCTCGAACAAGTTACCGCAACATTATGATGGTATCTGGAGTTTTCTTTGTTCTTGGGATTTATTTATTAAGTACTTTAACAATGGACACACCACGTGTACTCGTAACGCTATTTATGGTTCTCGCTGGAATTGGTGTTGGTTTCTCGTTTTCAGTTTTAAGTATGTCTTCTATCCACAAATTAGAAATGAGAGACCGTGGTTCTGCTACATCAACAAATTCATTCTTCCGTTCACTCGGTATGACTCTTGGTGTAACAATTTTTGGTACAATTCAAAATCATATTTTTACGGATAAACTAAGCACTGTGTTCCCTCCTGAACTAGCAAAATTAGCCCCAAAGGGCGGCGACACAAGTTTCTTATTATCGCCAGGTGCTACTGATAAAATACCAGCTGAAATATTAACTGGCATCAAAGAAGCTCTTGCTACATCTATTGCAAGTACATTCTTCTGGGCACTTATCCCAGCTGTACTAAGTATTATCTGTATTTTACTTATGGGAAATGAACGCCTCTTTACAGGACCAAAAACGAAACAAAAACAAAAGCAAGTGAGTTAGTATAGAAAAAAGTAACGGCATATCCTTTATGTAAAAGGATATGCCGTTTATAATATGTATAAAAGTGAAACTTTAATCAGCATTCTTTTGTCCACGCCCACTAATTATTAGCCTTTACAAAAAGTAAGAAAGTTTCTATATAGGAGTTGAGACAGCATGAGTATGAAATTAGTCATTCTCGGCTTGCTGCTCGAAGGGGATAAACACCCATATGAAGTGCAGCACATAATGAAAGAAAGACAAATGGATTGTTATATTAAATATGCAAAAGGATCACTCTACTACGCCTTCGAGCAATTAGAAAAGCAAGATGCAATTCGTATTACAACTATTGTTCGAGATACGAATAGACCAGATAAAACAATCTTTCATATAACAGAAACAGGTAAACAGTTATTTCATACGTTACTATTAAAACAGTTCGAAGCCAAAAATCAAATATATAAACCAATCTATTCAGCACTCTCTTTCGCTCATTTTGGTGATGATCAAGAGTTAGTTCCTATTTTAGAAAAAAAGAAAAATGATACAGTTCAATATTTACATAACATGCAAGCTATATATGATTGTAGCAAAGGCCAAATCCCACGTGCACAACTATATATTTTACAAAGTGTTATTGAACATATTACCGTTGAGTTGCAATGGTTAAATACCCTCCTTACAGATGCGATTTCAGGACGCCTTTCAGACATTGATATCAATTAAAGTTAAGCCTATAAAGAAGGATATCTTCTTCTTTATAGGCTTAATCTAAACTTTGTTTCAATTTTTCTACCCTCCATTTACCTTTTTAATTTCAGAATAATCTAAAAATAATAAATGAAAACTTTAGAATTTTCTTATTTTAAAACAGTAGACAAAATTCCAAAAATTATGTTAGAATTTGTTTCAATATCATATCGCTTGTTAAATTCCTTTCAAAAGGAAAATGGGTACACGAACATTTCGTTTCGTGTTTAAAAGGGAAGCTTGGTGAAACTCCAACACGGTCCCGCCACTGTAAATGCTGAGATTTCTTTTTGGTGCCACTGTGAAAACGGGAAGGTGAAAGAAATTATATGAAGCATAAGTCAGGAGACCTGCCTGTTTTAACAACACTGATAGATTCACGGATGATGATGAGGTGTTAAAACAAAAAGGAAGGCTTATTTTCTATGCCTTTGTACTTTTTGTTATAGGTATTTCCTAGTAAACGGAAATGCTTACTTTCAATTAGGGAGGAATTTAAAATGGCAATTCAAACAAGTAATTTAGGTTATCCACGTATCGGACTACAACGAGAGTGGAAAAAAACATTGGAAGCTTTTTGGTCTAATAAAATCGATGAAGAGCAATTTTTAACAACAATGAAAGAAATTCGCCTACAGCACGTAAAAGTACAGCAAGAAAAAGGGATTGAATTAATTCCAATTGGCGACTTTACATATTATGATCACGTTTTGGATACTGCTTATATGCTAGGATTTATCCCATCACGTTTTTCTGAGTTTACATCTTATCTTGATGTATATTTTGCAATGGCGCGTGGCTCTAAAGATCACGTAGCTTCTGAAATGACAAAATGGTTCAACACAAACTATCATTATATCGTTCCTGAATATGAAGAGGGATTACAAATCTCTTTAAAAGATAATCGCCCACTTCGCTTATACGAAGAGGCAAAACAAGAATTAGGAGTAGATGGAAAGCCTGTTATTTTAGGACCATATACTTTCTTAAAATTAGCTAAAGGCTATACACAAGAGCAATTTACTACGATTTTAAAACAATTAATTGCACCTTACATACAACTGCTTTCAGAACTACATGCAGCTGGCGCGCAAGTCATTCAAGTTGATGAACCGATTTTTGCTTCTTTAACAAAAGAAGAGATTCAACAGGCGAAAGAAGTTTATGAAGCTATTCGTAAAGAAGTTCCAAATGCGACTCTTCTTTTACAAACATATTTTGATAGTATAGAAGAAAACTATGAAGAAATCATCACATTCCCTGTATCAGGTATTGGATTAGATTTCGTTCATGGTAAAGAAGGTAATCTACATGCTATTTCAAAATATGGATTCCCAGCTGATAAAACTTTAGCTGTCGGTTGTATAGATGGCCGTAACATTTGGAGAGCTGATCTTGATGAAGTTCTTACGTTATTTACAACGCTACAAAAACAAGTCCAAACGAAAGATTTGATCGTTCAGCCTTCTTGTAGCTTATTGCATTCACCAATCGATAAAACAGAAGAAGCCCACTTATCGCCTGAGCTATTTGATGCGCTAGCATTTGCAAATCAAAAATTAGAAGAGTTAGTTCTTATTCATTCCGCTCTCACTCAAGGTACAGAAAGCATTAGTAATGAGCTGGAAACATATCGAAACGTACATCATACAATTCGTTCATCTGCTGCACGTAACCGAGAAGACGTCAAAGCAGCACGAACAGCACTAAAAGAAGAAGATTTTTCACGTCCTCTTCCATTTGAAAAACGATACGAATTACAACAAGTTGCCCTGCAGCTACCTTTATTACCAACAACAACTATTGGTAGCTTCCCGCAAACAACTGAGGTTCGTCAAACACGAAAAGAATGGCGTAACGGCATTCTTTCAAATGAACAATACGAGCAATTTATTGAAAAAGAAACCGAGAGATGGATTCGCTATCAAGAAGAAATCGGTCTGGATGTCCTTGTACATGGTGAATTTGAAAGAACTGACATGGTTGAATATTTCGGCGAGCGCCTTGCCGGCTTCTCTTTCACTACAAATGGTTGGGTACAATCCTACGGTTCTCGTTGCGTGAAACCACCTGTTATTTATGGTGATGTAGCCTTTATTAATGGAATGACTATTAAGGAAACTGTTTATGCACAAAGCTTAACAGAGAAAGTTGTAAAAGGAATGCTAACTGGGCCTGTTACGATTTTAAATTGGTCCTTCGTTCGAAATGACATTCCAAGAAAAGAAGTTTCGTATCAAATTGCATTAGCTCTTCGTCATGAAATTGAACTACTTGAATCTTCCGGAATTCGAGTGATTCAAGTCGATGAGCCGGCACTTCGTGAAGGCATGCCACTAAAAGAAAAAGATTGGGACGCTTATATTACATGGGCAGTACAATCCTTCCTTTTAGCAACTTCTTCTGTAGCAAATGAAACACAAATTCATACGCATATGTGTTACAGTAACTTCGAAGATATTGTGGATGCGATTCGTGCTTTAGATGCAGATGTGATTTCTATTGAAACATCAAGAAGTCACGGAGAATTTATTGATACACTAAAACATACAACATATGAAAAAGGTATCGGTCTAGGTGTATATGATATTCATAGCCCACGTGTACCGAGCAAAGAAGAAATGTTTAAAATCGTAGAACAATCTTTACAAGTATGCGATCCTAAATATTTCTGGATTAATCCTGATTGTGGTTTAAAAACGAGAAGAACAGAAGAAGTTATTCCAGCTTTAGAACACATGGTACAGGCAGCAAAAGATGCTCGTTCCTTGTTAAAAACAAACGCATAAAAAAATGGGTTATCCTTTTCTCAGGATAGCCCATTTTTTTATTCTTCACTTTCAAAAAAGAATTCGTATTGTATTTTATATAATTCATCATCCGTTGGCTCTTCAAGAGGAATTGCCTGTAATACGACTGTATACTCGCCATTTGGAATAGGAATTTGAAATTTATTTGAAAGAATACTCGTTACAACAACACATTCATTTTCAACTGTAAAAGGAACTGCAATCGTTCTAATCACTTCTTCTTTCTCAATATGTTTCCCTGGGGTCACTTTTACTTCACAAGTATAGTCAGAGAGTGCTTCAAAAATAACAGTTCCATCCGCCTTCGCATAACCTCTTTCAAAATCTTCACCCGTCCAGTCAACGTAAGGCTGATCACCGTCATAGTTCATCAACATTAATTGCGAATAAGAAATTGTTAACTCCATCGTTCCCCTCCTGATTCATTATGAAATATACAACTACTACTTTACGTCAAACTTCACACGCGTACCATCTGGATATTTATCTAACTTATTCCCTACCCAAGAACCTGCTCCGCGGTTATCTGCTGGACTTATATATTCAATATGTGCTCCTTTTCCTCCCTCTTTACACATCGCCATTGGCCATTCATCGCGATCATACCCTTTTTTTGATGGATATGGAGCTAACGACAGTTTTCTTCTATCCGCAGCACCACCGCGGTCGATTGTACAAACTTCTGAATGTCCTTCTTTTATAGCATTCGTAATATGTTTCCCCGTTTCGGGATAACGTTCTTTCGGAAATTCTAGCACTTGATCATACGTATTCGTTTTTTTTACACTTGTTTCCTCTGGCACAAGTACTTCATAAATCGCTACTAAAATAGATAAAATTGCAATAATTGAAATGATAATACCTTTTAATTGCTTCATGTATACCTCCATGTTCCTACCAGTTTCTTTTCCTCAGTTATTATAACAAACTTCTCCTGTATATGTTTTCAGACATTATTTTCGCTCTTCTTCGCCATTCCGCCAAAAACTCTCATTTTTCTTCATCTTTTCACTAATGCTGTAGAAAACTAATAACCTTCCGACATTCTTTTTCAAAGGAAGTCCTCATAAAAGATTGAAATGATATATACGATACTTTTTGGGGAGGAAATATCATGGAAGCTACCTATAAAACGAAAGATGTTACAAATAAAACAGGCATCCCAAAACATATAGTTCGAAAATATAGCCAACTATTAGAGGAACACGGTTATATCATTTCAAAAACTGCTGATGCTCGTATTTATAAATTGGATGATTTAAAACTATTGAAATCTATACATGAAAGAGCTGCTACATTACAAGAAGATATTTCAGAAACAATACCTATTATTTTAAAAGAAAAAGATGCTCCACCTGTGCCTGTTATTCAAGAGAAACAAGAAGTGCAACCAAAAGAAAAAGAGGATGGGCGTAACTTTGAAGAATTCATGTTAAAACTAGAAATGCTCGCTCAATTAAATGAAGCAATTATTCATCAAAATTCTACCCTTATTACACAAAATCGTTTGAAAGATGAAAAGTTAGATGAATTAATGCAACAAGTTTATGTAAAAGAAGGTTCTCAAGAAAAAATGTTACAAGAATTAGTTGATCATGCCGCTCAAACAGATGAACTCCAAAAAGAAAAGATGGACTTATTAATGAATCATATGTATAAACGAGAATCCAAACAAGAAGAAAAAATGAACAAACTAGTAAATCAAATTTATAATAAAGACAGCAGTCGTGATGCACAACTTATGCAAGTTATTCGTGAAATTCAAGAAACAAAAAGATTAGTCGCCGCATCAAAAGAACAAAGTTTCTTTCAATCATTTAGAAGTTTATTTGGCCGAACAAAACAAGAAAAAACAAACGAATAAAATTTCCTATATAAAATAAAAAGTTACCTTCCATCGGTAACTTTTATTCCTTATTTCTTACAGCTGGCAATATAATAAGCGCTTCAGTCCCTTTTCCACTTTCGCTTTTATATTCCAGTGTACCATTATGCGCTTGTAAAATACTAAATGTTACCATAAGTCCTAACCCTGTCCCTTTTTCTTTTAAAGAATAATATGGTTGCCCAAGTCTTGCTAACTGTTCTTTTGTCATTCCAACACCACTATCTTTAACTCTTATGACAATTGTTTCATCTTTTTGAATAGCCGTTACCTTTAAATATCCCTTATTTCCTTGAATTGCTTCAATACCATTTTTAACAACATTCATAATAGCTTGTTTCAATTTTGTCTTATCACCGATCGTATAAAGACTCTCAGAAATCTCAACTTGCAAATATACACCTTGCATCGCTGCAAATGATGACATAAGAGTGGTCATTTCTATTAATTGTGCCGATAAACAAATGTGTTCTTTTTTCTCAATTTGCGGCCTTGCTAAATTCAAATAATCTGAAATAATTTGCTCTGCCCGGTCCAATTCAGCTAATACGAGACGCATATAATCTTTATTCTTCACATCCTCCGTACCTTCTAGCAATTGGATAAACCCACGAACAACAGTAAGGGGATTTCGAACTTCATGTGCAACACTTGCTGCTAGCTCACTGACAATATTAAGTTTTTCCGATTTTTGCATTTCCGTACGTAATAATGCGTTTTCATTTAAATATTCCGTTAAGTACACTTGAAATACCATAGTCATAACCATAATAAGCGAAGCAAATATAAACCCGTTATATAGTTGAGAAACATAAGGTGTAAATCCTGTTTCTAATAGTACATTCACCATACCAAACATTAAAGATACAAGTACGTAAAATGATGAAATCATAAATGCTAAAATCAGCTTCTTATCTCTTGAAAAAAGAGACCATTTCTTGGATAAGAATAATGGCACTATCAATAGAAACATGACTTCTACGACTGGAAGAATATTCATTCCCTTTAGCACCCATTCATACGCAACAAAAATAATGGCTGGAATTAAACCAACAATCCCACCATATAAAAAACCACTAACAATTGGAATTGGGTGAAAGTTATACCCGCAAACGTTGCCAAAACAAATAGAGTATGTCATGGAAAGAACGAGTGTAACGCTAGATAAAAACATAATAAAGTAGCGGTTCGGCTTCGGAGGCATTTCTTGATAACGATTTAAACGAATGGCTTCATATAAAAATAGCGGTAATATAATGATGGCAATTTGGATCATTAAATCACGGATAAGCTCCATAGCCTCTCATCCCCTATATGTATTTTGATATGATTATATCATTTTATAAGTGTATTTGTTTTAAAATTTTGATTTTTCTTAACATATTTGTTAATTCTTTGTTAACACCCCATAATAATTGTTACAGATTTTCGAAATGATTGTAAACCCTGTACCAAATTTCCTTCGGGCAGTATACAATGAATACGGATTACAAAGAAAATATAAAAACACTTCACGATACGGACAACTATAGCAAAATACAGCATATAATCCATACTATCTATGTTTACAAATAAGTGATCATTACTTTAGTAGGAGGAAGATAAATATGGCGGGTACTACACTTGTTTTAAAAGAAGAAAATTTGGTTGTTCTAGAAAATGTTGAAAAATCAGTATATGAAGAGTTACAGCATAAAGCAGGAGATGAAAATTGCACATGTGCTGTGAACGAATCCGTTGTTCACCTTGGCAAAGTATCCTCTGTACTTTGGAATGAAGATGAAATAGATTGGGAATACGGATATTAAAAAGTCGCTTACAGCGGCTTTTTTTCTGCTCTCTCTTTCTAAATAACATATACGAAGCGGAATCCTAGAAAATATGTTAAAATGAACTTAATTTTCAAACGGAAGAAAGGGAGATACAATGGAACAATTCATTAATCCTAGAGTAAAGGACATCCAAATTTCTGGGATCCGTCAATTCTCTAATCTGATTCAAAACTATGATAATCTTATCTCTTTAACAATTGGACAACCTGATTTTCCGACACCTTCCCTCGTAAAGGAAGCGGCAAAACGGGCGATTACAGAAAATTATACAAGCTATACACATAACGCTGGGTTACTAGAATTACGCAAGGCGGCTTGTAACTTCATAAAAGATAACTATGATTTACATTATTCACCTGAAAACGAAACCATCGTTACAATCGGTGCTAGTGAAGCAATTGATGTTGCATTCCGAACAATTTTAGAACCAGGGACGGAAGTCATTTTACCTGCCCCTATTTATCCAGGATACGAGCCGATTATTCGATTATGCGGTGCAACGCCTATTTTTATAGATGTTCGTGAAACTGGATTCCGTTTAACAGCCGAAGCGCTAGAAAATGCGATTACAGAAAAAACAAGATGTGTTGTTTTGCCATATCCTTCTAACCCGACTGGTGTAACTTTATCAAAAGAAGAACTACAAGATATTGTAGATGTTTTAAAAGATAAAAATATTTTCGTCCTTTCTGATGAAATTTATAGCGAGCTTGTATATGGGCAAAAGCATACATCAATTGCCCATTTCCCAGAAATGCGTGAGAAAGCTATTGTTATTAACGGTTTATCAAAATCCCATTCTATGACCGGCTGGCGCATCGGCCTTTTATTCGCGCCAAGTTATTTAGCTGGGCACATTTTGAAAGTTCATCAATACAATGTAACGTGCGCTACTTCAATCGCACAATATGCAGCAATTGAAGCATTAACAGCTGCTAAAGACGCGCCAAAGATGATGCGCCATCAATACAAAAAACGCCGTGATTACGTTTATAATAGACTCATTCAAATGGGATTAAAGGTCGAAAAGCCAACAGGTGCATTTTACTTATTCCCCTATGTTGGCCATCTAACATCTTCATCATTTGATTTTGCACTTGATCTTGTAAAAGAAGCTGGACTAGCCGTCGTTCCTGGAACAGCATTTTCTGAATATGGCGAAGGCTACCTTCGTTTGTCCTATGCATATAGTATCGAAACTTTAAAAGAAGGCTGCGATCGATTAGAAGCCTTTCTAAAACAAAAAAGCTAAGAGTTTACCTCTTAGCTTTTTTATCTCGCTATTTGCGGGCAGTAAATCTCCCACTGATTAAAGTTTCACTTTATGCATAATGATCGCAAGTTTGACGCTTCAGTAATTTATGCGGAATAATAATACATTTTGCAGTTGACTCAGCATTCTCTACTTTATCCACTAAAGCTTTTGCAGCTTCATATCCTAGCTGATATATATTCACATCAACTGTCGAAAGTGGCGGACTCGCAATTTCTGATAATAAAGCATTATTAAAGCTTACAATCGAAACGTCTTTCGGTACAACAAATCCTTTTTTAGAAAGAGCACTTAACACACCTAATCCAATTAAATCGTCTGTCGCCATAATTGCCGTCGGCGGTTGTTTCAGTCCCATTAATTCCTCGACTGCTTGTTGACCACTTTCCCTCGAGAAATCAAAGTGTAAAATATACTCTTTCGGTAATACAATGTCTGCCAACTTTAAAGCATCGCTCATACCCGCTAAACGCTCTCTCGTTACAAGTAAGTCTGAGCCACCACCAATGAACGCGATTTGCTTATGCCCTAATGAAATTAAATATTCTGCCACTTCTCTTGCAGCTGTATAATTGTCATTATCTACATATGTAATTTCATCTTTTCGATCATATGGTTTTCCAATTAAAACAAACGGGAAGTTTTGGTTATGCAAATATTGAATAATCCGGTCGTTCTCTCTTGAATATAGAAGAACAATACCACCAATTTGGCGCCCTTGTACCATCTTTACAACACCGTTAAAAATTTCTTCTTCCGTTTCACCTGTCGACATATAAAGCGCATACCCTTCCATATGTGCAAATGAACTTATCCCTCTTATAACTTCCGGGAAAAATGGATTTTGAAAAGCTTTACTTGCCGAACTCGGCATAACAAGACCAAGCGTTTTCGTCGTTTGGTTCGCAAGATTTCTTGCATTTAAATTGGGATGATACCCTAGTTCACTCATCACTTTCCGAACACGGCGCTTTGTTTTTTCACTTATACTTGGATTATCAGCAATTACACGGGAAACCGTCGATGGTGCTACGTTCGCCTTCTTCGCCACATCTTTAATTGTAACTGTCATAAAAATCCCCTCCTTTCACTTCTCTGTCATATTTCATATATTTTTATCTTGCACTTGTTGCAAGTAATAGGAGAAGTCATATACTTTCATTTATTTATTCTATCTTTCAAAACTTATCATATTCTCCCTCTTCATGTATTGTAAGGGATATAGCTCTTTTTTCCTATACTATAATATACTATTTATTGCACTTCTTTTCACATGGGATGTCAAATCTCTTTTCATCTCCCTACAACTTTTTATAGGGAGATGAAAAGAGAAATGGGACGTAATGCCCCATTTTCATCCTTTCGTACCTCCAGCTGTTAAACCAGAAACAAAATATTTTTGCAGGGATAAGAATAAAATAGAAATCGGAATTGCAATTAATACTGATCCAGCTGCAAATGTTGTAAATTCGTTACCAAACTTTTTCGCTACCATTTCATATAATCCAACTGCTAAAGTATAATTTTCTGGTGTGCGTAAAATAACACTTGCTAAAATAAAATCTGTAAATGGACCAATGAAAGTGAATAACGCTACAACCGCTACAATTGGTTTTGCAAGCGGCATAATAATTTGCCAAAATATACGAAAATGCCCCGCTCCATCCATTCGAGCTGATTCATCCAACTCTTTCGGAATCGTATCAAAATACCCTTTCATAAGCCATGTATTCATCGGAATTGCTCCACCCACATAAATTAAAATTAATGCAAGATGTGTATCAATTAATCCAGTTAACTGCGCTAATATATATAGCGCGATTAACGCTGCAAAATTCGGGATCATTTGGAGAATTAAAAATGTTAATAAACCATTCTTCCTTCCAACAAAACGATATCTCGAAAATGCATAAGCAGTAAAGCTAATGGCTAACACAGAAAAAATCATTGTCATTACGCTAACTTTTAAAGTATTTTTATACCAAAGTAAGTAATTACTTGAATCGGAATCAAGTAGCTTGCGATAATGATCTAATGTGGCATTTTTCGGAATAATACTAGAACCAGACAAACTATCTCCTGGATTAAACGATGAGCCAATGATCCATAATAATGGATAGAAAATAATCGCACACATTATGAAGATAACTAAATAACTTAATGATAGACGTAACATCTTTTGTCGTTTAATATTCATTTACATCATATCCTCTTCTTGGAATGATTTTGTTCTCTTAAATTGCCATAACGCGACTGTAATAACGATTAACGATAAAATCATTGTAAGCGCTGCTGCTTTTCCGTACTGAGCCGAAGTCATCGTTAACTTATAAATCCATGAAATTAAAATATCTGTTCCACCTGCATTTTGTCCAGATACGGCAGGTCCCCCAGCATTAAATAGATAAATAATACTAAAATTATTAAAGTTAAACGTATATTGCGTAATTAATATTGGCGCTGTTGCATATAAAACAAGTGGCAATGTAATTTTGCGGAACTGTTGCCAAGCAGTTGCTCCATCTACTGTAGCCGCTTCATATAATTCTCCTGGAATCGATTGCAATATACCTGTCGTCATTGCAAAGACGAACGGGAATCCAAGCCACGTTTGGATCATAATTAAAGCAACCTTCGCCCAAAACGGATCTGTCATCCAAGCAATTTTTTCAATTCCGAATAAAGCTAATACTTGATTGTTAATCGCTCCAAAAGTTTCATTAAACATACCAGCAAATACAAGAATAGATACGAATGCCGGAACAGCCCACGGTAGAATAAAGATTGTTCGAATAATTGCTTTACCTTTGATACCGGGCTGATTTACGATAATCGCTAAGAAAATACCAAGGGAAACTTGTAACGTTGTTGCAACGAACGTCCAAATGACAGTCCAAGAAAATACACTTATAAATGTATCTCTCCACATTGGTAATGTGAAAATATCAATAAAGTTTTTAAAGCCAACCCAATCTACTAATTTAGCTGGAGGAGAGTGGTATAAATCATAATTCGTAAATCCAATTAAGATAACAAAAATGATTGGAAATACAACAACAAAAATAAGTAATAGAAAGCCTGGTGAAACCATTAAATATGGGAAACCTTGATCTAATAAGTTTCGATATTGCTCTTTTACAGAGTTTAATGGTGTTCCTATATCACGTTTCTTCCCATTTTGGTATGCATCATATAAGTTAAATGCATATATTCCTAGTCCGAATACGATGACGATAAGTGCCAAAATCCCTTCTACTAATAGAAAGACCGAATGGTCACGCGGAACTTCTGTACCAAGCGTTACAATTCCCCATAATCCTATATTTAACAAATCAGCAAATGCTACAATAAATGAACCTGTTAATACTAAAAAAATAAGACCTTTTACATATTGTTTATTATATAGCTGACCGATACCTGGAATGATCGATAACATGGTCGCCATTTTCCTATGCTTTGAACCGTTTAACTCTTTCGTTGGTTCCATAGATGTTTGCATGTTCCTTCCCCCTTTTTCCTTCCTACTTGGAAGGGAGAGAATTCGTGCCTCTCATGTTTAGAGGCACGAATTTCACCTTATTTTTTCTCACTATGATTTGCTTCAATATTACCTTTAATTTGTTTCACTGCATTATCAAGTGCTGCTTTTGGTTCTTCTTTATTTGAGACAACTAATTGAAGCGCATCCCCAGCTGGTTTCCAAACTTCCTGCATTTCTGGAATATTCGGCATTGGAATTCCATTTTCCGATTGAGCCGCAACCGCTTTTGCAGCCTCATTTTCTTTAATCATTGGATCTTCCATTACTGATTTTACTGGAGGAATTTCTTTCGTTTTCTCAAATCGAATTTTCGCATTTTCTTCATTTGTAACCCACTCAGTGAATTTTGTAGCTAAATCATTTTGTTTAGAGAAGCTTGTTACATGCCATCCTTTTACACCAACGAACGTTTTCATCGGTTGACCATTTGGTAATTTTGGCATCGGAGCAACACCGTAATCAATTCCAGCCTTTTCCATCGCTTGGAATGCCCATGGACCATTCATAATAGATGCTGCTTTTCCTTCATTAAATAATCCATCTGCAGCTGATCCACCAGATTCACCGATAATACCTTTCGGGAATAACTTTTCTTTGTACCATTTTTGAATATATTCAGCACCTTGTACTGCACCGCTATTATTTAATCCAATATCATTTGCATTTGGCTTTCCGTCTTTCTCACCAAATACATAGCCACCCATACCTGCCATAAATGCATTAGCGAAGTAGAAATTATCTCCAAGCGCTAAAAATCCGTACTTGTCATCTTTCGTAAATTCTTTTGAGAAATTAAACAACTCGTCCATCGTTTCTGGTGCTTTTGGCATTAATTTTTTATTATAAATAAAGATTGGTGTTTCAACTGCTTTTGGTAAACCATATAATTTTCCGTTATATGTTTGTGCTTCTATTGATAAATCTGTAAATTTACTTTTTACTGTATCATCCACTTTCACCTCTGAAAGTAGCCCTTCTGTTACCGCATTACCAATATGATCATGTGGCAATGTTACAACATCTGGCCCTGTACCCGCTGGACCGTCGAGACGAAGTTTTTCTATTTGTTTCGTCATCTGAACCTCTTCAACTTTTACTTTCACATTATATTTCTTTTCAAAGCTTTTCACTGCCGGCTCTAAACCAACGCCTTTTTTCTCATCTTCCCAAACAAGAAGATCGTAGTCTTTCTTCGATTTACTTTCCTCTTTTTTCCCTGAATCTTTCGGTCCACATGCAGATAACATACCAATTGATAGTGCTGAAACCGTTAATAATGATAATGCTTTCTTCATCCCAAAAACCTCCCTAAATTGTCTATGTACCTTAGTAATTGAAAACGTTTGCATTTAATATTAAAATAGAAGCGCAAACATTATCTTAATCTATGAAAACGTTTGCGCTATTTGTCTATCATTATACATTCTTTTATTCATTTTGCAAATATTAATTTTAAAAATAATATCATTACTGCTCTTTATACATTGACTTTATATGAAATGAATACTACTCTTATAAGCAATATTAAAGCTACGAGAAAGGAAATCGTTTGCAAAATAGGCTTTATTATTACACTTAAGGGAATACTATGTATAGAGATATTAAAGGGGGATTTTCTATATGATTAAAGAAGCCATTTATCATAGGCCAAAAGATAATTACGCATACGCTTACGATGAAAAAACAGTTCACATCCGCATGCGTACTAAGAAAGACGATGTTCACAGTACCTCTCTTATTTACGGGGATCCTTACGAATGGAAAGACGGGAAATGGATTTCATCAAGTGCACCGATGAAAAAAACGGGTTCTACTGCACTATTTGATTATTGGTCCATTTCAATCGAACCAAAATTTAAGCGCTTACGTTATGGATTCGAATTAAAAACAGATTTAGAAACTCTTATTTATGCAGAGCGAGGATTCTTCTCTACTATTCCAAATGATGATGTTGGTAACTTTTTCTGTTTTCCGTTTCTTCATGCAAATAATGTATTCAAAGCACCTTCCTGGATTAAAGATACTGTTTGGTATCAAATTTTCCCAGAACGATTTGCTAATGGGGATCGCGGACTAAATCCAGAAAACACCCTTCCTTGGGGAAGTGCTGAGCCAACTCCAACTAATTTTTTTGGAGGGGATTTTACTGGTATTATTCAAAACCTTGATTACCTTGTTAAGCTTGGAATTTCCGGAATATATTTCACACCTATTTTCAAAGCTCATTCAAACCATAAATATGACACAATTGACTACATGGAAATTGACCCACAATTCGGAACGAAAGAAACGTTTAAAGAACTCATTGAAGAATGTCATAAACGTGGGATAAAAGTAATGCTCGATGCCGTATTTAATCATAGCGGATACTTTTTCGATAAATTCCAAGACGTACTTAAAAATGGCGAGAAGTCTGTATACAAAGAGTGGTTCCACATTCACGAATTCCCGATTATAACCGAGCCACTTCCTAATTATGATACTTTCGCATTTACACCATATATGCCTAAATTAAATACAGCACACCCAGATGTAAAAGAATATTTACTTGAAGTTGGGCGTTATTGGGTAAGAGAATTCAATATAGACGGTTGGCGCCTTGATGTAGCAAATGAAGTCGATCACAGCTTTTGGAGAGAATTCCGAAGTGAGATAAAGTCATTAAATCCTGAAGTATATATTTTAGGTGAAATTTGGCACGATGCACTCCCTTGGCTACAAGGAGATCAATTTGATGCTGTCATGAGCTATCCCGTTACAAACGCTTTACTTTCTTACTTTGCTAACAATTCCATTACAGCAACTGAATTCATGAAACAAATTACAGAATCTCTACATTCCTATTCTATGAATATAAATGAAGCTGCATTTCATTTATTAGACAGCCATGATACACCAAGAATTTTGACAACATGTAACGGGGATAAAAATAAGTTAAAGTTACTATATATATTCCATCTTTCTTTCATCGGTTCTCCTTGCATTTATTACGGAGATGAAATCGGTATGGATGGTGGAATGGACCCTGGTTGCCGTAAATGTATGATTTGGGATACAACAAAACAAGATCATCTATTATTTACACATGTACAAACATTAATTTCATTACGAAAACAATATAAAGCATTTGGAGGACATGGTACTTTCCAATTCATAGACGCAAATGATGAACATAATTATATTTCTTACACGAAAACACATGAAGATGAAACTATCTTCTTTGTTTTAAATCCTACTAACGATGAAATTACTGCTTCACTCCCTATCCATATTACAGGGAAGAAAATAGTCAATATATATACAAAAGAAGAATTTTCAGCGGAAGCAAGCGTATTACAAGTCACACTTCCTCCATATGGATTCTCAATACTAAAGTGGTAATCAAAAAAATCCTTATGCCAATTTGACATAAGGATTTTTCTTATTTCAATTTAAATACCATTGCTTCATACGGACGTAATATAATATTATCTATTGATCCGCTTCTCACATCATAATTGTGTATTAATAACTCTACTTCACTATAACTAATATCCTCAGGCAATTTAAATACACTTTCATCTGCAGTAAAGTTTGCAATAACAAGAAGTTTTTCGGCTCCATATGTTCTTACATAAGCAAAAATAGATGGATTATTTTCTAGTATTAAATCATATGATCCATACACAATAATCTCATTATTTTTACGTAACTCAATTAATTTTTTATAGTAATAAAAAATTGAGTTTTCATCTTGAATTGCATGCTCCACATTAATTTCTTCGTAATTAGGGTTTACCGCAATCCATGGTTCACCTGTTGTAAATCCAGCATGTTTCTTATCATCCCACTGCATTGGAGTTCTAGCGTTATCTCTGCCTTTTATATAAATAGATTCCATTACTTTTTCTTTATCTTCACCACGGTCTACCACTTTTTCATTGTACATATTTAACGTTTCAATATCTCGATATTCATCAATTGATTGGAATCGAACGTTCGTCATTCCAATTTCTTCGCCTTGATAAATATATGGCGTTCCCTTCATCATATGAAGCACCGTCGCTAACATTTTTGCCGATTCAGTACGGTATATTCCATCATTACCAAAACGAGATACAACACGTGGCTGATCATGGTTATTCCAATAAAGGCTATTCCACCCTGTATGCTCTAATGCTTTTTGCCACTTTGTTAAATTCTCTTTTAAAGTAAGAAGTGAACATGGTTTTACATCCCATTTTCCGCCCTCTCCTGAATCTAAATCCATATGTTCAAATTGGAATACCATTTGTAATTCTTTTCTAGCTTCTCCAGTATACAATTTAGCCTCTTCTGTCGTTACACCTGGCATCTCACCAACTGTCATAATATCATAATGAGACAATACTTCTTCATTCATTTCATGCAAATATTTATGAATATTTGGGCCGTTCATAAAATGTTTATGTCCTGAAACATACCCCTCTTCATCCGTTTCAACAGTTGGTAAACCTTCTTCTTTAGAAATAAAGTTAATAACATCCATACGGAATCCATCAATTCCTTTTTCCAACCAAAACTTCATCATTTCATAAACATCTTGTCTTACTTCTTCATTATCCCAATTTAAATCTGGCTGTTTTTTAGAAAACAGATGCAAATAATATTCATCTGTTATTTCATCATACTGCCATGCAGATCCACTAAAAGCTGCTCCCCAGTTATTCGGCTCTTTCCCATCTTTTCCAGGACGCCATATATAGTAATCTCTATATTTATTATCAATAGATTTACGTGATTCAATAAACCAATTATGTTCATCGGAAGTGTGATTAACAACTAAGTCCATCATAAGTTTCATATTACGTTCATGCATTTCATGTAATAGCTCGTCCCAATCTTCCATTGTTCCGAACTCATTCATTATTTTACAATAATCACTTATATCATAACCGTTATCATCATTTGGAGATTCATAAACCGGTGATAACCAAATTACATTAATCCCTAATTCTTTTAAGTAATCTAGCTTTGAAATAATACCACGAAGATCACCTATACCATCACCGTTACTATCCATAAAGCTACGAGGATAAATTTGATATACTACACTTTCTTTCCACCATTGTTTTTCCATTATGCTACCCCATTTCATCTACACTATAATTTTTATTTCCCTCAAGGCGCAAACGTTTTCATTAATGAATAATAACAGATTCTATCTTAATTTAAAATAGCGCTTACAATTTTTATTCTTCTTTTTCTAAGAAAGCATGAGAAAATCACTACCATTACTCAAATGTATGCAAACGTTTTATTTTTTTATTTATTTTTTGAATCTATTAGTTTATAATGAACTCAAAGAAAACGTTTGCATAATTATTTCTAGGGGGAAATACCATGGCAGAACTGAAATTAGAAAACATTTATAAAATATATGATAATAACGTAACAGCTGTAACAAATTTTAATTTACACATTCAAGATAAAGAGTTTATCGTATTTGTTGGTCCTTCTGGATGCGGAAAATCTACTACTTTACGAATGGTAGCTGGACTTGAAGATATTTCAAAAGGAGAATTTTCAATTGATGGTAAGCTAATGAATGATGTTCCTCCAAAAGATCGTGATATCGCAATGGTCTTCCAAAACTATGCTCTTTATCCACATATGAGTGTGTATGATAATATGGCATTTGGATTAAAACTTCGAAAAATACCAAAAGATGAAATCGATCGTCGTGTGAAAGATGCAGCACGAATTTTAGGGCTTGAACAATATTTAGATAGAAAACCGAAAGCATTATCAGGTGGCCAACGTCAACGTGTTGCATTAGGTAGAGCGATCGTTCGAGATGCGAAAGTTTTCTTAATGGATGAACCTTTATCAAACTTAGACGCAAAACTTCGTGTTGCAATGCGCTCAGAAATTTCTAAGTTACACCACCGTCTTGGAACAACAACAATTTATGTCACACATGATCAAACAGAAGCAATGACAATGGCTTCCCGTCTTGTTGTTATGAAAGACGGAAAGATTCAACAAATTGGAACTCCAAAAGAAGTATATGAAACACCTGAAAATGTTTTCGTTGGTGGATTTATCGGATCTCCAGCAATGAATTTCTTCCGTGGTAAATTAACTGAAACCGATTTCGTTATAGACAACGCAATACAAGTCAAAGTATCTGAAGGAAAAATGAAGCTGTTACGTGAACAAGGCTATGTAAATAAGGAGATTGTTTTAGGTATTCGTCCTGAAGACATTCATGATGAACTATTATTTTTAGAAGCTTCACAATCTACTACCTTCACAACAAAAATTGAAGTCGCTGAGTTATTAGGCGCTGAATCTCTTTTATATATGAAACTGGGAACTCAAGATTTTGCAGCACGTGTTGATGCAAGACATACATTTTCACCTGGTGATCAAATTAAACTCGCATTTGATATGAATAAAGCGCATTTCTTTGATAGTCAAACCGAACAACGTATTCGTTGAAAAATAGTTTTCTTCTATATAACATACAAAAAAACCGTCCTCATTTATACCGAGGACGGTTTTCATTATTATACTAGGGCTTCAACTGTATGAAATGATTGTCCTTTCGTGCTAATAATACCGAAAATCGGTAAATCACTTAACACTACTTCTTCTTGCTGTTTCATAAAAGATGACGTTAATTGTTTTATCTCTATCCAAACGTCGTTAATATAAAGCACATTGGAATCGATTACTTTTTTACTCCCTCTTTTTTCTTACTATTAAGCTGATCGAAAACTAGACCAATGAAAATTAAAATCCCCCAAAAGATTATGCTACCTCCTGTCATTTCAATTTCCCCCTTATTATATAAAGATATTATTTTTAATTATTATAACATTTTCTTAATTTTCAATCTATTTAAATTAAGAAAATGAACCTTTACCTTCCTCCTAACTTCCTCGCATTCATTGAATTTCAAGGTGAAAGTCTTACCGCCCACAAATAACGGGATAAAAAAAGACCTTTTTATTTAAGAATAAAAAGGTCACTGTGTATTATACAAGACTGATCACTTTTGTCTTTGCAATTAAATCGTGAAAACCACAATTATCTTTGCGGAACAACATCATGTATATGTTACATAATAATGGAATTCCAAGTAGCAATATGTTCGGTAATAACAATGCAAAAAACCGTATTATTAATGTTTGTAACGTTAGTTTTTCACTCGTCAATGAAATTAATTTTGTTCTCGTTATTTTTTTACCAAGTGTTACACCGTTCCAAATAAAAGGTAACAATATAAAATAAAGGGCCATTAATATGAACACTACTGTGAGATCATATCTATAGTCTCCAAAACTTATATTAAAACGATTAAAAATAGCACTATAGTTTCCAGTTATCACAGCTACTACTGCACCATACATAAGCGAGATTAAAAACATATCAATTAGGGAAGCACCTATGCGATTCATTACAAGCGCTGGACGATGCACCTTTAACTTCATTTTATGTCGACTCCTTCATATCCTTTTTTACCCGTTTCATCGTACCACTTCTAAAAAGCATTGTAAACTAGCGTTTCTCTTACTTTTCTTGTACAATGTGTTACAACAGCATTGTAAAGGAGGTTCCCATATTGAAAAAATGGATAATCCTATTCCTCGCCTTCCTATTAGCTGGTTGCGCTGGGAATACAAGCCACTTAACTTATACGATTAATGATGAATACGAACTCATACGTACTTCTGGAAATGCATTTGAACTTTTCCCCTCGCAAGATGCTGTATATGCCACACAATACATCCCTGCCAAAATTACAGACATTGGTTGGGATGATAAATACATTATTGCAAAACAGACTGAGGAAAAGTCCGATCCAAATAATCCTGATGGGGCAATTGCAAATAAAAAAAGTGAGCATTATTGGATTATTGACGTCAAGCACAATAAGCGTTTTGGTCCCTATAATGAAAAGCAATTTAACGAACAAAAAGATGCATTTAAAATTAAGGTACCTTTTCAAAATGTAGATTCATACATAAAAGAAATAAAAAAACAGTCAGCATAATGTTTTGAACGCTGACTGTTTTTACTTACCTTTTTTTTAAACACCTTACTCAGAAAGTGAGATATTAAAAGTTTGTGCTTCTTTAACAACATCCTGTGTCTCTGTATCTCCTGCAATTAAATCATCGGTTGTAAACTTAATATCCTTTACCTTTTCTTTTCCATCATCAAGTATTAAACCGATAATTCCATCTCTTGTTTCACCAGGCTTATAGTCTTCTCTAGATACATTTTTTGTACCAACGAGCGTATCTTCATCATATAAAAAGTTTTGTGTCGCTACTTTAAAATGTTGTTTATCATTAATCGTAACATCATTCATAGAGAAAAATTGCATATTTTTATTTCCGCTATTCTCCACTTTATATGTAATCTCAACGTAACGAATCGTATCACTAATCTCTGTTCCACTTAGCGATGCATATAATTCAGCATCTTCTTGACTTACTTTATCGCCTAATCTACGCTTTACTTCTTCAGGAGTTAATGCCGTATATGCTTTCAATGTATTTTTTGCATCTTCACTCATCTGTGATAAAGAGATTACTTTCACATCTTGCACATGAATTTTCATTGGCGCTACTTCAAATGTTTGATTAACAGAATGCATCTGCTCTAATTTGAAAGTACCCCAACCTGTTTCTTTCACCTTTTGTCCTACTTTGTTTAGCTCACGTCCACCATATTCTTTCGTTTCAGGAATAGATTCTTTCTTCTTCGGTTCAGCTTTCTTTTCTTCTTGATGGAAGCAACCACTTAACATAAGAAGAAAACTACATAAAACAAAAATACTTTTCCATGCTTTCATCATTTAATTTCTCCTAACGCTATCATTCATGAATATAAATTAGTCCCTTGCTTTGTAAACTATAGAAACAATGAGAAGTCCACAAAATGAACTTGTCAGTCCAGATACTATTATACCTCCAATTTGGAAAATATGAAAATAGGGATCTACGAACGCGTGCACGATAAATATAATAGCTGCCGCAACAATTACTGAAATCCAATACTTTCTTTTTTCCGAAGCCACAATAAGATCTTTACCCATTTCATTTCTATACTTCCATAATACGTATAATAGTAATAGAAAACCAATACATGTACTCCCATGCTGCATATATTTATAAACTGGGATGCTATGCCATTCTCGTTGCAACAATGGTATTTTCATAACAAAATAGCCTGTTTTATGGGTAAACGCATCCCAAACGACATGCGTAAACATACCAAATAATGCAGAATAGCAAAATACAAAAAGGTCTTTCCACGTATGAAGCCCCCATCTATCATCTACTGCACATATATAGTAGCCAGCAAGTGGCTTAGGTAAATGTGTTATAAAAGGCTTTTTTAAAATGTGATGATATATGTATGCTAACAAAAAGACGAGCGGTAAATTTAAATATAAAAACCCCATCCATGTATGCCCAATAACACCATACGGTCTAAAGTGTAAAAAATATTCAAAGTCAGGCGCCATACTACCTAATGTAAGAGCCGTTACTGAAATATATGTAGAATGCTTTTTCGTAAAAGGAAGCACCGCTGCTGGATGTGCGAATGTAAACGGCATATGTTTACTCCTTTTCATATTTTCAATAGAATACCATCTATCATAACGAGAGAATTGATCTTCATGCAATATTTATTTTCACATTGGAATATGATAGTTTACATGTTATAATCCACATAAAATATTCAGAAAGTAAGGAGAAGGTCCCGTGTTATTAACACTTGTCTTTTTTCTTGTTCTGTTTATCTTGTTTTTAAGTACATACATTGGATTTTTTCTATGGAAGCATTTAAAGGTTATAAAATATACGCCCGCTCTCGTTGGCTTTATGAGCGTTCTTTTCATTTTTATACGGAAGAGGATTTCTTTCGCCTTGGAAAGTCTCGGTTTTGGCGCACTTCAATATACAATACTAATAGCAAGTTGTCTCACCTTTGTATTTGCTGCTTTGTTACAATCAAAATCCGTTATGAATTGAGGTTTATATATTGATTGACGTACCCTTTTTAAAAAATGTCACATTAAAAAAAGAAAATATCCCTAGTTTTTCCGCATATCCTTACTGCTTACCCGCTATCCGAACATTACAATCACTAGCTTTCCATCCAAATGTAACATTCATTATTGGAGAAAACGGAACGGGTAAATCAACATTACTCGAAGCAATTGCAATCGCTTTAGGTTTTAATGCAGAAGGTGGAACAAAAAACTTCCGCTTTAGCACAAACGATTCACACTCATCTTTACATGAATACCTTCGAATTTCCAAAAGTTTCAATACACCAAACGACGGTTTCTTTCTTCGCGCTGAATCATTTTATAACGTCGCTTCTTATATTGATGAAATAGACGCTGATTTGGAAGCACGTGGAAATCCGGTTATTGATTCCTATGGTGGTATCTCATTACACAAACAATCACACGGTGAATCGTTCTTCTCATTATTTATGAATCGTTTTTCAGGACAAGGTTTATACATTTTAGATGAGCCTGAAGCCGCTCTATCACCAATGAGACAACTTTCCATGCTCATTCGAATGCATGAGCTAGCGGAACAAGGTTCACAATTTGTTATTGCGACGCATTCTCCTATTTTAATGGCTTACCCTGAATCTACTATATACTCTTTAACACAAGAGGGGATTCACGAATCCACATTAGAAGAAACCGAGCATTATCAAACGACGAAACTTTTCTTTGAAAATCGTGATCGGTTATTCCATCATCTATTTGAGTCGTAAAAAAAGAAGCAGCAATTGCTGCTTCTTTTTTATAATGCTTCTATAAATAATGCTACTCCAATACCGCCGCCGACGCATAGAGAAGCAATTCCTTTTTCTAAGCCGCGTCGCTTTAATTCGTGAATTAAACTTACCGTAATACGAGCTCCTGTACAACCGATTGGATGTCCAAGTCCTACACCACTACCGTTTACATTCACTTTCTCACGATTTAAACCTAATTCTTTTTCTACAGCCAAATATTGTGCTGCGAAAGCTTCATTAATTTCAAGTAAATCTGCATCTTCTAATGACCAATCTACTTTTTCTAAGCCTTTTCGGATTGCTGGTGCTGGTCCAATACCCATAATTTTCGGGTCTACCCCAGCTACTGAATATCCAACAATTCTAGCTAGCGGTTGTAAGCCTTTTTCTTTCGCTTTTTCTTCACTCATTAATACTAGAACCGCGCTTCCGTCATTCAAACCAGATGCATTCCCTGCAGTTACAGATCCATCTTTACGGAATGCTGGTTTTAATCCTGCTAATTTTTCCGCTGTAATATCTGCACGTGGATGTTCATCCTTCGAGAATACAACTTCTTTTCTACGCTCTTTTATTGTAATAGGAACAATTTGATCGTCAAAGTATCCAGACTCGATTGCTTGTAGTGCTAGTGTGTGACTACGAAGCGCAACCTCATCTTGTTCCTCTCTTGTAATTTCATATTGTTCAACTAAATTTTCCGCTGTTTCACCCATCATAATATGATGCAGTGGATCCTCTAATATTTCCCACACTGTATCACGGATTTCTCCATGTTGTAGACGTTGTCCCCAGCGGTGCTGTTTCAATGCATAAGGGCTCGAACTCATCGCTTCTACTCCACCTGCAACAACAATATCACTTACACCTAATTGAATTTGCATTGCAGCTGACATAATTGCTTGCATACCTGAAGAACATTGGCGTTGGATTGTATAACCCGTAACTGTGTCAGGAAATCCTGCCGCTAATGCAGCCGTTCTCGCCGTATTTGCTTCATCAGTTCTTTGAATACAATGACCTAAAATTACTTCATCAACTTCATGTGGTTCTACCCCGCCTCGTTTTACAGCTTCCTGAAGTACAGGAACAGCTAATTCTACTGGCGTTACATTTTTTAGCGCTCCCCCAAAAGTTCCAATTGGCGAACGAACTGCAGCTGTAATAACAACATTATGCATTTTGTACTTGCCCCTCTCTTATGTACCCTAGTCAGTTTTTAGGTGAAATTCCATAAGATGTATGTCTACAACTATCATACTATAAACATACTAAAAAATCAAAATATTTAATATAATAAAAATAGAAGGAATTAACCTTCTATTCTGTTAACGCATATAAAAACTTTTGTAAAATTTTCTCTGTCGTTTCATTCAATTTTGGTAACTTATCTACTGGAAAATATTGAAGTTGTAATCCTTCATGATCGAGCTTTAATTCACCACTCACATGATGCCCCTGATACAGATGAATGACATTAAAAATTTCATCTCCATTCGGATAACGGAAATATACTTCCTTTCCTGATAAGACACCAAGAAATTGCATTATTTTTGCAGTTAGTCCCGTCTCCTCGAATAATTCTCTACGAGCAGTTTCTTCTGTCGTTTCCCCAAGCTCCATTGCTCCGCCAGGCACACCCCAATCATATGTATCCGAACGATATTGAAGCAATACTTCTTGATTATCATTTAATATAATAATTGCTGACCCTACTAGAATAAGTGGCCTTGTACCGACGACTTTGCGTAAATCTTCAATATACCCCAATATGTAAACTCTCCTTTCCTCATCCTCCCTTATCATAACAAAATTTTTCTCCTTTTGTTGATGTAATTTTAAAGAAAAAAAAGGAAGCTTTCGCCTCCTTTTTTCATCTTTTATTTTTTAAAACTTTCATATTTTACAGCTTCAAAAGCTTCCTCAATTTCATCATTACGATAATGGACATATGTAAAACGACCCAATTCTACTAATCTTGCTATTTCCTGTAATGCTTTATGCTGCTCATATGTTTCTTTAAGCTTAATATGTACATAAAACTTCATTAAAGGATGTTCATATAAAGGTTCTCCCACCTCTACATATACATCTTCAACCCCTTGTACAACTCTTACATAACTTGCAAATTGATAAAGTGCTTCTCTGTCTGAAACGATTTTTAATGTATACATATATTCTCCCCCTTTCCTTTACTATATCAAAAAGGCGGCCACACCATGTTATAGAACTATGAATTTTTTTTGACTTGTCATCTATATATTCATGTAACAAAGAAGGCATTTATCCATACATAGCATCTTTTTTACACATATATTATAGGAAGAATTTTTTCATTTGAGGTGTTCCTTATGGATCTATACGTCAATATATGTATTTGCATTACTCCAGGCGCCGATATTTCTAATGACCGCATTGCAAAAGATTTAGCTGTTGCAGAATCAATTTGGCATCCCATTACATTTCAAATTCAAGATGTAATTGTATTAAATGAGCTTTTCCGTTTTTCTGACCGTGAAATCAGTTATAAAAATTCCATTCAAAGTCAGGAAAAATTAGCATCCTTTTTCCAAACATGTGTAAATGAAGCTCCTGAATGCGATCTTTATATTTGTTATATTGGCAGTGATTATTTCAAAGAAACCGCAGTAATTGCCTGTGCTTACTCTTTAGCAAAACAACAGCAACTTACTGGTTACATCGTTTTAACAAATTCGGCTGCTCCCATGAAAAATATATATACACTCGCTCACGAAATCGGGCATATTTTATTTACAAGACGTGTTCACGGAAAACTTACTCACGCAGATCCTCATTCTCCAACTGGCTCGGAGCACCATCCTTCTCCATTCAATCTTATGTATCCGATAGTCCCCCGCCCTGAAAATGTCCATATTCAGTCCCTATTAACAAACGAACAAAAAGCACTCTCTTTACAAAGCTCTTTATTACAAAGAAAAAAACAGTAACGCCCTTGTTACTGCTCAAAACAATATATACTAATTAACAAACTAAATACTGGCTGCAAAGAATACAATATACACCGAAACATAATCTCTCTAAAAATCAAAATATAGTATTTCTTTGGAAATAATTTATTGTATATCTAGAGCAGCCTTTTTTCTATAGAACTCCTAGTTTACAGTTTTTCGCTCTTCATTTTTTAAAGACCATCGCATTAATACATATAAACTTCCGTACAGAAGTAAAGGCTCTAGTATTATTAAATATGGGTTTTGCTTTCCTAATTCTTTAAATGCAAACATAATTAATAGCGGTATGATAACAGCTAATATTCCAATCCATCCAAGTATATATGCTTCACCAATCAACAGTACTAATAAGACAATTCCAGCTAACATATAACTTTGTATAGTAGTTAATTGCAATACAGGTGTTCCGTACCATTTATTCATAAACATCAATAACACCAATAATAAAATAGGTATCATCACTATTATATAAACAATTCCAAACCCTACCAATTTACTTTTAAAAGAAGACATTCTAAACGCAACAATCGCTCCAATTATCGTAATGAATAAAACGATTGGATAACCAATTAACTGTACATTTGTTAACGTAAATTGCTGATTTGGACTTCCAAATAAAATGTTTGTAAGTAACCAATATCCACCAACACCAATAATCATTCCCAAAATACTTTTTATACTACCGCTTTTATCCTTCTCCATCTCTTTCGCCAACTCTTCCGCATACTCTTTTGGCGAATCCCCAAATATATCCTTTACCGTCTTTCCCTCTTGCTCACCTTCTATTAAATGAAGTTCTGCATCTTCTAAAAAGGCATCAACATCTTCTTCTTTAATCCCTTTTGTTATTAAATACACTTTCGTATCGATTAAAAACTTTTCGCCTTCTTTAGAAACCTTCATTATAACCCCTCCCTTATTTAACTGTTTCTCTTCTATTCGTCTTCATCATAATTTCAACGAAAATTAAAATAAATAAACTTCCGTATAAACATATAATTTGAAATAGCATTGGCACGAGATCTTCCGAGGTAAATGTTTTAAATATTAACATTATAGAAAGTGGAATGATTAAATATATCGCTTTCTTTCACACTCTTTGCCGTCAAAAATAATCTCATATCTAATAAAAACTTACGCGCTTCATTTGATAGCATTATTTCCTTCTCCCCTTTCCTTCAAGTAGACGTTCTACACTACTTTGCATCGTTTCCCAGCGATCCATAAATTCATTAAGTGCTTCCTCGCCTTTTTCTGTTAATGTATAATATTTTCGCTTTGGGCCAGATGGAGATTCCTTCATTACACTTGTTATTAATCCTTCCTTTTGCATTCGTATTAATAACGGATAAATACTTCCCTCACTCGCCATTGTAAAGCCATACTTCGCTAGCTTTTCACTCATTTCATAACCATATATTTCACCTTCAGAGATAATAGCAAGTAAGCATCCTTCTAAAATCCCTTTCAGCATTTGACTTGTCGACATAATTCAAATCCTCCCACTATCTTGTTTTACAAGATAGATAAGCGTAAGTATCTTGCTTTACAAAATAGTATAACAGAGACTATTTTGCAAAACAAGATAGCGAACAATGTTTTTCCAAATGTTTGCAGGAATTTTATTATACCCTCTCTAAATAGAGCAATATGAAAACTTTATTATGAAGGGATGTTTTTCGTCATGGTTACAAATCGAGTTGTCTTTTTAACAGGTGCCGCGAGTGGTATTGGTTATGAAATGGGGAATGCTTTTGCAAAAGAAGGGGCTAAAGTTGTTATTAGTGATCGGCTTGAAGATCGTGCGAAAGAAGCTGCTGAACAATTACAAAAGGAGGGATTTCAAGCGATTGGTTTAAAATGTGATGTTACATCTGAAGAAGAAATTGCAGCTGCAATTTCTCAAACAGTTAGTCATTTCGGTTCATTGGATGTATTAATTAACAATGCAGGAATGCAACACGTCTCACCGATTGAAGATTTTCCCACTGAAAAGTTCGAGCTACTCATTAAGATTATGCAAATTGCTCCGTTTATTGCCATTAAACATGCCTTTCCGATTATGAAAAAACAAAAGTATGGCCGAATTATTAATGTTGCTTCCATTAATGGTCTCGTTGGATTTGCAGGAAAATCCGCCTATAATAGTGCCAAACATGGCGTAATTGGATTAACAAAAGTGGCAGCTTTAGAAGGTGCTATCCATGGTATTACTGTAAATGCCCTTTGTCCTGGTTATGTCGATACCCCTCTTGTACGTAATCAACTGCAAGACTTAGCGACTACACGAAATGTACCACTTGAAAATGTTTTAGAAGATGTTATTTATCCACTTGTACCACAAAAGCGCTTATTACAAGTACAAGAAATTGCTGATTATGCTATGTTTTTAGCGAGTGAAAAAGCAAAAGGTATAACCGGACAAGCCGTTGTTATCGATGGTGGCTATACTGCTCAATAAAGTGAAACTTTAATCAGTGGGGCTTTTACGGGCAGGTAATGCGTGATAAAAAATAAAGTTTGCTCACGAAGAGCAAACTTTATTTTTTATCACGAGGATCATCGTACTTTAGTAATTGTTGCGGTAGTTTCTCTATTGCAACAGTTATCCCATCTAATTTACTTTCAATCCGATGGAGTAAATATAATGTTACAACAATCGGAAACCCTACATTACCTATCATCTTGATCCACTCTTCCATCTTTCTCTCCTCCTTTCACTATATAAATAAGAAAAAATGGACAATTTAGGCATAAAAAAACAAGCTATTAAATTTCAGCTTGTCTTTCAAATAATGTCAGAATTTCTTTTTTATAATCTCCTCGTAAAATCCCTTTCTCAGTAATAATACCTGTAATTAATTCATTCGGTGTTACGTCAAATGCTGGATTATAAACATCCGTTCCAATTGGTGCTACTTGTTTCCCAAAAATTTTCGTAACTTCTGTTTCATCTCTCTCTTCAATAACAATTTCAGCTCCAGTTTCTTTCGTAATATCAAAAGTAGATAACGGAGCTGCAACATAAAATGGGATATCGAAATAATTTGCTAATATAGCTAAATTCATTGTTCCAATTTTATTTGCGGTATCTCCATTTGCGACAATTCGATCTGCGCCTACGATAATCGCATCAATTTCTTTCGTACGAATCGCATGAGCTGCCGTATTATCTGTAATAAGTGTTACATCAATATTTGCTTGCTTCAACTCCCAAGTCGTTAAACGCCCACCTTGTAAAACGGGTCTCGTTTCACATGCATACGCGTGTAAACGAACGCCCTTCTCTTTCCCAATATAAAACGGTGCTAATGCAGTACCATATCTTGCAGTTGCAATACTTCCAGCGTTACAAATTGTTAAAATGTTATCACCGTCTGTAAAACATGTTAACGCATATTCCCCAATACTCCGGCACACCTCTTCATCTTCCTGCTGAATGTGAAGTGCTTCTTCTTCTAATATTTTTTGTGCTTCTTTTATTGTAGTAATCTCTCGAATAGATTCTCTCATGCGATCGATTGCCCAAAACAAATTCACTGCCGTCGGTCGTGAAGTTCCTAGATAGTTACAATCTCTATTAAACTTCTTTTGAAATTCTTCAATATGTAAAGTATTATATTGTTTTGCCGCAAGCGCCAAACCAAATGCTGCTACAATTCCAATTGCAGGTGCTCCACGTACTTCTAGCAGTACTATACTTTTCCATACCTCTTCAATAGTCGTTAACGTTTTGTATTCCGTACTATGTGGCAACTTTGTTTGATTTAATACCGCAATTGCATCACCTTTCCAACTGACAGATCTCGGAATAGTAACAATCGTACTCATGCTTTTACCCCTCCAGAAACTGTCTGCTGAAATAATGTTCGGAACAGTTGAATATCAGCGCTCTTAGATTCATATTTAATTAGTTCTTTACCTAAGCATAGCGCTTGTTTCTTAGCTTGAATTCTCTTTTCTTTATTTGCTATTTCATCTAAATCAGCTACATGAGCTAAGCCAATTGTTCTTCGGATAAGCTCACATCCTGCAAATCCGACAGCATCAGTAAAAATATTTTGCAAAATAATCGGTAACCATTGTTTCTCTTTCGTATATGCTTCTACTCCTTCTCCAATCCATAACTTCGTAAAAGCTTCTACAAAATAACTCCATGTCTTTTCTATATGGAAAAATAGTATGCTTCTCTTTTCTTCTTCCCTCGATAAAGCATTTAATAATAAATTTGCAATAAATTGCCCAAGATCAAACCCAAATGGGCCGTACGTTGCAAATTCTGGATCAATCACTTTCGTCTCAGAAGGTGATGAAAAAATGCTACCCGTATGTAAATCACCATGAATAAGCGCTTCTTTTCTCGTTAAAAATTTATATTTATATTGTGCTACTTTTAGCTTTAAAGTTTTATCACTCCAAAGTTCATCAACCACTAGCTGTAAATCTGGCTCATAATTATTCGTATCGTAATGTCCAAACGGATCTGTAAACACTAAATCTTCTGTTATTTTACACAGGTCTGGATTTACAAATGCACCTTCTAGTACTCTTTTCTCTTCTGACTCTAACCCGAAATCTGAAGTATAAAACAAAACATGTGCTAGAAAACGGCCAATATGTTGGGATAAAAGTGGATACCCTTCTCCATCTATCAATCCCCTTCTTGTAATTGTTAGCCTTGATAAGTCTTCTATTACTGTAACTGCTAAATCTTCATCATGACTGTACACTACCGGAACATAATCCGGTACATACTTCGCAAAAATTTGTAATGCCTTACTTTCAATTGTTGCTCTTTTTATAGACAATGGCCAGCTCTCACCAACTACTTTCGCATATGGAAGAGCTTGCTTTATTATAATCGACTTCTCCCCATCCTCTAATTTGAACACGTAATTTAAGTTTCCATCTCCAATTTCATGACAAACTACATTTGCTTTTTTTTCAAAATAGCCGTGTTCTTTCGCATATTGTACAGCTGTTACTTCTGTTAATGAATAATATCCCATCGTCTTTTCCCCCTTTTTTAATTCAGAGGTTTTTCTAGCATAAGAAAAACCTCTTTCCACTAAGAAAGAGGTTTGAAGTTTATCTTCTCCCCTCTTATCTGCCAGAAAGTTTACTTTCTGCTGGAATTAGCACCGTGCCTTTTGGCGTAATAAACGCCCCATTTCACAATGGTTTTACGGTCGGTTGCTGGGCTTCATCGGGCCAAATCCCTCCACCTGCTCTTGATAAGAGTTGTATAATTTTTCGAATTTTTAACTTTATGTTGAAGACTATACCAAGAATAAAAATCACTTGTCAACATTTTATTTGTATAATTCTGGACGACGATCTGCAAAAACTGGAATTCCTTTGCGTACTTCTTTAATTTTCTCGAATGTAAGCTTTCCAAATAAAATGGATTCCTCTTCATTTGCTTCTACAACAACTTCTCCCCAAGGATCGACAATTAAAGAATGACCGGCAAACTCATTATTCGGATCCTTTCCTGCCCTATTACATGCCACAACATAACACTGATTTTCAACCGCTCTTGCTTGCAGAAGCAAACGCCAATGCGCTAAACGGACTAATGGCCATTCTGCTACAACAAATAAAACTTTTGCACCTTTAGCAGTGTGAACGCGCATCCACTCCGGAAAACGAATGTCATAACAAATTATACCAGCGCACTCTACATCATCTATCTTAAATTCACCTGTACTATTTCCAGCGATTAAATATTTATGTTCATCCATAAGCTGAAATAAATGCACTTTACTATATTCATTGACTAGTTCTCCTTTATTAGTTACCACATACATTGTATTTGTAACACCTTGCTCTGTTTGCTTCGCTATAGAGCCACCGACAATATGTACACCATATTGCTTCGACCATTCTTTCAACTTTTCTTTCGTTTTCAATCCATCACTATCTGCGATTTCAGAAAGTCTCGTTAAATCATATCCTGTTGTCCATAGTTCTGGTAAGACGATAACATCTGGTCTTTCCTTCATCGCTTCACTAATTTTAGTTTTAGCGTTCTCAATATTTTTTTCTACATCTCCAAAGACAATATCCATTTGAATACATGCGACTTTCATTTTGTCAGCCCCATTCTTATTTTTTTCTTTACAAAATACTGGAAAGATTATATCATTTGTCACTAGAATTGTAACAACTTTCAAAAGAGGTGGAAAGTATGAAATTATTTCAACCTTCTGAGATAGTAACATCATTGCCAACACAATTTTTTGCTTCACTTGTTGCAAAAGTTAACAAAGTCGTTGCAGCTGGTCACGATGTTATTAATCTAGGTCAAGGTAATCCAGATCAACCAACACCGCAGCATATCGTAAAAGCTTTACAAGATGCTGCAGAAAAGACCATCCATCATAAATATCCGCCATTTCGCGGACACGAAAGCTTAAAAGAAGCCGTGGCAACATTCTATCAACGTGAATATGATGTAGTAGTAAATCCAAAAACTGAAGTTGCTATTTTGTTTGGTGGAAAGGCTGGATTAGTAGAATTACCAATGTGTTTTACAAACCCTGGTGATACTATTCTCGTTCCAGATCCAGGCTATCCAGATTATTTATCAGGAGTTGCTTTAGCAAAAGCGCAATTTGAAACAATGCCGCTTATTGCAGAAAATAAATTTTTACCAGATTATACGAAAATTGATGACTCTATTGCCAAGCAAGCCAAGCTAATGTTTTTAAACTATCCAAACAATCCTACTGGTGCTACTGCATCAAAAGATTTTTTTGATGAAACCATTCATTTTGCTAATAAGCATAATATATTAGTTGTTCATGATTTTGCTTACGGTGCTATTGGGTTTGATGGTCAAAAACCCGTTAGTTTCTTACAAGCAGACGGTGCCAAAGATACAGGAATTGAAATTTACACTTTATCGAAAACTTTCAATATGGCTGGATGGCGTATTGCTTTTGCAGTAGGAAATGAAAGTGTTATCGAAACAATTAACTTATTACAAGATCATATGTATGTTAGTATTTTTGGTGCAGTTCAAGATGCTGCTCGTGAAGCACTATTAAGCTCGCAGTCTTGTGTCGTAGAGCTTGTTAATAGTTATGAATCTCGGAGAAATGCTCTTATTTCAGCTTGTCACTCAATTGGTTGGAATGTAGACATTCCAACAGGATCATTCTTTGCATGGCTTCCTGTACCAGAAGGGTATACATCCGAGCAATTTGCTGATATTTTACTAGAAAAAGCACACGTTGCAGTTGCACCTGGTATCGGATTTGGTGAGCACGGCGAAGGTTACGTCCGTGTTGGTCTCTTGCATACAGAAGAACGATTACAAGAAGCCATTAATCGAATTGATAAATTGAATTTTTTCAAAAAGTCGTTGACAACATGAAAAATATCTGACAAAATTCAGTTATCTTAAAAATTTAAACATTTCTAAATACTTCTTATCAAGAGCAGGTGGAGGGACGAGCCCGACGAAACCCGGCAACCGATCTACAATCGTAGACACGGTGCTAATTCTCGCAGCATTACGCTGACAGATAAGGAGCTGGTTGTAAAAAAACCTCTCCTTAGCTGAGAGGTTTTTTTATTTAACTAGGAGGTTTTAACAATGAGCGGAATTATAGCGACGTATTTAATCCATGACGATTCACATAACTTAGAAAAAAAAGCTGAGCAAATTGCACTCGGTTTAACAATTGGCTCTTGGACTCATTTGCCACACTTATTGCAAGAACAATTAAAACAACATAAAGGCAATGTTATTCACATTGAGGAATTAGATGCGCAAGAACATATCAATTCGTATCTAGGTAAAACAGTAAAACGCGGGGTTATTAAAATCGAATACCCGTTATTAAATTTCAGTCCAGACTTACCAGCGATTTTAACAACTACATTCGGAAAGCTATCACTTGATGGTGAAGTGAAATTAATTGATTTGACTTTTTCAGAAGAGTTAAAAAAACATTTTCCTGGTCCACAGTTTGGTGTAGATGGCATTCGAAACCTTTTACAAGTATATGATCGTCCCCTTTTAATGAGCATTTTTAAAGGAATGATTGGACGAAATATTGGGTATTTAAAAACTCAGCTACGCGATCAAGCGATTGGTGGTGTAGATATTGTAAAAGATGATGAGATTTTATTTGAGAATGCTTTAACGCCACTTACGAAGCGCATTGTATCTGGAAAAGAAGTTTTACAATCCGTATACGAAACATACGGACACAAAACATTATATGCCGTAAATTTAACAGGGCGAACTTTCGATTTAAAAGAAAATGCGAGACGTGCCGTGCAAGCTGGGGCTAATATTCTATTATTTAACGCGTTTGCTTACGGACTAGATGTACTACAATCACTAGCAGAAGATGATGAAATCCCAGTTCCTATTATGGCACACCCTGCTGTAAGTGGTGCTTATTCAGCATCCAAGTTATATGGAGTTTCATCTCCATTATTACTCGGAAAGCTACTACGTTATGCTGGGGCTGACTTTTCATTATTCCCATCTCCATACGGTAGTGTTGCACTAGAAAAAGAGGAAGCTCTTACTATCTCAAAACATTTAACTGAAGACGATGCATTTTTCAAGAAGAGTTTTTCCGTTCCGTCTGCTGGTATTCACCCTGGTTTCGTTCCCTTTATCTTGCGAGATTTCGGTAAAGATGTTGTTATTAATGCAGGTGGCGGTATTCATGGACATCCGAACGGGGCACAGGGCGGTGGTAAAGCATTCCGTACTGCAATTGAAGCAACTTTGCAAAGTAAACCACTCCATGAAGTAGATGACATAAATTTGCGTAGTGCACTACAAATATGGGGAAATCCCTCACATGAGGTGAAATTATGAGTATTCAAGTGTTTTGTGATTTCGATGGTACGATTACAAATAACGATAATATCATGTCCATTATGGAAAAATTCGCACCACCAGAAGCCGAAGAAGTAAAGAATAGAATTTTATCACAAGAGCTATCTATTCAAGAAGGTGTTTCTCAATTATTTCAATTAATACCTACTAATCTGCACGATGATATTATTCAATTTTTAATAGAGACTGCTGAAATCCGTAGTGGTTTTCATGAATTTATACAATTTGTAAATGAAAATAATATTTCTTTTTACGTAATATCAGGCGGAATGGATTTCTTCGTCTATCCACTCTTACAAGGAATTATTCCAAAAGAGCAAATTTACTGTAATGAAACAGACTTTTCAAGTGAATACATTACCGTTAAGTGGCCTCATCCTTGTGATAATCATTGTCAAAACCATTGCGGATTATGTAAATCGTCACTAATCCGTAAATTAAGCGATACAAATGATTTTCACATTGTGATTGGAGATTCTATTACTGATTTACAAGCAGCGAAACAAGCCGATAAAGTGTTCGCTCGCGACTTCCTTATTACAAAGTGTGAAGAAAATCATATTGCTTATACACCCTTTGGAACATTTCACGATATTCTAGCTGAATTAAAACATTTGTTGGAGGTGAAATTATGAAACAACTTTTTCGTCAATGGTATGACTTAAGCGAGATTAAAAAAGAGTTAACAACACGAAATTGGTTTCCAGCAACAAGTGGGAATATTTCTATAAAAGTTAGTCATGAGCCACTTACTTTTCTTATTACCGCAAGCGGTAAAGATAAAACAAAAACTACTCCAGATGATTTTCTGTTAGTAGATCATCTAGGGGTTCCCGTATTAGATACCGAATTACGCCCTTCAGCAGAAACAATATTGCATACCCATATTTATAACAATACGAATGCCGGGTGCGTACTTCATGTTCATACAACTGATAACAATGTCATCACAAATTTATATGGTGATGCAGTCACACTTCAAAATCAAGAAATTATTAAAGCCCTTGATATTTGGGAAGAAGGTGCAACAATTCACATTCCTATTATCGAAAACCATGCCCATATCCCAACGCTCGGAGAAAATTTCCGAAAGCATATACAAGGAGATTCGGGAGCAGTATTAATCCGTAATCATGGTATTACCGTATGGGGCCGAGATAGCTTTGATGCAAAGAAAAGATTAGAAGCTTATGAGTTTTTATTCCAATTTCATATAAAACTATTATCAATTCAAGGAGGCGTTTCTAATGGCGCAAATTCGTATTCATGAAGTAAATACTCGCATTGAAAATGAGGTGGAAGTATCTAAATTTCTACAAGAGGAAGGCGTTTTATATGAGAAATGGAATATTTCTAAACTTCCTACTCATTTAAATGAAAATTATTCGTTAACAGATGAAAACAAAGCTGAAATATTAGCAGTGTTTTCAAAAGAAATTGCTGATGTTTCAGTGCGCCGAGGTTATAAAGCACATGATGTCATTTCACTTTCAAGTAGCACACCTAACCTTGACGAATTATTAATTAATTTCCAAAAAGAACACCATCATACTGATGATGAAGTTCGCTTTATCGTTAGTGGTCATGGCATCTTTGCTATTGAAGGCAAAAATGGAACATTCTTTGACGTTGAACTTGAGCCAGGCGATTTAATCTCTGTTCCTGAAAATGCAAGACATTATTTTACCTTGCAAGATGATCGTCAAGTTGTAGCTATTCGTATTTTTGTTACAACTGAAGGCTGGGTTCCAATCTATTAAGGTAGTTAGTTGAATAAAAGGACTTGGACCCCCTTTTCCAACCTTTTATTCACTCTACATATATACATCCTCCTATGGAACAGACTTATTTCATTTTCTGAAATAAGTCTGATTTTTTATTTACTCAAAAACTTCTTCTCTTCCTTTTCAAGGTGGAATTACCCTCTTCGTTTTTTTAACACTTTTCGAACATTTATTGAACTTTTTTTGAACTTTTTCTGAAAATTCTGTTTTACGTATGATATACTACAATTACTAATAACGAAAATAATATCGCAAACAGAGGGGGATAATGATGAGTTTACTTATCGCACTTATACTAGGGGTTTCATGCGGAGCTATTCCTGTTATTTTAGGAGCTATTATGGAAGAATTAGAAGTTGGCGTCTTAGGCTTTGTTGCATCTTGTGTAAGCGCTTTATTATTTGGTTTATTCGGCGCTATTCCTGTTTCAATTCTGTGTGCATTTTATATATTACGCCATGCTCGCAAAAAACAATTTGGTCCTAATCACCTCGCACAAGTTATTCCATTCCCGATTGAGCGATGCCGCCGGGCTTCTAACTTATAAGTATAAAAATTAAATATATCTAAATAAATAAAAGTCCTCAAATGAGGACTTTTATTTATTTTCTTCTAGAAATTGAAATAATTCTTGCAAATGAAGTACATCTTCACTATAGCTAACGGATACATGACATGTCCCTTCAATCTCAGCATGCATATAAAGGGCAATTCCATCCCGATCATATTTCAGTGCCAAATAAAACTCCATTTCCTCTAACATCTTTTTCGAAGTTCGAATCACATAATGCCCCTTCTCATCTCTTCCATATTCGAAACTTGGTTCAAAATCATATTTTTGTTTAAAGGCTTCTTTTTGCTTATCATTAATCTGTACACAAGTTGTTCGCTGTACGGCATCAATAATCTCATCAAACTTTTGAAGATCCATCTCATTTACCCCCTTATGTATTTTTTGTATAACACTTGTGTTCCACTATCCTCTTCTCCATCTTCCATTAACTCATCATACAATTCCTTCGCCAATCTTAAACCTGGTACCGGTAATTGTAATTTTTCAGCCTCATCTAAAGCAATCTTCATATCTTTCATAAAATGTTTCACATAAAATCCTGGTTCAAAATCTCCCTTTAACATGCGAGGAGCTAAATTACTTAATGACCAACTACCTGCTGCCCCCGTTGAAATACTCTCTAATACTTTATCTGGATTCAGTCCAGCCTTTTTCGCATAAGCAACAGCTTCACATACTCCTATCATATTGGAAGCAATCGCAATTTGATTACACATTTTTGTATGTTGTCCACTACCAGCTGGCCCTTGCAACTGAATATTTGTTCCTAGTTTTTCAAATAACGGTAAACATCTATCATATATTTCTTTCTCTCCACCGACCATAATTGCGAGTCTAGCTTCTTTCGCACCAACATCTCCCCCAGATACAGGTGCATCCAGTGTATATACATTCTTTCTTTTACCAACTTCATTAATACGTTTTGCCAATGTTGGAGTAGATGTTGTAAAATCAATTGCTATTGTGCCTTCATTTGCATTCTCTAAAATTCCATCTATTCCAAAGTATACTTCTTCTACATCATGCGGATATCCAACCATAGTCATTACAACATCAACTTGCTTCACTAATTCTTTCGGTGTATCACACCAATTAGCACCATCTTGCACTAAAGAATCTGCCTTCGCTTTCGTCCTATTATATACATATACTTTATGACCCTCTTGCATTAAATGATGAACCATACTTTTTCCCATTACACCAATACCGATGAAACCAATTGATAAAATTTTGTTTTCCATATTCTTATCCCCTTTGTTCTAATAAATCACTTACCATCTTTCGGAACTCTTTATTAAAATCATCATCCATACTATTTTTCACATTTGAAAATAAAATAACAAAAATCCCTTTGTCTTTATTAAAATTATTGAAAGTATTCCAGCCAGATAGTACACCATGATTATGAAAATAATCCGGATATATATAAAAGCTAAATGCATATTTCCGTTCTGCTGGAGGTGAAAACATCGCTTGTATACTTTGTTCAGAAAGAAGTTTCCCATTTATAATTGCTTCATCTAACTTCTTCATATCTCCAACTGTCGTATACATCTCACCGCAACCATATAACCAATCCATTGATAATTTTTGTGCAGATTCAAGTACATTATCTTTCTTTACGTAACCTTTAGTAAAATGCTGATCTCCTGGGGTCATATTTCCCATACCAGATTCGTGCATTTCTGCTTTCGTAAATATATTTTCTTTTACGTAATCCCCTAAAGTTTTTTTTGATACGCTTTCTATAATATAGGCAAGCACCATATAATTATAATCTGTATATCTCCAACCTGCCCCTGGTTGAAACTCTAATTTTTGACTTCCAATCCAATTTACTAAGTTTATACGAGAAGCAACATTCACTTTTCCTTCCCCTTTTTCTGGTAAACCTGATGTGTGCGTTAACAAATGATATAAAGTGATATTTTTATCTGCTGGAAAAGAAGGAATATATTTGTTTACATTATCTTGAATATTTAACTTCCCTTGTTCCTGCAACTGTAAAATAGATGTAGCAACAACTGTTTTCGTAATAGAACCGATACGATATTTTGTTTGAGGCGTATTCTCTATTTTATTTTGAACATCAGCATATCCATATCCTTTATTCAATATAACATGCTCTTTATCAGTTACTAAAACTGTTCCATTAAATTGCTTTCCTATTAAATATTGATCTAATTTTTGAGATATACTAGCATAATCAATTTGTTGCTCTTCTTTTTCTTCTATATTCTCTTGTACTTCTGATTCAATAGTAGGATTCGCCTTAGTTGTTAATACAGTTCTTTCCTTTATATTAGGATTATAGAGAAAATAGTATACTCCACCGCATACTACAGCAAACAGTGCAGCCATTATTATTATTTTTTTTATCATATTGTTCCTCCATAATTCCTTCGTTCAAAGTGCCCCCCATATTCTATTATCAAAGAATAAAAAAAAATCGCAACAATTTGTTGCGAAAAATTACATTTTTTCTTTTCTATACACGCATACTTGATTTTTCCCATTTTTTTTCGCTTCATATAATGCAATATCTGCTCTTTGCATTAACTCTTCTTTTGTAATCCCTTTTTCATATAACGCAACTCCAAAACTCGCTGTTAATTTCGAAATTCCAGAGAATTGCTTTGTTTCAATAAAAAATCGTAGTGACTCCGCAACTTGAAATGCTTCTTTCTCTACTGTATTTGTCACTAATATAATAAATTCTTCGCCACCCCACCTTGCAAATACATGTTGCTGTTCCACTTTAGATTTCATAAGCTCGGCGAGTTGCACTAGCGCTAAGTCACCAAAATCATGGCCATACGTGTCATTTACTTTTTTAAAATTATCTATATCAAATAAAATAAGTGCTATTTTTTCATCGTTTCGTATTACATTGTCCCACTCTACCTCTAGTATTTGTTGGAACTTCAAACGATTATAAATCTCTGTCAATGAATCTATCATAGCAAGCCTCTCTTGCTCTTGATAGATTTCATCTAATTCTGTAATCTCTGTACACTTTACAATAAATCTCGATAAATCTTCTGGCAATGGTGTCGCACGCAATAAAAAAGTTGATACACTTCCTTCATAATTGGACATCTTAATTCTTCTATCATATGATAATGTATCATCTAACCATGTTATATCATGAGTCGTCGAATAGTATCCATTTTCTCTAATAAAATGTTCAGCAAATACTAAATGTTGCTCACGATAAGCAAACAAATTTTCATATCCGAAAAACGCTAAAAAATTCGTATTACAATCAACAATCTCATCATCTTCTACTATAAATAATAGGTCATTTTGAAAATCAAACATCGTTTGAAGTAGTTCTTGTTGCAAACTTACTTGCCGTACTAAAGAAAGTTGATACAAACTCTTATTTACTTCCTCTAGCACCCCTTGTGGAGTTACGGGAGCTATCACAATGTTACGTATTCCTAACGTAAGAACCTCTGCAAACTCACTTGTTATCTGTTGATCCCAAATGACAATGAATGTACTATGTGGATTATACATATTCTTTATATATTTTATTTGAGAAAAATCTGTTACATACATAATTACAATATGCGGCTTAGTCTTATGAAACAATTGTTCTCCTTCTTCAAAACTATTTGCTATAAACATACATTTTGGATGGATATTTTCTATCGTTTGTTGATGTGTGCACCCATTTTCTATATAAAGGACATTTAACTGAAGATCTTGTAATACATTTTGGAAAACCGTATTCTCTAATAAAAAATGTAGTATGTTCATCACTAGTCTTCACTCACTTCATATATCTTGTTCTACTGCATTCCTCACAAACATTTTATAATACCAAAATATTAATTAATGAGGGATACACGTTAACAAGCTAATTGAGAATGTTCTCTTTTCTTTTTTGGCTCTACAAATTCCTTTTTTAGTGTATGATTATTGGAATTGTATCGTTTGTATGAATGCCCTAGCTTACTCTTTAAAACTTGACAATTAAAATACAGATATTATATTCTTAAGTTCGATAACTTACAAAATGTAAGTAGAATATATTTGATATATAATTCGGAGGATATATAATGACAAACGACAACTTTTTTAACGTTCTATATGAACGCACATCTACACGTGCATTCAACCCTGAAAAAGAAATTTCATCTTCAGAGTTACACGAAATTTTAAAAGCAGCTGCCCAAGCACCTTCTGCTTGGAATTTACAACACTGGAAATTCCTCGTTTTCCAAGGCGAAGATGTACAAAAACGATTGCACCCAGTTGCTTATAACCAACAACAAATTCTTGATGCTTCTGCAGTAGTTGCCATTTTAGGTGATTTAGAAGCTTATAAAAATGTTGAACCAGTATATGGTCCAATTGTAGAACAAGGATTTATGAAAGAAGAAGCAAAAGAACGTTTAGCTAATAATATTGAATCTGCATATGCTCGTGAACAATTCCCAAGAGATGCTGCCTTTTCAAACGCATCTTTAGCAGCAATGCAACTTATGCTTGCAGCTAAAGCAACTGGCTGGGATACTTGTGCTATTGGTGGTTTCAATCCTCAAGCACTTACAGAAGAATTCAATGTTTCATCTCGATACGTACCAATTATGCTTATTACAATTGGTGAATCCACTTTAAAAGGCCATCCTGCACCACGAATGAGCGTAGAACAAGTGAGTGAATGGGCGAAATAATAAATCAGTGGGGGTTTACGGGCCGTTATCTCCCATCCTTCCTCGCATTCGCCGAATTTTGAGGTGGGAGTCTTATTGCCCGCAAATAGCGGCATAAAAAACGAAGGTAATTTCATTACCTTCGTTTTTTATTTTCTGTTACACATCCGTAATATTACAATGTATTATTCGACATCTATACATAGAGAAACGATAAGTTTCATACTATTCTTATAAACAAAAATGACGTTTCATGTCGAAATTTGTTAAACCTCCGAAATATAACCGTGTATTTTTGTTACAATTGTGATACAATGATAACAAATAGATAACAAGAGAGGGATTTTCATTGAGTTCATACGGAAGCTTTATCGCACTTTTAAGTTACATAGTGACTGTACTACTTCTTTATTTCATTGGCGATGCTGCAAACATATCAGTGTTACAATTCCCAAAAGAACAAGCATTCCAATTCGAAGCAGAAAAACATACTGTACGATCCATTGCACCACTACTGTTAGCTCTTCCTGTATATATCATCGTTTTATATAAAAGCAAAAAAGTGTAAAGACTAATTCATTCATTTCGGTGGTCTTTACACTTTTTTGTGATATTTCCCCTATTTTAAACATCATTCCGTACTAAATACCCAGCTAGTCTTTTAAAATGAGAAAATACCCCAGAAAAAATTCCACTCGCTGTCCAGTCACTAACTACCGAACTTACATAGATTATAAGTGTGAAGGGGGTGATGAGGATTATGTTTGGATCATTTGGATGCTGTGATAACTTTAGAGAATGTCATCATCATGAAAGAGAGCGCGACCATCGTGAGAAAGAAAAAGAGGTTAAACCACAACAACCAGCTGTATGTAACGTACTTGCTAGCATTTCAGTTGGAACAGAGCTTTCTCTTTTAAGCATTAGAGGTAACGGTACTTTCAATAATGTTATTTTTGAAGGTTTCGCTAACGGTGTTGCTCTTTTCTCTGCTTTAGCTCGTAATAACAATAACAAAGATAACAATAAAGACGATAAGAACAATCAAAACCAAAATACTTTTACTGGTATTTTACGTGTATGCCCAACTGATATCGTTGCTATCGCTATCTAATTCTGTTCCTTATCCTCTATAGTAAGAAAATAAGATTTACTTTTCTCATAGAAAAAACCTGAGACCGATTTCAAATCGACTCAGGTTTTTTTATGATTATATACTTTTAACTAGTTCAACAACTTCTTCAGCAGTTGACATTGTTAATGCTTTTTCTGCTAATGTTTCCATTTCTGCTTTTGACAACTTGCTTAGTTGTGTTCTTGCAGGAAGGATAGATGTTGCACTCATACTGAACTCATCTAAACCTAATCCTAATAATAATGGGATAGCAAGTGAATCTCCCGCCATCTCTCCACACATACCAGCCCATTTGCCCTCATTATGAGCAGCATCGATAACCATTTTTACAAGACGTAAAATAGATGGGTTATATGGTTGGTATAAGTAAGATACTTGTTCGTTCATACGGTCTGCAGCCATTGTGTATTGGATTAAGTCATTCGTTCCGATAGAGAAGAAATCAACTTCTTTTGCGAATTGATCTGCTAATACTGCTGAAGCTGGGATTTCAACCATCATACCAACTTCTATAGAATCAGAAACAGTAGTACCCGCTTCTACAAGTTTTGCTTTCTCTTCTAATAAGATTGCTTTTGCTTGACGGAACTCATCAAGAGTTGCAATCATTGGGAACATAATTTTTAAGTTACCGTATACGCTGGCACGAAGTAATGCACGAAGTTGTGTACGGAACACATCTTGCTCATCAAGACATAGGCGAATTGCACGGTATCCTAAGAATGGGTTCATTTCTTTTGGTAAATGTAAGTATGGAAGCTCTTTATCTCCACCGATGTCAAGTGTACGAACAACGACTGGTTGACCTTCTTTTACACCTTCAAGAACTGCTTTATACGCTTCGAACTGCTCTTCTTCTGTTGGAAGATTGTCACGGCCCATGTATAAGAATTCTGTACGGTATAAACCAACGCCTTCTCCGCCATTATCGATAATACCTTGTACATCATTTGGTGTTCCGATGTTAGCAACAAGCTCAACGTGATGTCCGTCACTTGTTACAGTAGCTTGGTCTTTTAATTTTGCCCATTCAGCTTTTTGCTCTTCAAATTTCGCTTTCTTTTCTTCAAAAGAACGAAGAGTTTCTTCAGATGGGTTTACAATTACTTCTCCATCTAAACCATCAATGATAACGATATCACCGTTTTGGATTTTTTCCATAACAACTTTCGTACCAACAACAGCTGGAATTTCCATAGAACGAGCCATAATTGCAGAGTGAGATGTACGTCCGCCGATATCAGTAGTGAAACCTTTTGCATACTTACGGTTTAACTGAGCTGTATCAGATGGTGTTAAATCTTCAGCAATGATGATTACTTCTTCAGAAATTGTACCAGGATTTGAGAAGTTAATTCCTAGTAAATGTGCAAGAACGCGTTTCGTTACGTCACGAATATCCGCAGCACGTTCTTTCATATATTCATTATCCATGTTTTCAAACATAGAAATAAACATTGATGCAACTTCATCCATTGCAAATTCAGCATTTACTTTTTCACTATTTACTTTATCTTTCACTGGGTTTACTAGTTCTGGATCATTTAACACTAATAAATGTGCTTCAAAGATCGCAGCTTTATCAGCACCTAGCTCAGCAAAAGCGTGGTCTTTAATAGCTTCTAATTCAGTTTTTGCTTTCTCAAGCGCAGCGTCTAAGCGTGCAATTTCTGCCGCTTCGTTTGTAATTGATTTTTTTTCAATGTTAAATTCAGGATTCTCAAGTCTGAAAGCCTTTGCAATCGCAATCCCACTTGATGCAGCGATCCCTTGAATGTTAAGAGTCATTATTCTCCTAATCCTTCGTTTTTCATAGTTTCTTCGATAGCTGCTAGTGCTTGAGCTGCATCATCACCATTTGCAGTGATTTTAATTTCTGCGCCTTGTTGAATACCTAAAGACATAACGCCCATGATTGATTTTAAGTTAACGTTTTTTCCGTTATACTCTAAGTTAATGTCAGAACCAAATTTGCTTGCAGTGTTTACAAGTAGAGTTGCTGGACGAGCATGAATTCCTGAGTCGCTAGTTACTTTAAAGATTTTTTCCATGATAATTTATCTCCTTTAAATTACAGTATTTTTTAGTTGTATAGACGTTAGTACTACACCATCTATTGTATATAATAGGCGATGTTCGGTCAACCACATCGCCTATTATAATTATAAACATTTTGCGTCAAATTCCTACTGAATGTCAATAATAGCGTTTTCGCCCTTCTTAACATTTCCATCTTTTTTCAATTCGACTTGTTGTCCTTGTTGTAAGTTTGTAAATACAATTGGTGTAATGATAGATGGTGCATTTTCTTTTACAAATGCAAGATCTACTTTTAATAATGGTTGTCCTTGTTTCACCTTGTCGCCTTGTGCTACAAGTGCATCAAATCCTTCACCATTTAATTTTACAGTATCAATACCGAAGTGGATTAAAATTTCTTTTCCGCCTTCAGATTGAATGCCAATCGCATGCTTTGTAGGGAATACATTGACAATCTCACCGTTAACTGGAGAAACTACTGTTCCTTCAGTTGGCTCAATTGCAAATCCGTCTCCCATCATTTTTCCTGAGAATACTTGGTCAGGTACTTCTGTAATTGGTAAGATTTTTCCTTCAATTGGTGAAACGATTGTTTCATTTTCATCAACTTTTTGAGGAGTTTCTTCTACCTTTACAGGCGCTTCTTTTTCTACGTGAGGCGTACGGCCTGACATAATATCATGAATTTGTGATTTTAATGTGTCAGATTTCGGTCCGAAGATTGCTTGAATGTTATTTCCAACTTCAAGTACACCAGCTGCACCAAGTTCTTTTAAACGATCTTTGTTTACATTTTTTTGTTCGTTAACTTGAACACGTAAACGAGTAATACAAGCATCTAATGATGCAATGTTTTCTTTACCACCAAGTGCTACTAATACTTCACGAGGAAGTTCACCTGCTTCTGCTTTTCCCCCGCCGTCATTCGCATTTGCTACTTCACGACCAGGTGTTTTTAAATCCCATTTACGGATTGCAAAGCGGAATCCGAAGTAGTAAATCACTGCTAGTACAAGACCAACAATAATTACCCACCACCATGCTGTACGGCCTGGTAATACACCGAATAACATAAAGTCAATTAAACCACCAGAGAATGTCATACCAATTTTAACACCTAAAATTTGCATTGTCATAAATGATAGACCAGCAAATACAGCGTGAATTCCGAATAATACTGGCGCTACGAATAAGAATGAAAATTCAAGTGGTTCTGTAATACCTGTTAAGAAAGATGTTAATGCAGCAGATCCTAAAATACCAGCTGCTAATTTTTTATTTTCTGGACGTGCTTCATGGTACATCGCTAATGCTGCCGCTGGAAGACCGAACATCATGAACGGATACTTACCAGTTGTAAATGTACCTGCTGTTAATTCTACACCGTCTTTTAATTGAGCCATAAAGATTTTTTGGTCACCACGGATTAATTCGCCAGCTGCATTTGTATACTGACCGAATTCGAACCAGAATGGTGAATAGAAAATGTGGTGTAGTCCGAATGGAATTAATGAACGTTCAATTAAACCGAAAATAAATGCTGCTAACGTTCTATTTGCATCAATCATTTGATGTGAGAACGTATTTAAGCCACCTTGAATGTATGGCCAAACGAAACACATGATAATACCGACTACTAATGAGAATGTTGCAGTTGCGATCGGTACGAAACGCTTACCTGCAAAGAAACCTAAGTATGATGGTAATTCAATATTGAAATATTTATTATAGCAGTACGCCGCTACTATACCGATGATAATACCACCAAATACTCCCGTTTGTAGTGTTGGAATTCCTAATACATTGGCATATGCAGGATCTGCAAATCCAATTTTCACTGGATCTGCTCCAGAACTTGTTACTTTCACTAGCTTATCTACTTCTAAGAACACACTCATCGTTTTGTTCATAATTAAGTAACCGACGAACGCTGCTAAACCAGCTACTCCGTCTCCACCAGCTAAACCGATTGCTACCCCAACTGCGAATAATAATGCAAGGTTAGCGAAAATAATATCACCAGATTGTTCCATAATTTTAGCAACCATTACGAACCAATCTGCTTTTAAAGCAGGAATAACATTTGTTAACTGTGGATTTTGAAACGCATTACCAAATCCAAGTAAAATACCTGCTGCCGGTAAAATCGCTACTGGAAGCATTAGCGCTTTTCCGACTTTTTGAAGAACACCAAAGATCTTCTTAAACATGGAAACCCTTCCTCTCTTATCTATATTGATACTTTTCGACAAACGCCAAAAAGGCATGAGGAAAAAAAGATAGAACGATAGCTATACAAAGGGTAGTATATCCCTTTCTGTAGCTTACATTCCTTGCTTTTCTCCACTCATGCCTGATCGAATCAGTAACACGTGTCAAAAATAAGTTTACGTATAAGTTCACTATAATTAAGGCAAACGTTTTCGTTAATCACCCTAATGTGTTTGTCGAAAATTGTATAACTTTGCAATAGTTATTATACATAACTATTGTAAGCGATTCAATGATTTTTTCTAACGTTTTCATTTTAGACAATAATATATGTCTTTTTACACATGCTCCGCTTTCACTAGTCGTTGCAAGTGCATCGTTAAGTATATACTCTCCGCCTCATATACAGGAAGTTGCAATTCTTTTTGCATGACCTTAACTAGCTTCCAAGCTAAATTATAACAGACTGGATATTCTGTCTTTAATAAATCCGCAAAGCTTTGTGACTCCTCTACTTTTTCTCCTTCTTTCACTCGTTCAATAGCATATTGCAAATGACGAATAAGGCGTAAATAATGAATACTTTCTTGATCTAATGTAATTTGTAAGTTTGTCTCAATTAAAGATACAAGCTGTGCAATGAGACGGGAGTTTTGATTAACTGAAGATAAATCTGAATTTGTAAGTGAGCTGTAAATATGGAGTGCAATAAAACCTATTTCTCCTTCTGGCAATGTAATTTGCAAACGCGAATTTAAAAGTTCTACAACACCTTCAGCAATTTCATATTCCTCTGGATATAGCATTTTCGTTTCAACTAAAAAAGGATTATCAATTGTTAGCCCTTGTTTTAACCGCTTAATCGCAAAAGAAATATGATCTGTTAAAGCGATGTGAATATGTTCATTTAATGGTGATTTTGCCTTTTCTTGAATGTAAAACATAATGTCGTTCATTAGTTCAATTAATTTTTCACTCACATGCGGTACTAACAATTTGTATTGCTCACGATCACGTTCATTTTTTAAAACAAACATTTTTTCAATTTGTTCTTGCTCCAATACATCTCTCGCTTTTTTTCCAAAGCCAATTCCTTTACCAATCACTACTACTTCCTCGTGTTCCGGATGGCTAGCAATGATGACATTATTATTTAAAACTTTTTTAATTTCTAGATAATTACTCATATAACACCACCCTCGTACTTAAATAGCCTACTTTTATGTTACAGAACATCCTTATTTGTCGTCAATGTAAAACATCTACCATTTAGTAAAAATTCATTTTTTAGACATGTTTGTATATGATGCGTATAATGTAAGGGCAACTGTACATAGAAAGGAGACCGCAATATGATAAAAATGTTTGTGAGTGATATCGATGGTACAATGATGCAACACGGAGGTCTAATTGACGAACAGGATATCGTCGCACTTCGTAGTCTGGCTGAGCAAAATGTGATTCTTTGTTTCGCTTCTGGCCGACTTGATAATGAAATTGCAAATTTAATGCAAGCTGTAAATACAAATTTCCACCGCATTAGTGTAAATGGTGTTTTCGTATATACGCACGAAAATAAGCAACTATTATCTGCAACATTCGATTCGAGTATTCTACCCGATTTGTTAGCAATGACAAATGAAGATCCTTATTTCCGTTATGTAAGTGATGAGCATAATTATTACATTGAAGAGAAAACACCGTTTATTCATGAACTTGAACAACAAGTAACTATGACTTCTGTTGAAGAACCTAATTTATTACAGAAAATAGATGATACAATTTTTCCAAATAAAATTTCTGTTGGCGGAACAAAAGAAAGCTTACAACTCCTTCAGAAAAAGATTGATGAAACATTCCACGGAAAAGTTAGTACGTTCATTTCCGCAGAACAATGTTTAGATGTAATGCCACCAAATATTAGTAAAGGCTCTGCTATTTCTGTTTTATTAAAAGAATTTCAATTACAACCAGAGGAAGTTGCTTGCATAGGGGATTCTTACAATGATATTCCAATGTTTTCTTTAACTCCTCACAGTTTTGCTATGTCCCAAGCAGATGACGCAGTAAAAAAACACGCTCACTATGTAGTAGATACGGTTAAAGATGCCGTTAACCAAGTGATTGCTCATAATAAAAATACGACTCATTCCTTATAAGGATGAGTCGTATTTTTATTTCTTTACATATTGAACAATTTTAAATTTACTGTACTTCACAAACTGAAATATATTATTTGTTACGTGCGATGTTCGTAATAAATTTATAACGATCCCCACGATAAATACATTTCACATACTCTAACGGCATCTCACCTTCTGAATATGACCATTGACGCATTACAAGTACAGGCGCCTTTTTAGGAATATGCAGATGTTCAGCTTCACTATCCGTTGCAATCGAAGCTTCAATTGATTGAGTAGCGCTAACAAGCTTAAAGCCCAGTTTTTTCTCTAAATGTTCATATAAAGATTGTTGCAATATTTCTTCGTTAATATCCTTTACAAGAGTTGGCGACAAATATGTCGTCTCAAAAGCAATCGGTTCATCATCAGCTAAGCGAATACGCCTTACTTCATAAACCGACTCTCCCTCCTGTATTCTTAACCGGTCTGCTATTTTTGCAGTGGCTGGAACTAGGCGGAAACTAAGTAATTGACTACTTGGGTTCATTCCGCGAGAAATCATATCTTCTGTGAATCCCGTCATTCCTTGCAATTTTTGCTCCACTTTCGGAAGTTGGACAAATGTTCCAATTCCACGTTTCCGATATAAATAGCCTTGTTCCACTAAATTATTAATCGCCTGTCTGATTGTCATACGACTTACTTCGAACTTATCGCAAAGTTCATTCTCAGATGGGATTTTATCTCCCGGCTTCCATTCGCCGCTCTCAATTAGCTGTTTCACCCACTCTTGAATCTGATAATAGATCGGAAATGGTGAATACTTGTCGATGTTCATCAGCAATCGCCTCACTGCATAAAGATAGAGCTTCTTGATCAGCAATTACGGTTACATTCGGATGACGTTGTAAAACTGTAGCAGGACACGCTTCATTATATTCGCCTTGTAATAACTCTTTAACAGCTTCTGCCTTTTTAGAACCCATAGCAACAAGTAGAATTTGTTTCGCTTTCATAATACTTCCGATTCCCATCGTAATCGCATGAGTTGGCACATCTTCTTCTTTTTCAAAGAAACGAAGGTTTGCTTGGCGTGTAGATTCTGTTAATTCAACAATATTCGTTGGAGAATTAAACGATGTTCCTGGCTCGTTAAATCCGATGTGACCGTTTTCACCGATTCCAAGAATCTGTAGGTCAACTGGGTTAGCAGCTAGAATGCTCTCGTAACGTTTGCACTCTTCCTCTAAATCACTTGCCATCCCGTTTGGTACATAAGTTTGTTTAAATGGAAGATGATTAAACAACTGTTCTTGCATGAAATAGTGATAGCTGTTTTTATCTTCGTGTGGTAAATTTACGTACTCATCTAAGTTTACAGTGGTTGTATGGCTTGTATCAAGTTTATTTTTTCGCATTTCTGCATAAATACCTAATGGAGAGCTTCCTGTAGCCATTCCTAATGTTGGATTTTCTTTTGTTTTTACAACTTCTTCAATTAATTTATAACCTGCTTCTGCTAGTTCTTCTGGAGTTTTCACAACAAGAATATTCATTTAATTACTTCCCCTCTTTCATATGAATTCCTAAACGAACCGTATCATATACATGTAAATTTTCAGTCATGACAACAAAGTCTGCATCTTTTCCTACCGCTAATGCACCTTTATTATTTAATCCAAACTCTTCTGCCTGGTTAACTGATGTCATGAGTACTGCATCCTCGATTGAACATCCTGTAAACTCAATTACATTTCGGAAAGCTTGATCCATTTTTAGAATACTACCAGCTAACGTTCCATCCTCTAATCGAGCACTACCATCTTTTACATGTACTGGCTGTCCGCCAAGCTCATATAATCCATCTTCAAGACCTTTTGCACGCATTGCATCAGTAATGACACTTACTTTTTTCGGTCCTTTTAATTTATATGCTAATTTCACCATATCAGGGTGAATATGAATACCATCTGTAATTACTTCAACCATTACATCTGGATTCAATAACACATGACCAACAACTCCTGGTTCACGGTGATGCAATCCACGCATTTGATTGTACAAATGTGTTGCATGTGTAATTTTTCTATTTTTTAGTTGTGCATCAATTGCATCTGTATGCCCCATTGTGCCAACAACACCAGTTTCAGCAAGATACTGTTCAAATTCTAATGCACCCTCTTCTTCTGGTGCATATGTTACTAATTTAATTAGATTCCCGCTTGCTTCCTGCCATTGTTTAAATTGTTCAATATTCGCAGGAACAATATGTTCAAGTGGCTGTGCACCTGCACGTTTTTTTGAAACATACGGTCCTTCTAAGTGAATATATTCGAAATGTGCTCCTTTTTCTTTCGCTTCCTTCGCAGCACTTAGCGCCGCTTCAATCGCTTCTGGAGCTTGTGTCATTGTTGTTGGGAAGTAAGTTGTAACTCCTTCTTTTAACATTTCTTTACCTAGAGTTACTAACCCATCGCTATTTGCATCCATCGCATCAATATCGTATCCACCATGAATATGAACATCAATCATACCTGGAATGACAATCTTCCCTGTAGCATCAAAAATAGTTTCATTTTCTTGTGGTACATATTGAGCCATCAAACCAATTTCTTTAATTGTTTCTGCGTAACGAATAAATCCGTTTTCCACTACTTCTTGACCTGTATAAATTTTGGCATTGATGACAACTTGCGTTTTCATTTTCATCGATCCTTTCCCATGAAATACCTACTTGTTATTATTACCTTATTCGCCTAATTCCATCTTAATATATGCACGAGTAGTTGTCTATACATTCTAATGAAATTTCCTCTTTGTTTACCAAAAAAGGAAACTTCTTTCGTCTCTCACAATTATAATATATGTTATTCATTTTTTCCAAAAAAGGACAATATGCACCGTTACTATTAATTACTTAAGTAAAGGCATGAATCCACTAGACCCTATTGTAATATGTTCCCCGTCAGTTTCCATTTCTACTGTACGTTTATTTGTTCCATATAGCATTATACCACGCTGTCTTAATCGTTTTACTACACTTTGGTGCGGATGTCCATACGGATTTTTGCTCCCATATGAAAGAATAGCGAACTGTGGCTCTACTTTTTTTATAAACGTTTCACTTGTTGAAGTATATGAGCCATGATGTCCCACTTTTAACACATCCGCATGTACATCAAATTGCTTTAATATTTCATGTTCCGTCCGCACATCTGCATCACCCATTAATAAGAAATCTGCTTTTCCATATCGAACCTTTAACACGATTGAAGACTCATTATTTTCATCTTTTGATGTCCCATTGTTTAATACTTGTATAGAAACATGTGGATCTAGTGGTATGTATTGCCCTTCTTTTACTGATACAAATGGTATTCCTCTTTTTTTAATATGATTCCGGTACGTATGATATGTAAAAGAGCTATATGTTTTTCCACTATCTAATATGAGTGAGACCGGCATTTGTTCTACAATCGGAATCAACCCTCCTATATGGTCCATATCAGGGTGCGTACTGACAATAACATCTAAATGGTTAATCCCTTTCTCAATTAATTTTTGAATAATGACCTCTCCGGCTTCATAAGGTCCACCATCTATTAACATCGTTTGTCCATTCGGCAAAATGATAAGGGTTGCATCCCCTTGCCCAACTTTTAAAAAACTCACTTTCATTTTACTAAGATGCTGCCGATGCATATGTAAAGGAGACGTCGCTTGAATAGACATCATATATCTTTTAGCCGATGCACTATTTAAAGAAAAGCATAACAAGACTGAAACTAATATTAAAATACTTCGCATACCTCTCATAACCCGTCTCCTTTTTCACTTAGTATGGCACGGTATATAATTGATATACAAAAAAAGCTTAGCAAAATGCTAAGCTTTTATTTTGATATTTCTTGTAAAGAACCGAAGAATAAATCTGCTTCATTCATTTGTTCGTTTTCTTCAGAAAGCGACGGTAAATCATCTAATGTTTTCAATCCAAATGTGTCCAAAAATTCTTTCGTCGTTCCATATAAAATAGGGCGCCCAGGACCTTCCGCTCTTCCTGTTTCTTTTATAAGTAAGTGTGAGACTAACGTTTGTAACGCCTTATCAGTTTTTACCCCTCTAATCTCTTCCATTTCAGTCCTTGTAATCGGTTGGCGATATGCAACAATCGCTAACGTTTCAAGTGCAGCTTGAGAGAGTGAAGCAGCTGTTGGAATATCTATTAATTTTTGATAGTACGAAGCATGTTCTTTCTTTGTTGCAAAACGATATACTTTTGCATACTGTACAATTTGTAAACCACGATGTGACTCTTCACAGTCCTTTTGCATTTCTTCTAAAGTTTCAATTACGTCTTTCATTTCAATCTCGAGAACTTTCGCTATTTGTTCTGGATAAATTCCTTCATCACCTGAAACAAATAAAAGCCCTTCAATAATTGATTTTTGTTCTTTTCTATCCATTTCACAAGCTCCTTTCTCCTGGTTTCCATAAAAATACACATCAAAAAACCGAATCACAGTCAATGCGTTCGGTTCAATATTTCTTCTCTTGTTCCAAACGATACATTAAAACGTAACATGAGATAACATATTTCTACCCCATGTCCCTATACCAACTCTATACGGATTTATTAGAGCTTGATACGAAAATTTCATCAAAATTATGTTCTTGCTCAATGATAATTTGTTGATTTTTCATAAGCTCAAGAACCGCTAAAAATGTTACAACCATTATTTCACGTTCATCATCAGCAAACAAATCATAAAAACTTTGACGACCACCTTGTATTTCTAACTGCTTTAAAATATCAGTCATTCGCTTTTCAATTGGTATTTCTTGACGAGTAATACGTGTTGTTACAGGTTTTTTTGCTTTTTTACGGCGCATTAGTTTTTGAAATGCCGCTAGCATATCATATAACGTAACATCAAGAGGCAAGCTTGTCTCCTCTTCTTGTTGCAACGATGTAAAATCAATTGGCGGACGTGTATATAGCTGTGCTCTTTCTTGTTCTCTTTCTTTTAATTCAGTAGCAACTTGCTTATATTTCTTATATTCAATTAACCTCTCCATCAATTCTTGACGAGGATCATCTATAAAGTCATCACCGTTATCAAGTACATCTTCTTCATGTTTTGGCAACAACATTTTACTTTTAATTTGTAATAACGTTGCAGCCATTACTAAATACTCACTTGCAACATCTAATTGTAGTTCCTTCATCGTATGAACATATGATAAATATTGCTCTGTAATTTCCGCTACAGGAATATTATATATATCAATTTCATAGCGATGTATTAAATGTAACAATAAATCTAAAGGCCCTTCAAAAGCCTCCACTTTAAAATTATACTGCACAAAGCATCCCACCACATTTTTTCTATAACAACATAAGTATAGAGCATACTCATGTTCTATCCAACCTTTTTAAGAAATTTAATTAAAAATAGACCTATGCCTATGTCATCATGCCCATCGCTTCATATGATAACAGTGTAGTAAGAACAATGTAGGAGGTCAAAAAACTATGGGTCACGTTGATTGCGGTTTTAGCGGTGGGTTCGCATTACTTGTTGTATTGTTTATTTTACTAATTATTGTAGGAGCAGCTTGCTTCTGCTAATATGAACAATAACGGCTAGGGAAATCCCCTAGCCGTTTATTGTGAGTATTTCTATGATACACTTGTATTTATAACCGTTAGACAGGGGCGAAAAAAATGTATCCTACCGAATACATACAATTTTTAATTCATTTCCATGGAGATTATGATTATTTTGAATGTCATGAAATATTGGAAGAATATTGGAAAATAAAACCTAGAGGAAATCGCGATCATTACTTAGTTGGTCTCATTCAAATTGCAGTCTCCTTATATCATCAAAGACGCTCTAACTGGAATGGTTCCACAAAGATGATGAAAAGTGCAATCAAAATTTTAGAAAAAAACAGTGAACCTTTACAACGTTTAGGAATCAATCAGACACAACTTCTTTCCTTACTCAACGACAGAATGCAATCTATACAAAATAAAGAAAGCTTTGCACCGCTATTCTTACCATTATCGGACACATCATTGGAAAAGATATGCATGCAATTATGTCAGAAACAAAACCTTCCTTGGAAAGATGTGAACGCTACTCCTAGTGAATATATCATTCATAAGCATACATTACGTGACCGAACAGAAGTCATTACTGAACGAAACGAACAATTACAAAAAAGAAAGCAGAGATAATAAAATACTTATCTCTGCTTTCACGAATGTATATTTTGTTCAAGCCCTTTACACTTTTCGCAAAAACTTGCTGTTTGCTCATTTCCGCAAATTGTAAACTCAAGAAATTTACTCTTTAACTCTTGAACCATCTTCGTCCCAATACCCATATGACGGTGAGACGGGTTCACACTCAAATGCTGAATTTCTAGTACTTGATTCTCTTTTTTTACAATCCCCATTATCCCAACAAAATCTTCATTTTGTTTCCACAAATACAATTGCCAATCATCCTTTGCTTCATAGTCTTTCATAGTCAATTGTAATGTTTTCACATCTTTTTCAGTTGGCATAAATGAAAGAAGCCCCATTGCAATTTTTTCATAACTTTTTTTAAAACGAATTAACATAACCCTTATCCCTTCTTACAAAAGTTACAAACTATTAATCCCCTCGATCACTCTCTTCATTTTACAATATTTTCAACAGAGTGAGAAGAGCCTAAAACAACTTGATAATCATACAAAGTGAAAAGAAGAAAGTCAAATATATGTTTCAGCACTATTTCTTTCTAATATAAATAAAAAAGAGACAATGCTCTATGATAGTTAAAAGCAACATCCACTACTCATTATCGCTTCATTATTGTTCACCTTAGAGCAACGTAATTCTAGCAAAATTCATATAACAAAAATATTTGTTGGAACATACAATCTAATGTATTCTATGTAATTTGTTAAGAGTTTGTTCTCATAAGCAATATATTTAAAAATAAAAAAGAGAGCAAAAGCTCTCTTTTCTCATAACTTATTCTTCCCAAACTTTAACTTCTTTCATTACATCACCTTGACGCATGTTTAATACTGTTTCAATACCGCTTGTTGCTTTACCGAATACAGTATGTACACCATCTAAATGCGGTTGTGGCTCATGAACGATAAAGAATTGGCTACCACCTGTATTACGGCCAGCATGAGCCATAGAAAGTGATCCTACAAGGTGTCTATGAGGGTTCGCATCAGTTTCACATGGAATAGAGTAGCCTGGGCCACCTGCACCTGTACCTGTTGGGTCTCCACCCTGGCTCACGAAACCAGGAATAACGCGGTGGAATGTTACACCGTCATAAAATCCTTGCTCTGCTAATTTTTTAAAGTTTTCTACAGTTTTTGGCGCTTCCTCCGGGAAGAATTCTAAATCGATTTTTTCACCATTTTCCATTAATATGTATCCTAAAGTTTTCATACGTATATGTCTCCTTTCAACTATCTCAGCACTATATTACCACATTCATGACTAGAAACAAAAAGAATCCGACAATCTACACCGTTCTTTTTTGAAATGTGGCAAAAGCTAGGTGACAAATAAGAAATATATACTATAATAACTGTGTTGCCCGAAAATTTCAGAAAGAGAAAGGGAGCGATTTTTCGTGAAAACGAAATTACTAGCTCTGCTATTAGCTGTTACGATATTTATGATGCCAACAGCTTCATTTGCAGACATTATTGAGGGAGAATCAATTGTTACACTAGGAGAAAACTTATCTGAACAACAAAAACAAGATCTGTTAAAAGAAATGAAAGCACCAAAAGATGCTACAATTATTACTGTGTCTAATGCGGAAGAACATAAATTTCTAGACGGAATTGTTCCAAAAGCACAAATTGGTACGCGAGCAATTTCCTCTTCTATGATTACATACACAAAGCCAGGATCTGGTCTTATTGTACGTTCAAAAAACATTAATTCCATAACAGATGCAATGTACACAAATGCACTTATTACAGCAGGTGTGAAAGATGCAGAGATTCAAATTACTGCGCCATTTAAGGTTTCAGGAACTGCTGCTTTAACAGGGTTAATGAAGGCCTATGAAACAACATCGAACAAAGAAATTCCTGAAGAAGTAAAAAAAGTAGCCAATGAGGAAATGGTGCAAACAGCTCAGCTCGGCGATAAAATCGGTGAAGAAAAAGCAGTTCAACTTGTTGCAAAAATTAAAGAAGAAATTGCAAAAGAACAGCCACAAACAACAGAAGATTTACGTTCATTAATTAAAAAAATTGCTGATCAACTCGGTATTACATTAACAGATGAACAGCTAGATAACTTAGTGGCTTTATTTGATAAAATGAAAAATCTTAATATCGATTGGAATCAAGTTGGTAGTCAATTAGATAAAGCAAAAGAACATGTTTCTGCCTTTTTAGGATCTGAAGAAGGTCAAGGTTTCTTAGATAAAGTTAAAGATTTCTTCTCTAGTATCATTGATTTTGTTAAATCTTTATTCCAGTAAAAAAGAAGCTCGTCACTGACGAGCTTCTTTTTATACAAGTAATGGTAATTTCATAACAGCTTCTTCAACAGAACGAACAACATGATTCGCTTTCTCCTTCACATAAGGATGAGCATGATGAAGAGTAAATGAATGTGGGGTTACTTCAAACATAGAAATGTCATTAAAAGAATCTCCAATACATGCCACTTCTCTTGCTTCAATTTGTAAATATTCCATTAGTTGCTTTAGAGCAGTTCCCTTACTCACGCCCCTTGGCATAATATCAACATAGCGTTTACCTGATATAAAGACTTCCGCTTCACCATGAAACGTATCCCGTAACTCTCGATCTAAAGCTACAATTTTTTCTTCTTCCCCAAATACAAATAATTTCGCAGGATGTACCGTTTTCCCAAATTCCTCTTCTAACTTTTCTATCTCAGCAATATGCACCCCCATATACTCTTCAAAAGTATGATGATGCTCATTCTTCTTTTTTGTATATCGCTGCTCATTTGCACAAACAATATCTGCTAGTCCTTTTTTATGTATATATCGATATATTTCCTGGGCAACCTGTTCTTCAAAACTCGATTCATAAAATACGTTTCCATCCGGTAGTAACATTGTTGCTCCATTTAAACCCGTTGTGTAGTATGGAAATGCAAACCTTTTTACGACTTCATCAATTCGGTGCGTAAAACGTCCAGAGGCAAAACAAATATTTGTCCCTTTTTCAGCTAACCAGCAAAGTGCCCGTTCATCTTCTTTTTGCATATGATTCACATTGTAAACGAGCGTATCGTCTAAATCACTTACAAATAATTTAATCATGTCCTCTTCCCCTTCCATACACAATATCTACTCTAAGTGTACACAAAAAATGTTTGGTTTTTGTTAAAAAAATAATAAATTTTCAATAAAAAAATAAACGGGAGTATAATCCCGTTTATTTTTGTCTTCTTACATTTTGAGGTCGCACAATACTAGGACGCACTTTTAAACTAGACATAGTTGGACGGAGTAAAATTTTCGTTAACGCGCCCCAATCAAACGGTAAAAACGGCCATAAATACGGTGTTTGTAAGCTTTTTATAGACGTTAAAAATAGAATCAATATCGTCATTCCTATTACAAATCCCATTTCATGAAAAATACCTGTCAAAATAATGACAAACAATTTCCCAACCTTATTCCCAAGCCCTAGTTCATAACTCGGCGTTGCAAATGATCCAATCATAGAAACCGCTACATACAAAATAACTTCTGGTACAAACAAACCTACATCAATTGCAATTTGACCAATTAATATGGCAGAAATTAATCCTGCTGCTGACGACAATGATGTCGGTGTATGAATGGCAGCCATCCTTAAAAATTCGAGTCCGATTTCCGCCATCAAAACTTGTAATAAAACCGGTAAATGTGTCATCTTATTTGGCCCAATGAAAGCCAGGTTTTCCGGTAAAAGAGTTGGATCAAATACAAAAGCTAGCCAAAATGGCAGTAAGAATAGAGAAAATATAACACCTAGAAAACGTACCCAACGTAAAAATGTACCTACAGCTGGATTTTGTCTAAACTCTTCTGCATGCTGTAAATGGTGGAAATATGTTGTTGGAGTAATCATAGCACTTGGTGATGTATCAACAAGTACTAACACATGTCCTTCTAACAAATGATTTGCTGCTACATCTGGCCTTTCTGTGTACCGAATAAGCGGGAAGGGATTATAACCTTGTTTGACTACAAATTCTTCTACCGTTTTATCCGCCATCGTAATCCCATCTACTTCAATGCTACTTAATTCTTGTTTTATAATCTTCACTAAATCCGGATTTGCAACATCTTGAACGTATGTAATACAAATATCCGTTTGCGATCTATCCCCTACTCGAATCATTTCATTTCGAAGACGTGGGTCGCGAATTCTTCTACGAATTAATGCTGTATTTACAACGATATTTTCAACAAATCCATCTCTCGCACCACGTACTACTTTTTCAGTATCTGGTTCTGTCGGCGTTCGTCCTGGATAACTACGAACATCAATTGCGAACGCTTCCGTTTCACCTTCCACAAATATAACGATAAGTCCTGATAATACTTGGAGCATTACCTCATCCATCGTTTTCACTTTACTTACTTGTTGATGAATTAAACGATTCTCTAAAAGCTTTACTGTATCTTCTTCTACATCCCTTATTTCATTTGTATCTACTGCTTCTTCTAAAATAGGGATAATATAATTCGTATCACAAAGTCCATTTACAAATAACACACCAATTTCTTTGTTTAAAATTTGAAATTTACGAATACCAACATCGTATGTGACACCCAATCCAACTGTTTGCTTTAAATAATTTTCGTTGTCACTTATAAAAGTTGAAATAGGGATATTCACTTTTTTAGGCTTCGTCATAAAACCCACTCCTTTCCAAAATTAATTGAATTGCTTTTTTGGTAATAGGTGACCCTCTCTCACATTCATCATTGCCACACATCTTTCCAATATCACCAACACCAACAATGACAGGCACATTCAAATCATCTAAACAATAAATCGTATCTCCACTAATCCTGCCAACTTCACCATCTGGAAGTCCAAATTTGTCGACACCGTATTCTGTCAAATTCCCATTCCGATCTACACTTACATCTACACGCGCCCATTCCCAGTGATGTGTATTAGATGCAACCGCTAAAATACCAAGTACATCAATTTGTTTATGCGTTGCTACATATTTTAAAGCCTTTTCTCCAGAGCCTTCTCCAATAAATCCACTGTCATCAAACATGACAAATACAGGGTCATATGGCGTTTGCATAATAAGCTCAACAACTTTCTTCCCTGTCAATTTGGTTGGATTGCTTTGCGATGCTGAAATACACCTTCCCCCAAATTCCTTTGTTAACAGCTCAATTGTTCGCTTTGCATATTCATCTCCATCTGTAACCAAAACAACCCTTCGTCTCATTTGATTTATCCTTTCGGTTTACATATAAGTGCTACAAAAAATGAAAATAATATCGCTGCGGAAATGCCCGCAGACGTTAAACTAAACATACCAATACCAATTCCTAAATAACCATGTTTCTCTGCCGCATGCATCGCTCCGTGCAATAGTGAATGACCAAAGCTTGTAATAGGAACTGTTGCCCCAGCACCTGCAAACTTTATAAGCTTATCGTACAATCCAAATCCATCTAAAATCGCTCCGATAACTACAAAAGTTGCCATTAAATGTGCTGGGGTTAACTTTGCGAAATCTAACAATATTTGCCCAATCACACAAATAGCACCACCTACAAGAAATGCATATACAAAATCCACATTTCACTCTCCTTTCACTCTCTCAAATACGACACCATGTGCAATCGTCGGAATCGTTTCTTTCTGCTGCATCATCATCGGGCTTAATAACGCACCGGTAGCAACGACAAAAATTCGTTGTAAATTCCCTTTTTGCATCTCTCGTAATAAATGACCATATGTGACAACAGCTGAACAAGCGCAGCCACTACCACCAGCAAATACTTCTTCTTGACCGGAATCATAAATCATTAATCCACAATCAGTGTATGTATGCCCAAGTTCGTAACCTTCTTCCAATAATAGTTGCTTCGCGAGTGGTGTCCCAACACCTGATAAATCACCCGTAACAATCAAATCATAGTCAGCTGCACTTCTCCTCAAATCTTCAAAATGCTGTTGGATTGTATGAGCAGCTGCTGGCGCCATCGCCGATCCCATATCTAAAGGATTCGTAATTCCTAAATCCTGCACTTTCCCAATCGTAGCTGCTGTAATTTTAATTGCACTTTTTTCTTTGCTAATTAATATGGATCCCGCACCTGTAACAGTTGAATTCGCTGTTCCAGGCTTTTGTCCCCCGTACTCTGTCGGATAACGAAATTGCCTTTCCGCCGTTGCATTATGACTGCTTACTGTAGCTAAGACACGATTAGCAAATCCACCATCTATAAAAGCTGATCCCACCGCTAAAGTTTCCATCGACGTCGCACAAGCGCTAAACATTCCTAAAAATGGAATACCAAACTCCCTAGCAACATAATTTGCTGTCACTGTTTGATTTAATAAATCGCCCGCTAAAAAGAAATCAATTTGTGATGTTTTTATATTCCCTTTTTGCACCGCTTGTTGAATTGAATCGGACATCAATCTTCGTTCAGCAAGTTCCCAGTTTTCCTCTCCACAATGTAAATCATCATATGAAATGTCAAAATCCTTTCCAAGAGGGCCTTCAGCTTCTTTTGGACCGACAGCAGTACCCGTTGCATTCACGTAAATATCATTTTGAAATACCCACGTTTGTTTTCCGGTCAACCTCATACTCGCCCCTCCTTTAAGACATAAAAATTTTAAAAGTATACCTTATTAATCCGATAATGTATGCTCCAACAACACCAAACACGATAACACTTCCTGCAAGTTTAAACATGTTGGTAGCAATCCCTAGAACAATCCCTTCACTTTTATGTTCTAGCGCAGCACTCGCCATAGAATTCGCGAATCCCGTAACTGGTACTGCCGATCCTGCTCCAGCGAATTGACCGATTTTATCATATACACCACACCCTGTTAAAATCGCCGATAATAAAACAAGAGTTGCAACTGTCGGATTTCCTGCCTCTTGTTCACTAAAGTGAAAATAATGTATATAAAATTTCGTCAGTACTTCTCCAATTGTACAAACGAGCCCACCTACAAGAAATGCCTTCACACAATTTAGCAAATAAGGTGGTTTTGGATGATACTCTTTCACTTTATTTATGTAATCATCTTTCAATTTTCGCCTTGTCATTAATATATTGCCTCCTACTTTACGAAATAAATCCAGTGAAACAATGAGCCTATTACTTTTCCAAGTACAAGAGCAACGAGTAAAATAACAATTTTCCCCTCTACCCCGACTCGTTTCGCTAAAATAGGTAAAACATTTAATACTTCTGTTAATGCTGCAGCGAGCATTCCAATGAATGTGCCACAAAATAACCCTAATATTACAAGCCAATATTGTGATGTTTGAAATGTAATGTTTTTCAAACTACACCAAGCCCCTGTTAAAGTACCTGCAATGACAGCCCACTCAAAATATTGAATATGCTTTCCACTTCTCGTTAATTGAGCTAAACGAGGGATTATACCAAGTACAGCTAAAAAGGCAACATATCCGCTACCTACTGCAATCCCGCCAGCTAAACCAATTAATATAACAAACCCACATTCAATCATCGGCAAGCTGTTTCGTGTTATCCTTGTTTTCATTCACAATTACATATTGATCAAGCGACTGTTGATATTGGAACATCTCGACTTCTAACGGACTCGGCTCTTCATTAATTCGCTTTTGAAATACATGATTAAAAAATAAAACCATACCTAATCCAAGACCTACTGAATATGGAACTTGAAATAATAGTGGTTGCTCCTTAAACTCTCCAGTAATCATGTAATATAACCGTTGATGCACTTGTTGCATACTTACATCCTCATGGAAATAAATGATTGCAAGAGCTGCTCCAATAAAAAGTAATAACCATACAAGTCCAAAGAACACTGGATGAACTTTCTTTTTTTCATAAATAATTTCAACAAGAGTTTGTCCAGAACCGAGTAAATTAATTTGTATGTGAGCCGCTTTTTTCTCAATGATCTCAATTATCTTCATAACATCAATTACAACATGTGTTTTATCATGTGCTGTTATTTTGTAAACAATCTCATTTTGTAACGCTTCAACTATAAGACCATCTCCAGCAAGCTGAGCAATATCTCTCAATTTCACTTCATACGAAGGAGACACTTTTAAGCGGTTGCGCATTTTAATATATATAGTTCGTTCCAATTTACATTCACCTCTTCACTCTTCCTCGTAGTTGTAGTATGGTTATTGAATTTTTTTCTAATACAATTTTTTCATAAAAAAAACATCTGCACCGTTTCGGTGCAGATGTTTTTAAATTATGCCTTTTTCTTAAATAAATTTGCGATACTTAATGCAAGCCCTCCCCAAATGACCACCATTCCAATAACCATCATCATAATCGCTGATCCACTCATTATGAAACACCTCGATCTTTCCATTCTTTTTCAAGCTTAGCAGAATCTGAATGTATTTGCGCATTCCATTTTTTCAGACTCATGATTATTGCAACAATTAGGAACGCCGCTGCAATTGACCAACCATATGTTACAACAAACTCAGTTGGATAGTCTCCGTAGTTCTTTTTAATATTTTGGATTGTGCCATCAATTAACATATACCCTAACATAAGAGGGGTAATAACAAGTAAACTCACTCTCCAAAATGTCCCTAACTTTATATCAGATACAAAGTTTGCATGATTTTGATAAACTGGTAAACGACGCAAGATAAGTCCTATTGTCACTACTTCAACAAGCGCTATTGAAATTAATCCAAAATTGTTAGCGAAATAATCAACAACATCTAGGAACATAAGCCCACCACGTGTTGCAAAAACAAGAGAAACTAACACAAGAAGCGTTCCCATAATTCCAATCGTTTTTTGACGACTTAAGCTAAATTTTTCAGATACAGCCGCAAAACATACTTCCGCAAGTGAAATAAGTGATGTAATTCCAGCGACCGTTAACGATAAGAAGAATAATACACCAAACAACGGTGACATCGGCAGTTCATTAATAATTTGCGGGAATACTACAAACGCAAGTCCTACACCAGCACTAGCTACTTTATCAACCGGTACCCCCATGTTATTTGCCATAAATCCAAGAGCTGCAAAGACCCCAATCCCTGCTAATAATTCAAATCCTGAATTCGCAAATCCAGTAATAAAAGCATTATTTGTTGTATCTGAGTTTTTCGGTAAATAACTAGAATACGTAATCATAATTCCGAATGCTAAAGATAAACTAAAGAAGATTTGACCGTAAGCAGCAAGCCATACTTTCCCATCAAAAATACGACTCCAATCTGGTTTAAAGAATGCATCTAATCCTTGCATCGCACCTTCCATTGTCACTGCACGAACAACGATAATTAGGAACATAACAACTAATAACGGAATAAAAATGCGGTTAACAACTTCGATTCCTTTCTTAACGCCTTTAAATGCAACACCCAGCACAATAATCCAAACGAGCGCTAGTGGAATTAATACTTCTGGCACGAGCCCTCCAAACTGCCCTGGCTTATCTGCAACATGTAAATATTCTTTAAATAAGAATGATTGCGTGTCTTTCCCCCATGCTCCAGTAATTGCAAAGTACGTATACGAAATAGACCAAGCAATAATTACTGCATAATATGTTGAAACGATAAATGTTACACACATTTGCCACCATCCAATAAACTCAGCACGTGGATGAATACGGAAGAACGTAAGTGGTGCTGAACCACGATGGCGATGTCCAAGAGCAAATTCGAATGCTAACAATGAAATACCAGTCGTTAATAATGCGAATAAGTACGGTAAAAAGAATGCGCCTCCTCCATTTTCATACGCTGTATAAGGAAAACGCCATATGTTTCCTAAACCAACTGCAGAGCCGACCGCTGCGAAAATAAATCCGGCCCTCGTTCCCCATTGTTGCCTCGTTTCCATGTTTCCTTCCCCCTTTGTGACAAGTTCATACTTGGATTATATTTTAAATTAACTAAATTATCAATAAATTCTGTAAACTTTTCGACAATAGGTGTAATCTTCTATTTTCATTACAATGAAAAAATCGAATAGATAGCTATTCATCTATTCGATCTTTCATCTGTTTTAATATTTTCTTTTCAAGTCTTGAAACTTGCACTTGAGAAATGCCTATGCGCTCCGCTACTTCTGATTGTGTTTGGTCTTTATAATAGCGCAAATACACAATTAAACGTTCGCGTTCATCCAGTTCTCTAATCGCTTCTTTTAAAGCAATTTTATCAAACCATTTCGTCTCAGATTGATCTGCGATTTGATCCAAAATAGTAATTGGATCCCCATCGTTTTCATACACGGTTTCATGTATTGATGAAGGAGCACGACTTGCTTCTTGTGCCAAAACGACTTCTTCTGGCGTTAGTTCCAGAGCCTCCGCTACTTCATTAATCGTTGGAGCCCTTCCGAATTCTTTCGAAAGCTCGTCTCTCATCTTTCGAATTTTGTTTCCTGTTTCTTTTAAAGATCTACTCACTTTCACTGATCCATCGTCACGTAAAAATCGTTGAATTTCTCCAATAATCATGGGAACTGCATATGTTGAAAATTTCACGTCGAAAGATAAATCAAATTTATCTACCGATTTTAAGAGTCCAATACATCCAATTTGAAATAAGTCGTCTGGTTCGTATCCTCGGTTCAGAAACCGCTGCACAACCGACCATACGAGACGCATATTACTTTGAACGATTGTATCTCTTGCTTGTTGATCTCCATCTTGACTTTTTTGAATTAACGCTTTTAGCTCGTGGTCCTTTAACTGAGGTTTCTTCTTCTCATTTTTGACCTCTGTGTCCATAGGCTATTCTCCTTAATTGCATAGAGCGTTACTATTTGATAAGTATTTTGTCAAATGGATTGTTGTCCCGAAAGATTCGTTTGAAATAACTTCTACTTCATCCATAAAATTTTCCATGATAGTAAATCCCATTCCGGAACGCTCTAATTCAGGTTTAGTTGTAAAAAGGGGTTGTCTCGCTTCATCTAAGTTAAAGATACCAATCCCTTCATCTCGAATCGTGAGTTTCACCATTGCTTCTTCCAAAATCACTGAAATATAAACAACACCTTCTGCATTTCCTTCGTACCCATGAATAATTGCATTTGTAACTGCTTCTGACACCACCGTTTTAATTTCTGTTAGTTCTTCCATCGTCGGGTCAAGTTGTGCAATAAAAGCAGCTACTGTAACACGAGCGAATGATTCATTCTGACTTAACGCTGAAAATTGAAGGTTCATTTCATTTCTCATTTATGCCACCCCCAACGTCGCGAGCGCATGCGCTTCACTTTCTTCTAAACGAACAATTTTGAATAGACCTGACATTTCAAATAAACGTTTAACAGGCGGGGAAATTGCACAAACAACCATTTCTCCACCTAATCCCTTTACATGTTTATATCGGCCTAATATAACACCTAAACCAGAACTATCCATAAATGATAAATTCTCTAGGCTCAAAACAATATGATGAACACCATGCGTCTCAATCATATCTGTTACTTTCGTTCGCAACTCTTCAGCAGTATGATGATCTAATTCACCCTCTAACCTCACACATAAGACGTCACGTTTTACCTCTAATTGCATGGAAAGACTCACACGATTTCCTCCTTATGCTCAAACTTTACTCATTAGCATACATAAGATTTTCGTGACAGAGAATAAGAATCCTTCCTACCGACAAAAGAAGTACTATTTCGCCATAATGTGAAACCTTTCAGCAATTATTCCTGTACAAACAAGCAGAAAAGCGGCAAATTTCCCGCCGCTATTTTGATGTTGAAAACATCCCAAAACTTCTCTTAAATAACTCCCACCAGCTTGCTGCAGCAACATCTTCTTTTGCTACGATTGTTTGTTTTAATAAAACTTCTTTATCTTTTTTAATAACAAGTGTACCAAGCGCATCCCCTTTTTTAATTGGTGCCTTTACTTTCTTTTCAGCGATTACTTCTTGTTTTACTTTGTCCATATTTTCGCCCTTCTTCATAAGAAGAGACACATTATCTGACGCAACTAAATCTACTTTTTCTTTTTTCCCTTTTCCTACTTGTACAGTCTTAATTTTTTCACCACGCGTATACATTTTCTTTGTCATATATTGACCAAATGCATAATCAAGAAGCTTCGTCACTTGATTGTTTCGTTCTTTAGATGTAGGTGCTCCCATAACAACTGAAATAACACGCATTCCATTTTTTTCAGCTGATGCAGTTAAACAATATTTCGCTTCCGTCGTAAAACCTGTTTTCACTCCATCTACTCCAGGATAAAAACGTACTAACTTATTCGTATTAACGAGCCAAAACTTCTTATCCGTATTTTCACGTAAATAGTCTTCGTATTTACCTGTGTATTTGCGAATAAGTGGATACTTCATCAACTCTTTCGCCATTGTCGCCATATCATTTGCTGTGGAATAATGATCTTTCGCCGGGAGACCTGTCGGATTTTGAAAATGAGTATTTTTCAGCCCTAAATCTTTCGCTTTTTTGTTCATCATATTTACAAAACCTTCTTCTGAACCAGCGATATGCTCCGCCACTGCAACAGACGCATCATTTCCAGATGCGATTGCAATACCCTTTAACATTTCATTTACAGTCATCTCTTCCCCAGGCTCTAAAAAGATTTGTGATCCACCCATTGAAGCTGCATGCTCACTCGCTCTAACTTTATCGGTCAGTTTTAGTTTTCCTTTTTCAACTTGTTCCATAATTAATAGCATTGTCATAATCTTCGTCATACTAGCAGGTGGTAACTTTTCATTCGGATTTTTTTCAAACAAAACTTTACCTGTATCTTGTTCAATTACGATTGCTGACGACGCTTGTTCCGCTAACTTCGGCGTTGTTTCTTCTGTTTTTTCCCGCTTCGTCTTCTCAGATTGTGCGAAACTCACTGAGGTACCAGAAAGCAATAACATGAAACAAACAAGTATTCCAAAAACTCGCTTCATGACTAACCCTCCATTCTATATCAAACTTATTTTTTCCAATTTATACATTTTTAATACCATATTTTTCTATCCCTTTCATTGACAAATACATTTGTTGCCTATATTGTATTAAGTGTATTACACACAGTAGTACACTTAATACATATCAGGAAGGAGACATTGCTCTTGCATATTCAACTTGATCCAAGAAGCAACACTCCGATATGGGAACAAATTGTTCAAAATATAAAAGAACTCGTATTAAAAAACATGTTAGCTCCAAGTGATAAGCTTCCTTCTGTACGTGAGCTCGCTTCTTTACTCGTTATAAATCCAAATACAGTTAGTAAAGCGTATCAAGAATTAGAGCGACAGGGGATTATTGAAACATTACGAGGAAAAGGAACATTTGTATCCCAATCGATTACCCCAACATTAGACGAAAGGAAAATCGCTATGGTTGAAAAGCAATTTCATCAATTACTACTAGAAGCCTCTTATCTCGGAATTACGAAAGATAAAATTCACGATTGGATAGATTCATACTATAAAGAGATTGGAGGAAGTACAGATGTTGAAAGTAACAAATCTGAAGAAAACAATTGATAATCAAACGATTTTAGACGGTATTTCTTTCACATTACAAAAAGGTAGTATCGTCGGATTACTCGGAAGAAACGGTGCGGGGAAAACAACTTTATTACGAACGATGGTCGGCATTTTAGACCCTGATGCAGGAACTGTTACATATGAAGATACAGACATTCATCAGCATCCTGAAATGAAGCAAAAAATCGTATATGTTCCGGATTCTACTAACATATTGAATGGATATACAGTAAAAGAAATTGTAAAGTTTTATAAATCCGTTTATACGGCATTTGATGAACAGTATTTCTACGAACTGTTAGAACGCTTTAATTTACCAAACAAACGCATTCGCAGTTACTCAAAAGGAATGAAAGCACTACTTGCGATCATTTTAGCTGTTGCTGCAAAAGCAGAATATATTATTTTAGATGAACCGACAAATGGACTTGATCCTATCGTTAAAAGGCAGATTTTACAGTTTCTCGTTGGAGAAGTTGCAGAAAAAGAAATTACCATTTTCATCTCCACTCACCATTTAGATGAAGTGGAACAAATTGCAGATACAATCATTATATTAAAAGGCCATACTATATCTTCTATTACATCACTAGACGATGCAAAATCACGATTTGCTAAAATCCAAGTAGCTTATGAACGTTCACTACCTCAAAAACTAGAAAACTTAAACAATATTAAAATATTAAATCAAACAGGAAAAGTATATACGATCTTAATTGAGGGAAATGTGGCTACAACACTGGAGAAATTTTATAAAGAACAACCAATACTCATTGAAGAATTGACGATGTCACTTGAAGATGTCTTCGTTACGACACTTGAGGAGGATGAGTATGTTTCATAAGGCGTTATGGATGTGGAATTGGAAACGCGGGAAATATGCTGTGTTACTGTTTTTCTTTAGTTCGCTTTACTTGCTATCTTTTGGCTACTATAGAAGTGCTCAGATGGAACTTGCTGAATATTACGAATTACAAGAGAAAGGGAAACAGTATTATTATTTTTATTCCTTTTCTTCAGGAGAAGGTAATAGTTTTTGGTTAACAGGTCTTATCATTGCTTTAGCCTGCTTATTGATAGGATGGGAGCGTAGTAACCAGTCTAATAGCACACTTATGGCAATGCCTTTTAATAGAAAAGATATTTTCTTAACTAAATGGGCTTTTGGTTCATTTTGTATTGTAGGTTCATTACTTATAAACTGGATTCTTATGTACTCTATTTATAGAACAACCATTCATTTTGATTATCAATCATTTAGTCCATTTCACCGATACTTTCTCTATGCAATTGTTTCTTATGTCGCAGTCTATACAGCTGCTTTATGTATCGGTACTTTTACTGGCAGCATTGTGTCGCAAGTTGCCTTTTGTATTCCTTGGCTACTAATGGGACTTACATTTATTCCACTAGTGTACACTTTTACGATAAATCATTTAGAGGCTACCGATACTAAAAATTATAAGCTATATGAACAACTTTATGAAATCAATCAAAAAACAAATGTGGTCGCACCAATATATAATTTCACGCTTTATTACGAGTATGATCCTGAATTACGTAAAAAAGAAAATGCCCCAACTACTTTAAGAGATCCATCATCTTATACGTATTATTCAGCTAAATCAATGTTAGTCCCTATTTTGTATACAATATTTTACTTACTCCTTGGCACATACTTATATACACGATCACCTAATGAAAACAATCAAAAGATATTTATTTTCCAAAATCATTTACGGATGTGGATATGGGGGGCAACCATCTACTTTGCATTACTAGGTGGCTATAAAATAACTCAATTTAGTTTCCTATTAAACTACTATATCGGTTTGTTTCTCGCCGGAATCATTACTTATGTTGTATTATCACGCCTAACAAATTATAAAGTTTTTTAAAGGAGAGATCCTATGTTTCAAAAAGCACTATGGCTAAGAACGTATCAACAAAGTAAATATGTTGTATGGTTATTTTGGCTCGTCAGCTTCTATACTTTGTCGTATAAATACTATATGACTTCTATTGAACAACAACACTTTCTAAATATGAATAAAAAATGGAAATCTATATATCATTACAACTTTGATTTATCACTTATGGACTCTGTCATATTTCAAGGTGGTGTACTTATCGTTCTGGCCTGCACATTAATCGGCTTGGAAAGACAAAATAACTCTAGTGACTTGTTATGGTCTATGCCCTTTAAACGTTCACACCTTTATATAACAAAATGGTTATTTGGTATTTGTAACATTGTAGTAGCTGTTAGTATAAACTGGGGACTATTTGCTATTATGAAAAAGTTGACTTTTCATAATAAATATCAAGTATTTTCCCCATTTCATAGTTACTTTATATACATGTTAATTGTATTAATCGCTATTTATACACTTGCCTTATGTATAGGAACAATTGCAGGGAATGTTATATCGCAAGGATTTCTCACGGCAGCTATATTAATATTCCCAATGTTACTCCCATCACTTATTGCAGGAATCATTGCTGTTCACTCGAATACTGAATTTCATAAAGACAATGGCAATATACAACGTCTTATGGAAAACATACGTATTTCTGGTCCAGCAGAAGAGTTTTATATTCACTTTAATTATGATCCACAAAGCGCTTATACCGATCGAAATGGAGTGAGGCATAACGAACCGAACTTTACAAAAATCCCTCCAGCAAAAACATTGATTGGACCTATTGCACATATCATCATTTTATTACCGCTTGGTATATATTTATATGTTCGTTCAGTGAATGAACGAAATGGTAACCACCTATTATATCCAAGATTACAAAAGTTAGTTATGGCTTGTGTGATTTTCTTTGGTGGGATCGCTGGAGGTTTAATGCTAAGTCGAGCGCAGTCATTGTCCAGCTTTTACATCGGATTTTTGATAACTAGTTTCATTACGTATTTCTTCCTAGCTAAAATATTAAAATGGAAAGTCTCTTGGAATTTCAAATGAAATAACCTCCTCTTCGTGAGGAGGTTATTTCACATTCTCTCTTCTTTTCCCATACTCTTTTTCTTGCTTCGTTCCAAATCCGTCTCCATTTGCTACGATTTGATCTGTCGGAGCAACTATACTTTCAGCAATTCTCCATTCTCCCCCTTGTTGAATAAATACTTGCATAAAATAATTCATTCCATTTAATTGGTACGGGTTCTCTTTTTTCACTTCATAACGAGCTGCCACATAATACACTTGCACATTTTCAGCTTCAAACTTAGAAATATACTGTGATAACCTCGGGATATACTGTGATGCTTTCTGAAGCGGAAGTTGTTTTACTTTTACAAGAGAAGACTTTGTCACATTGCTTATCGTATCTTCATGCCGAACGTTGTCGCTATGATGAAATAAAATCGTATTCTGCATAGAGCGAATCCATAGTTTCGAATATAAAACAGGTTGTTTATTTGAAATATGTTGTAATTCTTTTTGAACGACTTGAAGAGGCGTTGCAGCATCCACGAATTGATTAAAGCAGAAAATGCTTCCAATCATAATGAGAATCGTAAACATACGTTTCATAAATTTTCACTCCGATTCTTTTTAATTAAAGTATTGGAGTTTCAAAATGTTTTTATTCAAAAGAAAAAGGATAGGAAAGCTTTCGCTTCCTATCCTCATTTATTATAATACGCGACCAAATAGCTCTAACACCATTTCTACTTCTTGATCGCTCCAATCTTTAAATCTCTCTTTATAATATTCTTTACGCACAGCTTCTAGTTTTTCAGTTACTTCTCTTCCGTGTTCTGTAATTTCTAAGTACACGATACGACGATCTGAATTTGAACGTTTTCTTTCTACAAACCCTTTTCGTACGAGACGATCTGTAACAGCTGTAATATGACTGGAGGTTACGTTTACTTCACTCGCAATTTGCGAAGCCATTTGTGGACTTTTTAAAAATAACGCGCGTAATACAGAGAATTCATTATATGGCATATGTTCTGCAAAGCGTGTATTAATATCATTTTGTAATAAACGTATCATCTTTCGAAATGATCCGGATAACTCTAAAATCAGTGTTTCTCTTTTTTCGTTCACTAGCCTCGTCCCTTTTTTATCATATTTATACATATTATAATCTATAAATACCCATGTTGTATATGCTTTCTTTCTTTAACATTCTCATTTATGTAACTTTTTCATACAAATTTCTTTTTTGTTCACACATATACATATAAAAAAGGATGGTGATGGAAATGCAAGGTGGAATGAATCCGTACTTACATAATATGCGCACGGCAAATACCGGCAAAGAAGCAACGATTACTGTACAAGGAGAAGGAATCGTAAAAGCAAAACCAAATGTTGTCATATTAACACTCGGCATTCGAACAGATAATAAAAATGTAAAACAAGCGCAAGAAGAAAATGCAGTGCAATCAAAACAATTGCTTGATGCACTTAAACAGCTCGGTATTGCTGATAAAGATATAGAAACGATTTCTTATACGATTACGCCTCAATACGAATATATAAATGATAAAGCATTACTACAAGGCTACCGTGTGGAGCATTTGTATGAAATTACCGTTTTAAATGTACAAAAAGCAGGGGAAGTATATGATATAGCTGTTTCAAATGGTGCGAATGTAGCAAAAGGATTGCGTTTTCGAATATCTCATCCAAATAAATATTATGAGCAAGCTCTCATTCAAGCCCTGCAACAAGCAGTAGAAAAAGCTCGTGCTATTGCGAGTACATACAATTTAAACATTAATCCTGTTCCACTCTCATTCGTTGAAGAATCCGCCCAATTACCGAGAGAAATTACATCTTATGCTACTACTTTACATGCACAAGCAGCTCCGCCCATTCAATCAGGAGAATTAGAAATTATCTCTTCTATCCGGGCTATTTTTACGTATTTATAAGGAAATTCACTTATAAGTAACCGTTATCATTTTTGTTGTTGTAAAAACATGATGTTCTGATATAATAAAGGTCGGTGAACTCTTACAAAAGAGATTTCACGGGTGGGAGAGGGATATGAAAAAGAAGGTTTAACATGAAAGGAATACTTGAAAGAACATTTAAATTAGGTTTACACGAAACATCACCAAAACAAGAAGTTTTAGCTGGCGTTACGTCATTTTTCACAATTGTATATATTATGATTGTAAATGCGTCAATCTTATCAGATGCTGGCATTCCTCTTGAAGCTGGAATTTTGGCAACTGTTTTCAGTTCATTCGTCGGATGTCTGCTCATGGCATTTTGGGCAAACGCACCTGTTATTCTTGTTCCTGGTATGGGTGTAAATGCATTCTTCACGTACACCGCTGTGCATACGCTTGGGTTAACTTGGCAGGAAGCATTAGCAGCTGTCTTTATCTCTGGTATTATTTTTGCAATTGCCGCTTTTACACCAATCGCCCGCACGCTTTCAGTATCGATTCCAAAGTCATTAAAGGAAGCTATCACTGTCGGCATCGGATTGTTTCTAGCATTTATCGGATTGCAAAAAGGTGGTTTAGTCGTTTCGAATCCAAATACTGCTGTTGCAATGGGGAAATTAAGTAATCCTGTCGTTCTTGCGACATTACTGACCCTTATCGTTGCACTTGTATTATTTATTCGTAACGTACGTGGAAACTTTTTATGGACGATTGCAATAGGAACTTGTATCGCATGGGTATTTGGCCTTGTTGATACGAGTCAAATGGGAAATAGTTCATTTTCATTCGCTAATTACGGCGATGTATTTGGAGCTATGTCATTTGAGAAACTTTCTTCCTTACCGTTTTGGATTGCAACATTCTCCTTAAGCATGGTACTTATTTTTGAGAACATGGGACTATTGCACGGTTTATTAGAAGATGATCGTAAATTCCCACGTGCTTACCAAGCCAATGCAATTTCAGCAATGACATGTGGTCTATTTGGCACAAGCCCTACTGTTTCAACTGTAGAGAGTGCTGCAGGTATTACTGCAGGCGGTAAGACAGGTCTGACGTCTATCATTACAGGAATGCTATTCTTCGCATCACTGTTTGCGCTTCCGTTTGTCAAATTAATTCCTGATAGTGCCATTGCACCTATCTTAATTATTATTGGCGGTCTGATGATTACAAGCATTCAACAAATTCCTCTGAACGACTTTTCAGAAGGATTTCCAGCTTTCTTAATTATCGTTATGATCCCGCTCACATATAGTATCGCTGATGGCATTGCATTCGGATTTATTGCTTATCCTATCTTAAAGGTTGCTCTTGGAAAGCGTAAAGAAGTTGCACCATCTATGTATATCATTACATGCTTATTCTTAGCCATGTTTGTATTACATGCCATTGGTTAAGTAGAAAACACCGAGGATTTCCCTCGGTGTTTTTTTACTTAAACCATCCTTTTTTATAAAACCAAGCCATCATACCGCCACCAATTAGCGCCATGATAAGTAGGCAAATAAAATAACTATACTGTCCGCCTAACTCCGGCATATGCGAAAAGTTCATTCCGTATACTCCTGCAATAAATGTTAATGGCATAAAAATAGTTGAGAAAACAGTTAATGTTTTCATAATATTATTCATATGGTGCGAGTTTAATGAAAAATAGCTATCTCTAATATCTGCCGTTAACTCTCGGCTCGCTTCAATCATTTCAGTCAGTTTAAGTAAATGATCATGTATATCTTTAAAATAAATTTCATGATCACTTATACCGTAAAATCGAGTTGAATTTAAAATACGATATAATAAATCACGCATTGGAATAATTGTACGCCTTAGTTTAGATAAATCTGCACGTATATCAAATACCTCTTCTAGCACACTTCCTGCTGTCTCACCTGTTAAATTATCATCAATTGCATTTAAATGATCTTCAATGTAGTAAACAGGTGCAAAATAGTCATCTACAATTTGGTCTATAATCGTATGCGCTACATGTAAAGGCCCCTTCTTAATCCGTTTCTTTTCACCAAGCGTTTTCCATACTCTTTCAATCGCATTGTTATGAGAAAAATGGAAAGAAACAATATAGCGATCACTAACAAATAAATCGATTTCATGTGGTTCAAGCCCATCCTCACCAAATCCGTGAAGAACTAAAAAGTTATATCCATCATAGAAATCAACTTTTGGCCTCTGTACATATTCTATACAATCTTCGATTGCCAGGGGATGGAACTTAAAATGATCTTGCAAAATATATGTATACTCTTCTTTCGTTGGCTTATATAAATCGAGCCAATACCATACAATATGGTCTTTCGTTGTTTCTTCTAGCGAAACATCATATAATACTTCGTCTGTTTTTGTTATTGCACAAATTCTAATCATAATTTCACCCATTATTATTATAAACAAAAAATAGTAAAAAAAGCCAAGGAGAAATCTCCTCAGCCTCTTTTATTACTTCGTTACGATACCATGTACTAAAGTTGGTGCATCTACGTGTTCTTTAGAGATCTTCATGTTCTCATAAATTTTCGCTTTTACATCTTCAACATTTTCGCGGTTTGCGTAAATTGTAACTAGTGCGTCACCTTTTTTCACGCTGTCCCCTACTTTTTTGCGAAGCATTAAACCAACTGCTAAATCAATTTCAGACTCTTTCGTTGCACGTCCTGCTCCTAGAAGCATTGCTGCTGTTCCGATTTCGTCTGCAACGATTTCTGATACATATCCATCTTCTTTCGCTTCCACTTCAATTTTAAATTGTGCTTGCGGCAATTTAGAAGGATCATCAACAACAGATGCGTCGCCGCCTTGCGCTGATAAGAACGTTTTAAATGATTGTAACGCTTTTCCGTTGTTCATTACTTCAATTAATTTTTCACGAGCATCTTCTAAAGATGAAGCTTGTCCAGCAAGGTATACCATTTGACTTCCAAGTGTTAAACATAACTCTTCTAAATCTTTCGGTCCTTTACCTTGTAATGTATCAATTGCTTCTTGTACTTCTAATGCGTTACCAATAGCCTCACCAAGTGGTTGACTCATATCAGAAATAACTGCCATCGTATTACGACCAACGTTATTACCAATTCGTACCATTGCTTCTGCTAAACGTTTTGCATCTTCATCTGTTTTCATAAATGCGCCTGCTCCAGTTTTTACATCAAGAACAATCGCATCTGCACCAGCAGCAATTTTCTTACTCATAATCGAGCTTGCAATAAGCGGAATTGAGTTTACTGTTGCTGTTACATCACGAAGTGCATATAACTTTTTATCAGCAGGCGTTAAGTTTCCACTTTGGCCGATTACAGCAATTTTATTTTCATTTACAAGACGCATGAATTCTTCATTTTCAATTTCCACATGGAATCCTGGAACTGCTTCTAATTTGTCAATTGTACCACCAGTATGTCCTAAACCACGTCCAGACATTTTTGCAACTGGTACACCTAAAGCAGCTACTAATGGACCTAATACAAGTGTCGTTGTATCACCAACACCACCTGTTGAATGCTTATCTACTTTTACTCCTTCAATAGCTGATAAATCGATTGTATCACCGCTATTTACCATTGCCATCGTTAAATCAGCACGTTCTTGATCGTTCATATCTTGGAAGAAAATTGCCATTGCAAGTGAACTTACTTGATAATCAGGAATATCACCATTTGTATATCCTTCAACGATAAAGTTGATTTCTTCTGTCGTTAATGCATGTCCATCACGTTTTTTTGCAATTAGGTCCACCATTCTCATTGTGAAGTCACCCCTTCATTTGTTTTACGATTGCTTTTACTAATGCTAAGAAGTTAGCTTTAACACGTTCTGTCGTTTCGATTACTTCATCGTGGTGAAGTGGCTGATCTAAAATACCAGCTGCCATATTTGAAATACAAGAAATACCAAGTACTTTCATACCAGCATGACGCGCTACAATTACTTCAGGTACTGTTGACATACCAACTGCATCTCCGCCAATTGTACGAATCATACGAATTTCAGCAGGTGTTTCATATACAGGACCTGTCATTCCAACGTATACACCTTCTTGTACTTTAATATTTAAATCTGCTGCAACTTGTTTCGCCATTTCGCGAAGTTCTGTCGTATATGATGTAGACATATCAGGGAAACGTACACCCATTTCAGAATCATTTGGTCCGATTAATGGATTTGTACCCATGAAGTTGATGTGATCTGAAATTAACATAAGGTCACCTGGCTCAAATGATGTATTTACACCACCAGCTGCATTCGTTACAACAACTGTTTCTACACCTAGCTCTTTCATAACACGAACTGGGAATGTTACTTTTTGCATATCGTATCCTTCATAGAAATGGAAACGTCCTTGCATTGCTACTACAGGAACACCTTGAAGTGTACCGAATACTAATTGACCTGCATGACCTTCTACAGTTGACACTGGAAATTCAGGGATTTCACTGTAAGGTACTGTTACTGCGTCCTCGATTTCATCTGCTAATACACCTAGTCCTGATCCAAGGATTAGTCCTACTTGTGGTGTTTCTTGGAATTTCTCTTTTAAGTATGAAGCTGATTTTGTAATAAGTTCACGATTCATTTTTTTATCCCCCTATTTCTTTAGCTCGTTTAAGAAGCTTGTGCCGTATTCTGGCATTTTCACACCGAAGTTTTCTGCTACTGTTGCACCAATATCAGCAAATGTTTGACGAATTGATAATTCTTGTCCGCCTTCTTTCATGCTTGGGCTATATGCTAATAACGGTACATATTCACGTGTATGATCAGTACCGTGGTGAACTGGATCATTACCGTGATCTGCTGTAATTAATAATAGATCATCTTCTTTTAGTTTTTCGAATACTTCTGGAAGACGTGCATCATATTCTTGCAATGCTTCTCCATATCCTTGTGGATCACGGCGGTGACCAAATAATGCATCAAAGTCAACTAAGTTTAAGAAACTAAGACCTGTAAAGTCCATGTTTAATGTATCTACAAGTTTATCCATTCCATCCATATTAGACTTCGTACGAAGTGATTCCGTTACCCCTTCACCATCATATATGTCAGAAATTTTACCGATCGCAATTACATCATAGTCACTATCTTTTAATTCATTCATTACTGTGCGGCCAAATGGCTTTAACGCATAGTCATGGCGATTTGGTGTACGTATGAATTTACCTGGCTCACCAACGAATGGACGAGCGATAACACGTCCTACCATATACTTCTCATCTAATGTTAATTCACGTGCAATTTTACAAATTTTATATAACTCATCAAGTGGCACTACTTCTTCGTGTGCCGCGATTTGTAGTACGCTATCAGCAGACGTATAAACGATTAAAGAGCCTGTTTCCATTTGCTCTTGACCAAGTTCATCAAGAATTTCAGTTCCGGAAGCTGGCTTATTACCGATAATTTTACGGCCTGTTTTTTCTTCTAATTCCTCAAGTAATTCTTTCGGGAATCCTTCAGGGAACACTTGGAATGGCGTATCAATGTAAAGTCCCATAATTTCCCAGTGCCCTGTCATTGTATCTTTGCCCGTAGATTTTTCTTGCATTTTTGTATAATATCCAAGTGGCTTTTCTACTTTAGAGATACCTTTCATTTCGCGAATGTTTCCAAGACCTAATTTCACCATATTCGGCATTTGTAATCCGTTCATATGCTCAGCAATATGTCCAATTGTATCAGAACCTAAATCACCAAATTGCTCCGCATCCGGTGATTCACCGATTCCCACAGAGTCCATTACGACTAAGAATATACGTTTATATTTATTCATAACTGCGACCTCCTATAAGTTCAGTTCTACTTCTTGTAGTATGTTCAAAACGCTATAAAGTGAAACTGTTATCCATAAGAATTATATTTCGTTCTCATTGTCAAACAGTACTTCTTTCAATCATTCTTTAACCTATTTTGTTTTACTTGAAACGACTTAAAAACATTTCTAATTTTTTCTAAGTCAGATGTCAGACATCTGATATTGATATCATAACATGTTTACGCTTTCTTTTTAATACATTTTCGTAGAATTTCTCATTTTCTTCACACTTCTATTGTAATCCATTATACAAAGAAGTGCTAACTATTTTGTGACTTATTTCTTTATAATACAAAATAAAAAGCAGCTCTAAAGAGCTGCTCATTATTTGACTTCTACTGTTTCTTCTTTATGTTCATGCAGTTCGCCTTTTCTCACATGCACTTTCACTTTGTAAGTACCGTTCTCTTTAAAAGTATGTTTACTTTCATACTCTCCTTTATTCCCTTCTTTCGCAGGAATAAATTCGTGTTTTTCAACACCATCTTTCCAAATCTCAAGTTGGACTTCAGCACCCGTTAATGCCTCTTCTTTTTGCTTTAAATGAACTTTCATCGTTGATTCAGCATTTGCTTTTATATCACCAGCCATAAGGTGGATCATTGTGTCACTTTTGTGATCACCGTGTCCTGCATCGTGATCGTTACTTTCTTTTTTCGCATCTTCTACTTTCGCATTTCCTACAGCAACTTTTACTTCTGGCATAACATGCATCTCACGTGCATTAGTGTGAGCGATAATATGGTATACTCCATCCGTCTCAAACGTTTTCTCTACTGCATAAACACCTTTCCCTTTATGCTTACCATTTAACATCTCGTGCTTTTCGTCGCCATCTTTCCAAATTTCAAACTTTACATCATCAGCATCCGTTACTTTCTCTTTTCCTTGTGTAACAAGTGCTTGTACTTCTGTTTTTTCACCTGGTTTAATTTCTTTCGGATTTGTTTGAACCGCTACTTTTACAGCCTCAAGTTTCTGTTCTTTTTTCGGTTCTTCTTTGTTTGTATTACAGCCAGCCAACGCTAGCATCGCGATAAATAAAGTCATAATAAGTTTTTTCATCATCATTTCCTCCTTCATACTGTATTTAGTATAGAGGAAATACATTGTAATATTCCAGTCTTCTACTGAAAACAATGTACGAAATGTTTGTGAAGTTTCTGTGAAACGCTCTCTCCTTCTAAATCTATGAAAAAAAGAGCATAGTAACTATGCTCTCGGATGAAACTGTTTATATACATCTTTTAATCTAGTTTTTGAAACGTGCGTATAAATTTGCGTCGTCGAAATATCGGCATGTCCAAGCATTTCTTGTACAGCACGTAAATCTGCCCCATTTTCTAATAAATGCGTAGCAAAAGAGTGACGCAACGTATGCGGTGTCAGCTCTTTTTCAATATTTGCTTCTTTCGCTAATCGTTTTAAAATTTTCCAAAAACCTTGTCTCGATAATCGATTACCATGATGGTTTAAAAAGAGTGCATCTACTACTTTTTTACCCATCAATTCTCGTCTTCCTTTTTCAATATACTTTTGAATCGCTTCCGTCGCTAAACTTCCTAATGGAATAATTCTTTCTTTATTCCCTTTCCCTATGCAACGAACAAACCCCATCGTTAAATGTACATCTTCTAAATTTAGTGCGATTAATTCTGAAACGCGAAGTCCTGTCGCATACAGTAACTCTAGCATCGCCTTATCACGAACTCCAAAAGCACTCGTCATTTTTGGTGTCTGAAGTAACGCCTCTACTTCATCAACTGATAATACTTTTGGTAATTTCCGCTCTCCTTGCGGCGTTTCAATATGTACGGATGGGTCGTGTTCTACCGCCCGTTCACGAAGTAAAAATTGGTGAAACGAACGAATCGATGCTATATGACGTGCTAATGTTTTCGAAGATTTTCCGTTTTCTTTTAAATGTTGTAGAAAGTTAACAATATGCAAGCGTGTCACTTCATGAAAAGTTTTTGCCTGTTCTACATTTTGCAAATACTTTACATAACTTTTCAAATCACGTTCATAAGATACTACTGTATTTTTCGCTAATCCCTTTTCGACAACCATATAATGAATAAAATCTTTTAATTGATCTTCCAATCTACACTACTCCCCACTTTCATAGAAAAACATCATTCTATTTACGAAAGCATCCTTTACCGGCTCTTCATTCCCTGATACTTTTTCTACAGTCTCTTCTTTTGGCTTTTCATAACGATGATAGCTTTCATATTCTTCATTTATCCATAGTATAGCGAAATAAAACAAAATCGTACAACTTGTAAATAATAAAAATACTTTTATTCCATCAAAAGTTAATTTTAAAGCTCGGCGCATTGTAAATTCCTCCAAAATATAAGTTATTACAACATATGCCAAGCTTTCACCAATTTATACCTTATTCAAATAAAAAACCTCTTCCTAGATAAATAGGAAAAGGTTATTTTTCATCCGTTTCAATTTCTTGACAATTTTTACAAATCCCATGGAATGTTAAACGATGATCTTTCACCTTAAAGCTCCAGTCTCGTTCTACTTTCCTTTCCACTTCACCAAGTAAATCTTCTTGTATTTCTTGTACAGCACCACATTGTGTACAAATCAAATGATGGTGAAAACGCTGCGCACCTTCTTGGCGTAAGTCATAGCGTGAAACACCGTCTCCGAAGTTAATCTTATCGACCACTTTCAACTCAGATAATAGCTCTAAAGTTCGATAGACAGTTGCTAATCCGATCTCTGGCGACTTTTCTTTTACAAGGAGGTAAACATCTTCTGCGCTTAAATGATCTTCTTCATTTTCTAGCAGCACACGAACTGTTGCTTCACGTTGCGGTGTTAATTTATAGCTCGCTGCATGTAATTGCTTCTTAATTCGTTCAATTCTTTCTTCCATTCGGTACTACTCCCTCCTCGCCACTCTTACACCATTATATCAGAAGAAGGGCTTCTGTCAAAAGAAAAATAATAAAAACAAATTGATAATTATTCTCAAAAAGTATTTATTTTTTATTAATAGCTTCAACGACTTCTTTCATTAAAACTGGCGATGCATAAGCTTCCACACTAGAAGCAAGAGCTAACACCGCTCCAATCACAAGAAAAAAGCATGTATAACGAATTAATAATGGTAATAGTGGCTCGGTTATTTTCCGGATAAATTGATGCCTAATCATTCGCAAAGAAAAGCTTGCGGCAATCGTTGTCATAACGAGAAATACTGGAATTATGATTAGGTTTTGTGGCAATACAGATACGAATGCAAGTAATAATCCATTCCAACCATGCTGACTTACTAAAAAACCTACTGTAAATCCAACAACTACTCCTTTTACAAATAATAAAATAAAAATAAGTGGCAATCCAATAATTGAAATCCCTAAAATCCAAATAAAGCCGATGTATTTTAACTGCGAAAAGTAACTTTCTCGAAACATTTCGCCCGCGATAGCAAATTCTCCTTTAGAAACTTGTCCAAAAAAACGCTGTAAATAAAATGATAAATCTTGTTTTTGATTTATTTGTAAACTATTCACAAGAATAGCTCCAAATATTACTCCCATCAATAATAAAACAGCGTTAAATATATATAATGAAGAGTTTTCCTGTATGTGAGACGTTACACGGTCTTGCCAAGTTTTTCGCCACATTTTTCTTCCCTCCGTTCACACTATTACTAAAAATGTATGAAAGAAAGAAAAAAAGTATGACGAATTAACATTGAAATTCCGCTCTACTTTGCTAAACTAAAAAGTAGAGAATAGGAGGGATTTCTCTTGAAACCATTATTATTAGATTTTCCAACATTATTTCAAACTGAACGCTTACAAGTTCGCAAACCGTTTCCAGGTGATGGTGCCGAAGTATATGAAGCAATCCAAGCTTCCCTAGAAGATTTAGTGCCGTGGATACCAATTAACGCTGAAACAGAAGAGAGTGCTGAAGAAATTGTTCGTAACGCTCACGGGCAGTTTTTACTTCGTGAAACACTTGATTTTCACTTATACGATAAAGTATCAGGTACATTCATCGGGGCGATTACGCTTAAACCTGAAAACTGGGATATTCCAAAGTTTTCACTTCACTTCTGGCTACATAGCGCTTATACAAAACAAGGCTATATGACCGAAGCTATTAAAGGTGCCATTCAATTTGCCTTTGATAAACTAGGTGCTAGAAGAATTGAAATTCGTACTGATGCAACAAATACAAACGCATGTAACTTAGCAGAACGTTTAGAATTTATTTTAGAAGGCACGATGGAGAATGATTTCCTAGCGCCGGATGGTAGCTTACGTGATGCACGTGTATATGCAAAAATTAATTAAAAAACACTCGCCTTTGGCGAGTGTTTATTTTTGTAGTTGTAAATATTGTACTGCAAACATCGTCTTCGCATCATGAATACGAAGATCCTTCATAAGGGTAATCGCTTCTTCTAATGATACTTCCATTAACTCCACAAACTCATCTTCATCTAAAGCTGCTTTATTTTCTTTTTTTGTCAAACCTGTCGCTTTATATACATATAAAATTTCATCTGCGAATCCTGGAGATGTATAGAAAGAAGTAATGAGCTCCATGTTTTCACATACATATCCTGTTTCTTCTTCTAATTCACGAACTGCTGTCACCTCAGGTTTTTCACCTGGTTCTAACTTACCAGCTGGAATTTCTATAATCGCTTTTTCAAGAGCTTTACGATACTGCTCAACAAGCACAATTTTCCCCTCATCAGTAATAGCAATAACAGCAACTGCACCAGGGTGATTTACAATTTCACGTTTACTCATTTCTCCATTTGGTAATACTACATCATCAACACGAACTTTTATAACTCTACCATCAAAAATCGGCTCAGTTTTTACCGTTCTCTCTGCAAGATTACTCATATTACTTCATCTCCCTGTTCTATTTCCTATTCTTTCCTCATACATTTTACCACATTGAAAGGAGCGTGATAGAAATGAAAGTTTATATTTTACCAAATCGCGTCACTTTAGTCGGAAAAGCATGGCAAATTCGCCATAAGCTCAAACAATATGGCAAAGAGTATACAACTGTACAAGAGTGGATTACAGCAAATAAAGTGAAACATTAATCAGATGGGGCCATCCACCTCTAATTAGTAGCCCACATCAATCGGACTTTTACAACATGCGTCTTCAAAAGTAAACGTTTGTCAACCTCTTTTCCCTCTCGTACAATAAAGGGAAGGAGGTTGACCTATGAAAAAACGTCAATTAGGAAACTCAGATTTATTTGTTACAGAAATGGGCCTTGGCTGTATGTCTCTCGGTACATCTGAAACAGTAGCCATGCGTATTATCGATGAAGCAATCGATTTAGGGATTAATTTTTTTGATACAGCAGATTTATATGATTATGGATTAAATGAAGAATTTGTTGGAAAAGCCTTAAAGGGAAAACGAGACAGACTGGTTCTTACAACGAAGGTTGGAAATAGATGGACAGAAGAAAAAAATGGCTGGTCTTGGGATCCTTCCAAAGCTTACATAAAGGCTGAAGTAAAAGAAAGTTTACGTAGACTTCAAACAGATTATATTGATCTTTACCAGCTACATGGTGGGACGATTGAAGATCCTATAGATGAAACAATTGAAGCTTTTGAAGAATTGAAACAAGAAGGTATCATTCGCCATTACGGTATTTCTTCTATACGTCCAAATGTCATCCGTGAGTATGCAAAACGCTCAAATATCGTTAGCGTACTAATGGAATATAGCCTATTAAATCGTCGGCCAGAAGAATGGTTCCCACTTCTTACTGAACATCAAATTAGCGTCATTGCTCGTGGACCACTTGCAAAAGGAATTCTAACTGACAATAATGCAAGAAAGATAGAAAGAGTAAAAGAAAAGGATTACCTTTCTTATTCATACGATGAATTTAATACAACACTAGCGAGTGTAAAAGAAGCGATTGGAGAACGCTCTTTAACAGGAACAGCTATTCAATATTGCTTACATAACGAAACTATTGCAGCTGTTATACCTGGTGCAAGCTCCATTCAACAATTGCAAGAAAATGTACAGGCTAGTACACAAACACAGTTAACAACAGCAGAATATATACAACTTCAGCAAATTGCTAAATGTGATACCTACGCTTTACATCGTTAGAAAGACGCTACCATACTGGTAGCGTCTTTTTCAGGCTGTGGAGAAAGTCTTCTCCATAGCCTGTTTTTGTGTCTGAACCTCTTTTTGTGTGTCAACACTGATAAAAAAGAGGAAAAGGAGAGATT